>NZ_JBMAIQ010000011.1:0-290252 GCF_048573875.1 Rhodococcus sp. SB1D
TTGCGACTGCGTCCCCGCCTGGACCGACGCCCACCACATCAAACACTGGGCCAAAGGAGGACCAACCGTCATGGACAACCTGGTCCTGCTCTGCCGAACCCACCACACCCTGATGCACCGAAAACCCGGATTCACCGGACAATGGGAAATCCGAATGGGCACCGATCACCTGCCCTGGTTCATCCCACCACCAGGCATCGACCCCGACCGGAAACCCCGCCGCTCCACCACACGACTCTGAACCCGGAGGTCACCGAGCACACGCCTCGGTGACCCATTCCGGCGTGCTCTCAATTGCCCGCCCACTCCAAAAGATCTTCGGCGGTCCAGGTATTGATCACCCGATCGGCTTCGACGCCGCACTTTTCGGCCCGGTCACAGCCGTAGCCCTGCCAAGCCAGCTGACCGGGGGCATGGGCGTCAGTGTCGATGGAGAAAAGACAATCGAGATCGCGGGCCAACTCGATCAAACGCGAAGGCGGGTCACGACGCTCCGGTCGGGAATTGATCTCAACGGCTGTGCCTGATTCGCGGCAGGCCTCGAACACTTTCTCCGCGTCGAACTGCGACTCGGGCCGGGTTCCGCGAGCACCCTCGACAAGACGCCCGGTGCAGTGTCCGAGAATATCGACACGCGGATTTCGCACTGCAGCAAGCATTCTGCGGGTCATCGCCTCACGCTCGGACCGCAGCTTGGAGTGGACGCTCGCCACCACGATGTCGAGTTCGTCGAGCAGATCGGGATCCTGGTCGAGTGAACCGTCCTCGAGGATGTCCACCTCGATTCCCGTGAGGATGCGGAAGGGAGCCAGTTCGGCATTCAACCCGGCTATCACGTCGAGTTGAGACCGTAGGCGCTCCGCGGACAGCCCGTTTGCAACTGTGAGGCGAGGCGAATGATCGGTGAGGGCGCAGTAGTCATGGCCGAGTGCTGCTGCGCGTCGCATCATCTCTTCGATGGGGCTTCCACCATCGGACCAGTCGGAGTGGGTGTGGAGGTCGCCGCGCAGCGCTTGTCGCAATGGGCTGTCGCCGATGGGCTCAGCCTGCCCCCGCAGTTCCTCGAGATACTCGGGGATGCCGTCGTACGACTGAGCGATAATCGTGGCAGTCTTCGGCCCGATGCCGGTGAGGGCCTTCCAACTGTCGGCTTTCCGGCGAGACTCCTTCTGCTCGTCGGACAATCCTGAAAAGACCTCCGCAGCTCGGCGATAGGCCTTGACGCGGTGCGTTTCAGCGCGTGATCGTTCGAGCCAGTAGGCGATCTCCCGAAGCGCTTCATCCGGTTCCATGAGACCACTGTTCCGTCAGCAGCGGCTCGCGGCAACCCTTGATCCCCTTACGCTGTGAATATGGACGACCCGAGAGCACGATTTGAAGCCGCGCGGGTGGCTCACCTGGCAACGGCAGATGCGGCCGGCGTTCCGCACATCGTGCCGCTGGTATTCGTCTTGGTCGGCGGCACCGTCTATTCCTGTGTCGACCACAAACCGAAAACCACGACCGCTCTTCGCAGGCTCCGGAACATCACCGAGACGGGGCGCGCAAGCCTGCTGGTCGATCATTACGACGACGACTGGTCCGCGCTCTGGTGGGTCCGCGTCGACGGACATGCGGAGGTTCTCGACCCCGGCACCAAGGAGTCCGAGAGCGCGATCGATGCTTTGGCCGCAAAGTATCCGCAGTACGTAGATCACCGACCGCACGGACGGGTCATAGCTGTCCGCGATGTGGAGTGGTCGTCATGGTCCGCAGCAGCCTAAGGTTCTGTCCTAGTGTTCAAGGAGCGAAAGTGATTGCAACACTCTCAATTCGGACAAATTGGCGGGGGATCGATGAAACGACGGCAGTTACTTCAGCGCGCAGCCACAGGTCTGGCGCTGGTAGCGGGACCTCAGGTGATCGACATGGGTAGCAGTTCCGGAAGCAGTCAAGACGCAACAAGTCCGTTGAACGAACAGTTGTCGGTTGTTTCGCTCTCACACGTGAACGACCCGGCGACGACGCCGGTTTTTCCAGGCGACCCCGAGTTCACTCTCGACACAGCGGCCACCATCGCAGACGACGGCTACTACCTCCAGTACGTCAAGGAAGGTGAGCACACGGGCACGCATTGGGGCGCACCCGCACACTTCCAGGAAGGCGGCCTCACAGCCGACCAACTCGATCCGGCGGACCTCTTCCTCCCCGCAGTGAAGATCGACATCCGGGACAAGGCTGCCGCCGATTCGGACTATGCGCTCACGGTCGCGGACCTGCAGGAATGGGAAACGCGCAACGGCAAGATCCCCGATGGAGCGGCCGTAGTTCTCTGGACCGGATGGGAATCGCGCTGGGGTAGCGAAGAATATGCCAACTCCGATGCCGAGGGCGTCACCCACCAGCCCGGCTTCTCGGTGGACGCGGCGCGGTGGCTGATAGACACCGGCCGTTTGGGCACCCGCGGAGCATTGGGAACCGACACGTTCGGTCCCGACCTCGGAAACGACGAAACCTACCCCGTCTCGACAATCCTGTACGACAAGCATCGAATCAGCCTGGAGAACTTGAACAATCTTGCCGCCCTGCCAACCACCGGGGCCAGCATCCTTGTCGGTGGTGCGATCAACAAGGCCGGATCGGGTTCACCGGCAACGATTTTCGCACTACTACGGCGATAACCATTTGCGACGGTCGCCGTAGACAACGACCGCGCCCTTCCCACTTCTCTTCGCCTCGTACATCGCCGCATCGGCCTGGCGAAGAAGAGTGTGCGCGCTGAGCGGTTCGTCCCCGAACTCGAACTGCGCGGACTCGAAATGCGCGACACCAACGCTCGCACCCACCGACACCGATGTGTCTGCAGTCTGATCGGACCTGAGCGCGTCGACGATCCGGCGAGCCACGACGACGGCGTCGTCGATCGTGCCCTGCAGGAGCACTGTGAACTCGTCGCCACCGAATCGGGCGACAAACGCACCCTCGGGAACCGCTTCGCGCAGACGTGCTGTGAGAGCAACCAGTAACCGGTCGCCGGCCGGGTGCCCGTATCGATCGTTGATCTGTTTGAAGTCGTCCAGATCGACAAGCATCAGCACCCAATCGGAGTTCGTCTGGCGATTGTCGTCGATGGCGCTCGCAAAGTGTTCGTCGAACGCGGCCCGGTTTGCAAGCTCGGTGAGTGGGTCGTGATGTGCTCGGTACCTCAGCTCGTCCTGGGCAGCGGAGATCTGTTGAAGGAGCGCGTCGTTCTCGAGGAGCGTGAGTATTTGGCGCACCAGCGCGAGAACCAACACGCCGACGCCGAGTATCACGACCACGGCATCGAGGTTGCCGACGATCAGCGCCTGAACAGTCACGATCGTCGCGATCACCGCGATCAACAGATACGGCAGCAGCAACTGAGTCCGATCGCTTCGCCACTGCTGCGGCGCGTTGCGGTTCCGAGGCTCGGTTCGCTTCGTCAGCGCCGCCAAGGCGATCAACGGCGGCCCCGCGATGAACCCGGCATCGGCGATGGTCGGCATACTCTCGGCGCCGATCGCCACCAAGTACGCGTACAGGCTGTCCGATAGGGAGAGCATCACCAACCCGCACCCGAGGAACGTCAGCGGTTCGCGGATCTCGGCAACGGCCTTCGGTCCGATGACCATCAGCAAGACCATGGCGATCAGGACGAAGTCGGTGATCGGATACATCACCGCGACAAGAAACCCGAGAGATCCCGTCGGACCGGTATGAACGACGGCGCCCAAGGCGGTCGTCCACGTGAGGATGAACAATCCACCGACAACGACAAGACCGTCGAGCGTCAGCACGAGCCAGAGATGGATCGGACCGATCGCCTCACGCCGGGGCGACTGACGCACCAACGACAGAAGCGCCGGCACGGCGAACACCGGGAACATGAAGAAACCGATATCCGCGATCGACGGCGACGGAAGTGGAACGTGGAGAACCGAGCGGTAGAACGCCCAGAAGAACATCCCGAGAGTCCAGCCGGCCATACCCAGAGCCATCAGAGTTCGCCAACGCCGCTCGACGCCGTGATAGCGCCGCGATGTCCACCAACAGACCGCAGTTGCGGTGGCTCCGCCGACGAGCTGGGCGATATCGTCCACCAGAACCGAAGTTCGTGGGCTGAGCAGCCCGGATCCGGCGAGAGCGATGACCGCGACAACGACGCCGAGAACCAGCCACGTGCGTCGCGCTCGGAACTGCGTCATCGAAGAACCCATCGGTGTTCAAGGCGTCACCACCGATCGTCTTGCAGCCGGCATCGTTGCGGCCGGAATGTTGTGGTGACGAATGCCCGTACGAACCTACCCGATTTGGTAGCGGATTGTTAACTGGACGAACGATCAGGAAGGCTCGTACGCCCCGCGGCGCTGTATTCCGCTCGGGTCCTACGCCGCTGCGAAGTCCATTTCGCGATCACCCCTTGCGACGGGCTGAACAGGTACACCAGAGCGAACACGATGCCCTGCGTCATGACGACCATGCCACCGGAAGCCGTGTCGAGGTAGTAGCTGACGTAGATACCGGCAATCGCGCAGACTGCGGAAACGACGGGAGCTATCACCAGCATCCGCGAAAACTTGTCGGTGAGGAGGTAGGCCGTCGCGCCGGGGATGATCAGCATCGCCACCACCAGCACGACGCCGACGGCTTGCAACGCCACAACGGACGTGAGTGCGAGGACGCCGAGTAGCAGCGCACCCAGGCGCTTGGGCGAAAGACCTATCGCGTTCGCATGGATCGGGTCGAAGGCGAACAACGTCAGATCACGACGCTTGATCAACAGAATGCTCAACGCCAACGCGCCGAGTATCGCGACCTGCAGAAGATCGGACGAGCTCACCCCCAGCAGGTTGCCGAAAATGATGTGGTTGAGATCGGTCTGGCTGGGGGTCACCGAGATGAGAACCAAACCGAACGCAAAGAGAGTCGTGAAGACGATACCGATCGCGGCGTCTTCCTTGACGCGGCTGGTGTTACGGATCAGTCCGATCAGGGCTACGGCGATCAACCCGAAGATCAAGGCCCCGATGGCAAATGGTGCGCCGACGACGTAAGCGAGGACAACACCCGGCAGCACGGCGTGCGAGACGGCGTCGCCCATCAACGACCACCCGATGAGCACCAACCAACAACTGAGCACCGCGCAGACAACCGCTGCCACAACCGCAACGGCCAACGCGCGCACCATGAATCCGTACTGGAGAGGATCAAGTAGGAGTTCTACGAGGTTCATCGATCAGGTCCTGTCCATCACGTCGAGACCGAAAGCCAGGGCGAGGTTTTCCGGTTGCAGCACGGTGTCCGGGTCGGAATGCACCAGGACCTTGCGCATGAGCAGTACCGCCTCGTCGCAAAGTTTCGGCACAGCGTGGAGATCGTGGGTCGAGACCAAGATCGACCGGCCGTCGGAAGCCAACTCTCGTAGTAGCGTAGAAATCGTTGCCTCGGAACGCTTGTCGACGCCCGCAAACGGCTCGTCCAGCAGCAGTATCGACGCGTCCTGCGCGATGCCGCGTGCGACGAACGCGCGCTTCTTCTGACCACCTGAGAGCTGACCGATCTGACGATCCGCAAATTCGGTGAGTTCCACCCGCTCGAGGGCCTCTGCCACCGCCTCGCGATCTGCACGCCGCGGACGTCGCAAGAATCCGAGGTGGCCGTACCTGCCCATCATAACGACGTCACGGACGCTGATCGGGAAGGTCCAGTCGACGTCTTCACTCTGCGGCACGTATCCGACGCGGCCGCTCTTGCGCGCAGTGGCTGCGTCGAGACCGGCGATTCTGACAGAACCGTGGTCCGGCTTGATCATCCCCATGATCACTTTGAACAGAGTCGACTTTCCTGAACCGTTCATGCCGATCAGTCCGCAGACGCTTCCGGAATTCAATGTCAGATCGACGTGGTCCAGTGCGTGGACCTCGCCGTAGTGAACGCTGACGTTTTCGACGCGAATGGCTTCGTTCATGATTTACCGCCGGTCAGACCGCCGAGGATGACGTCGGTGTCGTGGCGAATCATGTCCAGGTAGGTGGGCACGGGACCGTCGGCTTCGGACAGCGAATCGACGTACAGCGTTCCGCCGAACTTCGCGCCGGTCGCCCCGACAACCTGCTGCATGGGGGCATCCGAGACCGTCGACTCGCAGAAGACGGCGGGAACGGAATTGGCTCGGACGAAGTCGATCGCGGCGATGATCTGCTGCGGCGTCGCCTGCTGCTCGGCATTGACCGGCCAGATGTACGCCTCGCTGAGTCCCGCGTCCCTGGCCAGATAGGAGAACGCACCCTCGCAACTGACGAGTGCACGCTGACCTGCGGGCAATGCCGCCAGCCCACTGACCAGGCCGTCCTGAACTGCTTGCAGTTCCGCCTTGTACTTCGCGCCGTTCTCCGCAAATGCCGAGGCGTTGTCCGGGTCGAGGTCGCTGAAAGCAGTCACCATGTTGTCGACGTAGATCTGCGTATTCAACGGAGACATCCATGCATGCGGATTGGGCTTGCCCGCATACGCGTCGCCGGCGATCGGAATGCCTTCGACGCCGTCGCTGACCACGACGTGTGGCACGTCCAGTCCGTTGACGAATTTCGCGAACCACGCCTCGAGGTTCATGCCGTTGTCGAGGATCAGATCGGCTTCGCTCGCCCGCCGAATGTCTCCGGGCGTCGGCTCGTAGCCGTGAATTTCGGCCCCCGCCTTGGTGATCGACTCGACGCGAAGATGATCGCCGGCAACGTTCTGGGCGATGTCCGACAGCACGGTGAACGTGGTGAGCACCACCGGGCGGTCGTCGTCGGAGCCAGAACTCACCGCAGAACAGCTGGACAGAAGCAGGGCGGCGAGGGCGGCAATTCCCAGGCGGCGGAAGTTCTTCGCGTCGCGTGTCGTCATGGTCGAACTCTAATATGTGGGTAAACAAATACACAAGTTCGTCTCGCCGAACAATCTCCACTCGATAGGCTCGGGCCATGCGTCCTACTGCCTTGATCACCGGTTCCAGTCGCGGCCTCGGAGCTGCCATCGCACGCGAACTGGCGCCGACACACGACCTGCTGCTCGGTGCACGATCCGCGCAGGCCCTCGAGCCGATCTGCGCCGAACTGCCCGGATCGACGCCTCTACCCCTCGACCTCACGGACTACGACGCCGTCGCCGCCGCCGCCTCGTCCATCACGACGCTCGACGTGCTGGTACACAACGCCGGCGTGGCCGACATCGGAACCATCGAGGAATCCTCGGTCGATCAGTGGCGACGCACCCTCGAGGCAAACGTCATCGCCGTCGCCGAACTCACGCGGGTTCTCCTGCCCGCGCTTCGTGCGGCCGGAGGTCACGTCGTGCTGATCAATTCGGGTGCCGGACTGCGCGCCAACGCCGGTTGGGGCTCGTATGCGGCCAGCAAGTTCGGCCTGCGCGCTTTCGGAGATGCGTTGCGCCTGGAAGAGCCGGCACTTCGGGTCACCTCCATTCACCCCGGACGGATCGACACCGACATGCAGCGCGACATCGTCGCGGGTGAGGGCGACGAGTACGACCCTGAGCGCTTCCTGAAAGCCTCCACTGTGGCGCGTGCCGTACTCACTGCCGTCGAAACACCGTCCGACGCACACCCCACGGAGATCGTGCTTCGACCTACCGGCCGGTAAATCCCCAGTTCGGCGGTAACGGAATGGTGACGATGGCCATCCGGATATCGCTTTTCCGGGCACTGGCCCGATACTGACATCAGTTGTCGGACAAAGAGACTGGACTTGTCTCAGGAGTTCATCGAGAGGTGGTGTGCGATGCATGATCATACGGATACATGGGGGATCCCCAGCCAGACTTTCCTTCAGTGGTACCTGGTGGCGGCTGCCGTCGCGATCGGACTCTCGCTGTACAGCCGAATGACTGCGCGCCGGTCACCGGTGGTCGTCGACGCTGTCCGTCGGCCGCTCACTCCTCCCGAGATCGGTGCCTTGACCAGTGACTACCAAGCGGTGCTGGCGTCGATGGCTATTCTGCGCAGCGCCGAGCTGATCAGCACCGAAGGCAAGACCAAGCTGGCACTCACTGCGGAGGACAAGAATCGTCTCGACTGGTTCACCCGTACGGTGCACAAGCGGCTCGGCAACGGAAAGGTCCCGCTGCGGCAGGTGCGTCTGATGGGACGGCTGAACGTCGCACTCGCACAACTACGTACGACGTTGATCGACGAGGGATATTTGCAACGCCAGCAGGACGGTCTGACCGCTGCCCTTCGGACCGTTCCGATCGTGGCGGTCATTGCTCTCGGCGTAGTCCGTCTCGTCGCCGGAATCGCCGGCGGTAAGCCGGTCGGGTTCCTGCTCCTCACCATCATCGTTCTCGCTCTGATGATTCCACTTCTTCGCATCAAGCGTCGTCGGACAGCTTTGGGAGACAGCGAGCTTCGACGCCTCAAGCACGAAAACTCGTACCTCTCACCGAAACTGCGGCCCGCGTACACGAGCTACGGTCCCTCGCTCGCCGGGCTGTCGGCGGCGCTCTTCGGTGCGGGCGCTCTGGTTCTGATCGATCCGGCGCTGGCGGGAGCGGTAGCTGCGGGCGCCGCGTACAGCCCGGGTGGCGGAAGTTCGAGCTACTACAGTTGTGGCTCCTCATCCGGATCATCCGGCTCGGACGGCGGTGGCGGCAGTGGGAGCAGTTGCGGCGGCGGGGGGTGTGGGGGATGAGCACGCATGCAGCCGACACCTGGGGGATCCCCAGCGAGGATTTCCTCTACGGCTACATAGCCGTTTCGGCCACGCTCATGGTTCTCACTCTGGGGTGGCGTCTGATGATCCGGGCACGCCGGCACGGGTACTCAACCGAGCACGGGTATTCCGCCGAGCAACTGACGCCTCCGGAAGTCGGAATGCTCACCGGCGAGTCACGCGCCATCGCAGCATCATTGGCAATCCTGCGTAGCGCTGACCTGATCACCACCGACGGCGCTGTCCTGCGCCCGTTGGGCCCTGGCGACGAGACCCTGGACTGGTACACCCTCACCGTGTACCAGCGCCTGGCCCAGCAGGCTCTACCCCATCGTCGGCGCCAACTCGCCGAGCGTATGACGGTGGAAACAGCTCGCCTACGAAACTCTTTGGCGGACCGGGGATACCTGACCTCCGACAGCGCCAGGCGTTCAATCTTTCTCTCCACAGTTCCGCTGAAGATCCTGGTGGCCGTGGGTATCGTCCGCATTGCTTTCGGACTGCACAACGACAAGCCCGTCGAGTTTCTGATTCTCGCCGTACTCGTCACCGGGTTCAGCATCCCGCTGCTCGGGCTCAACTTCGATCGAACCACCTCTGGCAAGGCGGCACGTTCGGAACTGACCACGGCACACGCCTACCTGTCCCCGCGCAACAAGCCTGCCTTCTCCGCCTACGGACCGCGTTTGGCGGGAATGTCCGCTGCTCTCTTCGCCGGTTCGGCGATGCTGATGATCAATCCCGCCTTGGCCTCCGCCGCCGGAATCGGTGCCGACGGCAGCGGAAGTAGCGGGGGTTCGGACGGTGGCGGTTCAGGCGGGGGAGGCAGCAGCTGCAGCGGGGGCGGCGGATGTGGCGGCGGCGGTGGATGCGGGGGATAGCCGCGCCCGGGCGAGCATAAGCGCTGCGGCCTCGGTAGTGATGCCACGTTCCTCGCTCAACGAGTACACCTCGTCCAAGGTTCGACCGATCCCGCGGGTTCGTTCGACGACGTCGTCTTCGTTCCACCCCAAGACTTCTCGCCCCACGAGGTGAAAGGCTCCGCCTGCGTTCGCGACGAAATCAGGGGCACAGAGAACCCCGCGGTCTCGCAGAACCTCACCGGCAGCGGCATCGGTCAAGATGTTGTTTGCTGCGCCCGCCACGGCCATAGTCGGAATCGACGCAGCCGCAGCGGAATCAATGATGCCTCCCATCGCGCAGGGGGCAAAGAGGTCACACGGTGTTCGGAGGACCTCGCCGGCAGGAACGACCGTGTGCCCCGCGAGAGAAGCCGCCTCGAGGCGCTGCGGGTCCGTATCGGCAACCAGCAGACGTGCGCCAGCCTGCGCTGCGAGACGGACGACGTCGCCGCCGACGGCGCCGAGCCCCTGTACCAGTACCGTTCGGCCGTCGAGTGTTCCGAGTCCTCGGCGACGCGCCGTGGCCTTCATCGCTTCGAACACACCCAGAGCGGTGGCGTGCGCGCTGGAACCGGCGCCACCGTTGCCGACCGAACGCCCGAAGACGTATTTGGTGGTGCGGCTGAGCTGATCCATGTCGGAAGAGTTGGTGTTGACGTCAGGACCAGTCCAGTAGTTTCCTTCGAGCTTGTCGATGTTCTCGGCGTGGATGCCGAGGATACGAGACCAGGTTGCGGCGTCGATCTGATTGCGCGGTGCTGGCAGTGCGATCACCGACTTCCCGCCACCCATCGGCAGGTCGGAGACAGCCATCTTCAAAGTCATTGCACCGGCCAGCTTCCCGGCGTCCGCCAGAGCGTGGCCGATCGAGGGATAGTGAGCGGCCCGCGTGCCACCCGACGCCGGTCCCAGACGGGTGGAGTCGATTCGAATCACGAAAGTCGTGCCGGTCTCCCGATCATGGCGTGTGACGGTCAGTTCACCGTCCCAGCGCAGTTCGTCGTCGATACTCATTGAATCTCCTTTTCTGTCTCCGGATCAGTTGTGGGCGTGCAGTGGTGTTCCCGCGAGTGCGAGCATGGCCTCGCCCAACGCTTCGTTCTGACTGGGATGCGCGTGGATGAAACGCCCCACTTCATCGGGAAGTGCTTCCCAGGCAACGGCCAACTGCGCCTCACCGATCAGTTCGCCGACGCGGTCTCCCACCAGGTGAACTCCGACAACAGGGCCTTTCGTTCCGCTTCGAATCACTTTGATTCCACCGGTAGTTCGCAGGATCTGACTCTTGCCGTTACCTGCCAGGTCGTAGATGACGGTGGAGACGTCGGTGTGCTGCGTGCGCGCCGCCTCTTCGTCGAGTCCGACCGATGCAACTTCGGGATGTGAGTACGTCACGCGAGGAATCAGGTGTTCGGCGACCGGTATCGGATCCTTGCCGGCAATCTGTTCAGCCACAAAGATTCCTTGTTGGAAACCTCGGTGCGCCAACGCAAGACCGGGCACGATGTCGCCGACCGCGTACACACCGTCCACGGACGTACGGAGGCGTTCGTCGGTGACGACAAATCCCTTGTCGAGGCTGATTCCGCGTTCTTCGAAACCGTTACCGTCCGTGCGAGGTCCGCGGCCGACGGCGACCAACAGTAGGTCGGTGTCGAGTATCGTTCCGTCGCTTAGTTCGATGCGGACGGAACCGGCTGCTTCTTTCGCGAAATCGACCTTTGTGTCTGTCTTACAGACGATTCCACGTTTCCGGTATGCCCGCTCCAGCTGCTTCGACGACCACGGGTCCTCGGCGGCGATCAGTCGGGGGAGTGCCTCGACGATCGTGACTTCGGCGCCGAACGAGCGCCAGAGGCTTGCGAACTCGACGCCGATGACACCGCCACCGAGTACCGTTGCGCTGGTGGGCACCCGGTCGAGTTCGAGTGCCTGGTCGCTGGTGACGATCCGTCGGCCGAGTTCGATGCCGGGGAGTTCCCGCGGATACGAGCCGGTGGCCAGAACGAGTGATGTTCCGGTGTAGCGGGTTCCGTCGACGTCGATGCTTCGCCCACCGACGTACGTTCCGTATCCGTTGACGATAGTGATCTTGTGTTGCGCCAACAAACCTTGCAGACCGCTGTACAGCCGCTCGACTGTCCCGTTCTTGTAGTCGTGCACCTGCGCGATGTCGATGCCGTCAAAAGATGCCCGGACTCCGAATTGCTCACTGGTGCGTGCCGAGTCGGCCACCTCGGCGGAATGCAGCAGCGCCTTGGTCGGGATGCATCCGCGGTGCAGGCACGTTCCGCCGACCTTGTCCGCCTCGATCAGCGTGACCGACAATCCGAGTTGGGCGGCGCGGATGGCGCAGGCATAGCCGCCCGATCCTCCACCGAGGATCACGACGTCGCTGTGGGGTTCTGCAGTTGTCATCGGAGCCTTGGTCATCAGAGCCTTCCCAGGACGCGGATCGGGTTCTCGATGTAGTCACCGAACAGCCTCAGGAATCCGCCTGCTTCGCCCCCGTCACAGACGCGGTGGTCGAAGCTCAACGAGATCTGAGTGACCTTACGAACGGTCAACTCGCCGTTCACCACCCACGGCTTGTCGATGATGCGTCCGATCCCCAAAATTGCCGCCTCGGGGTGATTGATGATCGGAGTCGATCCGTCGACCCCGAATACCCCGTAGTTGTTGAGTGTGAACGTGCCGCCGGTCAGGCGGGCGGGTTCGAGCTTGCCGTCGCGGGCAAGGTCGGTGGTCACCCGAAGTGCTTGTGCGAGTTCGACGGTGCTCAGGGCGTCCGCATTTCGAATGACCGGTACCATCAATCCCTTCGGTGTCTGCGCGGCGATCCCCAGGTGGGTGCGGGCGTGTCGAACGATCTCGCCTCGAGCAGTATCGACCGACGAGTTCAGTTCGGGGTACTGCGCCAACGCCGCGATGGTCAGCCGAGCCAGGAGCGCCATCAGGCTGATCTTGTCGGAATCGGGCAGTGACTTGTTGATCTCGGCTCGCGCCGCCAGCAGTTCGGTGGCGTCGACGTCGACCCAGGTTGTCGCGTCCGGGATCTCGCGGCGGCTGGTGGACAGCTTGTCGGCCACTACCTTGCGTAGCCCCTTGATCGGAATTCTTTGGTCGGTCGCGTGTGACGTTTCCGTTTCCGGTCCGAAGTTTGCCCCGGCCTCGACGTCGGCGCGCGTGATGACTCCGCCAGCGCCCGATCCGGAAATCGTGGCTAGGTCGATACTGTTGTCAGAGGCCAATTTACGAACGATCGGCGAGATCACGCGTACCGACGGAGCCGCTCTGCGTCGGCGTCTCGGTGCATCCTCGCTGGTGCCGTAGCCGATCAGGACGTTGCCCGAACCGGCGCGTTCCTCTTCGCGGTAGCGCTCGTGGTTGGCCGAAACGACCGCGTCGACACTGTCGCCACCACTCACGGTGATCAGCGGTGTGCCCACCTTCAGGGTGTCGCCGTCATTGCCGTGTAGTTCGATCACGGTCCCGGCGAACGGGATGGGCACATCCACAGCAGCTTTCGCAGTTTCCACCTCCACGACGATCTGATCGATGGTGACCACGTCGCCTACCTTGACGTGCCACTCCGCGATGTCGGCCTCCGCCAGTCCTTCGCCGAGGTCGGGGAGCATGAACACCTGATTGCTCATGCCGTCACAGCCCAACGGGTGTCCGGAGTGTCGTTCCACTGCAGACGGTCGAGGGCGTCCAGGACACGGTCGACGCTGGGCAGGTGGTGACGCTCGAGCTTGGGAGCGGGGTAGGGGATGTCGAAGCCGCTGACCCGGAGCACCGGGGCATGGAGATGGTGGAAACACCGTTCCTGCACGCGGGCAGCAATTTCTGCACCCACACCGGCAAAACCCTGCGCTTCCTGGATAACGATGCAGCGTCCGGTCTTTCGCACCGATGCGGTGACCGTCTCGTCGTCGAACGGCACTATCGAGCGGATGTCGATCACCTCGATGTCCCGGCCCTCGGCTGCAGCGGCCTCGGCGGACCTCAGTGCAACGTCCACGGACGGACCGTAGGCGATGAGCGTCGCGTCACGACCGGGGCGCCGGACGACGGCGCGACCGATCGGCTCACGTGCGGTCAGTTCGACATCTGCTCGCGCGAAGTACAGCTTCTTGGGCTCGAGGAAGATCACGGGGTCGGGGTCCTCGATTGCCGAACGTAGCAGCGAGTACGCATCTTCCACTGTGGACGGCGCCACAACCTTCAGTCCGGGTGTGTGCGCGTAGTAGCCCTCACTGGAATCACAGTGATGCTCCACCCCGCCGATACCGCCGGCAAAAGGAACACGAATGACTATCGGAATCGACAGCGCGCCCTTGGTGCGGTTGCGGATCTTCGCCACATGGGAGGCGATCTGTTCGAACGCCGGATAGGCAAACGCGTCGAACTGCATTTCCACGACCGGACGAAAACCGGCCATGGCCATGCCGATTGCGAATCCGATGATGCCGGACTCGGCGAGGGGAGTGTCGAAGCATCGGTCGTCGCCGAAGTCGCGGGTGAGGCCGTCGGTGACGCGGAAAACGCCGCCCAGGGTGCCGACGTCCTCACCGAAGACGACAACGTTGTCGTCCGCAGCCAGAGAGTCGCGTAGCGCGGTGTTGAGGGCCTGAGCCATCGTGAGCATGGGCATGGTCAGTGTCCCCCTGTGTCAGCGGCTTCGGCAGCAAGTTCGGTTTCGAGTTGAGCTTGTTGCTCACGCAATTGCGGTGTCTGCTCGGCGAAGACGTACCGGAACAGATCGAGCGGATCGTGCGGGCGGTCGACATTCATGCCGGCGCGTAGTGTGGCGGCCTCTGCCTCGGCCTCTTCGGTCAGTGATTCGACGAAGGCGTCGTCGATCAGATCGTTTGCGCGCAGATACTTTTCGAGACGCAGCAACGGATCTCGCCCGAGCCAGGCTTCCACCTCGGCGCTGTCGCGGTAGCGGGTGGCGTCGTCGGCATTGGTATGTGCGTCGATGCGATAAGTGTGTGCCTCGACGATCACCGGTCCGTTTCCGCTGCGGACGAAGCGTGCCGCCTCGTCCATGACGGCCAGCATCGCAACGGGATCGTTGCCGTCGACCTGCTCGCTGCCGATCCCGTAGCCGACGCCCTTATGCGCCAACGTCGGTGCTGCACTTTGACGTGACAACGGCACGCTGATCGCAAATCCGTTGTTCTGCACCAGAAAGATCACCGGCGCCTTGAAGACGGCGGCGAAGTTCAGCGCCTCGTGGAAATCGCCCTCACTGGTGGCGCCGTCACCACAGAGCGCCAAGGCGACGGTGTTCAAGCCCCGTCGAGACTCCCCGTAGGCCACCCCCGCTGCATGCAGCAATTGCGTTGCCAGCGGGGTGCACTGCGGCGCACTGCGCAGTGCGACCGGGTCGTATCCGCAGTGCCAGTCGCCGGCGAGCATGCTCAGAATCTGCACCGGATCGACACCCCGGGCGGCCAACGCCATCGAATCCCGGTAGGTGGGGAAGAGCCAGTCACTCGGCTCCAGACTCATCGCTGCCGCGATCTGACATGCCTCCTGCCCTCGCGAGGACGGATACACGGCCAGGCGCCCCTGTTTGGTCAGCGCCGTAGCCTGCTGGTCGAAACGCCTGCCCAGGAACATCTTTCGATACATCGCGATCAGGCGATCGTCGCTCGGTTTTGCGTAGCGGGCCTCGCTGCGCGTCAGTTCTCCGGCAGGGTCGAGGTACTGCACCGCAGAATCGGCCGGCAGGAACTTCTGATACCGCAGTTCCCCCAAGGGTTCGACAAGTGTCACTTCTACCTCCAGAAGACGTTGTGTCCATCAGTATTCGCACTTCGGCGACGTAATGGCAGCAAGCGTCGAGGATTCAAGACAAACGGCCTATCATGAGGATTCGGGCAGCAATATGTCCATCAACCGACTCGACTACCGAAGCAGGAATGGACAGATGGCCACCGAACCGCACGCTCTCGATGCGATCGACCGTCGCATCATCGCCGAGCTGGTCGCAGACAGTCGCATCTCCATGCGTGCACTGGCCGAGAAGGCGCACATATCCCGCGCTCACGCCTACGTCCGCATCGAAAGGCTCGAGGACGCCGGAATCATCACCGGATTCACGACGCGGATCGCCCACGAGAAGGCCGGACTCGGCTCCTCGGCATACGTGGCACTCTCGATCAGGCAGCACTCGTGGCGAGGTCTGGCGGCGTCCTTGAAGGCCCTGCCGTTTGTCGAGCACTTCTCCCTCCTCGGCGGCGACTTCGACGTTCTGGTGCTGGTTCGAGCCCCGGACAACCAGGAACTACGCCACACCGTTCTCGAAGAACTCCAGGGACTCGACGGGGTTCTCTCGACCAAAACGTGGCTGATCTTCGAAGAAGGCAACGGTCCGGGACCCAACTGGTTGCCCGGCTGATCCGTCTATAGTCGCCGTTAGCAGTTGCACACGGGAGGTGACTCGAATGACCCTGCACGGCCTGGGAATCGGTTGGCGCCCCGAGGTCTCCGGAATCATCGCGCAACTCGACGGCCTGGCATTCTGCGAAGTCATTGCCGAATCCGTCGGAAACGAGATACCGCCGCACCTCGGCTCGCTCGGAGTTCCGGTGATCCCGCACGGAATCTCGCTCTCACTTGGCGGGGCCGAGGCGGTAGATCAGGCACGGATCGATCACCTTGCGCGTGCATCCCAGCTACTGGGCGCTCCCTTGGCGAGCGAGCACATCGCATTCGTGCGTGCAGGCGGCATCGAGGCCGGCCACCTGCTCCCACTTCCGCGCACCTACGAAGCCGTCGACGCCCTGGTACGCAACATCACCCGGACTCAGGACGGTCTACCGGTGCCGTTCGCCGTCGAAAACGTTGCCGCCCTGTTCGACTGGCCGGACGACGAGTTGACCGAAGGGGAGTTTCTCGCGGAAATCGTCGAGCGCACCGGAGCCCTGCTGGTTCTCGACATCGCGAACGTCTATGCCAATGCCCTCAACCGAGGGCGTGATCCCTGGGCCGAGCTGAGCCGGCTACCACTCGAGCGAATCGCATACTGCCACATCGCCGGTGGCAGCATCAGCGACGGCAAATACCACGACACGCACACCGATCCGGTACCCGAAGCCGTGCTGGAACTCCTTGCGCAGTTCACCGCCGCCGGTCACCATCCCGCCATCATGCTCGAGCGCGACGGAAACTATCCGCCGGCACTGGAATTGCTCGACGAGCTCGATGCCATCGCCGACGCAGCTGGTCTGGATCGCATCACCGCGGGCACCGATTGGTCACGCACATGAGCACGCTCGGTGAGCGTCAAGAGGCGCTGATTCGCGCACTGGTGGCGGGTGGCGAACTGCCCGAAGGCTTCGACAAAGACGAAGCCGCCGTTGTCTCGGCGGCGCTGCTCCGAAAGCGCGCAGGAGAAGTGGCGCACCACCTTCCGGTCGTGCGCCACACTCTCGGCGATCGTTATCTTCAGTTGTTCACAGCGTGGGCGGACGGACGACCGAAGTCGTCTTCGCATGCGGATGCCCAGGCCTTTGTCGCCCATCTCCAGGACATCGGCGAACTGCCTCGCCCACCCTGGTATCAGAGGTTTCGAAAGGTCTCACGCAAGTGAGACAACAGCTTCGCTGGTGTACATGAGGAACGTCATCGATTCCTGGAAGTACAGCTCGACGGAGTTCGCATCGTGCGAGAGATAGCCGATGGACAGGTCCTGGCCGAGGTGCAATTCGTAGTCACCGCCACGCGTCGACAGCAGGAAAGCGCCGTCGATGGCCGGGGCCCAGATGATCTCGCCGTCGAGGACGCGTCGCAGGTGCTCGCGGATGGGGTAGCCGTGATCGGAGGTCTCGTTGATCGCGGTGAACGCATCTGCATTCAAGAGCAGTGAGTACGGTCCGTTGACACCGGCCAAGCGCAGCGACGTGATCGCCTGGCTGATGGCTTCCGGGTAGTCCTTGGCGTCGATGGGTAGCTTCAGTTCCGGGTTGGAACCGCTGGCCCGCACGCCGGTGATGCTGGCTGCGGGGTATCCCTCGAAGATGGCGCGGTCCTCGGCGAACGCGATCTGCTTGGCCGCGTCCTTGACGGGCTGCCAGTCGGAGTCCTTGGCGCCGCGTTCGACGTCGTCGATGGCCTGACGGCTGACGGTGAAAGGGACCCGCAGTTCGATGATCGGCTGGGACTGACGAGCATGTGCGATGACGCCGTCGGCCAAGGGATTGATCGGCACCTGATGCCCGAGTGGGATGGCCGCGAGATCGTCACCCGACGGTCCCTCCACATCCACGACACGACGACCGGCGACGTGACGCTTGAAGGTACGGCTCGCCTCTTCTTCGATCTCGGCCCAGGCTGCTGCCGAAATGGGTGCTAGGTCGCGGTGCAGGTTTGTCATTGCTGGGCACTCCTTTTGAGGCTGCCGATTCCGAGAGAACCGTCAGAGATGGGCGCTGTGAACGTCGCTTCGGGAACGAGCCTGGTCGGCAAGTCCGGGGGATCGTCGAGAAAGTCCGCCGTCGGAACGAAGAAATTGATTCCGGTGACGGCGGTGGAGAAATCGAGAATGCGGTCGTAATTGCCGACGGGATTCCCGATGAACATGTTGGTGAGCATCTGCTCGGTGACCGTAGGCGACGCCGAGTAACCGATGAAATAGGTACCCATCTCAGCGGAACCGACGTGGCCGAACGGCATGTTGTCCCGCAGAATCTGGATCTGCTCACCGGATTCGTCCTCGATGACGGTGAGTGCGGTGTGGGAGTTGGCCGGCTTGGTGTCGTCGTCCATCTCGAGATCTTCGAGCTTGGAGCGTCCGATGACGTTCTCCTGCTCCTCGACGGGCAGGGAGTTCCACTCCGACATGTCGTGGAGGTACTTCTGGACGATGACGTAACTGCTGCCTGCGAAATCCGGATCCTCGTCACCGACGGTGACCGCGACGTAAGCGGCCTGCCCGGACGGGTTCTCGGTACCGTCGACAAAACCCATGAGGTCGCGTTGCTCGAAATACTTGAACCCGTGGACCTCGTCGATCACCGACGCGGCCCCGGCCAACCTGTTGGTCACGACCGTGGCGAACTCGAAGCACAGGTCCATCTGACGGGCCCGGATGTGAAACAACAGATCGCCCGGCGTGCGCGGGGCGTGGTGTTTGTCACCGGTCAACTCGACGAACGGATGCAATTCCGCCGGCCGTGGACCGTCGAAAAGTCGGTCCCACGCATCCGAACCGATGCCGACGACGGCAGCCAAGCCACCGGCGGGAACCCGGAATCCGATCGAGCGTTGCAGCCCGGAAATATCCGCCAGAACGTCGTGAACTGCCTGCTCACCACCCTCGTCGATGGTGAAAACCAGGAAGATCGCAGCTTCCGTGAGCGGGGTCAGCAACGGCTGCGGTATCGCGGGAAGGGCCACTTCGGCCTCGTCGATCTCACTCGTTTCCGCCATGCAGACCAGTATGGACGATTCCGGCAGTCCCGGCATCAGTAGTGGGTAAGTCGCGTCAGGGTGTCGCGTCAGGGTGTTGCGGCCTGGGCGCCCGCGTCGAAGCCGGCCGGAATCTCGAAGATCTTTCCGTCGAAGCCGGCGCGGTAGAGATGCCCGGCCGCGAAACCGGAATTGCCACGCCCGTAGGTCAACACACTCGACGCCTGCAGTCCGCTGGTGAGCGAGCAGTACTGGCCGGGTCCGTCGATCCGCCACACCTCACCACTGATGTCCGTGGGAACAATTGCGCGATCTCGCGAGTCCAAGGTCAAACCATCTGGGGCAGAGAAGGTTTCGAAACCACCGAGATCGACCAACGACTCCGAATATCCCGGATTGTCCACGGAGATGCGGCTGACACCCGGGTTTGCGAACGTGCGCGAAACGTAGAGCCAGCGATTATCGGCGCTCAGGGCAGCCCCGTTTGCACTCGGGAAGGTTGCCCACGCCGGGTCGACGGAACCATTCGGGCTGACCTTTCCGATCAGCGAACCGAAATCGTTGGTGGCGTAGATCGTCCCGTCGTGCGCGACGGCAAGGCCGTTTGCAGCGCTCAGACCACCGGCTATCGGCGTCACGGCACCCGAGTTCACGTCCACCCGCGCGACCGACGCAGCACGCGTCAGATCGCCGATCAGCACGCCGGCGTTTGCTCCGGTACCCACCAGCAGTGAACCGTCCGGGCTCCACGCGAGTGCGCCCGCACCGCCGGGAACCGTCGCGATCGGAACTGCGGCCTGACCAGGCCCGTCGACGCGGAAGATCCGCCCACTCACCAGGTCGGTCGTATACAGGCGCCCTTGCCCGTCCACCGTGACACCCTCGAGGGCCGCACCCGGAATCTGGGCGCTGAGTATGGCGGGTGACGATCCAGGGCAAGGCGGAGCGGCGGCGGCACCGGACACGCCCAGAGCCAGAAGCGAACCGGCAACAAGAGCACCGGTGATACCTACCCGAATACCGCGATCGAAGATCCTGGTGCGCATCTGCGCAACGCTAGACCTTCGGCCCGATTTCGCCTAGAGCGACCGAAGGAAAGAGATCAAAAGTTCATTGACCTCGGCAGCGTGTTCTTGTTGTACGAAGTGCCCCGCACCGCCGAGGAGATGTACACCCCGCAGGTCGGGGACGGTGTCCTTCATGCGGTCCAGTGCCTTGGGGCCGCTCATCGCGATGACCGGATCCTCGGCGCGCGCGACGAAGAGCGTCGGGACGTTGACGGTCGCGCCGTCCAGATCCGCACTGCGTTCCCAATTGGCGTCGTACGCTCGGTACCAGTTCAAGCCGCCTGTGAAACCTGTTGCAGTAAAGGCCTTTACATAAACATCCAGATCGTCCTCGGTGAGCCACGACCACGGCAATGCAGGCGCCTCGGGAAGTACGTCGAGATAGCCGTTTCCTTCGGAGGGGTTCTTCCACACATCGAGGTACCGGTAAGCCCCGGACAAGGCGTGGAAGAGCCGCTGAAGGAATTCACGTGGACGGGCGTCGAGTTCGCGCTCCGCGACACCCGGTTCCTGAAAATAGTGAATGTGCAGAAAGTGCTTTCGCGCCAAGGCGGCGTAGATCGTCGAGGGCTTGGCCGGGAATCTGTCCGGCGCATAGGGAACCGCCAAGGAGACCAGTCCCGCAACGCGATCGGGGTGACGAAGCGCTGTCGTCCACGCGACCGGAGCGCCGAAATCGTGTCCGACGAACACCGCTTTGTCGATTCCGAGAGCGTCGAGTAGGTCGATCAGCCGGTTCGCGACGGCGTCGTTGGTGTAATCCTCGATCGCGTCGGGGCGGGTAGTGCCGCCGTAACCGGGCATGTCGAGTGCAATCGACCGAAAACCCGCTTCCGCCAACGCTGCCGACTGATGGCGAAAGCTGTATCCGAGGCCGGGAAAGCCGTGGCACATGACCACAGCTGTCCCGGAACCGGAATCGTCGATCTGCCAACAGAATCCGTCGACGTCGATCGTCTTGACCGTCATGTCAGGCGGTGATCATGTCTTCCTGGTTCCAGAATGCGCGCATCGACAGGATCTTTCCGTCGTCGTCGAAGGTCATGACGTCGATGGGTGCGATGGTCAGGGTCTGCTCGCCGAGCTTGGTGATCAGCGAGAAGTGGAATGCCGCTTCGTTTCCGGCGATGCGGAGGGTCTGAAGGTGAGCTTCCTGGTCGAAATTCTCGATCACGGAGTAGAACTCGAGAATGGACTCGCGGGTGGTGCGCACGTCGGTACCAACCGGGTCTTCAACCGTTGCACCCTCTGCGTACAGGGCCACAACCTGGGCAGCAGTGCCCGTCGCAACGGTCTCGATGTAGGCGTCGACGGTCTTGCGGATTACCTCTGCGGACGGTGCCATGGTCTACCCCTCGTAGTTAGAACAGGTTCTAATTCTGAGGATAACCTACGACTCTGTTCCACGGGTCAGCTTTCGAGCACCTTGCGCAGGCGAGCCTTCTTCCGGTTCTCCCGCACGATCCAGACGACATCGGCGTCGTCCGACGCCTCCAGGGAGAGGAATGCCGGCAGTGCATTCTCCGGATCCGCCGCAACCGCGACACTCCAGCAGTATCCGAGCGCCTGCCGGAGAGTCCGTGTATCGGCGTCACGACGGGCGTCATCCGGTTGCGAGACGATCCACTCGGTAGCGTCTCGGCACACCTGAACGGCCAGCGCAGCGTTGGTCTTGTCCTTCAGCAACCGTGGCTCGCAGATACCGGCAGGCGCTGCGCGCAGCGTCAATGGATGGGTGGAGCGCGCCCACTGCTCGATGATCGCCCGGAACAATTCCGGATCCGTGTCGCCTATCGCTTGAACGGCCATCGCGGCAGCTTCACGTGCACGCCACGACGCACTGGTGGTCGCCTCCGTGAGACTGTTCAGAACAGCCTTGTCGCGTGAACGAACAAGGATGAATCCGAGCCCGACGATCCCACAGCAGCGGATGTATTCGTCCTCGGACTCCGCCGCCAGCAGGATGTCGTCGTCATCGGCGCCGCGCGCGAACTCGAGCATGAGCCCAAGGTTCGCGCGCGGGCCGGGCAATCCTGAACGCTCCGTCAGGTAACTCCACAGTTCGTCACCGTCCAGATCCGCGAACGTCATGGGAGTCCTGCTTTCTCGAGTGCGGGTGCACCCATCATTTCACCGAAAGCCCTCTCACGACGGGAGTTCGAAGCTCACTTGCTTCCGTCGTCGCGCATAGAGGAATCCACCGACAAACGCGAGCACCAGCACCCCGGTCATCACCACGGCCAGAATGTTGCCGCCCAGTAGGAGCGGAAGGTTTCCGGCAATGGCGATCGCGAATCCGATCAGCCCGACAAGGCCCAAGCTCGGGGCAAGTTTGGTGTGCCAGAATCGCTGATCGACCTTCGTACGATGAAAGAAGACGAGCACCGCAAGGCACGTGAGCAACATGAGAGCCACGATCCCCACCGTTGCAACGCCGGCGAACCACGCGAAGATCTGTGTCACCGGATCCAGACCGATGACGATGCAAGCTCCGAGAAGTACCAGAGCACAGCAGGATTGCACCACTGACGCGATGTGCGGCGAACCATGCACGCGGTGCGTCCGCCCACCTGCGCCCGGCAGAACGCCGGTGTTCGACAGAACGAAGATGTATCTGGCCAAGACATTGTGGAGAGACAGAACTGCGGCAAAGAGACTGGACACCAACAGAATTTGAATCAGGTGGGCTGTCACCGTTCCGGCAAAGTCGGTGGCAGTGGTGATCAGCATGCCGTCGGGGTCAGTACCCGCAATGTCCACTGCACCCTTGTCGCCCCAGGCTGTCACAACCGCCCAACTGGAGAGAGCGTAGAAGCCGCCGATGAGGATCAAGGCGGCGTATGTCGCTCGCGGGATAGTCCGCGCGGGATCCTTCGCTTCGTCACGGAAGATCGCCGTCGACTCGAACCCGATGTAACCGGCAAGCGCGAATACCAATGCGACGCCGGGGGATCCGGAGAATATTTCCGACGGAGAGAACATTGCTGTCGACGGGCCTTCCGGACCACCGTCGGCGATGATGAAAGCGTCGAGTACGACTACGATCCCGACCTCTGCGATCAACAGGATGCCGAGCACCTTGCCCGACAATTCGATATGACGAAATCCGAGGACGGCTACCAGAGCCAACGAGGCGAGCGAGAAGATCCACCACGGCACCTCCGGACCACCGTAGGAGGTGATCAACGAACTCATTGCCGGGCCGAGGTAGCCGTATACGGCCAATTGCACTGTGCTGTAACTGACGAGGGCCAACATCGCACTGCCGACGCCGGCACCACGGCCGAGACCATGTCCGATGTAGAGATAGAACGCTCCGGTTCCCGGGATGTAACGCGACATCGCGGTGAACCCGACGGCGAAGAGCAGAAGTACACCGGTTGTCACGGCGAAGGTCATGGGGAAGCCCGCACCGTTGCCACCGGAAATACCCAGCGGCACAAGACCACTGATCACAGTCAGGGGAGCAGCTGCGGCAACGACCATGAGGACTATCGAGCCGGTACCCAGCGAGCCTCGAAGAGTTCGGTCATCGCCGGATGCATCACGTGAAGCATTGACGGAAGTATGGGTCATACGGGCGATATTAGAACCATTGAAGTCGATTCGGGACCCAATTCACAAAACTTTTACTTGCGAAAAACGGGACGAACCGTCCGTTCGTCGCGCTCCCGTCAGCCTTCTTCCTGCAGCGCCAAGCGTTTGAGCTCGTCTTTTGCGTGCAGAATGTGACGTTCCATTGCCTCCGCCGCGCGAGCGCTGTCGCCCCGCTTGATCGCCTCGAAGATTTCCTTGTGCTCCACCCTCGAAGCCTCGACCTGGTCTTCGAACACGAGATGATCGACGGGGACGAACATTTCGCCGCGAGCCTCGACCACAGCGGCCTCCAACCTGCTGTTTCCCGCCGCTCTGGCGATACCGCCGTGGAACCTGGCGTCACAAGCCCGGAACGATCCCCGACTTCCGGAAACCCCCAATTGCTCAATGGATTCGAGCAACTCGAGAAGATGACGATCGGTTCGCCGGACCGCCGCGAGGCTTGCCGTGCGCATTTCCAACCCGATACGGAGGTCGACGATCTCGTCGATGTCTGCTTCTCGCGCTTTCAACTGGCCAACCCAGTCTTCATAAGGCCTGGTCAACTCCGAAACGAACGATCCGCCCGTGGCTCCTCGCCGCACCTCGATGTATCCCATCGCCTGAAGGATTCGGACCGCTTCTCGCACACTGACTCGACCGACTTCGAGTTGCTGAGACAGTTCACGCTCGGATGGCAGGCGATCACCGGGGCTGAGCGCGCCGCTGTGAATGAGCAGTCGCAAGCGTCGAGCGATATCCTCCCCCAACGTCGGTGCACTGACCATGAATTCGATGGCCGGCAGCTTGTCGATCTGCACGTCTCGTACCCCCTACTCGGTGCCTGGACCGACTCTTCAGCTTCGTCCTCGTACGCTTCGTCTTGACCTACGAAATCGAACGCTCCCATTCGCAACTGTCCTTGAATAGATACAGCAGCGCGCGGCACTTCGAACCCGTTACCCCAACTTTACAAGCCAAACTCTAGCGAAAAGCCATTCAATGGTTCTATGCTCGCTCCTATGACCCAATTCACGATGACGGCGGAGGCACTCCCCGCCATGCCCCTGATCGGAGTCACCGGCCGCGTCGACCGCGGCGGGCCGTCACTACCCAACGTCGTCGGCGACGCGTTGATGGAAATGTTCTTCACCGATTTTCCGTCGAAGATCCGCGCCGCCGGTGGTCAACCGATCCTGCTGAGCATCCACAGTGATCCGCGCCGAATCGTCGAGCATCTCGACGCCCTCGTCCTCAGCGGTGGTTCCGACGTGGACCCCCGACGATACGGCCGCACCCCCGGCCCCAACTCGTCACCCATCGACCCCGCTCGGGACGAATTCGAGTTCGCCCTGGTCGATGCAGCCTGGGAAATCGGACTGCCAATCCTGGGAGTGTGCCGAGGACACCAAGTCGTCAACGTCGCCCGCGGCGGCACACTGGTTGCCGACCTTCCGACCGACGCCGGTGAGGCGCACAGCTTCTTCGGCTATCCGCGTTCCTACCGACCACAACAGGTCGCCCTTGAATCCGGCTCCATCCCATACAGTCTGTACGGCAACAGCATTCACGTGAACAGCCTTCACCACCAAGCCGTGGACACCCCGGGGAGCGGGCTTCGGATCGTCGGACGCGCGCTCGACGGCGTCGCCGAAGCCATCCAGGCCGCCGATCGCCCCGTGGTGGGCGTGCAGTGGCACCCCGAATTCTTCGTCGAAATCGACCCGCTCTTCTCGTGGCTCGTCGACGCTGCAACCTCCCGTCGGACCAATTCTTCTCACCAGATCGATCATCACAGAATGGAAGACAACAATGTCACGTACGCATGAGAACAAGGTTGCCCTGATCACCGGTGCAGGCTCCGGAATCGGCCGCGGCATCGCGCTGCGCCTCGCCTCCGACGGTGCCCGCGTCGCGGTCGTGGACCTTCACATCGAAAGTGCAAAGGAGACCGTCGCACTTATCGAATCGCAGTACGGCACACCCGCGCTCGCCCTTGAGGCCGATGTGCGCGACCGCGCCGCCGTGAGCGCCGCTTTCGAAGCCACCGTCGCCGAATGGGGACGCTTCGACTACCTCGTCAACAACGCCGGCCTGATCACGATGAGTTCTCTCGAGAACCTCACCGACGAAGAGTGGGACCTCGTCCTCGACGTCAATCTCAAGGGCATGTTCATCGTCACGCAGATCGCCACCCCGTACTTCCGCGACGGCAACAGCGGCGCTGTGGTGAACTTGTCGACGGTGGAAGCGGACGTGGTCGTGTCCTCCCAGGGCTTCGCACAGGTCCACTACAACGCGTCGAAGGGTGGAGTGAAGATGCTGACGAAGGCTCTGGCCGTCGAACTCTCGCGGTACAACGTACGAGTCAACGCGATCGCCCCCGGGCCGGTCCCCACCGCCTTCCTGCCTGGCATCGACGTCTCCTCCGGCGAAGTTCTCGACTTCATGAAGTCCAGGCTCCTGGTGCCGCGCGTCGGCCGCCCCGAGGACATGGGTGCTGCAGTCTCCTTCCTGCTCTCCGACGACGCCTCCTACATCAGTGGAGTCCAGCTGCCCGTCGACGGCGGATGGCTTGCCCGATGAAAGGCCGGCTCACCACGGCCGAGCTCGCCGAGTCCGACATCGACACCGTCCTCATCGCCGGTATCGACCTCTACGGACGGTTGATCGGCAAACGAGTCCCGACGCGAATTTTCCTCGCGAACATCGACGAGGGTCTGCATGTGTGCACCTGTGTGTATGCCTGGGATGCCAGCCAACGCATGGACAAACTCGTTGTCGACTACGCCGGCGGACACACCGGCTGGCATGACTTCCGCCTGCAACCTGACCTGGGAACACTGCGACGCGCGTCGTGGCTCGAGTCCACTGCCATCGTCATCGCTGACTCGGTCGACGAACATACCGGCGAGATGGTCCCGATCGCACCGCGCACGATCCTGCGCAAACAGATCGACAAGCTCGAAGCTGACGGCCACACCGTCTACGCGGCAACGGAACTCGAGTTCCACCTCTACCGAGGTACCCCCGACGCATTGCGGCGCAGCGGCTATCGGGATCTCGAACCCACCACCCTGGTGCCCTCGGATTACACCATCACCGCCGGCAACGCGATGGAACCTTTCTTCCGCAAGGTACGAACCGCGTTGGAGGAGAGCGCGATTCCCGTGGAGGTCTCTCAGGTCGAATACGGCCTGGGCCAGTGGGAGATCAACCTCGAATACGGAACCGCCCTCGAGATGGCCGACCGCCATGTGCTATTCAAGCAGGTCGTCCACGACGTCGCTGCGGCAGAAGGGCTCACTGCTACCTTCATGGCACGTCCGAGCACCGACGGCATGGGCTCGTCGTGTCATATTCACGCGTCCATGCGGAGCGACGACACCTTCCCATTCCACGACGAAAGCGCAGAAAACACCGCGAGCGCCGAACTGCTGCACGCCGTCGGCGGAGTTCTCGAGCACTGCCCGGAACTCATGCTGTTCTACACGCCGACCATCAACTCGATGCGCCGCACCAGAGCCAGCCACGATTTCTCGGGGAACGGCTTGACCTGGGGTTTCGACAACAGGACTACCACCTGCCGACTCATCACCGGTGCACCGTCCGCCAACCGTCTCGAAATGAGACTGCCAGGGGCGGACGCAAATCCGTATCTCGCACTCGCCGCCGTTCTGGCGTCGATGAACGACGGTCTGACACGAAAGCTCGATCCCGGCGCACCGGTACGACGCGACGGGTACAGCGACACAGACACACTCGAGAAGGTGAAGCAACAACCGCTGCCCGGCACACTGGACGAAGCGGCGCGTGCGCTCGAGGCCAGTGAGTTCGCACTCGCGGCGTTCGGCGCCGACGTCGTATCGCACTATGCGGCGGTCGCCAAGGACGAATGGGATTCCTTCATGTCCGCGGTCACCGACTGGGAACGCGAACGCTACCTCGACAACATCTGACCTACAAACGATTTCGCCACGAAGGACAGTCATGACCACTTCATGCTCACTCGTGCCCCAGAACAACACGATCGACGGAAACGCCGAAACACCGGCTATCGAACTCGGCGAATTTCTCACCGATCCCGACACCGGAGAGAAACTGCAAGCCCAACTCTCGTCCTCCACCGAACAGGTGGAGAGGGCGATCACCGCCGCGACAGAACTTCACCGATCGGGTGTCTGGACCCGTCGACCGGTCGCCGACCGGGTGCGCCTACTCGAGAGAACGGCTGAACTTGTCGAAGAACGGACTGCGGCGATCGCCCGTGAGGACTCCAAGAACAACGGCCTTCCGCTTTCGATCAGCACACTTTTCGCCGGCGGACTTCCCGATCTGTTCCGCAGTGCTGCAACGCATCTGAAGAACTCCTCCGGGTTCGAGCAGTTGCCGTCAGGTGCACATTTACATCGGCTGGCGTGGGGCCCGACCGCTGTGATCGCACCGTGGAACGCACCGAGCTTCATCACCGCCAAGAAGACCGCATTCGCTTTGGCCGCAGGTGCTCCGGTCATCGCCAAGCCCTCCAACTGGGCACCGTCGGGTCCCAACGTGCTTGCCGAGGCGATCTCACGTGCCATCGCCGAAGTCGACGCGCCGAAAGCTCTGTTTCAACTCGTTCACGGAGGCGGGGACGTCGGGCATCTACTGGCCTCCGATCGACGAATCCGAGCACTGGCGTTCACCGGCGGCCGAGCGGCCGGTAGTTCCATCGCCACTGCAGCTTCTACCGATTTCAAGGCTCTTCAACTCGAGCTCGGCAGCAACAACCCCGTAATCATCCGCGCCGACGCCGACATCGATCTGACTGCCACCGCACTCGTCGACGGGTTCACCAAACTTAACGGGCAATGGTGTGAGAGTCCGGGAAGCGTCTTCGTGCCGCCGCACCTTCACGACCGGCTTGTCGACGCAATACTCGACCGCACGGCCGAAATCGCACTCGGCCGAACCGATGACGCCAACACCACGATGGGTCCGCAGGCGAACGAGCCTCAACTCCAACGGATGCGGGATACCGTCGAGTTCCTCCGTGGCGTGGGCGGCACGGCCGTCTCGAGCACCCCCGTGCCTGACGATTCCGGATGGTTCTTCCCACCGACAGTGGTGCACGGAATCTCGTCGGAGCAGACCAAATCGGAGACCTTCGGGCCGATCCTGACGGTGCACCGAGCATCAACCGACGAGGAAGCTCTGCTCGAGGCCAACGCTCTCGATACCGGCCTGGCCGGATACGTGTTCGGCGCCGACGTCGACGCCGCTCGTGAACTTGCGACCCGAATCGATTGCGGTGAGAACAAGATCAACAGCACCAGCCTCCTGGACCTAGACGACCACTCGACCCAGAGTTTCTGGGGCGGAAGCGGTATCGGCGCACACGGCGACGCAGAGCTTCTCGACTTCTTCCGGGGATCGAGAATCATCGGGGTCGATGCGCCCGGACTTCCTCTCTAGGCGGAGGAGGTCGAGGAAATGGGTGAAGCGGCTCGGGTGGGCACCGATACGAGTCGGGTGGGCACCATGTTGGTCGAATGCCACGATACCGCGGCGGTTCTCGCACGTATTTCGTCGCTGGGGTGGAAGCTCGGCGTCGAGGTCGTCAGCCTGTCTACATGGGTATCCGTGACATCGCCGGGAGTCACCGGAATGTCGATCGCGTACCGTTGCCCGGCAACGATCTCCGACGCCATGTTGATCAAGCGTCTCAACAAGATCATCGGGATAGTTCGCATCAAGACGGACCACGGCCCGTTCGTTCCGGTGACACCACAGGTCGGCCTACACGTCACCGCGACTTTCCAACGCGTCGATCCCGTGGCGCTGGTGGCGTACCGGCACGGCGCAACTGTGTGCAGTCAAGCGAACAATGTTCTGTCGGTACAACTCACCACCACCCGATCGATCGCGGACACATTCGTATCTGATCTGGCACAGGTCGCAGAGCGTCCGCTGCGGGGTGAGATCTCGCTGCAGGAGATTCATCTTGCATGACGTCGAAGTGCACCACGGCGATGTGCGGCTACGGAAGTTGGCCAGTAGCCGCACATCATCGTGTGATCAGTGAGCAGGGAGGAGGGACGTCTCCTGCTGCACACCGTCTTCTGCGCCGATCTGGACGATGTTTCGCGGCAGGAACACGGCTGCGATCGCGCCGAGAACTGCTGCAGCAGCACCGATCAGGAACGCGATACGCATGCCCTCGTCGGTGTAGAAGACAGCGCCCTCCATCGCCATCGCGATGTGCGAGTTCAAGACCGTGAAGGCGATGACGGGAAGCACTGCGGGGAAGATGCTCTGGAAGACCGCAACCATGCTCGCCGTGGTTGCCTGCAACTGCGGCGGCACTGCCTCGATGAGCAGGTTCGGGATGGAGGCGTAGCCCATACCCATACCGACACCGAAGATTCCGGCAAAGATGATGAGCAGAGGCTTGTTGTCGTGAATGGTTGCCGTCAACGTGAATCCGACTGCCATGAGGATCATTCCGATGATCATCAGCAGACGGGGCCGGATGTTGCGCCCCACGAGGAAGCCCACGATCAAACCACCGACCACCACCATGCCGCCAAGCGGCGCCTGGAAGATCGCGAATCCCTCTGCCGTCACGCCGAATCCGTATCCCAGGCCGAGAACTGCGGGGGTCATCACCATCATCGGCAGCAAAATCGTGAAGACTCCCGACGCGCCGTAGCAGAAACCGGCACCGACGGCGGTGAGCATCACCGAACGCTTGCCGAAGTAGCGCAGGTCGATCAAGGGCTCGCGGATGGCTCGGGCAGAGGCAACCCAAGCCACCAACAGTGCGACGCCGCCGATCAGGTAGGCCAGTGTCGAACCGTTCTTCCAGCCCCAGGTCGGGCCGAAGCTGACGCCGATCAGAATTCCGGCGATGCCCGATCCGAGCAGTACCGCGCCGATCAGGTCCAGCGAAGAGCGAAGTCGGACAGTCGATTCCGCCGTCGAAGCGAAGATCATGCCGCCGAGGAGAACCAGCCCGACGACAAAGAACCAGAAGATGCTCCGGAACCCGTGGTTGTCGATCAACCAACCGGAGACGAACGGCGCCGGAATCGCGATCAGACCCATACCGGAAGTCGCGATACTGACTGCCAGCGCAACAGTTTTCGGCGGGAAGACATCTCGAATGAGGGAGTAGCTCAGGAAGAGGCAGGGAACGAGAAGACCCGTCAATGACCGGCCCAGAATCAGGACGGCATAGCTCGGCGCAACCGCCGAAATGAAGGATCCGACCGCTGCGCCGGCGACCGCCAAGAGCAGGACTTTTCGCTTGCCGTACATGTCGGCGAGCTTTCCGAGCAGAGGAGACGCGACCGCCCCCAGCAGCAAGAACGACGTGAGCAGCCAAGCTCCCTGCGTCGTCTGATAATGCGTCGAGATGGCCGGCAGCGCAGTGGAAATCATCATGTAGCTCACCGCGAGCATCTCGAGAAGTAGAACGATCGACGCCAGAGAGAACACCAGTCGCGGAGTCCAACGCTCCGGTATCGATGTCGGTTCGGGCGCACTAGGAGACGAACCGGAGCTGTGGACGTGAGACGCCATGGCTGGAAGATCCTTTCGGGACACCTACAAATTCGATTGACCCCCTGTCGAATACCGCCGACGGGGGCCTTGCGGGGAAGTGCAGTGGAACGACAGCTACCGCTCTCGGCAACGTGTTACGTGCATCACAGCCCTCACATCGAACACGCGCTACCAAATGTTCCGTGGAGCGGGACATTCAGGACAACGACTGATTGGCATCACAAACTCGAACCTGGCCTTGGATTATGAGCAACGGCAACGATTTTCGGTTCGAACTTGAACGTGGAGCCATTCCCATTACGAAATACCGACCACCCCGTACTTGACGATCCCGCCTTTGAGGTTCCCCCCTCGGTGTCAACGTCGGGAATCATCCCCCAGAAACGACTGTGCGCCGTTTCGGTAGCGGTAACTACCAAAACGGCGCACAGGGGCCGAAGGCCCTACAGAACTATGTTCACCATCTTGCCCGGCACAACGATCACCTTGCGGGGTGCGTTGCCCTCGAGCAGAGCGACGATCTTCTCGTCGGCCAGCGCAATCTCTTCGACAGCCTTGCGATCGGCATCCGCCGGGACGCTGATGCGGCTACGAACCTTGCCGTTGACCTGGATCGGGTACTCGACGGTATCCTCGACGAGCCACTTCTCCTCGACTGCCGGGAAGGGTCCGTGCGCAAGGGATTCCGTGTGACCCAGACGCGACCACAGCTCTTCCGCGAGGTGCGGCGCCAGGGGAGCGAGCATCAGCACCAGCGGCTCGACAGCAGCACGCGGCGCACCGCCCGGGAACGCCTTGGTGAGGTGGTTGTTGTACTCGATCAGCTTCGCGGCGGCCGTGTTGTCGCGCAGCGCCGTGTAATCCTCGATGACACCGGAAATCGCCTTGTTGAGCGCACGCAGCGTCTCTTCACCAGGAGCTTCGTCGGTGACACGGGGCTTGCCGGTCTCCTCGTCGATGACGACGCGCCACACTCGCTGCAGGAATCGCGCAGCACCGACGACGTCCTTGGTTGCCCACGGACGCGAGGTGTCCAGCGGACCCATCGACATCTCGTACACACGCAGAGTGTCTGCACCGAACTCGGCGCAGATCTCGTCCGGCGCAACGGCATTCTTCAGGCTCTTGCCCATCTTGCCGTACTCGCGGTTGACCTCGGCGCCTTCGTAGAAGAACTTGCCGTCACGCTCGACGACCTCCTCTGCCGGCACGTAGACGCCGCGGGCGTCGGTGTACGCGAATGCCTGGATGTAGCCCTGGTTGTACAGGCGGCGGTACGGCTCGCTCGAGGACACGTAGCCCAGGTCGAACAGAACCTTGTGCCAGAAGCGCGAGTACAGCAGGTGCAGCACTGCGTGCTCGACGCCGCCGACGTACAGGTCGACTCCACCGGGATCGTTGGGGCCGTGCAGTTCCGGACGCGGGCCCGTCCAGTACGCCTCGTTCTGCGGGTCGCAGAAGGCGTCCTGGTTGGTGGGGTCGATGTAGCGCAGCTGGTACCACGAGCTACCTGCCCACTGCGGCATGACGTTGGTGTCGCGGTGGTAGGTCTGCAGACCGTCACCGAGATCGAGCTCGACGTTGACCCAGTCGGTCGCCTTGTTCAGCGGGGGAGAGGGCTCGGAGTTGGCGTCGTCCGGATCGAAGGACACGGGTGCGTAGTCCTCGACCTCCGGAAGCACCACGGGCAGAGCCGAATCCGGCAGAGCGTGTGCGTTGCCGTCCGCGTCGTAGACGATCGGGAAAGGCTCGCCCCAGTAACGCTGACGCGCGAAAAGCCAGTCGCGCAGCTTGTACTGGATGGTGCCCTTGCCCTGGCCGCTCTCCTCGAGGCGACTGATGACGGTCGCCTTGGCCTCGGCAACGTCCAGCCCGTCGAGGTAGTCGGAGTTCACCAGCGGGCCGTCACCGGAGTACGCAGCCTCCGAAACATTGCCACCGGCAATAACTTCGAGAATATCCAGGCCGAACGCGTTCGCGAACTCCCAGTCACGGTGATCGTGTCCCGGAACTGCCATGATCGCACCGGTGCCGTAACCCGTCAGAACGTAGTCGGCGATGAAGATCGGAACCTTGTGTCCGTTGACCGGATTGACGGCGTAGGAACCGAGGAAGACGCCCGTCTTCTCCTTGTTTTCCTGGCGCTCCAGGTCGGTCTTGGCGGCAATCGACTTACGGTATGCAGCAACAGCTTCCGCCGGAGTCGTGGCACCGCCAGTCCAGCGCGCGTCGACACCTTCGGGCCACTCGTCCGCGACGAGCTTGTCCACCAAGTCGTGCTCAGGAGCCAGCGTCACGTAGGTGGCGCCGAACAGCGTGTCCGGACGGGTAGTGAACACATCGACGCCGTACTCGCCTGCAGCAAAGGTAACTTCGGCACCGTACGAGCGTCCGATCCAGTTGCGCTGCATGGCCTTGACCTTGTCCGGCCAATCCAAGTACTCGAGGTCGTCGACCAGGCGATCGGAGTACGCGGTGATGCGCATCATCCACTGCTGGAGATGCTTACGGAAGACTGGGAAGTTTCCGCGGTCACTACGACCGTCGGCGGTGACTTCCTCGTTGGCCAGGACGGTACCCAAACCGGGGCACCAGTTGACCATCGAATCCGACTGGTAGACAAGGCGGTACGAGTCCAGAACCTTGGCCTTCGCGGCCACGTCCAACGAAGCCCACTCGCGTCCGTCTTCCAGAGCGCGCTCACCGGAATCGAACTCGGCTTCCAACTCGGAGATACGACGCGCCTTGCCGGCTTCCTTGTCGTACCAGGCGCCATGGATCTGCAGGAAGATCCACTGCGTCCAGTGGTAGAAGTCGACATCCGTCGTCGCGAGACTACGACGCTCGTCGTGGCCCAGACCCAGGCGTCGCAGCTGGCGCTTCATGTTGGCGATGTTGGACTCGGTGGTGGTCCGTGGGTGGGTACCCGTCTGCACGGCGTACTGCTCGGCCGGGAGACCGAAGGCGTCGTAACCGAGGGTGTGCAGGACATTGCGGCCCTGCATGCGATGGAAGCGCGCGAAGACGTCCGTAGCGATGTATCCGAGCGGGTGACCGACATGCAGGCCCGAACCCGAGGGGTACGGGAACATGTCCTGCACGAAGAGCTTGTCGGCGGGAACACCGTCGGGCGAGGAGAGCGGACCGACCGGATTGGGCGCGTTGAACGTGCCTTCCTCACTCCAGCGGTCCTGCCAGTGCTGCTCGATCTGGCCGGCGAGCTCCGCGGTGTAGCGGTGCTGCGGAGTTGCGTCGGCTGGTGAATCGGGGGACTGCGGAGACTCGGTCACTGTGGTCGCTATCTACTTGGCTGACGGAAATACCGATAACCAGGGTAGAGCCTGCACGACCCGGGCATACCATCAACTCCACTCGCGCCTATCCTGTATGGGTGATCGTTGTCGCTGTGGTGCTATTCGTGCTCGCTGTCGCCGTCGGTGGAGTTGCTGTCGCCGGACTGATCGGCAAACTCCCGCGCAACCGCTGGGCCGGTGTCCGCACCGAGGATTCCCTGCGGAGCGAGGAGTCGTTCGCCCTCGCCAACAAGGTGGCCGGTCCGACCATGCTCGCGGCCGCTGGAATGTTGGTCATCGGCGGAGTCGCAGCACTGACCATCGGCGGAGTCTTCGGCATTGCCGTCGCGATCATCGCCGTCGTCGTCGCCGTCCTCACTGCCGGTTTCGGTGGAGGCATCGGCACCCGCGCAGCCGCCGCGCTCCCGCAGCAGAGCGGATGCGGTAACGACTGCAACTGCGGCGGACACTCCGAGCCTGCCGCCGACGAGCCGGTGGCGGAGACCCCCGAGGCCAAGGCGAACGCTGCCGCTTGCGGCACCGCTTCCTGCGGTGCCTGCGCGCTCAAGGATGCTTGCCAGCCGGCTCATTGATTCACGTGAAACATCGCGTGGTCGACCCGGCCGGGGTCGTATTCGGGCTAGTCGTTCCGCTGTTGTGTGCGGTCTTCGGCTTCGTCCTGACAAAAATTTGGGAGCCCCGCCTCCCGGAACAGATCGCGACTCACTGGACCACCACCTCGCCGGACGGATTCTCCACCCCGTCGGCCAACGCCTGGACCATTACACTTCTGACGCTGCTCTTCGGTGGCGGCCTGAGTGCGATTGCTGCTCTTGCTCCCGCGATGCTGATGATGCGCCGATTCATGTTAGTTGTCGGGCTGAGCGTGGTCGGGCTCATCACGACAGTGAACTTCGCTTTGCTCTACACCCAACTCGATGTCACCGATCCATCCACGACGTCACTCCCGCTGTGGTCTCTCGGTGTCGGCTTTGTCATCGGCGGGGTGGTGGGGTGGATCGGCGCCTCGTTCCTGCGTGACTACCGCGTCCGCACTCTTGCCACGATCGAACCCTCGGCCGGGTTGCCGCGAAGCCGCTGCGCTCTCCCCATCTCCGACGACGTCGGATTCAGCACCAAGGGGTCGGTGATCCTCACTGCGATCACTCTGGCGCCCGGAGTCATCATGGCGTTGGCGATGCGGTCACTCTGGCCGTTGTTCATCTTCGGGGCACTCGGACTGCTCGTCGTCAGCCTGGTTCGCTTCCGGGTGATCGTCGACGAACGGGAAATCCGGGTGATCAACATGGGGATGGCTGCGATGACCTACGGCATCGAGGAAGTTGTCGGAGCCGACGTCGCGGAGATCAAACCGTTCGCGGACTTCGGCGGCTGGGGACTCAAGACCAAGGGTCGTCGTAACTACGGCGTCGTCACCCGCACCGGACCAGCGGTGGTCATCACGTTCGCTTGTGGCGACCGACTCACGATCACGACACCCGAAGCCAAAGACATCGCGGGGTCACTCAATCGATTGGCCGACGCCCGGACTCGGTAACCGCCGAGCCTGAACCGATCGCTTCCTGAGTCTTCTCGAGATACCCACACGCCGCAGCCCTGGCTTTGGTGACATCGCGTTCGGCGATGGCTTCGGCAACTCCCTGATGATGCGAAGACGTCAGCGACGGCGGATGCACCCCTTCGGTCACCTCGTAGGTGGCTCGAACTGTTTCGAGGATTCCGGCAAACAGATCTTTCAGCACGGGATTGTGGGCGGCATCGACAACGGCAATGTGAAACGCGAGATCGACGTCGACGAAGTTCTCCGCTGGGACATCACGCTTGGCGGCCAGTTCACGAAGTATCCGAACGTCGTCGTCGCTGCGACGCTCACACGCCAACCGGACCGCTTCCATCTCGAGCGCACGACGCACTTCGAAGACGTATTTCATCTCGTCGACGGACGCGTGTTTGCCGAGCAGTCCGCCGATGTCGGTCCGAGCGCGCACGAAGGTCCCTGATCCGCGACGGATCTCGAGAACTCCCGTCGAGGTCAATGTCTTGATCGCTTCGCGCACGGTGTTCCGGCCGACGCCGAGAACACTCATCAGCTCCGGCTCGGTCGGAACACGATTGCCCACTGTCCAGACGCCGTCGGAGATCTGCGTGCGCATCCAGTCGAGGGATTGCTCGTACGCGGACTCTTTGCGAACAACGGTCATCAGCTCATCCTCACAGCATTAGCGGCGATCATTCCACTCACCTACGATACGTAGGACGACCCATGTATTTTCGCACTCTGTCTTCAGGAGGGGCTTCCCACGTCCGCCACAGCTGTCGCCACCGAAGAACGCACACGCCGCACCAATCGACACTTCTACGGCGTGGGCTACGTCCTCACCGTGATCCTCTTGGGCGCGAACATGCCCACCTCCGTCTACGGGCTGTACCGGACCGAGTTCGGATTCACGCCCACCATCCAGACGCTGATCTACGGCGTCTACGTCGCCGGCCTCGTTCCGGCATTGCTGTTCTTCGGACCGCTGTCCGACGCCCTCGGCCGACGCACCGTGCTCCTTACTGCACTCGCTCTGAGCGTCGTCGGCACGCTCGTTCTGGCATTTGCCGACGCGACGGTGTGGTTGTTCGTCGGCCGGATTGCCCAGGGAATCGCGGTGGGCGCGGCCAGTGCGGCGGGCAGCGCCGCATTGGTGGAGCAGGAACCGAAGTTCGATCACCGACGAGCAGCGCTCGTATCGACGGTGACGGGCGCGTTGGGCGGTGCGCTCGGACCACTCGTGTCCGGTGCAATCGCCCAGTACCTTCCACAACCGCTGCGGTTGCCGTATCTGATCTTCCTCGTCGCGTTCATCCCGGCACTGATCGTGTTGCTGCTACTTCCGCGGATCGGGGACGTCACACGCCCGAAGCGGTTCTTCCAAATGCCACATGTTCCCGCCACTATTCGCGAGACTTTCTGGCTCAGCTCGCTCGCCGTCGCGCTGTCGTGGGGCGCGGTCGGGCTCTTCCAGTCGGTGGTCCCGTCGTGGATGACCAGCCTGCTGAACATCGACAACCTTCTGCTCGGCGGCGGGGCAGCTGCACTGGTGATGATCTGCTCGGTGGTCGCGCAACTCGGCGGAAGCCGCATGGACCCGCGCACGTCCGTCACCGTCGGTCTGGGAATCCTCGCTCTGGGAATGATCGGCCTCCTCGTGGTCGACCTCGTCCCGAGCCTGGCACTGCTGGGCGCCATCACCGTCGTGGTCGGCGCCGGGCACGGTCTGGCGTTTGCCGGCGGCATGAAGCGCGTCAACGCCGCCGCCCGGACCCACGCCCGCGAGAGCCACGGCGGAGTTCTGGCCGCGTTCTTCACCGTCAGCTACGCGGGACTGGCGATCCCGTCGATCATCGCGGGTATCGCCATCACCCTCCAGGGAATGCAGACGGCCATCATCGAGCTGTCGATCATCGGGACGCTGCTGTGCCTGGCGGTGATGGGCTTCAACCTTCGTGGGGCTCGAGAGCCCGCTGAAGCTCGCCGTTATCCTTAGCCAGGTGAAGTTTCTCAGTAGGTTCTACATCGACGGGTTCATCCTCGGCATCATCATCGCCGGCGTGCTCGGAAGTGTGTTCCCGGTATCGGGTACCGCGGAGAGCATTCTGAACTGGGCCACCAAGATCGCCATCGGCTTCTTGTTCCTGCTCTACGGCGCACGGCTCTCGCCGCAGGAAGCCTGGAAGGGCGTCAAGCACTGGCGACTGCACACCGTCGTCCTCGCCGCGACGTTCGTGCTGTTCCCACTGATCGGCCTAGCACTGCGATTCCTGTCACCGACGCTGATCAGCGACGAGCTCTACACCGGCATCCTCTACATGTGCCTGGTTCCGTCGACGGTTCAGTCTTCGATCGCGTTCACCTCGATCGCCAAGGGGAACGTCGCGGGCGCGATCGTCAGTGCGTCGTTCTCCAACCTGATCGGCGTCTTCGTCACACCGCTGCTGGTGGTTCTGCTGATGAACACCACCGGCCAGGCGACGGTCGACTTCTCGTCGATCCTCGACATCGTCGTGCAGTTGCTGATCCCGTTCATCGTCGGTCAGCTGATCCGCCCGCTGGTGATCGGATGGCTGCAGAAGTACGCCGAACCCACCAAGTACGTCGATCGCGGATCGATCCTCCTCGTTGTCTTCGCCGCCTTCAGCGAAAGCATGAAAGAGGGGATCTGGAGCACCATCACGATCTGGCAGATCGTGATCCTCACAATCGTGTGCTGCCTGATTCTCGCGCTGGTTCTCGGCGTGACCACTCTCGCGGGGCGCAAGCTCGGGTTCGATCTTCCCGATCAGATCGTCATCATCTTCTGCGGGTCGAAGAAGTCCTTGGCAACGGGCCTACCGATGGCGGCTGTACTGTTCGCGGGCCAGCCCGTCGGCCTGATCGTGTTGCCGCTGATGATCTTCCATCAGATCCAACTGATCGTCTGTGCTGCGATGGCGCAACGCTTCGCGAATCGGGATCCGGTCAGCGTCAGCTAGCGAGCAACTCGCCTCGGGTCGCGTCGACGCAGCCGCAACCGCCCTGCAGTTCAGCACAATCGATGGACAGCGCATGGCGGACCGATGCCAGGTCGAGGCAGTTCGCGCCGGTGCATTCGAGTGATCCGTCGGCATGCCGTAGCAAAGAATCGTGGCAGTGATCGACATCCGAAACACAATCCGCGCACTGGATCTGACGCTCAGCGAGCATTACTGCCACCTCTCTCGAAAACGATGACACAGGAATATCATCGACCTCCGACAAGTCAGTTTCGTTCCACCTCGATGGGGTGGCTGGCCAGCATCGCCACGGGTAGCGGCTGGCGTCGTAGCACCCGTGCCCAGACATCGACTCGGGGCGGCGTCAGCACATCCGACGGCAGCGAGCTGATCACCATCCAGTCTTCACGCTCGAGCTCCGAATCCAGCTGGCCCAGAGTCCAACCCGAGTACCCGGCAAAAATTCGGATCCCTTCGACCAGAGGAGCAATGACCTCCGGGTCCGAGTCCAGATCCACCATGACTACCTTGCCGTCCACCCGCCGCAGACCGGCGACGCCGTCGATCCGCGCACCGTTGCGAGCGATGCCCAGGCAAAGCGCCGAGTCACGCTTGACTGGTCCACCGATGTACAGGGCCGAAGGATGCGCGGTCAGCGGTGACCACTGCGGCAACACGTTCTGCACGGCCGTCTCACTCGGCCGATTGACGACGACGCCCAGGCTCCCGGCGTCGTTGTGCTCGATCATGTAGATGACGGTGCGGCGAAATGCGGGTTCCGTGAGATCGGTCGACGACACCAACAAACTGCCCGGACGAACCTCCGGTTCTATCCAGGCCATTCGATCCTCGGGTTCTTCTGCGTGCGCCACAAGGACATCATCTCACCGACAACTGCGCGCGGAGGAACGAGACACAAGCGTGTTCAGGTCAGACCCGCCACATCGGCAAGTAGTGCCAAATGCCGCTCGAAAATCTCGCTCGCGTCGGTGAACGTATCGCTTCCGTACTGCCCGAACACCTCGAAGTTCACCGAACCGAACAGCGATACCCAGACGAGAGTTGCGCGCACCGCGGCATCCGGCGGCAGGTCCGTACCCAGTTCATTCCGCACTCCCTCGAGGTCCGCTGCCAACGTGTCACTCAGGCCCGGACCCTCTCGCACCGTCAGTGAACCCGCGCGATGGGCGGCGTCGATGATCCCGATCAGCCGGGTCACGACGAGGGTGCCGGGGCCGGTGGTCTGCTCGCCCGGAGCGTCGTAGCCGGGGACGGGGCTGCCGAACAACAGACCGTAGCGGGCCGGCTCCCGGATCGCCCAGCTCCGAACGGCGCGCCCGAGAGCAATGAACTGTCCGCGAAAATCCTCTGCTGCAACGGCATTCACGGCGGCGTCCACTTCCGTGCCCAGTTCCGTGTACCCGTCGACCACCAGCAAGGTCAGCAGTTCGTCCCGACTGGCGACATAGCGGTATACCGCTGAGGACACGACTCCCAGGTCACGCGCGACGGCCCGCAGAGACAAAGCGGCAGCGCCGACGGCAGCAAGATGCTCGCGTCCGATACGGGTGATGTCCTGCAGCGTCTGTTCGCGCGCCCGCTCACGGGGAGTTCCAACCATGAGTCCATCTTGCCCCATTCCCGAGAGCAATATCAACAAAAGAGAGCACTGCTCTTGACATCGCTCGGGTGCAGGTGCATTCTTGAAAACGAGAGCAGTGCTCTCAGTTCACTCGAAACAAGAAGGAGCACACCATGTCGAACCTCGAAATCGTCACCGGAGCAGGACCCGTCGGATCCGCCGTCGCGCTACAGCTCGCCGAGCAGGGAATCAACGTCCGGCTCCTGACCAGGTCCGGCAGCGGGCCCGAGCACCCGCTGATCGACCGCCGACGCGTCGACGTCTCGGATTCCGAGGCCCTTCGCTCGGTCAGCGAGGGCGCCACGGCCATCTACCACTGCATCCACGCTGCTTACAACGCAGCCGATTGGGAGCGGGAACTCCCGGCGGCCGAGAAGGTTGTGCTCGACGCGGCCGCATCCATCGGTGCCGTCGTGCTCTTCCCCGAAAGCCTCTACGCCTACAACTCCGACACCCTGATGACCGAATCCGATCCACGCAACGCCACCGGCGGCAAGCGCGGAGTGCGCACCGCGCTGCTGCGTGCTCGCGAGGCCTCTGCAACACCCACCGTCAGCGTCGTCGCCTCGGACTTCTTCGGTCCCCGCGTCCGCACTGCCCACGCCGGCGAGCGCATGGTTCCGAAAGTCATGGCAGGTAAGAAGATTCGTGTCATCGGTTCCGCAGATCAGCCGCACTCCTTCACCTACATCCCCGATCTCGCAGCAGCGATGATCGCGGCGGCACACAACCCCGAACTTTGGAACTCCGTCCTCCACGCACCCACCGGCCCCGCGCTCACTCAGCGCAAGATCGCCGAGGCCTTCGCCCGCGCCGCCGGGGCATCCCCCGCCAAGGTGGGTGTACTCCCCGCCTGGGTGCTCGACGCCGTCGGCAAGATCAACACCGACAGCCGCGAACTCGCTGAGATGAACTACCAGTTCACCAAGCCGTTCGTCATGGACTCGAGCGCCAGCGAAGTGCTGCTCGGACTCTCGCCGACGCCGCTCGATCAGGCCGCCGAAGAGACCGTCGCGTGGTGGCGCGCGGAACAGGCTCGCACCGCTGCTGCCTGAATCTGGCGGTGGGCCGGGCATCACTCAGATCTGCGTGAGATAGCGTCGACTGAGAGCGACGATGGCCACGAAACACGCTGCAACGAAGATCATCCCGATGCGTGCCCCACCAACGGAGTTCGACGCACTCAGAGCGATGCCCAGGGCCGCGACGCCGATCGCCATGCCCGTTTGACGGGAGGTATTCAGTACCCCCGAGGCAAGTCCGGCGAACGATTTGTCGATCACTGCCATGGCCGCTCCATTGCAGCTGGGGCCGAACACACCACACCCGAGACCGACGAGGGCGGTCCCCGCCATCACCACAGGCCAGGTATCGCTGTCCCCGATCGCGGTGCACAGGAGCGCGCCGATCGCAGCAGTGGAAGCACCGACAGTCAGGAGCCAGCACATACCGCGACCTGCCCACACGCGATTGAGGACCAGCGTTCCGAACGTCCACAACACTGCAAACGGCAGAAAGAACAGTCCTGTCCGCAGCGCTGAAGAGCCCCAGTAGGACTGGATGAATATCGCGAGCATGAATTGCATGCCGTAGGCCCCGAATTGGAAGGCGAATCCGTTCGCTATGGATGCAGAGAACGCCGGCTTACGGAAGATCGACAGCGGCAGAACCGGATGCCGGGTCCGGCCCTCGACGACGAAGAACCCGACGAGCGTTGGCACACATCCGAGTAGCAACGCCAGCGCCAACGGATCACCCCACCCGCGGGAGCCGCCTTCGATCAAACCGGCTACCAGAAGGGCAAGTCCGGCGATGCCGAGGACCTGCCCGGGAACGTCATAGGATTCCGCATCGCGCGTCGCGGTTTCACGGACATGCCGCCAGCACAGCCAGAGGGCTAGAACGCCGATGGGGACATTGACGAAGAAGATCGAGCGCCAACCGATGAACTCGGTGAGCAGGCCTCCTCCGATCGGCCCTGCTACCAATGCGATTCCGCCCGTTGCACCCCACATCGTGATTGCCTTGGCACGCGCGATCGGATCCGGATAGGTGCGTGCAATGATCGCCAGTGTCGTTGGAAGAAGCCCGGCAGCAGCGACACCCTGCAGGCAACGAAATGCCATCAGCAACCCCAGGTTCGGGCTTATTGCGCACAATAGAGAAGCCGCCGTGAAGCCGCCCAACGACCACAGGAAGACACTGCGGGAACCGACTCGGTCCGCCAGAACTCCCGCTGTGAGCAACAGGCTGGCCAGAGGAACCGTGTAGATGTTCACCAACCATTGCAAAGCGGCAATGGAGCCACCGATGTCGCGTTCGATTGCCGGTAACGCGATGTTGAGAGCGCTCCCGTCCAACAGGATCATGAAGAATCCAAGACAAACCGCAGTCAGCGCCAGTGCCCGAACCCTTGAAGCACTCACTGGTGCAGTATGTTTCGTGCCGCCGGAGACTGCGTCACCGACCGAGCTGTCAGCAGAGATGTTGCTCGTGCCCATATGAGGCCCCCGTCTCCGGAATTTCTGTACCTGCAAGTACAACAGCTTTCACAGAGACTGTACATACCCATAGGTACAATGTCTGTATGAGTAGCGCGGAACGGCTGATCGCAAGCATGCAAGAACTGTTGTGGGAGCGTGGCTACTCCGGAACGAGCCCACGTGCCGTGCAGAAAATGGCTGACGTCGGGCAAGGCAGCATGTACCACCACTTCCAGGGGAAAGCGGACCTGGCGGTGGCCGCAGAGCATCTCATGGGGCGCGAACTACAAGCGCAAATCACCGAACGACTCAGCTCCGGCGAGACGACCGTCGACAAGATCGCCGCCTTCCTCACGATCGACAAACACGTCCTCCGCGGGTGTCGGCTCGGGAGATTGGTCCAAGACACTGAGGTCGCATCCAACGACGAGTTGCGAGCACCGATCCAGACCATGTTCGTGTGGATTCAACAGAACATTGCATCCACACTCGAAGACGGGCGCAGCAACGGTGAAATCCGTCCCGATGCGAACATCGAAGCTCTCGCCGCCACCATTCTCGCAGTGCGGCAAGGTGCTTACGTCCTCGCTCGTGCTGCCCAATCCGAAGAACCGTTTCGAAAGGCGGCCGACGGGCTGATCGAAATGCTCACCCACGGGGTTTGCGTGTAAAAGTTCAACGATGCTCCAGTAGGCCATGTCGCCGTTCTGCTCCAGTCAACTCTTGACGCAAGAACGGAACGGGTGTTCACTTCTTCGCATGGCCTATCGCCGCACTCCGGCAGTACAGGAAAGACTGGACGCCCAACGCGCCCGACTGCTCGAAGCCGCCATGACGGCAGTGGCCACCCGCGGCTATGCGGGATGTTCCATCGCCGCGGTGGCCAAGAACGCCGGCGTCGGCACCGGGACGCTGTATCGACATTTCGACGGCAAGGGCGAATTGTTCGCCGAAGTGTTCCAATCAGTCTGCAGCCGTGAGGTATCCGCAGCTCGGGACGCCGGAGACAGCGCCCGACATCTGGAAGGCAACCACCGCTCCGCTGTATCGGCGTCGGTTCGGACCTTCGCCGAACGTGCCATGCGCGCACCGGTTCTCGCCTATGCACTGCTGGTGGAACCGGTAGATCCTCTCGTCGACGAACAGCGGTTGATGTTTCGCGAATCGTTCCGCGATTGCCTGGCCACCGCAATTCGCTCAGCAGTCGAATCCGGTGAGATACCGCCACAGGATGCCACTCTGACGGCAGCGTGCATCGTCGGGGCAATCGGCGAGGCCCTGATCCTTCCACTGCGCGGCGGCACCACCGATCCCGCTGCGATCGACGCCATTCTCGCCTTCACCCTTCGATCGTTAGGGAGCTTCGATGACACCCACGCATGAAGTCACCAATCAGGTTCCGTCCCTGATCGATTACGACGCAGCCGAATACGCGCCGATCCTCGAGGCACTCCACCGTGAAGGCGCATCGGATGCACTCGAAGAGGTTCATCGAGTAGGGATCCGCGCCGGAAGCGCGCAGGCCCAGGAGTGGGGCGATCTGGCCGAGGAGCACCCACCCGTCCTGAGAACCCACGATCGCTACGGCAACCGTATCGACGAGGTCCGCTACGACCCCGCCTATCACCAACTCATGAGCACCGCAGTGGAATTGGGACTGCACGGCGCTCCGTGGGTTGACCCGAATCCACACGCACACCTCGTCCGCGCCGCGAAGATGGCCGTGTGGGGTCAAACCGATGCCGGCCACGGCTGTCCCATCTCCATGACGTACGCCGTGATCCCCGCGTTGCGGCACAACGCGGATCTGGCCGCGCAGTACGAACCCCTCCTGACCACGCGGCACTACGAGCCGGCGCTGAAAGCTCCCCTCACCAAACCCGGATTGATCGCCGGTATGTCGATGACGGAAAAGCAGGGCGGTTCGGATGTTCGTGCCGGAACCACAAGGGCAGTGCCACAATCCGACGGCAGCTACCTGCTGACGGGCCACAAGTGGTTCACCTCCGCGCCGATGTCGGACGTGTTCCTCGTCCTCGCCCAGGCACCGGGTGGTCTGTCGTGCTTCTTCCTGCCTCGGGTCCTGCCGGACGGCTCGCTCAACAACATGTACCTGCAACGCTTGAAGGACAAGTTGGGCAATCATTCCAACGCGAGCAGTGAGGTCGAGTACCTCGACGCTCTCGCATGGATGGTCGGCGAGGAAGGCCGGGGCGTGCGCACCATCATCGAGATGGTCAACATGACCCGGTTGGACTGCACGATCGGCACGGCCACCGGCATGCGCGTCGGCACCATGCAGGCAGTTCACCACGCGACGCATCGAAGTGCTTTCGGCGCCAACCTGATCGACCAACCCTTGATGCGAAACGTTCTGGCAGATCTGGCGGTGGAATCGGAAGCGTCGACCACCGTCGCGATGTGGCTGGCCGCTCTGACCGACCGCGCAACCGCAGGCGATGCCCACGCCAGCGCACTACGACGCATTTCGTTGGCCGTGAGTAAGTACTTCGTCTGCAAGCGCGGACCGATCCACGCTGCCGAGGCACTCGAGTGTCTGGGCGGAAACGGATACGTGGAGGAATCCCGGATGCCGCGCCTCTATCGCGAGGCTCCGCTGCTTTCGGTGTGGGAGGGTTCCGGCAACGTCGCGGCGCTCGACACACTGCGGGCGATGGCCAAGCAACCCGAAACACTGCAGGTGTTCTTCGACGAGCTGAAACGAGCCAGTGGAGTGGACGGCCACTTCGATCAGGCCGTGCGGGATCTCCAGGCGGCTTTCGGCGATTTCGACGACATCGAATACCGGGCACGAAAGATCGTCGGCGACATGGCGCTCGCGCTGCAGGCCTCGCTGTTGCTCCGCTACGGGCACCCCGCGGTGGCCGACGCGTTCTGCGCGAGTCGGCTCGGAAACAGCTGGGGGAGTGTGTTCGGAACGCTGCCGAGGGGCGTCGACGTCGCGCCGATCCTCGAGCGGGCCACCGTCAAGATCGGCGCCTGACCCACCCACTACAGTTTCCGCTTATGAACCGAGCCTCGAACCGCCGCGAGGCCTGGCAGCGCGTACTGCACACCCTGCGTGAATCACCCGGCCTCGGAAGGCTGGCGCTCGTCCGCTTTTCCAGCCAGTTCGGTGACGGAATGTTCCAGGCCGCGCTCGGCGGCGCAATCCTCTTCAACCCGGAACGCGAAACCGATCCGGTGGCGATAGCGGCCGGCTTTGCCGTACTGCTCCTTCCTTATTCGGTGATCGGCCCCTTTGCCGGCGCTCTGCTGGATCGTTGGGACCGCCGCCTGGTGCTCCTGTGGGCGAGCGTGCTCCGCGGGCTCTTCATCCTGACCACTGCGGTGCTGCTGGTCGCCGGCGGCGGTGACACTCTGTTGTTGACCTGTGCGCTTGCTGCAATCGGAGTCAGTCGCTTCGTCGGGGCAGGCGTATCCGCAGCCCTGCCGAAGGTCGTCCGACAATCGTGGCTGGTGGCAACCAATTCCGTTCTCACAACGGCTGGTTCGGTGGTAGCCGCTCTTGGTGCTTCGGCAGCGGTGGCGATCATCGGCATGATCGGCGCGGGGGATCGAGCGTCAGGCGCCGCCGTGGCCATCGCAGCACTGGGATCGGTGATCGCGGCCCTCGCCGCGGCCAGGTTCACCGCCCGCTCACTTGGTCCGGTCGCCGACGAAGTGGTCCGCGCCAGTGCCGTCCGTTCGGTGACGGCCGGACTGCGCACCGGGGCAACCGCTGTCTGGGAGGCGCCCGGCGTCACCACGGCGATGATCGGAATCGGAGCGCACCGCATCTGCTTCGGCATCAACACCCTCATCATGGTGCTGGTCCTGCGCGACACCTCGAACGGCTCCCAATTGCCTGGAGGGATGGCCGGATTCGGCGTCGCCGTCGGCGCCACGGCAATCGGAATGCTGATCGCGGCATTGATCACACCGTTCCTCATCCCGCGGATCGGTCGCTCACGGACGATCACCTACGCCCTGGTGTGCGCGGTTCTCGTCCAGCTCGTCTTCGTGACCACGCTGACTCAGGGGTCGCTGCTGATCGCCGCTTTCCTGCTCGGCATCGCCGGCCAGTCCGTGAAACTCAGCGGCGACGCGGCCATGCAGATCGACATCGACGACGACCGTCGTGGTCAGGTATTCGCACTGCAGGACACCGTGTTCAACGTCGCGTTCATCGGTGCGATCGCGGCAGCGTCGACGGTGATCGCACCCGACGGCAAGAGCGTCGGCCTGGCCGTTGCCGGTGCGGGTGTCTATGCCGCCGGATTGTCAGCGGTGCTGATCAACCGCAAGAAACGAGAAACTAGCCCTGCTGGGTAGCCCACCACTTCAGCAGTTCGGCCTCGGCCTCGTCACGCTCGAGCGGGCCGCGATCCAGACGTAGTTCCTTGAGGAACGTCCATGCCTTGCCCACCTGCGGGCCGGCCGGGATGTTCAGCAGCTCCATGATGGCGTTGCCGTCGAGGTCCGGACGCACCCGAGCAAGGTCTTCCTGCTCGGCGATGCGCGCGATCCGCTCTTCGATGTCGTCGTACGTGGCCTGCAGCTGCGCGGCGCGACGCTTGTTGCGTGTGGTGCAGTCGGCCCGCACGAGCTTGTGCAAGCGGGGGAGCAGCTCGCCCGCGTCGGTGACGTACCGCCGCACCGCCGAGTCGGTCCACTGTCCCTTGCCGTAGCCGTGAAAACGCAAGTGCAGGAACACGAGCTGCGAGACGTCGTCGACCATCTGCTTCGAGAACTTAAGTGCCCGCATGCGCTTGCGCACCAGCTTGGCGCCGACCACCTCGTGGTGGTGGAAGCTGACCCCACCGCCAGGCTCGTTACGCTTGGTATCCGGCTTTCCGATGTCGTGAAGCAGTGCTGCCCAACGCAATACGAGGTCCGGATCGCCTTCTTCGAGATCGATCGCCTGCTGGAGCACCGTGAGGGAGTGCTGGTAGACGTCCTTGTGCTGGTGATGCTCGTCGATCTCGAGCTTCATCTGCGGAACCTCGGGCAGCACGTATGCAGCCAGTCCGGAGTCGACCATCATGTTGATGCCGTCCACCGGGTACATGCCCAGCATCAGTTTGTTCAGCTCCACCTGCACACGCTCGGCGGTGATTCGCTCGATCTGCGACGCCATCTCCTTGATGGCCTCGAAAACACGATTGTTCAACGTGAAACCAAGCTGCGAGACGAACCGGGCAGCACGCAGCATCCGCAGCGGATCGTCGTTGAACGAGTTTTCCGGCGCCGACGGCGTATCGAGCTCTCCGGCCAACAGCGCGTCCATGCCGTTCAGCGGATCGACAAACGTGTAGGAACCGTCCGCGCCGATCTTCATCGCCATCGCGTTGACGGTGAAATCGCGGCGCACCAGATCGTCGGCCAACGTCGTGCCGTACTCGACTATCGGATTACGAGAGACGCGATCGTAAGCGTCGGCCCGGAAGGTCGTGATCTCGATCTCCTGGCCGTGCTTGATGGCGCTGATGGTCCCGAACTCGATGCCCGTGTCCCACTGCTTGTCCACCCAGCCCTTGAGCAGAGCCTGAACCTTCTCCGGCCTGGCGTCCGTCGTGAAGTCCAGATCGCCACTGAAGCGGCCGAGGATCGCGTCGCGAACACTGCCACCCACCAGGAACAGCTCGTGACCGGCCGCAGCAAAACGCTCACCGAGCGGGTTCAACACGTCGGACAACGTGCCGAGCGTTGCAGTGGCGTCGGCAAGCAGTCGTAGGCGGCGATCAGCGTCGGAGGTAGGGACAGTCACGTGAAAGGAGCTTACTTAAGGTGCGCAAATAGCAGAACGCGCATACGAACGCGATAGACCGCTTTGCGCGGGTTACCGGGCAACGCTGCAACGCCAACTAGTATCGATGAGGTGTCTGGTGCCGAACGAACAAACAGGAGTCGCCGCAACCCGCGGCGTCGACCTGCCGTCGGCAACCCCGATAAACCTTTGATGCGAACCGTCCGTGAAACTTCTGCGGGCGGCTTGGTCGTCGACGGCTGGGGAGGACCCCCGGAACGCCTCTGCGCTGCACTGATCGGCCGAACCGACCGCCGCGGACGCCTGCTCTGGTCGCTACCGAAGGGCCATATCGAACAAGGTGAGACCGCTGAGCAGACCGCGATGCGTGAGGTCGAAGAAGAAACCGGTATCCAGGGAACCGTCCTGGCACCGCTGGGTAGCATCGACTACTGGTTCGTGACCGAAGGTCGACGCGTCCACAAGACCGTGCACCACTACCTCCTCCGCTTTCTCGGCGGTGAACTCTCCGACGAGGACATCGAGGTCACCGAAGTCGCCTGGGTGCCGCTGACGGAATTGCACTCGCGCCTCGCATACGCCGACGAGCGCAAACTCGCAGAACTCGCGTCCCAGATGATCGCCGAGATGCCGCGAACGGAAATACGGCAAGAACAGCGCCCGAAGGAACCGGACGCCGGATGAGAATGGCACTGCGGCGGGCCGGTGTGGCCGCTCTGGTGATGGCCGCTGTCGGTTTCGGGCCTGCAACGACGGCCGTCGCATGGGCAGCGCCGTCCAGCCAGCCCAGTGAGCGCGCCCCGGCGCGAAACACCAACGATGCCAAATTTCTGCAGCTGACCATCGACTCCACCGCACCGACCACGGTGACGACCACCAGCGACCGCAACGTCGTGGTCAAGGGGACGGTGAAGAACGTCGGTGACCGTCCCGTCGAGGACGTCGGAGTGAGGCTGCAACGCGCTCCCGCGATCGACTCCAGTTCGGACGTGCGCGCAGCACTCGACTTCGACCAGGCCGTTTTCGACACGGTCGGCGAATTCGACACCGTTGCCACCACCCTTGACACCGGCCAGTCCAAGCAGTTCACGCTCACCTTGCCGTTGCGGAGCACTACCGGGTTGTCTCTCGACATCACCGAACCGGGCGTCTACCCGATGCTCGTCAACGTGAACGGCACCCCGGAGTACGGCGGTGCCGCCCGACTCGACGACGCACGCTTCCTGCTCCCCGTCCTCGGTGTGCCGGCCGCAGCCGAATCGAACGCCACAGCCGGAACCCCCAGTTCGTCCGCCACGGCGGTCGTTCCCCCCGACACGTCCGCCCCGATCGGCGTCACGCTCATGTGGCCGCTGGCCGACGCGCCACGACTCGTCGGCGGAATCCCCGGCGCGGTCAACGAGCCCGTACGCCTGATCGACGACGAACTTGCCACCGAACTTTCCGACGGCGGCCGTCTGGACGCGTTGGTCGATGCGGTGGAGAACGCCACCAAGCCCGAGAGCGATACCGATCGACGCGTCACGGATGCGCTCTGCCTGGCAATCGACCCCGACCTTCTGATCACCGTCGAGAACATGACTCGCGGATACCTCGTGGCCGACAACTCGTCCGACCCCACCGGGCCGTCGCACGAAGGCCGCGGCAGCGACGCCGCCAACCAGTGGCTCGGCCGGGTGAAGACCCTCGCGTCCTCGATGTGCACGACGGCGGTTCCGTTCGCGCAGTCCGATCTCGCCGCGGTCACCTCGGTGGCCAATCCGGAGTTGACGGCTACCGCGCTCACACGGCCGGCGGACATCGTCGACAACATCCTCGGCGTGACCTCACTGCGAGATTTCGTCTGGCCGGATTCGGGTGTCCTCGACTCGGCCACCGCAGAGGTGCTGAGCGTGAATCCCACCACAGCGATGGTGGCTGACACTTCCGTCGACTCGGCAGCTCCGCAGCTGTCGTCGCGGATAACCGGCTCACTCGACGCGCTTGCCTTCGACACCTCGGCGGCAGCAGCGCTGGCCGCCACCGGCTCGGAGCCGCAGGTCCCGTCGTACATCCCCGACGACACCGCGCCGACCATCGACATCGAATCGCGCAGCGCCCGGCGTCAGGACGCGCTGGGGGCGATGGCCTGGGCCGCGCTGACGCCGACGTCGCTGCCGCGCAATCAGATCTTCGCGCCGCCGCAACTGTGGACCGCCGACAGCAACGACGCCACGGCGGTGCTCTCGATGCTCGCGACCCTCATCCGGTCCGGGCTCGCCTCACCTCAGGCCCTGCCGGCACTGCTCGGCAGGCAACCGGGCGCGACGGACGCCGCCACTCTCGACTACCCGGACCGGGCTACCCAGGACGGTCCGCAAACGTCCGTCGTCGAGACCGCAACCACCCAACTTCCGCGTATCGACGGGCTCGAAGCTTCGCTCGTGGACGATCCGGCGGCTTCGCTCACCCCCCGGGGATTCACGGCGCCGCTCCGCGAAGATCTACTCCGTTCGATGACCTTGGCCGATCGCCGCAACGTCGACTCCGCGTCGGTCAATCGGGCGGAGCGGGCCGCGACCATCCGCGCCGACAACGTCACCGAAGCCGTCGACGGGATGTACCGGGCCGTCAGTGTGGTGTCTCCGGGCGGCGTCTACACCCTCGCGTCGGGGCAGAGTCCGCTCCTGCTGGTGGCGCGCAACGAGCTGCCCATCGCCATCAACGTCGACCTGCGTGTGGAAGCCCCACCCGAGATGCAGATCAGTGACATCGGTCCCAAACAGCTTCCGCCGCGAGGTAGCCGACAGTTGACTGTGCCCGCGGAAATGAACGATTCTCGCAAGCTGGAAGTCAACTTCTCGCTGACCACGACAGATGGCCGCCAATTGGGTACGCCGACCAGCGTGACCGTACGGTCGAATGCGTACGGTCGTCCCCTGGCCGCCGTGACGGCGACAGCGGGAGGGTTGCTGCTGTTCCTGGCAGGGCGACGGCTGTGGCATCGATTCAAGGGTCAGCCGGACCCAGCAGATGAAGGGTACGAACGCTCATGACCGGGAATCCACCCGAGGAGGGTCGCCGCTCGGCGATCACCCGCAAGAGTGCCACGACCCGCTCGCATCCTCGGATGCCACCGTGGGAGCGCGGTTACCCGATCCAGCCGGTCAACCCGGACGCACGTTTCGACGACGCACCCACCATGACCATCCCGGTGATCCGCGACTACCCCCGGTACCGCGAAGCCGAGATGGAGTTTGCCGACCGGGCGACGACCACGTCGGACGAGTTCGACACCGACGCCCATGTCCAGGTCGGGGAACGCAAGGAGACGAACTCTCGACTCCTCGCGGCAACGGGTTCCATCGCGATCGCGACGCTGACGAGCCGCATCACGGGATTCGCCAAGCAGTTGATGATCCTGATGGTCCTCGGCCCCGCCATCGCCAGCTCGTTCACCGTCGCCAGCCAGATTCCGAACATGATCGCGGAACTGGTTCTGGGCGCCGTGCTGACCGCCATCGTCGTCCCCGTGCTGGTTCGCGCCGAGCGGGAGGACGCCGATCACGGCGAAGCGTTTGTCCGACGCCTCTTCACGGCGTCGCTCGTTCTACTCGGCATGGCCGCGCTGCTCGCGACCCTGGCAGCACCCGTACTCACCAAATACGTCTTCCTGTCCGAAGACGGCAAGGTCAGCACCGACCTGACCACGGCGCTGTCGTATCTGCTTCTGCCGGCAATCCTGTTCTACGGGCTGTCGGCGCTGTTCACAGCGTTTCTGAACACCAGACAGATCTTCAAGCCCGGAGCCTGGGCTCCCGTACTCAACAATGTCGTCGTCCTCGTGGTGCTCGTGGTCTATCGCCTGACTCCGGGTGAGATCTCGCTTGATCCGGTCTCGATGGGCGATGCAAAGCTGCTCACCCTCGGCATCGGCATCACCATCGGCGTCATCGTGCAGGCAGCCAGCCTGATCCCCGCGCTTCGCCGCGAGAAGATCTCGCTCAAGCCGCTGTGGGGTCTCGACGACCGCCTGCGCCAGTTCGGCGGCATGGCCGTCGCCATCGTCTTGTACGTCCTGATCAGCCAGATGGGCATGATCTTCGCGACCAAGATCTCCTCCCACGCCGACGAAGCCGGCCCTGCCATCTACAGCCAGGCCTGGTTGCTCCTGCAACTCCCGTACGGCGTGCTCGGAGTGACGGTTCTGACGGCGATCATGCCGCGCCTGAGCCGCAACGCTGCTGCCGACGACACCCCGGCCGTCGTGGACGATCTGTCGGTCGCAACGCGTCTGACCATGATCACGCTGGTTCCGATCATCATGTTCCTGACCTTCATGGGTCCGCAGGTCGGTGAAGCGCTCTACGGTTACGGCCGCTTCGGACCCGAACAGGCCGAACGACTCGGCACCGCCGTGAGCTGGTCGGCATTCACGTTGATTCCGTACGCGCTGGTCCTGATCCAACTTCGTGTGTTCTACGCCCGCGAACAAGCCTGGACGCCGACGTGGATCGTTCTCGGCATCACTGCAGTGAAAATCGCTTTCTCGGCGCTCGCTCCGGTCTTCGCATCCAACAGCGATCAGGTCGTGATCCTGCTCGGTGCGGCCAACGGTCTCGGATACATCACCGGCGCCGTCATCGGCGGGTACCTCCTGCACCGCAGCCTCGGAAACCTGCAGATGGCCAACGTGGGCAAGACAGTCTGGTCCGTCGTACTCGCCTCGCTGGCCGGTTCGCTGACCATGCTCGCGGTCGACCGCGTCCTCGGATTCGATCAACTCACCGAGCGTTTCGGCGGACCTGGCTCGATGGTTCGCGTCGCCGTCGGCGGCATCCTGATGCTCGCGATCACCTTCACGATTCTCTACTTCAAGAAGGTTCCGGAAGTCCTGTCGGTAACGGTTGCGGTCTCCCGCAAGATTCGTTCACTGACAGGTCGCGCCGAACCGTACACACGTAACAACACCGACGACGACGTCACTGAGCTGATTCCTGCAATCAGAACGGAATCAAACGAGCAAGAACGACCGGGTGCGCTCCCGTACCCTGGTCGTGGGCGTACAGGATCGCAACCCGCGCGTATTCGGGGACGGGCTATCGATGGAGAAGGAGCGAGGGTGAGCGACGACAACGTTTCCGGCAACAAGAGTGCCGGGACTTCTGCCGTGAAAGCGTCCGAACAGAAGTCAACGGCATCGTCGGGCACACCTGCATCCACGAGTTCCTCCGCATCTTCCGGCCAGAAGCCACAGCAGGGTCAGAAGCCACAGCAGCCCGCACAGCGACCGCAGCAGGGCCAAAGCCCGCAGGGTCAGAAGCCGCAGCCGCCGGTGCAGAAGGCCGCTCCGCCGGTACCTCCGGTCAGTGTGTCCAAGACACCTTCGGCGCCCGTGTCGAAGACACCTTCAGCACCTGTCTCGAAGACACCCGCGCCGAAGACGCCTGCTCCGGACAAGAAGGCACCCGAATCTCAGAAGACGGCTGCCGCTCAGACACCACCGCCCGCTGCACCTCGCACACCTTCCGCCGGATCCGCATCACGACCGGCCCAGCGACCGATGCCACGTGGACCCAAGCTCATCCCCGGCGCATCTGTCGCCGGCGGACGCTACCGTCTGCTCGCGCCGCACGGCGGAACCCGCGGACTGCAGTTCTGGGAAGCTCTCGACGTCAAGCTCGACCGTGAAGTAGCCCTGACGTTCGTCGACGCCGATCAGCGCGGTGACGACGACAGCCAGTCCGGACCGCAGGCAGTTCTCTCACGCACTCTGCGCCTGGGACGAATCAACTCGCCCGGTCTGGCTCGCGTCCTCGACGTCGTCCGCGGAAGCTCGGGCGGCATCGTCGTCGCCGAATGGACTCCCGGCCGCTCGCTGCGTGAGATGGCCGAGACGACGCCGTCGCCGATCGGTGCAGCCCGCGCCATCCGCGCCCTCGCGGCGGCTGCCGAAGCTGCTCACCGCACCGGCGGTGCGCTGTCCATCGATCACCCGGACCGCGTTCGCATCAGCATCAACGGTGACGCCGTACTGGCGTTCCCGGCGACGCTTGCCGACGCCGATTCCACCAGCGACGTCCGCGGTCTCGGCGCCATGCTGTACTCGCTCATCACGGCGCGCTGGCCGCTCGCCGATCCGTCCGCCGGTCCCGTCGGTGGTTTGCTTCCCGCCGGCCGCGGCGCCGACGGGAACATCGTCGAGCCTCGGGTCGTCCGTCCGGAGGTTCCGTTCGACATCTCGGCCGTTGCGGTTCGAGCGTTGCAGTCGGAGAGTGGAATCCGCACTGCTGCCACCGTGCAGCACATCCTCGATCAGGCGTCCGTCGTCAACGACAAGACGGAAATGATTCCGGCACTTCGTCTCGGCCACCGCGAACAGGGTGCGTCGGGTCATGCACTGAACGACCCCGAAGCCATCGAGGCCGAGAAGAAGAAGTCGACGCGGATGCTCGCGGCACTGACGGCGCTCGGTGTCTTCACCGTGATCGTCCTGATTCTCCTTGTGGTGTGGGTAGCGAGCTTCCTCTCGGGTGGCAGTAACGACACCCCGCTCAGCGAGCAGAGTTTCGGACTGACCACCGAAGCCACTGCGCCCGAGAACAATTCACCGGCGCCCGCACCGGCGGCAGCAACCGTTCCGGTAGCTTCCTCGGCCGTAACGGTGTTCTCGCCCCAGGGAACGCCGGATCAGCCGGCAACAGCGAAGAACGCCATCGACGGCAATCCGGCCACCGCATGGTCGTCGGATTCGTACTTCCAGCCGTTCCCGTCGCTGAAGAACGGTGTCGGCCTGATGGTGACGCTTGCCGATGCCGCCAACCTGAAGAACGTTGCGATCACGTCTGATTCGCCGGGAACCGTCGTTGAAATCCGTTCTTCCCCTTCTGCGAATACTTCGCTGGATCAGACCAAGGAAATCGGATCGGGTGTCCTGAAGAACGGCGTGACCGACATTCCAGTCACGTCGGACGGCTCGGGTCAGTATGTCCTGGTTTGGATTACGCAGCTCAGCACCGAATCCGGACAAAACCAGACATCCATCTCGGAGATTGCATTCACTGCTGCAAAGTGATCGCCCTTGGCCCTTCTGAAACCTACCGACTGGGCTAATATCCGCCCGTGCACAGTTATCGGGGGGGCACCGGGGGCGGAGCCGGAAAATTCGAATCCAGAAGTTTCGAGAACAAGAATCTCGAGGCGACGGATTTCGAATTGTTGACTGCTCATGTCGAGGGCGATCGGCATGCGTTCCGTGAACTACTGACCAGGCATCAGGATCATCTATGGCACGTTGCCCGGCGTACGAGCTACTCGGACGAGGACGCGGCCGACGCGCTCCAGGAGGGTCTGCTGTCCGCGCATCGCAAGGCAGCGAAGTTCCGCGGCGACGCGGCGGTGCGTAGTTGGCTCCACACCATCGTGGTCAATGCCTGCCTCGACCGGATCCGACGCAACAAATCACGGGCGGCGTTCTCTCTGTCTTCGGAGAACGCGGAGGAACCCCGCGATCACCGCGACTATGCGGCGACAGTGGACATGAGCCTGACCGTCGAACAGGCACTGGCATCGCTGCCGCCTGAGCAGCGTGCTGCCGTCGTCGCCGTCGATGTCGAGGGGTATCCGGTAGCCGAGGCCGCCGAGAGGTTGGGAGTGCCCGTAGGGACCGTGAAGAGTCGCTGCGCCCGCGCGCGCAAGCGTCTTGCCGCCCAGTTGGAGGACTTTCGCGAAGGCGGGAACCATTCGTGAACCGGCCGCGTCCTATCTTGTAAGGGTCCGCATCGACTGCCGAGGGAGGGTTCATGACAGATCCGTCTGTTCGCGTTCCGTCGCCTCCGTTTTCAGAAGACCTACTCGCAGATCTTCACGCCGGGGTTCTCGATTCCGAAACCAGTGCGGCTCTGTGGCCGGTGGTACACGCAGATCCTGACGCCCATGCATTTGTCACCGCCCTTGACGGCGTCACGGCATCACTCGCGACACTGAACTCGAGCAAGGCCACTCACGAACGGATTCCGAATTCGCTTGCCGAGCGAATCAATTCGGCACTGGATCGACAGTCAGAACAGCTGGAGCCGCCAGCTGAGGCAGCTGTCGTGCCGTTCCGGCGGCGCCCACAAGCGTGGGTTCTCGGTGCCGCAGCAGCCGTGTTGGTAGCCTTCGTGATCGTTGTTATCGGAACCCGAGATTCCGAACCCGCCGAAAGTGTTGTCGCTCAACCGAGCACACCGGCGACGTCTGCTGTCGACGATCCGGATTCGGCGTCTCTGCTCTCACTCGTCGGATCCAAAAACCTTGGACCACTGGATGATCCATCCAAACTTGCCGGATGCCTACGCGCCAACGGCATCGACGAGGGCCGGCCTTTGCTCGGTTCCGGCGAGATTCGCATCGACGGGGCGCCGGCGATAGTCCTACTCTTCACGGGATCGCAGCCGCGTCAGATCACTGCACTGACTGTCGGCATCAACTGCAGCGACGGGAATCCGAATACGTTGTCGGTCAAGAACATCGGCTGACGTCGACGGTCAGCGCGGCGATGCCGCCGGGAGTAAGAGCTCGAGGATTCTTTCGCGTAGCGCATCTGTATCGTCCTCGACCGCTATCAGACTCGAAAACATCGCTGCCCCGGCCGCCAGAACCAGCACGGCCTTGGCATCGAGCAGTGCCGATTCAGGATCTTCGGCGTTCTGAAGGAACAGTTGCGTACTCGGTCCACTGAACCCGCGCCACAATTCGTTGCGCAGGTCGTCGTGGTCGCGCAGGGCCGCCAGCAATCCTGGCGACGCGGCGCGAACCTCGGGACGGGAGAAGAGCTGAGCACTTCCCTCCACCACCCAACGGATCCAGCCGTCGCGATCGGTGCCCTCGAACGGTGTCAGGTCCGGTGTCGCCCCCAGGATCGACCCGAGAACAAGATGTGCCTTCGACGGCCATCGCCGCGACATCGAGGCTCGGCTGACTCCTGCCCGTGCCGCGATCGCCCGGAGACTGAGTTGATCCCAACCGACCTCGAGGAGCATCGCTCGGGTGACCTCGAGGACTGTGTCGTCGATGCGTGGGTCTCGTGGGCGACCTGATCCTGTGGCATTCATCGTGTCGAATTGTCGGACAGATTGGGAGTAGGCGCTATATCGTCGTAGTTACGAGTCCACTGGCATCGTAAAGATCAGGCCGCCGCAGGAAGTTGAAAATGACCACAGCGCCCACACCGTCGATATTCGAACCCGCACGTCTCGGCCCTCTGACCTTGCGCAACCGCATCGTCAAAGCTGCAACGTTCGAGGGCGTCATGCCCCGGGGAGCGGTCTCGGACGATCTGATCAACTTCCACGCCGAGGTGGCCCGCGGCGGGGCCGCGATGACCACTGTCGCCTATTGCGCCGTCTCACCAGGTGGACGAGTCCACCGCGACACCCTTGTCATGGACGAGCGCGCGCTGCCGGGACTACGCAGACTGACCGACGCCGTCCACGCCGAAGGCGCACTTGCTGCGGCGCAGATCGGCCACGCTGGACTGGTCGCCAACACGCTCTCCAACAAGACGAAGACTCTGGCGCCGTCGACCCGGCTGAGTCCGCCCGCGATGGGCCTCGTCAAGGGCGCGACACTCGCCGAACTCGACGGTGTCGTCTCCGACTTCGAACGGACCGCTCGCGTCGCCGTGGACGCAGGATTCGACGCCATCGAGGTCCATCTCGGCCACAACTACCTCCTCAGTTCGTTCATGAGCCCCAATCTGAACAAGCGCCACGATCGATACGGTGGCAGCGTCGCCAAGCGCGCCGAGTATCCGCGTCGAGTCGTCGAAGCGGTGCGACGGGCCGCTGGATCCAGCGTGGCGGTCACCGCGAAATTCAACATGTCCGATGGGGTGCCGAAAGGTCTGTGGCTCGACCAGAGCCTGCCGATCGCCCAGATCCTCGAAGCCGACGGCCACCTCGACGCGATGCAATTGACCGGTGGCAGTTCACTTCTCAACGGAATGTACTTCTTCCGTGGCGAGGTCCCACTGGCTGAGTTTGTCGCCTCCCAACCCAAACTCGTCGGGTACGGGCTGAAGTTCTACGGTCCCAAACTCTTTCCGACGTACCCGTTCGAGGAGGGCTTCTTCCTGCCCTTCGCCCGTCAGTTCCGACAGGCGCTGAGGATGCCACTGATCATGCTCGGCGGCATCAACCGCGTCGACACCATCGAGCACGCACTGGATGAAGGATTCGAATTCGTCGCCATGGCGCGTGCGCTCCTCAGGGACCCACAACTGGTCAACAAATTCCAAGCCGAGAGCGTCGACGAGGGGTTGTGTATCCACTGCAACAAGTGCATGCCCACCATCTACACCGGCACGCGCTGTGTGGTTCGGGACGCGCTGGTGGTTCGGGAGGCACCGCGCCCCGCCCAGTGAGTCCCGCGCTGTGAGCTGCCGGCTGTGAGCCACTTTCCAGCGGAGTGCGGGAACAACACCCCTTATCCTGGTGTTGATCGGTACGGCTCTCCAAGAAGCGGAGGGTCTGCACTCACTATTGGAAGGCTCGCATGACCACCCAGCTGGAAAACACGCCCGCGGTCCATGACGTCATCATTGTCGGTTCCGGACCGGCCGGATACACCGCTGGTGTCTACACCGCGCGCGCTGAGCTCCAGCCCCTGCTGTTCGAGGGAACCCAGTTCGGTGGCGCCCTCATGACCACCACCGAGGTCGAGAACTTCCCCGGATTCCGCGAAGGAATCATGGGCCCCGACCTGATGGAACAGATGCGTGAGCAGGCACTTCGCTTCGATACCGACATCCGCACCGAGGACGTCGAAGAGATCGATCTCAGCGGCCCGATCAAGACGGTCGTCGCGAACGGCGAAACGTACGCCGCGCACGCGATCATCCTCGCCATGGGCGCGGCAGCCCGTTACCTCGGCATTCCCGGTGAAGAACGCCTCCTCGGCCGCGGCGTCAGCGCCTGCGCCACCTGCGACGGCTTCTTCTTCCGTGACCAGGACATCGTCGTGGTCGGCGGCGGCGACTCCGCGATGGAAGAGGCAACCTTCCTGACCCGCTTCGCTCGCTCGGTCACCCTGGTGCACCGCCGCGAGGAATTCCGCGCCTCACGGATCATGCTCGAGCGCGCCAAGGCCAACGAGAAGATCCGCTTCCTGACCAACGCGGAGCCCGTCGAGGTCCTCGGCGAGAACAGCGTCACCGGGCTCGTCGTTCGTGACACCGTCACGGGTGAGACCTCCACACTCGAGATCACCGGCATGTTCGTCGCCATCGGCCACGACCCGCGCAGTGAGCTCGTCAAGAGCCAGGTCGATCTCGACGACGCCGGATACGTGCGCGTCGCTCCCGGTTCCACCGCGACCTCCGTCGACGGCGTCTTCGCTGCCGGTGACCTGGTCGATCACACGTACCGCCAGGCGATCACCGCTGCCGGCACCGGATGCTCCGCAGCAATCGACGCCGAACGCTGGCTGGCCGATCGTGGCGACATCACTGCCAACACGCTCGACGCTGCCGGCCATACGGTCGACGTCGTCGGCGCTCCCTGATTCATCAAGCTGTCGTACCCAACCCTCGAGGAGTAACAGTGTCGAATACCGTCACCATCACCGACGATTCCTTCAAGCAGGACGTCCTGGGCAGCGACAAGCCCGTTCTGGTCGATTTCTGGGCAACCTGGTGCGGCCCGTGCAAGATGGTCGCCCCGGTCCTCGAGGAGATCGCCGGTGAGAACAGCGAGAAGCTGACCGTCGCGAAGCTCGACATCGACGCCAACCCGGCGGCCGCCCGCGATTTCCAGGTCATGTCGATCCCGACGATGATCCTGTTCAAGGACGGCAAGCCGATCAAGACGATCGTCGGCGCCAAGGGCAAGGCCGCACTGCTCAAGGACCTCGCAGACGTTCTCTGACGGCTGGATGAGCATCGTGGATTCTCGCAATCCACAGAATTTCTGAGATAATCGATCGATGTGCCTGATCGGGTCTACGACCAGGCACATCGATCGAATTCGTTAACCGATCCGAGAGGCTTTCACGCATGCACAGACTCCGACACGGCGATCACGGCCCGGCCGTCGCCGAGATTCGGGGCACATTGACGAAGCTGGGATACCTCCATCACGGAACTTCCGGTATTCGACGTGAAAGCGCCGACGGTGCCCACTGGGTTGCACCCGACGCCATCTTCGATCATCAACTCGACAGCGCCGTTCGCGCCTTCCAGCAGCAGCGTGGGCTCCTTGTCGACGGCATCGTGGGCCCGGCCACCTATCGGTCACTTCGCGAGGCCTCGTACCGCCTGGGCGCCCGTACGTTGATTTACCAGCTTTCTGCGCCGCTGTACGGCGACGACGTCGCAGCTCTGCAGGCCAAACTGCAGGACCTCGGCTTCTACGCAGGTCGGGTCGACGGTTTCTTCGGCCCGCAGACCCACGAATCTCTCTCGTCTTTCCAGCGTGAAATCGGGATCGCCGCCGACGGTATCTGCGGACCGCAGACACTGCGTTCGCTGGAACTGCTGGGAACTCGCGTCACCGGCGGATCGCCGCACGCGATCAGCGAAGAGGAGCTGGTGAGGCGCAAGGGCCCACAGCTGGGCGGCAAGCGCATCGTCATCGATCCAGGCCTCGGTGGTCCGTCCACCGGCACCATCGTCAACGGCATCTCCGAAGCCGACATCCTGTGGGATCTGGCTATGCGCCTCGAGGGGCGGATGGCAGCAACCGGGATGGAAACCTTCCTCTCCCGCCCGCACAACGCCGATCCGAGCGAGGCCGAGCGCGCGCTGACGTCCAACGCATTCGACGCCGATCTGATGATCTCCCTGCGCTGCGACAGCAACTCGAGCCCGTCGGCGAACGGCGTCGCGAGCTTCCACTTCGGAAATTCGCACGGTTCGGTCTCGATGATCGGGCAGGTGTTGACCGGTTTCGTTCAGCGCGAGATCGTTGCGCGAACTCCGTTGCGGGACTGCAGAACTCACGGTCGAACGTGGGAGTTGTTGCGCCTGACCAACATGCCGACGGTGCAGATCGATCTCGGCTACCTGTCCAACGCGTCCGACGTTGCGGTACTGACGAATCCGCGGATGCGTGACACCATCGCCGAAGCCATTTTGATCTCGGTCAAGCGGCTGTATCTGTTGGGCCAAGATGATCAGCCGACCGGTACCTTCACCTTCGCCGAGCTTCTCGCAGAAGAGCTTTCGGTAGCCGACCGCATTTCGTAGGTCCTGCGGTCGGCACCTGCTCACACTCTGGCGAGTTCGCTGATCTCCACCATCTCGAGAGCTGCGGCCTTCAGTAGACGGTCGAGGGCTTCTTCGACGTCGACTTTCCATTCGTGATCTCGATTGAGTTCGAGACGAAGGCGCGGATAACGATGGTGCGGTGCCACGACCTCGAAACCGTAATCCTCGAGGAACTCGGCACTGATCATGCATTCCGCGGGTGAACATTCCAGAGCAGCAGTTGCACTGGCCACGTCGGAAGCAGGTCCCAAGTCGTCGCTACGGATACCGAATGCCTCGAGCGCACGAACTCCTCGTCGGACCAGATCTGTCACGACAGCGGCCAGCAGGCTCGGCCCTAGTTCTTCCTCTATGCCCGAGGGCTCGAGGCGAAGGCTTGTCAGAAGCACTGCGTCCGAGCTGACCGGGCTGGTGGGAAACAGTTGCGCGCGCGGGATCATGCGGGGAGGGGCGTACAACGCACTGCCGAGCGGCTTTCCGTCGCGGACGGCGACCTGTCCGCACGAACCCCACTCGAGCATGACCATCGACAGCCAGGCTTCCTTCTCGAATTCCTGATCACAGAATCCTCGGGCGTCATGAAGCGCGCCCGGGTCCATCTCCCAGAACACGCATCGGCGCGCATGGGCGGAAAGCTGATCGAGGCTGTCGAGTGTGAGAGAGGTGATGACGTGAGTCGACACTGACTAACTCACTCTCCGTAGGTCCCCGAAGCGGTTTTGATGCTCGCCCGCCGCTTTTCTCTTCTCCAGGATAGGCCAGCTACGACATGTCGGCAGTGGCACGAGAGTTGATCGCCCTAATGTATTGCTGTTCAACATCTTTCGTCCCGCTTCAAGATTTCGAGAAGCTCGGACCACCTAGATTTGTCACAGTGACGAAAATAGGTGGTGTGCCCGGTCATCATGATTACGTCACCAAACGGGCATCCGAGTTCTCTACTTGGATTTCTGTGCTTCCATCATTCCGACGATGCGTTGTAGGTCGTCGACCGAGCCGAATTCGACCACAATCTTTCCCTTCCGCTTGCCCAGACTGACAGTCACCCGAGTGTCGAACGAGTCCGACAACCGCTCGGCCACATCCTGCAGACCCGGCATCACGATGGGCTTGCGCTTCTGTGGGGGAGCGATCTCATTATCCGCCCGGTTGGCCAGAGTGACTGCTTCCTCCGTCGCGCGAACAGACATTCCTTCCGCGACGATGCGCGCCGCCATGACCTCCTGAGCGTCGGCACCCGCCTCGAGGGACAGCAGTGCGCGAGCATGGCCGGCCGAAAGTACACCGGCCGCAACGCGACGCTGAACCGCCACCGGCAGCTTCAGCAGACGAATCATGTTGGTCACGACGGGACGCGAACGTCCGATCCGATTGGCCAATTCTTCGTGGGTGACTTCGAACTCCTCGAGCAGCTGCTGATACGCCGCTGCCTCCTCGAGGGGGTTCAACTGAACTCGATGGATGTTCTCGAGGAGCGCGTCGCGCAGCATCGAGTCGTCATCTGTTTCACGAATGATCGCCGGAATCTTCTCCAGCCCGGCTTCCTGGCTCGCGCGCCAGCGACGCTCACCCATGACAAGTTGGTACTTGTCACCGTGACGACGGACCACGATCGGCTGCATCAAGCCGAACTCGCGGATCGAGTGAACCAACTCCGCGAGTGCTTCCTCGTCGAAAACGCTGCGAGGCTGCTTCGGGTTCGTCTCGATCAGGCTCGGTTCGATCTCGAGATAGACCGCGCCGGTCGGCTCGAGTTCGGTCTCCGGCTCAGCTTCCACCGGAGCCTTCGCAGCCGACGCCTTGGTGGCTTTCGGCGTTTTCGGGGCCGCCTTGGTCGGTGGGGGAGGGGAGGGGTTGCGCTTGTCGACGCCGATTACGACGTCCGCTGCAGCCGATCCCAGACCCGGCGCCGTGGCCGGCCCAGTGGGGATGAGAGCAGCCAAGCCGCGGCCCAATCCACCTTTGCGTGCTTGACTCATCTCACTGCTCCTGGGTCGTCGTGGTGGCAGAGCGGGCGGCAAGTTCACGGCCGGCGTCGAGGTAACTCATGGCGCCACGCGAACCCGGGTCGTAGTCGAGAACTGTCATCCCGTATCCGGGAGCCTCGGACACCTTCACGCTGCGCGGAATCACAGCTCGCAGAACGGCCTCACCGAAGTGCTTGCGTACTTCTTCGGCGACCTGGTCGGCCAGCTTGGTGCGCCCGTCGTACATCGTCAGAAGGACGGTGGAGACATGCAGATCCGGGTTGAGATGAGCCTGGACGAGTTCGATGTTGCGGAGCAACTGACCGACCCCCTCGAGGGCGTAGTACTCGCACTGGATCGGGATCAGAACTTCCTTGGCAGCGACCATCGCGTTGACGGTCAGCAGTCCCAGCGAGGGCGGGCAGTCGATGAGGACGAAGTCGACGTCAAGCTCTGCGAGCACCTTGTCGTTGAGCGCGCCTTTGAGTCGATTCTCGCGGGCAACCATGGAGACCAATTCGATCTCGGCGCCCGCCAGATCGATCGTTGCCGGGATGCAGAGAAGGCGCTCACTGTGCGGGCTGGTCTGGATCGCCTCCGGGGCCTTCACTTCGCCTATGAGCAGCTCGTAGCTCGACGGGGTGCCCGAGGTATGGACGACGCCCAGAGCGGTGCTGGCGTTGCCCTGAGGGTCCAAATCGACCACAAGGACAGTGAGCCCTTGAAGAGCGAGCGCCGACGCAAGGTTCACCGTGGTCGTCGTCTTGCCGACGCCACCCTTCTGGTTCGCGATGGTGATCACGCGGCGGAACGCCGGCTTCGGCAGCGTCACCGAATGGGGATGAAGCACTTGGCTCGCTCGATGCGCGGCCGCCCCGATGGGGGTCTCCTCCGAGGAGATCGCCGCGTAGGGGGCGGTGAAATTGTCGTCGTCGTTGACGATCTGATCCGCACCCGCACTCGTGTGCTGCTTCGGTGTTTCACGTGAAACGGCGGATTCAGATCGACCCGACATTGACTGCTCCTTCGATTGGGAATCGATCACTAGGTGCTCTCATCATCTGTACATTGCTCTCGATTGCATGCGTGTAAATCATCAACGCTGGCGGCGCTTCGGGAGACGTTCGGCCTTCACCACAACAGTGGGGGTGCGGAGAATCTTGGCTCCGCATTCGAGTATTTCCAACTTACCTGCGCCCAACTTGGTGAGCGCCGTACGGTCTCGCTCGATCTCCTCGGCGGCGCTCGAACCCTTGAGTGCCAACATCCGGCCGTGCTCGTGAATGAGTGGGAGGGACCAACGTGCGAGCTTCTCGAGAGGCGCCACAGCTCGCGAGGTGACTACATCCGCGCCGCCCGCTTCCTTCACAACACCCGATTCCTCGGCTCGCCCTCGGACAACCAATACGTCCAATCCGTTGGACTCGATGAACTCCGCGAGGTACACCGAGCGTCGAAGCAACGGTTCGACCAGAGTCACCTTCAAGTCCGGGCGGGCGATTGCGAGAGGGATACCGGGTAGGCCGGCGCCGCTTCCAACGTCCACAACCGACTCGCCTTCGGCAATCAACTCACCGATGACGGCGCAATTGAGAAGGTGACGCTCCCACAGTCGAGGGACTTCACGGGGACCAATGAGCCCGCGCTCGACACCATCCGTCGCCAGGGATTGGTAATACCGTTCCGCGATCTCATATCTGTCACCGAACACTGCGCGCGCAGTCTCTTGTTCGTCCCAGTCAACCGACGCCGCACCATTCTGTTCCACGTGAAACATCCTCCCGCGTAAACCGCGAAATCAACAATCAAGACCGAAATCATTATCCGCTCTGGAGCCGACATGTGTTCGCTTCTGCACACCGACTCGCTGTGAGTCTGCCGACTCGTTCATTCTTTGGGAAGTATTCGGCCCAAAAATTCAAGCGGGGGAGGGGAGGGGTTCACGTTCCACGTGAAACATTGCGCTGAAAAATCTTCCAATTCTGACGCGTTTCACGTGAAACATAGCCGGGCAATCGAATGCAGATAGGAGCGCAATTCTTAGTATCATCACAGTGACGAAACTGCCATGGGTAGTTACATGGATGGAATTCTGACCCAAAAAGACCAATTTTCGATGAAAAAGTCGTTGCAAAAGATAGCCGACGTCGGACTGCAGAACGGACTCGGTCAGTCAGATCCTCTCTGTAGGTCGACTCGGAAAACAGACTTCGATTCCAGATCTCGGACAGCTTCGGTATCTCATCGCCGGTTGTTGCGAGCCATATATCCGTCGGCTTGACACTCCTGTTGCGGGACGCCGGAGGCTTGGCATCACAAACCGCGAATCCAAGGAGCTTCGCATCACAGGATGCGCATGGCGAGTTCGCCTTCGATGTGGATACCGGTGTCGGCGGGAAGATCAAAGTCGAGCAGGGGACCTGCCCGATGCGCAGGATGAATTCCTGCGCCTGGACTCGAAAGCGCTGCAGGCTCTGCGCGATTAAGATCCGCGCTTGGTGCAGGAGTTGTTGGACGGCAAAGACTACGACTACCCGTTGGTGCATACCGAACCCGGAACCAACAAGATCATCGCTCACAAGTTCGATCCGGGCACCGCAAAGTCCTTCCACCTCGTACAGCCCGGATCCGCCCTCACGACGAGACCAGCAGCGGGTGTGGGCGCCGATCGCGCACACCCCGCGAGTCAACCGAACTCAGGGCGGTCCCGTGATTACCCCGACGCGGTCCGCAGTCTATGAACCGGAGCCCGTGTAGATGAGGTCGATTCCGGTTTGCTTGGCAAAGTAGTCGCCGCCGATCTCACCCCGAAGCCCGCAACAGCATCATCGACTTTGCGTGGCGACGAAGCCCATTCGATGTGATTGGTCCGATTCCTGTGAGGAGCGCGCAAACCTGTTCCCACACCGGATTCGATCTCGCCGACCTCGATCGCTAGTCCTCGTCCTCATACTCAGGTTCGGGCTCATCCACCCATGCCTGATACCCCGGACTCGTCAGTCGCAGGTGGATCGCGCTGGGGCTCATACTGAGTATGACGACCACTTTGGGCAGGTCCCACCGGATAGTTGCCTCAGGTCCGGGCTCGGAGTACGTGGGTATCTGAAGGACGGAAGTCAGTGCCGCAGTGAGATTCGCGAACCCTGCGTTCCGCAGCGGGCGCACCACTGTCATGGGCGTAGCATCATCTGCCACGTCCGTGACGAAGATCGAGATCCAATCCATTCTGTGTTGCCGCCCGAACATGTTCGCCTTCGGCCGGCAGACATGAAGGTTCGTTCGTATCGAGCCGCCACCTTGCCTGAGTTCGACGAGCTCCCATCCGGCTTGTGCGCAGAAGGGTTCCAGGTCGTCGACGGCCCAGGTCCAGTCGAATTCTGCGGCGAGGCGGGCAATCCGGGTGGCGCCCTCGATGTCGACGTGCATGTGCGGATGCTACTTCCTTCGTGATCGTTGTTGATGACGCCCCAATCCGGGGGCCGTCGAAGTGAGGGCTCGCGGGTTGTCGGTCATCGGATGCCAGCACCGAAGGTGACGACCTTGCCAGCAGGCCTGACGACATCGGGTCGGTGATCCATTGTGGCGGCAATCTGGGGCGGAGTTCGAGGGCTCGGGGCAACAACCATCGATCCGGTTTCACGTGAAACGAAGGCCGACTATTCCTCCTGGGGGAGGGGAGGGGCTCACATGTAGTACGGCATGTTGTCGATCGAATATCCGAACATGCACAGTGCACCCCCGACGAACAAGAAGGCAATCGCGAAGCTGAGCATGACCGGTCTCCCGGATCGCCATGCCAGTGCAAGTGGAATGAATACGACGGCGACTACTCCCAGCGGCAACAACCAGCAGAGCCAATACTTCAGACCGCCCGGCGGAAAGGACTGGACTTCCATTTTCTGCTGTAGTTCGAAGACCACGGGCCAATAGCTCAGGCCGCACACGAGCATCCCTATCAAGGCCCCAAGGGTCATCAATCCGAGAGGGAATCCGGAGCGCTCGTTGGACATGTCGACAACGATAGGCAGACCTTCACCGTGGCGCCGGATTCGGTTTCACGTGAAACACTCTCGGACACAAAAGCGGGCCCCGGAAAATCCGGGGCCCGCATTCGATCAGGGGGAGTGTCAGTCCTTGAGGACAACCACTCGACGAGACGGCTCAGCGCCTTCGCTCTCGCTGGAAACACCGGCGACCTTGGCGACGGCGTCGTGCACGATCTTGCGTTCGAACGGCGTCATCGGAGCAAGCTCTTCGCGTTCGCCGGTCTCGAGAACACGCTGTGCAGCTTCCGCACCGAGAGCACTGAGTGCCTCGCGCCGGCCCGCACGCCACCCGGCGATGTCGAGCATCAAGCGGCTGCGCTCTCCGGTCGACTGCTGAACTGCCAGACGAGTCAGCTCCTGGAGAGCATCCAGAACCTCACCCTTGCGTCCCACGAGCTTGGTCAGGTCGTCGCCGCCGTCGATGCTGACGATCGCCCGATCGCCCTCGACGTCAAGGTCGATGTCTCCGTCGAAATCGAGAACGTCGAGCAACTGCTCGAGGTAGTCGCCGGCGATCTCGCCCTCTTCGATCAGGTCGTCATCGGAATCGTCGATGTCTACATCCACATCGGTAACCGGCGCAGTGGTCTCGGTGCTCACGTCTGCGTTCTCTCCATCCACAACGATGTCAGCTTCACTGGACATTGGTCGTTCTCTTTCCTGGATCAGCGCCGTTTATTGCGCTTGGGGGAGTTGCCGCGGTTGCTCTGTGGCCGGTTCTGTTTCGGTTTCGACGTGGAACCACCACTGGAACCCGAGGGCTTCGGCTGTGGCTTCTTGAGCGAAACTTCCGGGGCGTCACCGTCGTCGTCGGCTGAATCCGCGGTCTTCAGCGCAGCCGGAGATCCCTTCTTCTTGCTGGGATCGGGACGGGCACCGGGCTTGGGCGCATTGTCGTTGCGGCGAGTGATCGCTTCCTGCTTCTTGGCTTCTTCTTCCGCGTCGATCTTGCGGAAGACGAGGTGCTGCTGACCGTAGGTCCAGATGTTGTTCGACACCCAGTACAGGAGGATCGCGATCGGAAGGAACGGTCCACCGACCAGAACACCGAGCGGGAAGACGTACAGGGCGAGCTTGTTCATGATCGCGGACTGCGGGTTCGCGGCAGCTGCTTCGCTCTGACGGGCAACAGAAGCGCGTGAGTTGAAGTGCGTCGCGATGCTGGCGATGATCATCAGCGGAGCGGCCACGAGGATGATGTTCAGCCGTGACGGAAGCTCGGGAACGTTCTCGGTGACGTAGGCCTGAAGCTGCGCAACCGGCGTCGTGATCGCGGCCGAGATGGGCGCGCCGAACAGACGAGCATCCAGGAACGACTGGACGTCAGTGGCCGAGAAGACGTAGTTCGGGGTGTTGAGGTTGTCCTCGGCGCTCATGCCCAGCTGGCCCATGCCGGTGCCGGTGCGGTTGAACGAGCGCAGGACGTGGAACAGACCGATGAACACCGGAGCCTGAGCCAAGACCGGGAGACAGCCCATGATCGGGTTGAATCCGTGCTCCTTCTGGAGCTTCTGCATCTCGACGGCCTGGCGCTGACGGTCGCCCGAATACTTCTTCTGCAATGCCTTGATCTGTGGCTGCAGTTCCTGCATCTGACGCGTCGTGCGGACCTGCTTCACGAACGGCTTGTACAGAACCGCACGCAAGGTGAACACCAGGAACACCACGGAAAGCGCCCAGGCTATTCCGTTGTCCGGGCCGAGAATGAACCCGAAGACCTTGTGCCAGACCCACAGAATCGCGGATACCGGATAGTAGATGAAATTGAGCACGGCTCTAAGTACTCCTCTGTTCGTCCGTCGGACTGTGACACGCTGCGCGTGCTTCCGGACAGCTATGGCGGCTACCCGCATCACGGTCACGACGGGCAGGGACAGGGTCCCACCCTCCAGAATGCCAGGGGGCACACTTCGCCAACCGCACCACAGTCAAGAAAAGGCCTTTGATCGCCCCGTGAGTGCGCAGCGCTTCGACTGCGTATTCACTGCAGGTGGGGGTGAACCGGCAGGTCGGCATCCTCAAGGGCGACACATACGTCCGGTACAACTCGATACAGAAGATGAGAACAGTGGCGGGAGCGCGACGCACAGCCTTCAACACCGTGATGACACGGGAGGCTCTGGGAGTCTCGATCTGCTCAGAGAGCGGAGTACTCATGGCTCTTCACTTACCGACACCAATAGGTTCATTTTGGTCAGGCCCCCGCGCAACTGCTTGGCCAGTTCGGCTGAACTGGCGGTAGCTGCACCCGGAAGTGCGCGGATAACCACGTCTGTCTCCGGTGAAACCTGTCCGACGAAATCTGCACAGATATGACGAAGCCGGCGTGCGACTCGATGTCGAATCACCGCCGGCCCGACAGCCTTGCTCACGATCAGCCCGAACCGGGGACCGTGATTTGTTACTACCAGCGCCTCTACTTGCTCGCGATCGAACGCGTGCACGACAAGGTCGCGTCTTCCCATACGACGTCCACGTCGCACCGCCACGGAGAAATCCGCGTGGCGACGCAACCGGAACGGCTCAGGCAACACCCCGAGCTCCTGAACTCGAAATCAGATCAGGCGGTGAGGGAATCGCGGCCCTTACGGCGACGCGCCGAAACGATTGCACGACCCGCACGGGTACGCATACGAAGACGGAAGCCGTGAACACGCGCGCGGCGGCGATTATTCGGCTGGAACGTCCGCTTGCCCTTGGCCACGGTCAACACTCCTCGAAGTTCATTGACGCCTCCCGGCGTCATTCAGTGATCGACGCCTTACGGCGCCTTTGGATACAACAGGTACAGAACAATCAGCTTCACTCGTTGTGGCTTGGAAGACCGTTCCGACCTGACATATGTAGCCAGCACGAAGCGATCACCACCAGCGGGTGACCGTTCGAGGTTACTTACCACCGTTGCCAAGGTCAAACCAGCCCGATTCAGGGCCCTCCCGCGGCAACTGCGGCGACACGCCGACACTTCCATTATTCCGAAGATTCCGTTCGCGGTGTGCATACGGCCGTGACCTCGAGCGAGGCGGCAAGTGTGACCTTGGCAACAGTTCCGCTACGGAACGCAGGTGGCCCGAAGGCAACCCGGACAGTTCCAACCGCGCACGCTCTCGACAAGGCCTCATCAGCACATACGGGCACGAGCACCGGACGCGACCCCGAATCCCGAGTTTCCACATTCATCCACAGGGCTGTGAGTGTTGACGCATCCCCGACACCAAGTGGCGAACGCCTCGAGTTCCGACAAAGTTGCAGGTAGATCAATTTCTCGGTCACTTTGACGAATTTGGTTGACGAAAAAACCGACTCGGTGCAGGTTTGTCCACATCTGTGGATAATTGTGTGGAAACACAGCCCAGGTGGCATATTCGTAGCCTGTTACGGGGTTCTCACCCCGGGTGGTAATCCACCGAATCATTCGACGCCGCAGCCATACGCTCGGCAGCTGCAGCACACCCACTGTCGGCGAAACACGGGAAGGAACCACGTGAACGACGATCCCAACGCGCTCGCACGGGTCTGGGTCGACGTGGTTGCAGAACTCACGAGTGATGACCCCGGAAGTAATCTTCCGGCTTTGAGCAGCAAGCAGAAGGCATTTGTCCGTCTGGTGAGGCCTCTCACACTTGCTCAGGGTTTTGCACTCCTCTCGGTTCCATCGCCATTTGCTCAAGAGACGATCGAGCGCGATCTGCGCGAGCCGATCCTGCAGGCACTCGGACGCCATCTCGGTGGCCAGGTCGAGGGACTCGGTGTCCGCATTGCACTCGAAGACGATGCCGACGCACCCGCCGAACCGGTCGAGGAGCGCACGGGCAGCCGTCAGTTCGAGTCGGTCAACTCATCGGGCGCATACCGTCGGCGCAGATTCACCGAAGGCGACGGCGAACCTTCGGACTCCGAGACTGCCGAGACCGAAGAAGTCGACGACGACCGCGAAGCACTCGCGAGCGTTCACGAATCGTGGCCGTCGTACTTCACGAAGCCGCCCGCTACTCCTTCTGCTTCGGGGTCCGGCGCCAACAGCCTCAATGCGAAGTACACCTTCGACACTTTTGTGATCGGATCGTCCAACCGATTCGCTCATGCCGCTGCCGTCGCGATCGCGGAGGCGCCGGCGCGTGCGTACAACCCCTTGTTCATCTGGGGAGCTTCGGGCCTGGGCAAGACGCACCTTCTTCATGCGGCCGGCCACTACGCACAGCGACTGTTCCCCGGCATGCGGGTCAAGTACGTCTCGACCGAAGAATTCACCAACGACTTCATCAACAGTCTTCGTGACGACCGCAAGGTCGCGTTCAAGCGTCGCTACCGGGAAACGGATGTCCTGCTGGTCGACGACATCCAGTTCATCGAAGGCAAGGAAGGTATTCAGGAGGAGTTCTTCCATACCTTCAACACCTTGCACAACGCGAACAAGCAGATCGTCGTTTCCTCGGACCGTCCGCCCAAACAGTTGGCAACCCTCGAGGAGCGTCTGCGGACGCGCTTCGAATGGGGCCTGATCACCGACGTTCAGCCGCCTGAGCTCGAGACGCGTATCGCGATTCTGAGCAAGAAGGCGAGAATGGATCGCCTCGAGGTCCCGCACGACGTCCTCGAGTTGATCGCCAGCCGTATCGAGCGCAACATTCGTGAACTCGAGGGCGCGTTGATCCGCGTCACCGCTTTTGCCTCGCTCAACCGCCAGCCGTTGGATCTGACGTTGGCCGAGGTGGTCCTGCGCGATCTGATGCCCGATTCGTCGAGCCTCGAGATCAACGCGGCGACGATCATGGCGGTGACGGCCGAATACTTCAACATGTCGATCGACGACCTGTGTGGGCCGGGTAAGGCCCGGCCACTCGCTCAGGCCCGCCAGATCTCGATGTATTTGTGCCGTGAGCTCACTGATTTGTCCTTGCCGAAGATCGGTCAGACGTTCGGCCGTGACCACACGACGGTCATGTACGCCGACAAGAAGATCCGTAAGGAAATGACGGAACGCCGCAAGGTGTACGACCAGGTTCAGGAGTTGACCGCAAGGATCAAGCAGCGCTCCAAGCGTTGACCTGCACTTATTTCGATCGATGCCGCTCGAGGCAGAGGTTCCCTCGAGCGGCATCGGTGTATTCGAAGGGTTCCACGTGCGGTCCCCTCGAGGGCGGTTGTCCACCTCGAGGGACGACACGCCGGAGTCAGACACGCCGATGAGAACAAACTCTTCGTTTCTTGTGAAAAGTATTCACATCTGTGGATAAGTGTGTTGATAACTCCGAAAGTCTGTGGAGTTCTCGAGGAGGAATCCGAAAACTTTCAGAGAGTGCACAGAGGGGGTCGATTGGTCCTCGAGTCTGTCCTCGAGAAGTGCACAGGCCCTCGAGGGGACCTACCAGCGTCGACAACCGTTGCTCCACAGATTGCACAGGACTTATTACTACTACTGAGAATTTCCTAGGAAAAGCTCTTTGAAAATAGTTCTGGGGACAACTCCTGTTGAGAACCTCGCCTCAGGCTGCGCTCGCCGCGGCTTCGGCTTTCCACTTGCGCCCTCGAGGGCATACGGTGGGCATCGCTTGGTCTGTGTCAGACTTCAAGTGAGCTGATGCAGATCCGCAGCAGACGAACATGCCTACCGAGAGGAATAACCCGGCGATGGAGCTTGGAAGCCTGAAGTTTCGCGTTTCCCGGGAAGAGTTCGCTGATTCAGTAGCGTGGGTTGCTCGTAGCCTGCCCTCGAGGCCGCCTGTGCCGGTTCTCGGCGGAGTTCTTCTCGACGCAACCGAAGCCGGCCTCACCGTTTCCGGGTTCGACTACGAGGTATCTGCGCAGGTCCGCGTCTCGGCAGATGTCACGACTGCAGGTCAGGCACTCGTCTCCGGACGCCTCCTCGCAGATATCACCAAGTCGCTTCCCAACAAGCCGGTCGATGTGACCCTCGAGGGCACTCGCGTGCTCATCTCGTGCGGAAGCGCCAAGTTCTCCCTGCCCACGATGCCGGTCGAGGACTACCCCCAGCTTCCGACGCTTCCGCAGCAGTCCGGGTCCATTCCCGTCGACCTGTTCTCCGAAGCCATCAGCCAGGTAGCTGTTGCAGCCGGCAAGGACGACACCCTTCCGATGCTCACGGGTATCCGTGTCGAGATCGAACAGAATTCGATCGTCCTCGCCGCTACCGACCGCTTCCGTCTCGCCGTACGTGAACTCGAGTGGACTCCGGCCAATCCCGACGTCCAGGCTGCTGTTCTCATCCCGGCCAAGACTTTGTCCGAGTCCGCGAAAACGCTTGCCGGCAATGCAAATTCGCCGGTCGAGTTGGCTCTCGGCTCCGGTACGACCATCGGAAACGACGGACTCCTCGGCATCGTCAACGACGGACGCCGCACCACGACGCGCCTCCTCGACGCCGAGTTCCCGAAGTTCCGTCAGTTGCTGCCTGCTCAGCACACCGCGATGGCAACGGTCGAGGTCACGCCTCTCATCGAAGCCATCAAGCGTGTAGCACTCGTCGCCGAGCGTGGCGCACAGGTTCGCATGCAGTTCTCCGCTGACGGCCTGCTCCTCTCTGCGGGTGGCGACGACGCCGGCCGCGCGGAAGAGACGCTCAACGCGTCGTTCCAGGGCGAAGCACTCACCATTGCGTTCAACCCCGGTTACCTGATCGACGGGTTGAACTCGCTTCACAGCGAAAACGTTCTGTTCGGCTTCACCACTCCCAGCCGTCCGGCTGTTCTTCGCCCCGCGGCCGAGGAAGAGCCCACGGCAGACGAGTCCGGTAACTTCGCTGCGCCCTCGAGCGAGTACACGTACCTGCTGATGCCGGTTCGCCTTCCGGGCTGAGTGGAACCCCGCACTTCAGTTCGCGCCTGACCAGGGAGAACAGTATGAAGATCGGACTCGTAGGTCTCGGCAAGATGGGCTTCAACATGCGTGAGCGCTTGCGCGCGCATGGCCTCGAGGTGATCGGATACGACCCTCGACCGGAAGTCACCGATGTCGGGTCACTTGCCGAACTCGCTGCTTCCCTCGAGGGACCTCGAGTCGTCTGGGTGATGGTTCCGGCCGGTGACATCACCCAGAGCACCATTGCCGAGCTGGCGGATGCCCTCGAGGGTGGCGATCTGGTCATCGACGGTGGGAACTCGCGTTACACCGACGATACTGTCCATGCCGAGCTTCTGGGCGCCCGTGGGATCGGTTTCCTCGACTGCGGTGTCTCCGGTGGCATCTGGGGCCGTGAGAACGGATACGGCCTGATGGTGGGCGGATCCGAGACCGACGTGGCGAAGGCAATGCCGATCTTCGACGCTCTGCGCCCCGACGGCGACGCTGCAGACGGCTTTGTCCACGCCGGCCCCGTCGGTGCTGGTCATTACGCGAAGATGGTGCACAACGGCATCGAATACGGCCTGATGCAGGCGTATGCCGAGGGGTACGAGCTCCTCGAGGCGGAAAGCCTGATCGCGGACGTTCCGGGCGTGCTCCGAGCTTGGTCGAAGGGAACCGTCGTACGTTCGTGGTTGCTCGATCTGCTTGTCGACGCCCTCGAGGAGGATCCGGAGCTTGCGCAGATCACGGGCTATACCGAGGATTCCGGTGAGGGCCGCTGGACGGTAGAGGAAGCCATCAAGCACGCTGTCCCCGCTCCCGTCATCTCCGCTGCTCTGTTCGCGAGATTTGCTTCACGACAGGATGATTCACCGGCCATGAAGGCGGTGTCGGCCTTGCGCAATCAGTTCGGTGGTCACGCCGTCAAGAGCGCCTCGCCCAAGAATTCGGCTTCTGGAAGCTAAGTGTTCGTTCGTAGATTTTCGCTGCGTGACTTCCGATCCTGGGATTCGCTGACGCTTGACCTCACGCCGGGAACAACCGTGTTCCTCGGTTCCAACGGGCACGGTAAGACGAACGTCCTCGAGTCACTCGGGTATCTGTCGACGCTGTCGTCTCATCGAGTGTCCACGGATGCACCGATGATCCGCAGCGGTTCGACCAGTGCTTTTGCCGGTGCAACGGTGGTCAACAACGGGCGCGAACTGACCATCGACGTCGAACTGATCGAGGGAAAGTCCAACCGCGCCAGGATAAATCAGTCTCCGACGCGACGCCCACGCGAAGTGCTGGGGATTTTGCAGTCGGTGATGTTCGCGCCGGAAGATCTGTCGTTGGTACGTGGTGATCCTGGTGATCGTCGACGCTATCTCGACGAGTTGTTGACGTCGCGGATTCCCCGAATGGCTGCTGTCCGTGCGGATTACGACAAAGTGCTGCGTCAGCGCTCAGCCCTACTCAAAACTGCTGGTGCGGCTTTGCGTCGCGGTTCTCGTGGTGGTGAGTCCGACAACGTCCTCTCCACCCTCGAGGTGTGGGACGGGCATCTGGCCGCTCACGGCGCACAATTGTTGGCCGGGCGCCTCGAGTTGGTCCATGATCTGGCGCCGCATCTGGCGGAGTCGTATCGTTCCATCGCACCCGAATCCCGGCCGGCGTCGATTCGATACAAGAGCAGTCTGGGGTCCTCGTTGGATCCCGAATTCACCGATCCTGCAAGGATTTCCGGTATCGACGACGTTGCGTACCTCGAGGAGAGATTCCACCTCGAGTTGGCGCAGATGAGGTCGAAGGAAATCGATCGCGGAGTGTGTCTGGTCGGTCCGCATCGGGACGATCTGGAGCTGATTCTCGGTGACAGCCCGGCGAAAGGCTTTGCAAGCCATGGTGAATCGTGGTCTTTCGCGCTTTCGCTGCGGCTGGCAGGTTTTGCCCTGTTGCGCGCCGACGGCAGCGACCCGGTCCTGATGCTCGACGATGTCTTCGCGGAATTGGACCGTCGTCGGCGTCGTGCGCTCGCCACCGTTGCAGCCACCGCCGAACAGGTGCTGATCACGGCCGCCGTTCCCGAGGACGTACCGGACGAACTCGAGGCGGCCAAGTTCGGCGTCGAAGCCTCCGATACCGGAGACGGTCGGATATCCCGGATAGTGCCCGTAGGCTCGACAGATCAGGAGGTCGAGTTCGATGACTGAAGACAGCAGCGCGGCTCCGGAGCCCGAGCTCAAAGGGATCGATCTGGCGCGCCGTGCCCTCGAGGAGGCACGCGCGACGGCAAAGGCCAACGGCAAGGCCGTCGGGCAGGGGCGATCGTCGCCCAAATACGGAAGTGGCCGACCGCGTCGACGCAGCGGTTGGTCCGGCCCCGGCCCGGATGCGCGGGACCCTCAGCCGTTCGGCGCTCTCACCAGCGCTATCTCCAAATCGCGTGGGTGGTCCCCCAAGGTGTCCGAGGGCACGGTCCTCGGTCGGTGGCCGCAGGTCGTCGGAGAAGACATCTCCGCGCACGCCGAGCCGATCTCTCTGAAAGAAGGTGTTCTCAGCATCTCCGCCGAGTCGACGGCGTGGGCTACCCAGTTGCGCATGATGCAGTCCCAGATTCTGGCCAAGATCGCTGCTGCCGTCGGTGACGGCGTCGTGAAGACACTGCGGATCACCGGTCCGAGTGCGCCTAGCTGGCGCAAGGGAGAAAGGCATGTGAAAGGCCGCGGACCTCGCGATACGTACGGCTGAGGAAAACTCAACCAGGCCCTGGTTCTACCTATTACTTCGTGTTACAGTTAAAACTCGCTAGTGAGTGAACTGTGTCACAAGGCTGTCGTTCCCCACCGATCGGCAGGCATGAAGGAGTAGCTAGATGTCGCAGAAGATATCGACACCCGCTTCGTCGTTCGCCGAGCCGGATCACATCCTGTTGCAGGCTCGCAATGTCGAGTTCGACTGGTCCGATCTGCCCATGCACTGGATTCCGGGCGATCCGTTCAGCACACACGTTCTCAACGTGCTTCACCTTCTCCTCCCCGCCGGTGAGGAATGGTTTGTCGAGACCTTCAAGGAAGCTCTTCCTCTGATCGAGGACGAGAAACTCCGTGAAGACGTCGTCGGATTCATCGGCCAAGAGGCGATGCACTCCAACGCGCACTCGGGTGTCCTCGTCCATCTCAAGGAAAACGGCCTCGATCCGACGCCGTACACCCAGCAGATGGAGTGGGCATTCTCGAAGCTGCTCGGACCGCGTCCGATGACGGGTCTGCGTGCCGAGAATCACCTGGTGGAGCGCTTGGCGATCATCGCGGCCATCGAACACATCACTGCTTTCCTCGGCGACTGGGTGCTCAACGCCAAGGGACTGGACAAAGCCGGCATGCACCCGACCATGCTTGATCTCCTTCGCTGGCACGGCGCCGAAGAAGTCGAACACCGAGCCGTCGCGTACGACGTTATGCGCTACTTCGACAAGCGTGAGACCCGCCGGATCCGTACCCAGATCCTCGTCACGCCCGCAATCGTGTGGCTGTGGATTCGCGGTACCCGGTTCTTGATGCGCAACGATCCCGAGCTTGCCGCTCAGGCTCCCAGCCGTCGACGCCCCCACCTGTCCGATTTCATCGCGGCCGGTAAGCGCGGCACAGTTCCCACGTCGTTCGAGCTGGTCAAGCGGATGTCGACCTACTTCAGCAAGTCCTATCACCCCAGTAACGAGGGCTCGACCGCCCAGGCGGTGCAATACCTCGCGTCGTCACCCGCAGCCCAGGCGGCCGCACGGTGATTTCACTCTCGAGGGTCAAGGACGTCATCTCCGGGCACGACGGGTTGCCGCGGTTTCCGGCGCCACCCGATCTGTCCGGCAAGAACCGTCCCGACCGCGCCATGCGCATCACGGAGTTGTTGGCGGACAAGTACCTTCGGGTGTTGACGGCCTACGACTACAACCCCGAGATCGCGGGCCACAACCCCGACACGGCCATGAACATGGTGGTCAGCACACGTGAGGTGGTGGCAACCGACGAGAACGTCGTTCGCCTGCGCTTCGAATCCGCCGACGGCTCACCGATTCCGCCGTGGCATCCGGGTTCGCACCTGGACTTCCATCTACCTTCGGGTCTGCGGCGTCAGTATTCGCTGTGCGGCGACCCGGCCGATCGCACGGGATACAGCGTCGCGGTGCGCCGGATCCCCGACGGCGGTGGCGGTTCCATCGAGATGCACGCTCTCCAGCCCGGTGAGCACGTCACGGTACGCGGACCACGCAACGGCTTCCCGTTTGTCGGAGAAGGCAGCGCGTTGTTCGTCGCCGGCGGCATCGGTATCACGCCGATCATCGCAATGGTCCGTGCGGCAAGAGAATTGGGGATGGACTGGTACTTCGTGTACTCGGGCCGCTCCCGTGAATCCATGCCGTTCCTCGACGAGATCGCAACCTGGGATCCCGAGAGTGTCTTCGTGCGCCCGGACGACGAGTTCGGATTGCCCACCACCACAGACCTTCTCGGACGAGCGCCGGTCGGCGGCGCCGTGTACTGCTGTGGCCCGACGCCGATGCTCGATGCCGTCCGCCGCGGTTTCCGCGATACACCCTCCACCGCTTTGCATTTCGAGCGGTTCGGGGCTCCGCCGGTGATCGACGGCAAGGAATTCGAAGTGCAGCTTGTCAATTCGGGTCAGGTACTCACCGTGCCCGCCGACGAGTCCGCGCTCGACGTCATCAAGAAGACATTGCCCGGTGTCGGGTACTCGTGTCAGCAGGGTTTCTGCGGAACCTGTCGTGTGAAGGTACTCGCGGGTAAACCCGATCACCGCGAAAGGCGTCTGACCGACACCGAACAGGAAACGGAGATGCTCATCTGCGTATCCCGTTCCGACGGTGGACGTCTCGTTCTCGATCTCTAGATTTCCCAATCCGAAGGATTCACAGCCGAAGGGTCAGTCAATGTCCAAGCACTCTCCTGTCCATGCCGTGACCGCGCGTCGCGTGACCAACGGTTCCGTCAGCCTGGCCGTGTTCGAGCAGGGCAAGGCGGACGGCGAGACCATCGTCCTGGTGCATGGTTGGCCCGACACCCATGAATTGTGGAACCGCATCGTGCCTTTGCTGGCAGATGACTTCCGCGTCGTCAGCTACGACAGCCGCGGGGCCGGTGAGAGCACGATCCCCTCGAGGGTGCAGGACTACCAACTGAGCGCACTGGCCGGCGATCTTTTTGCCGTCATCGACGCGGTCAGCCCGGGCAAGCCGGTGCACGTCCTGGCACATGACTGGGGATCTGTGGAAACGTGGGAAGCGGTCTGCGAGCCGGGTGCCGAGGAGAAGATCGCGTCGTTCTCGTCCATCTCGGGCCCCAATCTCGATCATCTCGGCAAGTGGATCCGGGCGAGCGTGTCCAAGCGTCGTTTCCTCGGCCCAGCGGCGCAGGGAATTGCGTCGGCCTACACCGTTCTGTTCCAGATTCCCGGGCTGTGCACCCTCCCGTTGCGTCTGTGGTTCTCCAAGCACTGGCCGGCATTTCTGGGCTTCTTCGACGGTCTGGACCCCCGTGTGGTCAACACCGCGCCCACCATCGCCGACGACATGGTGAACGGACTCAAGCTTTATCGCGCGAACATCCGGCCGTCTCTCGGCAAGCCGCGGGATCGGTACACGGACGTGCCTGTTCAGCTCATTCTGAACAAGTACGACAAAGCCGTTCGTCCGGTGGGATACGAAGACACCGAAAAATGGGTCTCCGACCTGCAGCGACGTGAAATTGCCGCGGGACACTGGTCGCCGTTTTCACATCCGGGCGAGGTTGCCGAACATGCGCGGGCATTTATCGCGAGCCTGAGAGAGCGTCGCTCGGAGAAGCAAAGTTCCTAGCGTTTCACCTTCCGGGGATCGTAAAAATTCGTCTGCGGCGCAGCCAGGGGTGTCATTGGCCGCTTCTAGTCGGTGCTTACCAGTAAGATGGTCAACGGTAACTAGCGGCAACATTCTCGAACCCGCTCCGACGACACCCGCAAGGGCTTGCTGACGGCTGCGCTCGAGTATTGACGGAGAAGGAGAGCTACCCACCCGTGGCTGCCCAGAAGTCAGATACAAGCACTTCCAGCAAGGACTACAACGCGTCGTCCATCACCGTCCTCGAAGGACTCGAGGCGGTACGTAAGCGTCCAGGCATGTACATCGGTTCCACCGGTGAACGTGGCCTGCACCACCTCATTTGGGAGGTCGTCGACAACTCGGTCGACGAGGCGATGGCCGGACACGCCACCAAGGTCGAGGTCACCCTCCTCGAAGACGGCGGAATCCGCGTCATCGACGACGGCCGTGGCATCCCGGTCGGCATGCACGCCTCCGGAGTTCCCACCGTCGAGGTCGTGCTGACCCAGCTGCACGCCGGCGGCAAGTTCGACTCCGACTCCTACGCCGTCTCCGGTGGTCTGCACGGCGTCGGTATCTCGGTGGTCAACGCGCTTTCCACCCGGCTCGACGTCGACATCAAGGTCGACGGCTACCGGTGGCAGCAGACGTACACCGATTCCAAGCCGGGAGAGCTCGTACAGGGCGACCCGACGAAGGAAACCGGCACCACCGTCAGTTTCTGGGCCGATCCCGAGATCTTCGAGACCACCCGCTACAACTTCGAGACCGTTGCGCGTCGTCTGCAGGAAATGGCCTTCCTCAACAAGGGCCTGACCATCACGCTGACCGACGAGCGCGCCGAGGTCATCGACGACGAAGCTGCCGAGGTGGCCGAGGCTCCCAAGTCTGCTGCCGAAGAAGCCGAAGAAGCTGCTCAGGCAGCGCCGCGTAAGTCCAAGACTCGCATCTACCACTACCCCGGTGGACTCGAGGACTACGTCCGGCACATCAACAAGAGCAAGACCCCGATCCACAACTCGGTCGTGGGATTCACCGCCAAGGGCACCGGCCACGAGCTCGAGGTCGCAATGCAGTGGAACTCCGGCTACTCGGAGTCCGTGCACACCTTCGCCAACACGATCAACACCCACGAGGGTGGTACCCACGAAGAGGGCTTCCGCGCCGCACTGACCGCAACGGTCAACAAGTACGCGCTCGAGAAGAAGCTGCTCAAGGACAAGGATCCCAAGCTCACCGGTGACGACATCCGTGAGGGACTCGCGGCCATCATCTCGGTGAAGGTCGGTGAACCCCAGTTCGAGGGTCAGACCAAGACCAAGCTCGGCAACACCGAGGTCAAGTCCTTCGTGCAGAAGGCGTGCAACGAGCACCTCGCGCACTGGTTCGAGGCGAACCCCGCCGACGCGAAAACCATTGTGAACAAGGCTGTTTCGTCGGCGCAGGCCCGCGTCGCCGCACGTAAGGCGCGTGAGCTGGTCCGTCGTAAGAGCGCGACCGACCTCGGTGGCCTGCCAGGCAAGCTCGCCGATTGCCGCTCCAACGATCCGGAGAAGTCCGAGATCTACATCGTGGAGGGCGACTCCGCAGGCGGCTCGGCCAAGTCCGGCCGAGACTCGATGTACCAGGCGATCCTCCCGCTTCGCGGAAAGATCATCAACGTCGAGAAGGCGCGGATCGATCGCGTCCTCAAGAACACCGAAGTCCAGTCGATCATCACCGCGTTCGGCACGGGCATCCACGACGAGTTCGACATCGCCAAGCTGCGCTATCACAAGATCGTGCTCATGGCCGACGCCGACGTCGACGGTCAGCACATCGCAACGCTGCTGCTCACGCTGCTGTTCCGCTTCATGCGGCCGCTCGTCGAGCACGGCAAGGTCTACCTCGCGCAGCCGCCGCTGTACAAGCTCAAGTGGCAGAAGGGTGCGCAGCCGGAATTCGCGTACTCCGACCGCGAGCGCGACGCGATGGTCAAGGCCGGCCTCGAGTCCGGCAAGAAGATCAACAAGGACGACGGCATCCAGCGCTACAAAGGCCTCGGCGAGATGAACGCCAAGGAACTGTGGGAAACCACGATGGACCCGACGGTGCGCGTTCTGCGTCTCGTCACGCTCGACGACGCGGCTGCTGCCGACGAGCTGTTCAGCGTGCTGATGGGCGAAGACGTCGAAGCACGACGCAGCTTCATCACCCGCAATGCCCGGGACGTTCGTTTCCTCGACGTGTAGGCCTGCGGCCCTGTGAGCGGTTGAGGAGTCCCCGGACTCCTTTTCCGCGCACAGGGGCTTGCCCCCTCTTTTAAGAAAGTGAGCTCATGACCGACACCACGTTGCCACCGGACGGTCCGCAACACGACCGGATCGAACCGGTCGACATCCAGCAGGAAATGCAGAACAGCTACATCGACTACGCCATGAGCGTCATCGTCGGTCGCGCTCTGCCGGATGTCCGCGACGGACTCAAGCCGGTGCACCGCCGCGTGCTCTACGCGATGTACGACAACGGATATCGCCCCGACCGCGGATACGTGAAGTCTGCCCGACCGGTCGCCGAGACCATGGGTAACTACCACCCCCACGGCGACTCCTCGATCTACGACACGTTGGTCCGTATGGCCCAGCCGTGGTCGCTGCGTTACCCGCTCGTCGACGGTCAGGGAAACTTCGGATCCCGCGGCAACGACGGCGCAGCCGCCATGCGTTACACCGAGTGCAGGCTCACGCCGCTCGCGATGGAAATGCTGCGCGAAATCGACCACGAGACAGTCGATTTCACACCGAACTACGACGGTAAGACGCAGGAACCGACGGTTCTGCCCAGCCGTATCCCGAACCTTCTGATCAACGGTTCCAACGGCATCGCCGTCGGTATGGCCACCAACATTCCGCCGCACAACCTGCGTGAAGTTGCCGAGGCCATCTACTGGGCGCTCGAGAACTTCGAGGCGGACGAGGAAGCCACCCTCGCGGCCGTCATGGAGCGCATCAAGGGACCCGACTTCCCGACGCACGGGCTCATCGTCGGTGGACAGGGCATCCAGGACGCCTACACCACCGGCCGTGGCTCCGTTCGTATGCGCGGCGTCGTCGAGATCGAAGAAGATGCCAAGGGCCGCACCACGATCGTCATCACCGAGCTGCCCTACCAGGTCAACCCGGACAACCTGATCACTTCCATCGCGGAGCAGGTTCGTGACGCCAAGATCGGTGGCATCTCCGACATCCACGACGAGTCCTCGGACCGCGTCGGCATGCGCATCGTCGTCACCGTCAAGCGTGACGCCGTTGCCAAGGTCGTGCTGAACAACCTTTACAAGCACACCCAGCTGCAGACCAGCTTCGGCTGCAACATGCTCTCCATCGTCGACGGAGTGCCGCGCACGCTGCGCCTCGACCAGATGATCCGTCTGTACACGACGCATCAGCTCGAGGTCATCGTTCGTCGTACCAGGTACCTGCTTCGCAAGGCACAGGAGCGCGCCCACATCCTGCGCGGTCTGGTCAAGGCCCTCGACGCTCTGGACGAGGTCATCGCCTTGATCCGTGCGTCGCAGACCGTCGACATCGCTCGCGCCGGATTGATGGAACTCCTCGACGTCGACGAGATCCAGGCCGATGCCATCCTCGGCATGCAGCTGCGTCGTCTGGCCGCCCTCGAGCGTCAGAAGATCGTCGACGAGTTGGCCGAGATCGAACTCGAAATCGCGGACCTCGAAGACATTCTGGCTCGCCCGGAGCGTCAGCGCGCGATCGTTCGTGACGAGCTCAAGGAAATCGTCGACAAGTACGGCGACGACCGTCGTACCCGCATCATCGCCGCCGACGGAGACGTCAACGACGAGGATCTGATCGCACGCGAAGACGTCGTCGTCACGATCACCGAGACCGGTTACGCCAAGCGCACCAAGACCGACTTGTACCGCTCGCAGAAGCGCGGCGGCAAGGGTGTTCAGGGTGCCGGCCTCAAGCAGGACGACATCGTCTCGCACTTCTTCGTCACGTCGACGCACGACTGGCTGCTGTTCTTCACTACGAAGGGCCGCGTCTACCGCGCGAAGGCTTACGAGTTGCCCGAGGCGAGCCGTACCGCTCGCGGTCAGCACGTTGCCAACCTGCTGGCCTTCCAGCCGGACGAGCGCATTCAGTCCGTCATCCAGATCAAGACGTACGAAGACGCGCCCTACCTGGTGCTCGCCACTCGCAACGGTCTGGTCAAGAAGTCCAAGCTCACCGACTTCGACTCCAACCGCAGCGGTGGCATCGTCGCCATCAACCTGCGCGGTGAAGACGAACTGGTCGGCGCTGTCCTCTGCTCCGCCGAAGACGACCTCCTTCTCGTCTCGGCACAGGGCCAGTCGATCCGCTTCTCGGCCACCGACGAGGCACTGCGTCCGATGGGCCGCGCCACTTCCGGTGTCCAGGGCATGCGTTTCAACGGTGACGACGAGCTGCTCTCGCTCAACGTCGTTCGTGAAGGAACGTTCCTCCTGGTCGCCACCTCGGGCGGTTACTCCAAGCGAACCGGCATGGAGGATTACCCGGTGCAGGGTCGCGGCGGCAAGGGCGTGCTCACGATTCAGTACGACAAGAAACGTGGCACTCTGGTCGGTGCGCTCATCGTCGACGACGACGACGAGCTGTACGCGATCACCTCGGGCGGCGGCGTCATCAGGACGGCTGCCAAGCAGGTTCGTAAGGCGGGACGCCAGACCAAGGGCGTGCGTCTGATGAACCTCGGCGAAGGCGACACACTGCTCGCGATTGCGCGCAACGCCGACGAGCCCGAAGAGCTCGCTGCAGAGACCACCGACAACGCAGACAATGCCGATGGAGCTAAGGAGTCCTAGTGAGCACTCCCAACCAGCCGGGCAGTGACCAGAAGAGCGAAAGCACTTCAGGTTCGACGCCACCGAAGCCGGAGCAGGCAACTGCTCCGGCGGGGCCGCAGACCTCGAAACCTGCAGCTCCAGCGGACGGCGGACCCAAAGCTTCCGAGGCAGCTCCGGCGCCCAAGGCACCGGAGCCGCCTCGCGGCCCGTCGGCTCAGAAGCCGGCGGGTGGGGCTTCCGACGCCGCGGGTGCGGCCAAGGGTCAAGCTCCTTCCGCTCCTTCAGTGGCTCCGGCGGCGCCGGTAACTCCGGCAAAGGGTGACGGTCAGGCTCCGCCGCAACCGGTTGCCAATCAGGCTCGTGGCAGCCAGGCGCCGCCGTGGCAACGCGGACCCCAGCCGTCGGGTCAGCCGCAGGGGCAGCCAGCTCAGAACCCCGCTGCTCAGAACCCGGCGTCCAAGGCCCCGGCGTCGAAGGCTCAGCCACCGCAGAATCAGGCGCCGCAAAGTCAGCCGCAGACCAACATCACGCGCCCAGCCGGCGCTGGTGCTCCTGCGGGTCGACCGGCAGCTCCTGCCGGGGGTAAGCCGCCTGCGGGTCCGCAGCGTCCTGCAGCGGCCGGCCCGGCGCAGGGTGGTCCGGCCAAAAACCCCGCGCAGGGTGGTGCGCCGAAGGGACAGCCACAGGCGGGTCGCCCCGCTGCCGGTGCACAGACGGGTCGTCCTGCCGGCAACCCGTCGGCACGTCCCGTCGTGACGGGAACGGCGGCTGCCGCAGCTACCGGTGGCGTCGCCGGCGCGGCAGCAGCCAAGGCTGTTGCACCCTCGGGCGCAAATCCCAAGGCTGCAAACGCCACAGTCGCCAATCCCACGGTCGCTAATCCGAAAGCAAAAGCCGCCGCGATCGACGGGCCGACTCGGCACATCGATCGCAAGGATCTACCGAAGGACATGCCTGACCTCTCCGAGGCCAAGCATCCGTTGCCTGCCGCGGTGAAGGGTGAGAAAACTCACGCCGTATCGGCTTCGGTCGTGCCCGGTGCGCCGCTGCGCGCAACGGTGCAGATCCGTCGTATCGACCCGTGGTCCACGCTCAAGATCACATCCGTGATCTCGGTGTCGCTGTTCTTCGTGTGGATGGTGGCCGTCGGACTGCTCTACGTGGTTCTCGACGGCATGGGCGTCTGGGATCGCCTGAACAACGCGTTCACCGACATCGTTGCCGACGGCGGCTCCGACGGTCTGGTGACGGCCGGCCAGGTGTTCGGCTACGCCGCGCTGATCGGTATCGCGAACATGGTGCTTTTCACGGCACTCGTCACGATCGGATCGTTCATCTACAACCTCTGCAGCGACCTGGTTGGCGGCGTAGAGGTAACTCTCGCCGACCGCGACTGACCTGCGAAAACATTGCTCCGCCGGGCCCGTTTTGGTGTCAGCGGCCCGGTGGGGTAATCTTTGGAATCGGTTCAGGGGCCTATAGCTCAGGTGGTTAGAGCGCTTTACTGATAATGAAGAGGTCGGAGGTTCAAGTCCTCCTAGGCCCACTCCCATGTGCCGAAGAAGGGTTGCTGGAATGAAGGTTTTCCTGCTTGTCGGGGCCGGAATTCTGGTAGCTCTCGGGGTCACCAAGCTGATCAAAAGTCAGCGCGGAGACAAGGTTTGGCACGATTTGGAAACAGGATAGAACCTAGGTACTCTGACTCCGGTCAGAAAACCGAACGGGGCCTTAGCTCAGTTGGTAGAGCGCTGCCTTTGCAAGGCAGATGTCAGGAGTTCGAATCTCCTAGGCTCCACAGTAAGAAAACACCCTCCCGGATCCCGGGAGGGTGTTTTTGTATGCCGATGTACCCGATCTCTGCTCGCCCCAGCCGGTGCCCGACTCGTGGCCTCCCCTTCTTGAGCGAACGGTACTTTCGGCGCACTGAAGGCGATGAACATGCCGTTCGCTCGGAGTGGGGTGGCCAGAACCGCGCCCACTATGGACCGTTCGTCCCGAATTCTCCGGAAAGTCTAGTGGTCATAACCAGCCGGGCGTAGCGTGAGGAGAACCCAATTTCAGGAGGTTCGTAGTGCTTCACAACGACATTCCCAGCCACGGTGAAATTGCCGCACTCGCGGAGGTGGAGGGGCCCACCTGCATCACCATCGTGACTCCGACTGAAGATGCGCCGCAGGATTACGACAAAGCGCGCATAGCCTTCAAGGACCAGGTCCGCTCGGCACTCGCATCGGTGGAGGATCCGGCCGAGCGCAAGCAGTTCGAGGCCGAATACGCAGAGCTCGACGACGACGACGATTTCTGGCGCTTCCAGTCGCGCTCATTGGTCACGTACGCGACGCCGGACCGTCTGGTGACCTTCCGCCTCCCCAACCGTCTGCAGGCGCTCGAAACGGTCAGCGATCGGTTTCATCTCAAGCCACTGCTCCGTTCGGTGACGTTCCCCCAGACGGCGTTTGTTCTCGCTCTGGCAGAGGGTTCGGTGCGACTGATCGAGATCGCCGCCGATCAACCGGCCGACGAGGTTCGTGTTCAGGGAATGCCGAAGAACGCTGCGGATCACGCGGGCAAGTCGTCGATCAACAGTCGCACCGAGGCGGGTCGGCTCTCGGGTTCGGACAGCCGAAAGCTGCGCGTCAATCAGTACGCCCGCGCAGTCGATCACGAGGTCCGCGGTGTGCTCGCCGGCCGTGACGTCCCCTTGATTCTGGCCGCTGCGGAACCCATCGCGTCGGTGTATCGCTCCGTGAATTCGTACCGCCACCTGGTCGACAAAACCGTCGAGGGAAACCCCGAAGCCTTGTCGACGCAGGAAGTGGCGGACGGTTCGCGTCCGGCGCTCGACGACTTCCATGCCGAGCAGCTGGCGGCGGTGCGGGACACCTTCAATGTGCGCACGGAACAGGGACGCACTCAGACGGACGTCGCCGACGTGGCAACAGCCGCGACGTACGGACAGGTCGACACCGTTTTCATCGACATCGATTCCGTCGTACCCGGAAGTCTCGATCCCCAGACGGGCGCTCTCACGACCGGTGAGTCGACCAACGGAAGCACCTACGGGGTCGTCGACGAGATCGCTCGTCGTGCGCTCCTGACGGGTGCGCGGGTGCTCGCTGTTCGCGCGGAGGACATTCCGGGCGGCGGCGCAGTTGCCGCGATTTTGCGCTTCGCCCCGTAAACAGACTGGACGCGTGTGCGCCTCGTGACCTGATTCGGGCACGGGGCGCATACGATTCCGGCATGAAACGTGTGTGGGAACGGCTGCGCCTCTACTGCAAGACGCTGCACCCGGTCGGGCTTGCCTTTGCTCTGGTCTTCTTCACCTGGTCGATGAGTCCGTCCCTGTTGCCGCGCGCGTGGTACCTGCAGGGCGTTGCGACGGGCATCTCGCTCGCCATGGGATACGGCGTCGGCGTGACGGTTGCCTGGATGATCCGCAAGTGCGGCGTCGAACCGCAGTGGTCGGATCGCACCAAGAAGATCGGCTGGCGAATCCTGTTGGTCGCGGCCGTCATTCTGGTGCCGACGTTCTTGGTCCTCGGTTCGTGGTGGCAGCAGATCGTTCGCGATCTCGTGGAAGCTCCACGCACCAATCAAGCGAATTATCTTCTGGTGCTGATGATTTCGCTCGGAATCTGGTTCATCCTGCTCGAGGCAGGCCGTGGTCTTCGGTTCACCACCAACAAGCTCACCGCCGTCGCACTACGGTTCGTTCCCCTCGAGGCGGCGAAGGTCGGCAGCTTGATCGTCATCTTCGCCCTCGGCATCTTCATCGTGAACGGTGCGCTGTACAACGGGCTGATCGCCTTCGCGAACTGGAGTTTCTCCGGTGCGGATCACGAAACACCGGACGGCATCGAACAGCCCATGATTGCAGAGCGCAGCGGTTCGCCGATGTCCGCCGAGGCTTGGGATTCTCTCGGCCAGGAGGGGCGCACCTTCATGGGTAGCGGTCCCACCGCAGCCGAGATCTCTGCATTGACCGGACGTGAAGCGAAGCAACCGATCCGGGTGTATGCCGGACGTGAATCCTCGGACTCGATCAACGGTGTCGCACAGCGGGTCGTCGACGAGTTGGAGCGCACCGGCGGATTCGACCGCGGAACTCTCGCAGTTGTCACGACCACCGGTCGCGGTTGGGTGAACGAGGACGTCGCGTCGGCGTTCGAGTACGTCGAGGGCGGGGACACGGCGATCGCGTCGATGCAGTACTCGTTCCTTCCGAGTCCGTTGGCCTTCATCGCCGACCGTGAGACGCCGATGATCGCCGGCCGCGCGCTGTTCAACGCGGTCTACGCCAAGTGGATCGACTTGCCCGTTGAGACGCGACCCGAACTGGTTGTCTTCGGTGAGAGCCTCGGCTCCTACGGTGGCCAGGCCGCATTCGCCGGCGCCCAGGACATGATGACGCGCGTCGACGGCGCACTGTGGGTCGGAACCCCCAACTTCACTGCTCAGTGGCAGGAAATCACGGACAGTCGTGACTCGGGCTCACCGGAGATTCTGCCGGTGATCGACGGTGGCCAGGCAATTCGGTTTGCCGGTGATCCGGAAGATCTGGAGCTGAAGTCGGACTGGGACGACGATCGCATCGTGTACTGGCAGCACGCCAGCGACCCGATCACGTGGTGGTCCTTCGACCTGCTGCTCAACAAGCCGGATTGGCTCAAGGAACCGCTGGGTCGCGACGTGGATCCGGGAATGACATGGGTTCCTCTCGTGACCTTCTGGCAGGTAACCCTCGACATGGTCTTCTCGGCTGACGTCCCGTCCGGGCACGGTCACAATTACGGCGAGGATGCAGCGGACATGTGGGCCAAGATCCTGCACCCCGAGGCCTGGACCTCTGCTGATACCGACAAGCTTCGTGCGCTGCTGACCACCAATCTGGAGCCCACGAAGTAGTCGTAAACGGTTGTATTTCAGCCTGTTAAGGCGAAAACCTCACGAAAAAGTGTTACGTGAGGTATGTGTTACTCTGCGTTCGCTGTGTGCCAAGCCACAGCGCAAGCGAACGTGGGGAGATCGAAACGTGAAGAGCAGAGCATGGTGGGCGGCCGGGGTCTCCGTCGCGGCACTGGTCATGGGTGCTGTGACGGCCCCTGCCGCAACGGCGGAGCCGGCGGATTTCTACACGCCGCCGGTCGAGCTTCCGGCAGGTGCCAACGGAGATCTCATCAAGAGTGAGCCGTCACCACTGCTGCTGAGCGTGCCCGGATCGAACGGTGCGTGGCCGGCAACCGCCACCAAGATCATGTACCGAAGCGAGGACGCCAAGGGCGCCCCCGTTGCCGTGACGGGCACCTATCTCGAACCGTCGAACCCGTGGACCGGGCAGGGGGCGCGTCCACTGGTTGCCGCAGCGGTGGGAACGCACGGGCAGGGCGATCAATGCGCTCCGTCCAAGCTGTTCAACACCGGTATCGAGTACCAGTTCCCGACGGACGTCATGGTCGGCTACGAGTCCATCTGGGTGAACACGTTGCTGCTCAACGGCATTGCCGTCGTCGTCACCGATTACGAGGGCCTCGGAACTCCGGGCGATCACACCTACGTCAACCGTGAAGCCGAAGCGCACGCCGTTCTGGACTCGGTGCGAGCCGCTCAGCAACTCCCGAACACGAGCATTCCCGCCGACGGCCCCGTCGGACTGTGGGGTTACTCGCAAGGTGGTGGAGCTGCCGCTGCCGCAACGGAATTGAAGCCGTCGTATGCTCCTGAGCTTGATCTCAAGGGCTCGTACGCAGGTGCACCGCCCGCCGATCTGGCGGCGACGCTGCAGCAGGTCGACGGCACGTTCCTCACCGGAGTGATCGGATACGCGCTCAACGGGATCCTTGCGCAGTACCCCGAGGTTCAGCCGCTGCTCGACGCCGAGATCAACGATCGCGGCCGACAGATGTTGGCCGCCACCAAGAACCAGTGCGTCGCCGAAAGTGGATTGCAGTTCGGCTTCCAGCAGTCGTCGAGCTTCACCAATTCCGGTGAATCACTCTCCGCAGTTCTGGCGCGTCTGCCCATGGCGCAGGCAATCCTCGACGAGCAGAAGATCGGCAAGCTGACGCCGGAGTCGCCCGTGCTCATTCAGCATGGCCGCTCCGACGACATCGTTCCGTTCGGCCAGGGGCAGCAACTGGCGCGAGACTGGTGCGGCAAGGGTGCAACGGTGCAGTTCTCCGTCAACGAACTGCCCCCGATCATTCCGGGACTGGCAATCAATCACGCGACGCCGTACCTGGTGGGTACCCCCGAATCCATCGGATACATGATCGATCGCTTCAACAACGTCCCGGCACCGTCCAACTGCTGAATGTGAACATCGAAAAGCCCCGGAACACAATCTGTTCCGGGGCTTTTCGTATGTCGACTAAGCGGTCTTCTCGGCCGAGTTCTCCTCGAGGCGAGGGGGTGCGGAAGCGACCGGCGGATGCTCGCGTCGGCGGCTCTTGAAGAACACCGCGCCACCGATCACCGCGACACCGGCGATGACGAACACGGTGACGCGCTTGCGGCCGCGAGGCTTCTCGGTGCGTTCCGCGGACTTCGTGGGGATAGCCTTTGCGCGCTCGACGCCCTTCTTGGCGAGGACTTTGCCCTGACGACCCAGGAACAACCCGACCTGCCCAGCGCCGCGAGCGACCGACGTGGCGACCACCGCAGCGATGCGGCGAGCGTTGTCGGCTGCCTCGGACTCCTTGATGCGAGCCGCTGTCTCTTCGAGGTAGGCGGCAGTCTCGTCGAAGGTGTCCTCGACGCGGGCGCGCGCGTGATCGAAGGTGTCGGGCAACTGCGTGCTGAGGGACTCGGTCACTCGTGTCATGACTTCACTGTGCCATAACAGTGGGGCGAGGACAGGGAGACTTTTGCGGGGCGACATCCGCGAGAACGCCGGCAATGGCACGATGGTGGTGTGACTTCAACTCATCAGACCGCAACCGCAACGCTGCACACGAACCGCGGCGACATCAAGATCGCTCTGTTCGGCAACCATGCGCCGAAGACCGTCGAGAACTTCGTCGGCCTCGCCGACGGCTCGAAGGAGTACACCACCGCAAACGCCGCCGGCACCAAGACCGGCCCGTTCTACGACGGTGCCATCTTCCACCGCGTCATCGACGGCTTCATGATCCAGGGTGGCGACCCCACCGGAACCGGCACCGGCGGCCCGGGCTACAAGTTCGGTGACGAGTTCCACCCGGAACTGCAGTTCGACCGCTCCTACCTGCTGGCCATGGCCAACGCAGGCCCGGGAACCAACGGCTCGCAGTTCTTCATCACCACCGGCCCGACGCCGCACCTGAACCGTCGCCACACCATCTTCGGTGAGGTTCTCGACGACGATTCCAAGAAGGTTGTCGACGCTATCTCCTCCACCGCCGTCGATCGTGGCGATCGTCCGGTCGAGCCCGTCGTGATCAACAGCATCACCATCTCCTGAACAGGTAAAACAAGCAGATGACGAACCCCGGTTGGGGCGGCGGTGCGAGTGAGGGCATCCCGCCCCAACCGCGGTGCGTCCGCCATCCAGATCGACCCACCGCACTTTCCTGCAATCGTTGTGGACGTCCGGCGTGCCCGGACTGCCTCCGCGAGGCGGCGGTGGGATACCAATGTGTTGACTGTGTAGCTGCCGGCCAACGCGATGTCCGCCCCGTTCGGGGCGTCGCCGGAAACACCGTGAGCCCCGCCCGTGCGATCCCGATCGTGACGTACACCTTGATGGGGCTCAACGTCCTGGCGTTCCTCGCCACCTTCGCGCAGTCGCGAAGCATCATGAACAATCAGGTCGGCTCGTCGATCTTCGCGAACTGGGCACTCAATCCGGGTCTGGTCGCCAGCGGTGACTGGTTCCGGCTCATCGGCTCCGGGTTCCTGCACTTCGGAATCCTGCACCTCGCGGTCAATATGTACGCCCTCTACATCCTGGGCCGCGACACCGAAATCGTGATGGGCCGCTCGAGGTACATCGGCATCTACCTGGTTTCGCTTCTCGGCGGTTCCGCCTCGGTGATGGCATTCCAGCCGGTGTTCTCTTCGCTCACGGCCCTGTCCTGGACTGCTGGGGCGTCGGGTGCGATCTTCGGCATCATGGGCGCACAGGCCGTCCTTCTATTGCGTTTGCGTCGAAGCCCGGTCCCGATCATCTCGGTGATCGCGATCAATGTGATCATCAGCATTTCGCTGCCCGGGATCTCGTTCTGGGGTCACGCGGGAGGTCTGGTGGCAGGTGCTGCAACGGCCGCTGCCTTCCTGTACGCCCCACAGTGGTTGGGCGCCGGTGAGAACCGCGTGAAGGCGGTGCGGATCGGCTGGATCGCTTTTGGTGCCGTCACAGTGGTGACGTTGGGAGTCATCGTGCTCCGCGTCGTCCAACTGCGCGAACAGCTGGGAATCAGCTAGCAAGAATCCTAGGGCCCAGCCGTTCTATGGATCAGCCGCCGATGATGGACTCGCAGGCGAATGTGATCTCGAAGCTCGACGTCGCCGTCGGGTTGCCCTTGTCCCGGGCGCCGATTCCCTCGCCCGTCACCACGAAGGTACTGCCGTCCTGCTTGGCACTGGCAGATCCGCCGGGCAGGCCTGGTGCGTATCCGGCGGTGTACGGCAGACCGTTCGATCCACCCTCGCTTCCGGCGATTCCAGCAGTCTGAACCGTGCCGGATTCATCGACGATGGCCGAGACGGTCAACATGCCGTAGGTGGCATTTTCCGCGTCGAGCAGTGTCATAACTGTCGTGCCGCCGTCCTTTGCGCACTTCGTCTCGAATTTGGCGTCGAGTGTCTTCCCGCCGACGGTGGCCGAGGATGTAGCGGACGAGGCGCCGGCAGCGCTCTTGTCGGAGTTGGTCTTGTCGGAGTCGCTGCCGCAGGCGGAGGCGAATAGAGCGACCGCCGCGATGGTGGCAGCGACTGCGGTGGAGGACCGGCGGGTCATCGTGGTCCGAACCAACTTCGTCATGTTCTGTCCTTCAAGTCACGCGGTGCGTCCGCACTTGCTCTGGCTGTTTCGCCGACAACACTAGCCAGTGACTTGGTGCTCGTAGCTCTAAACCCCCAGCTCAGACGGGTTTGTCGCCTTCGACTGTTCAGGGACGTTCGTCGGGCTGCCCGGGATCATCTGTCGGATCTTTGGGAGCAATCGCACATGCAGAGACGGCTTCTGTAGAGATTGTCCACATAGGTTGGGCTCGGTCGTGCTTCTACTGTGGCTTGAGTCACTTCGTAGATAGCAACGCTGACCTTTTCCGAGGAGTACCCCTGCAATGACCTCCACCGATAGCACCACCACTGACGGTGGGGTTGCGCCGAGCGAGATCGAAACTCGCGTGGTGAAGAAGGTAGCGCGCCGGCTGATTCCCTTCCTGATCCTGCTCTATTTCGTGAACTATCTGGATCGTACGAACATCGCTTTCGCCAAGCTCACCATGAGCGCCGACCTCGGTATGACCGAGACGATGTTCGGGCTCGCATCCGGACTCTTCTTCGTCGGCTATCTGTTGTTCGAGGTGCCGAGCAACCTGGCCCTGCACCGCTTCGGCGCCCGGCTGTGGATCGCGCGGATCATGCTCACCTGGGGCATCCTCGCCGCTGCGCTGGCATTCGTGCCCAACGTGGGTAGCCTCTATTTCCTCCGCATTCTGCTGGGAATCGCCGAGGCCGGCTTCTTCCCCGGAGTTCTTCTCTACCTGACCTTCTGGTTCCCGAAGAAGTACCGCGTACGCCTGATGGGCTTGTTCCTGCTGACACTTCCGCTCTCGTCGGCGCTCGGTGCCCCGCTCTCGGCGGCCATCATCCAGTACGGCGACGGCCTGTTCGGCCTCGCCGGATGGCGCGTGATGTACCTGATCGAGGGTCTGCCCGCCGTGATCTTGGCGTTTGTCGTCTGGTTCTACCTCACCGACCGTCCCGCCGACGCGAAGTGGTTGACCCTCGAGGAGCGCACCTGGCTGATGAAGTCGATGGCCGACGAGGAGAAAGAACTCGGCGACGCCGGTCACCAGTCGGCCGGCAAAACCCTGCGTGATCCCCGCGTCATCGGTTTCGGTCTGGTCTACTTCGGAATCACGTACGGCCTTTACGCTTTGAGCTTCTTCCTGCCCAGCATCGTCGCGGGATTCAAGCAGACGTTCAACACCGATTTCTCGCTCGTCGAGACAGGCCTGATCGTGGCCGTCCCCTACGCGATCGGCGCTGTCGCGATGGTGCTGTGGAGCCGCCATTCCGACAAGACCGGTGAACGAATGTGGCACGTTGCAGCCCCGACGCTCCTGGGCGCGGTATCCATTCCGATTGCGCTGTACCTGGATTCACCGTTCACCGTCATGATCGCGGTCTCGCTCACCGCCGTCGGCGTGCTGTGTGCACTCCCCGTATTCTGGTACCTTCCCACCACGTTCCTGACGGGTGCCAGCGCGGCCGCGGGCATCGCCATGATCAACTCGATCGGCAACGCGTCGGGCTTCGGTGCTCCGTACATCACCGGCTGGCTCACCGATGTGACCGGAAATGCCAAGGCAGGACTGTGGGTGGTGGGCGCCGTGATGCTCTGTGCCGCAATCCTTGTGGTGGCACTGGCAAAGCGATCGAGCAAGCCCGCTCAGATCTGACCGAGTTTCCCGGCACTGGCACGCAGCCGAATCAGGAGCGCAAGATCGAGCGCCTGGTCCGGCTGACGCCACTGTGTACCGATCAACCTGTCGATCGACTCGAGCCGTTGGTACAGAGTGTTGGCGTGAATCGCGAGCGCGGCGGCGGTCGCGGAGTGCTTGCAATTGTGTGACAGGTACGACGCGAGGGTGTCCAATAGCGGAACGCCGCGTCGTTGCTCCTCCTCGAGGAGAGGACCGAGGGAACGCTCTGTCAGGGCTTCCAGTTCTTCGCGGCCGGTGCGGCTGAGGAGAATTCGGTAGATGCCGAGTGAACTTGCCGGTTCCACGTGGGAGGCCCGCCCGAGAGTCTCGAGGACGTCGACGGTGTGCTGCGCCTCGACATACGCTCGCGCCAGACCTTCCGCTCCCACCGCCGGATCGGCGATTCCGACGGTCGGGTTCTCCGCCGGCTGCACCCACGCCGCCGCAACTGCTGCCGGTGACATTCCGGGAATCAGTGTGATGACTCGTGAACCATGTTCGGCAACAACGGTTCCTGACGGGAATGCAATTTCCTCGATACTGCGACGCGTACGGTCGACGGCGTCGGCCGGGCGGGCCACCACGACGGTGTACGAGCGGTCAGGATTGAGCCCGGCCAGGCGGAACTGACCGGTGACCTCGGCTGGCGTCGGCGCAGGCCTGGTGATCAGATCGACCAGAAATGCGTCGCGTGCCCGACGGGTAGCTTCCCTGGCCGCCCGTTCGCCGACCAGTGCCAGCGCAATGGCGGGAGCTGACCTTTCGAGTGCCAATCTCATGGCGGCGGTGGGTTCCTGGCGCGAGAGTAGGAACAGAACTCCGAGTTGGTCACCGGCACTGCGTACTTCGGTGGCGAACAGGAACTGCTCACCGACGATCAGCGTCACCTCCTGCTCGCGTCGGTCGGCGGCAAAGATGTCGAAGACCCGATGCACGCTCTCGCTCACCCGTTGCAGTCCCGGTGGAATCTCGGATGTTCCGGTCACGAAGAACACCGGCGAACCCGTCGACGCCGAGGTTTCCTCCACGAGTTCACGGACTCCACCGCCGCGCAGGACAACTTGTGTGAGCGATCGGTCCCAGGTCAGTGTCTGTTCGAGAAGTGCTGTGCGTTCGGCAAGTTCGGTGTTCGCGGCGTTCACTTCCGCAACCGTCGCGCGATAGCGTTCGAGAGAACGGGCATTCTCGATGGCCACCGAGGCATGGGCTGCGAGGGCGGACAGCAACGCAACTTCTTCGTTGCCGAATCGACGCTCCTGACGTTTGCACGCGCACAGGGCACCCAGGATCTTGCCGTTCAAAGTCAGCGGCACAGCCAGCAGGCCGCGCATGTTCTCGGCTCGCGCTGCGTCGTCGGCCGGTCCGATGTGTGCAAACGAGGGATCGTTTCGGTAGTCGGGAGACCAAGCAGGAGAAGAGTTCTCGACCACGCGACCGATCAGACCTTCGCGGAAGGGAACCGTGAGGCCGAGCAATTGGGAGGTGTACGCACCGCTCGTGACTTCGATGATCAAGATGTCGTCGTGAATGAGAGCAAGGTACGAAAGGTCGACGCCGAGTAGTCGTTTGGCCTGATCCACGATCTCCTGCAGGAGGGCGTGGTGATCGTGCATCGTGGTCAGCAGCGACGCGATGTCGTTGAGTGCCCCGAGTTCGGTGGCGCGCTGTCGGCGCTGAGCCAGGAGACTTCGTAGTTGAAGTGCCGATCGGGCTTCTCGCTCGATTTCGGCGGCGACCTCGGGGCCTGACCCAGCGGCCAACTGATCGCGGTGTTCGATCAGTTCCTCGGTGGATGCCTCGGCCAGGAGAAGCTGTAGCCAGTTCTCGTGCATCCGCGCTCCCTTGTTAGACCAACTTGTCAGGCCAACGATGAGTATGGAGAGAATGTCCATACGGTTTCCGGTTTCTCGGAGTAAATCTACATGGGGTGGTGTAGCGGCCGTCACTATCGTGGAGACATGACACTCCTCGAGGCGCTCGGCTCGCAGATCGATGCGGATCGACTGATCACCGACCCCGACATCATGGCGAGCTACATCCACGACGACGCCGAGTGGGCTCCCTACGAGATGCCTGTCGCAGTGGTCCGCCCGCGCACAGCCGAGCAGGTACAGACAGTTGTGCAGGCGTGCATCGCCCACGGTGCGCCCGTCGTCACGCGCGGCGCCGGAACCGGTCTGTCGGGTGGAGCCAACGCAGTCGCCGGCGGCGTCGTGATCGCCTTCGACGCGATGAACGCCATCAAGGAGATCAACACCCTCGAGCGTTTGGCCGTGGTCGAACCCGGAGTGGTCAACGATCACCTCCGCGACGCCTGCGCCGAGCACGGCCTCTGGTATCCACCCGATCCGGCGAGCGCACCCTGGTCGACGATCGGTGGCAACGTCGCGACCAATGCCGGCGGCCTGTGTTGCGTCAAGTACGGCGTCACCAAGGACTACGTACTGGGCATGCAGGTGGTCACCGGAACCGGTGAGCTGGTTCGGCTCGGGCGTCGAACTGCCAAGGGAGTGGCTGGGTTTGATCTCTCGGCACTCATGGTCGGCTCCGAAGGCACTCTCGGGGTGATCACCGAGGTGACCGTCAAGCTTCGTCCTCAGCGCGATCCCGAACGCACCATCGTCGGATACTTCGACTCCATCGTTGCTGCGGGCAAGGCCGTCGAAGCCGTCGCCGCAGACGGTCTCACGCCGTCGGCCCTCGAGCTGATCGATCGGCAGTGTCTCCTTGCCGTCGACGCCTGGAAGAACATGGGCCTCTCGGCCGATGCCGAGGTGGTCCTGCTCGGCCGCATCGACACACCTGGCGAGATCGGCGACGCCGAAGCCGAGCGAATGTTGGCCTGCTTCAACCGTTCCGGGGCTACCTGGAGCGCGAGATCCACCGACCAGGAGGAAGCCGACGCCCTGTTCTCCGCCCGGCGTCTGGCATACCCCGCCCTCGAGCGGCTCGGCCCGGTGCTCACCGAGGACATCTGTGTCCCCAAGGCGGCGGTCCCGGAGATGTTGGCACGGATCGAGGCCATTTCGGCCCGGCACGACACGCACATCGCGAACATCGCGCACGCGGGTGACGGCAACCTGCACCCGCTGCTGATCACGCCACACGACGACGAAGCGGCGCGGAGGCGCGCTCAGGCCGCTTTTGCCGAGATCATCGACAACGCCCTCGAGTTGGGCGGAACCGTCACCGGTGAGCACGGCGTCGGCCTACTGAAGATGGGTGGCCTGGAACAGGAACTGTCACCGGCCGTCGTCGCGATGCATCATGCAATCAAGGGCGCACTCGACCCTCACGGAATCATGAACCCGGGCAAGGTGATCTGAAAGGCTGGCTCCGTAACCGAATCGGTTTCCGGAGTTACGCCGTCGAAATGACGAGTTCCTACGCTCGAGTTGAACCGTTTGGCCAACTCGACGTATGGAGTCATGAATGTTCTCTTCCGATTTGACGCTGGCAAGTGTTGTTCCGCGGCGCGTGGAGACGGTCGAGGCCGTCCGGGCGGCAATCGCTCTCGACGGCGCCGCGGTGTTCGGTGGACTGCACACCGAGGACGATGCCATTGCCTTCGCGTCGAAGTTGCTCGGTGAGAAGTGCATTCGCGTCGGCCGCCAGTTCGAGGCGAGTGCCAAGAGTCAGGATGCCGAAGCCGCTGTCGTCGACACGCAACCGGTGGACGAACGCGGCCGCAAGCGCTCGTTCGGTATCTCCGGCGAGCGGATGACCGCCCACAACGACGGTTTCGCGTTCGGCGATTACGCTCCCGATTACCTGTTTCTGTGGTGCAAGCGCCCGGCGTACCCGAGTGGCGGCGACTCGTTTCTCATCGATGCGGTCAAACTGACCCAATTGCTCGCCTTCGATCCCGCAACAGCGGAGCTGGCCGAATTCTGTTGGAGCACAGACATCGACCATTCGGAACCGAACTTCCCGCAGAACACATTCGCGCCGATCGCCCGGACGGTGCCGAGTGGACGCAACCAGGTTCGGTATCACCCATATCTCGCGCCGATCGCCGGCGAATCGGAGGAAGCGCAGTGGCCGCTGGTGAAGCAGTGGAGTGAGGCCGTGATTCACGTGAGAGACAGCGGGCCGATGTTCCGCGCCGAAGCCGGCGAGATGATCTGCATCGACAACTACCGGGTGCTTCACGGCCGCGACGGGTACACCGACCCCGGCCGTGAGCTGTACTCGATCTGGGGATGGTCGAGCGACGCAGTCGCGGTGCCGCAGCAGGCTCTCGACATCGTGCAGCCGGACCTCGCGGCACTGGCCATGTAACCCGCGCTTATTTCTCGGGCGGCACCAAACCGTGAACGGCGAGCACGTCCAGGACGTCCTCCGGTGACGTGCCGAGATCCCAGCGTCCGAAGATCAACAACTTCTCCGTGTCGGTGGGACGGTCGACGATGTCGATCTCGAGCATCGGGACGCGTCGACCCAGACGCGGGTAGCGGACGAGACGGACCCGGTCGATCTGTTCGCGGGTGAACTCGTGGCGGGCGCGCAGTCGCTGCACCGCGATCGACTTGGTTCCCGCGTCTTCGATCACAGCCAGGCGGGGACGCTGACGCAGGGCGAGTCCGCCCATCACGAACAGACCGATCACCGCGAGGGCGAGCAGGAAGCGGCCGGCCGGCTCCGTGGGCGCGATTATCGAGGCGATCGCGAGGGCAATTCCGCCGCCGAACATCGCGTAGACAACACCCATCGGAGTGGCCCACGAGATCACCTCCGTGACGTTGTCACGAGGCTGTGGATGAAATTCATCCTCGAGCATGTGGATAACTTCCTAGGTTGTCCACAGGAGTTATCCACAATGGGGATGAATGACACCCATGTAATTGAATGACGGTCACGATCCGGGTCGAATCAGATAATGGCTGGTCAGCGCCATCTCATGGTCATCACAAGACCCACAACCATGAAGCCGAAGCCGACGAGGAAGTTATAGTTTCCCAAGTCGTTCATCCACGTGATCGAATCCGCGGCCAAGTAGTACACAATCAGCCATGCCAGGCCGACAAGCATGAATCCGAGCATCACCGAGACGTACAACGTGCTCGACGGACCCATCTTCACCTTCACCGGAGTGCGGTTTGCCGGGTTGACTGTGTAGTCGTTCTTCTTACGGACCTTCGACTTGGGCATGACGTCCTCGCTCTACGGTGTGACCTGCATGTGTTACCTACACGCTAACGTAGCTGTGTCCAGTTGGTCACCGGCCGACCTGCACAATCCGGGAGGAGCCACGTGTCTTCGGGTGAATCTTCACGAACCGTCTGGCACATCGGTGTACTTGCCGTCTGCCTGGTAGCCGGTCTGATGGTCGCCACGGCGCAACGATCCGCCGAGGAGAACCAGCTCCAGGTCACCGAAAGCACCAGGCTCTCCGATCTGGTTCGCAGCGCCCAGGCCAATGCCGAAAAAGTCTCGGCCGACCGGGACGAACTTGCCGCCCAGCTCGATTCGCTGCAGCAAGACGCCGCTCGGTCCGACGCCGGAGTGGCCGCCGCGCTCGGTGACATCAAGAACATCTCCGCCGACGCGGGACTGACGGAGATGACCGGCCCCGGCGTCGTCGTCACGATGACGGACGCTCCGCGCAACGCCGACGGCAAGTACCCGGTCGACGCCACCCCGGACGACCTCGTCGTGCATCAGCAGGACGTCCAGAGCGTCCTGAACGCGCTGTGGGCGGGCGGTGCCGAAGCGGTAGGCATGCAGGACCAACGGATCATCAGTACGTCGGCGCCGCGGTGCATCGGAAACACTCTTCTTCTGCACGGCCGTACATACAGCCCGCCGTATGTGATGAGCGCGATCGGCGACGTTGCGCGCCTCGAGGCGGCCCTCGCCGCCGAACCGGGCATTCGGATCTACAAGCAGTACGCGACCCGCTTCGGCCTCGGGTACACGCAGGCAACGCCGTCGCAGATCACGGTCCCCGCCTATACCGGCGGATAGCACAGGCGTTTACCCTGCTCTCATGAGGATTCTCGTCGTCGACAACTACGACAGCTTTGTGTTCAACCTGGTGCAGTACCTCGGCCAGCTCGGAACCGAAGCCGTGGTCTGGCGCAACGACGATCCACAACTGACGGCAGACCTCGAAGGTGCAGTAGCGCAGTTCGACGGCATTCTCCTGAGCCCTGGCCCCGGTACCCCGCAGCGCGCGGGAGCGACGATGGATCTGGTGAAGGTCTGTGCCGACACCAAGACCCCGCTGCTCGGCGTCTGCCTCGGACACCAGGCGATCGGTGCGGCTTTCGGCGGAACCGTCGACCGCGCGCCCGAACTGCTTCACGGCAAGACGAGCCTGGTGCATCACAAGGACGTCGGCGTCCTGGCCGGGCTGCCCGATCCCTTCACCGCTACCCGCTACCACTCGCTGACGGTTCTCGAGGACACCATTCCCGAGGAACTCGAGGTGACTGCCCACACCGAGAGCGGCGTCGTGATGGCGATGCGTCACCGTGAACTGCCGATTCACGGCGTCCAGTTCCACCCCGAGTCCGTACTCACTCAGGGTGGGCACCGGATGCTCGCGAACTGGCTCGCAGTCTGCGGTGAGGCGCCTCCGGAAGGACTCGTCGCAGCCCTCGAGGCCGAGGTCGCGTCGGCGCTCGGTGGCGCATTGCCCGCAATTCTCTGACACCTGTCCACAAAAAAGTGCCTCCCGGAAATCTCCGGGAGGCACTTTTTCACTTTGCTAGCGGCCGGGGATTCCGAGCGCTCCGACGCTGACGGTGATGACCGCGTCCTTGGAGATCTCCGAGCCCGGAGGCTGGGTCTGCGAGACGATCTTGCCCACCATTTCCGGGGTGAGCGTCGTGCTCTGGTTCTGCACCAGCTGCGAAGCGGTTCCCGCCCAACCGGCTGCGCGAAGCGTGCTCAACGCCTCCGACACCGTCTTGTTGGTCAGATCAGGCATCGCGACCTGGTTGCCATTGGACACTCGTAGCGTCACGGTCGAACCCTTGGTGGCCGAAGTACCGCCGGTCGGGTCGGTCGAAACAACCTGTCCCTTCGGCAGTCCCGAATCGATCTCCGTGATCTGGACGACGAACCCGGCACCTTCGATGTTGGGCCTCGCCACCTCTTCACGCTGACCGGTGACGTCCGGGACACGAACCTGCTCCGGTCCGGTGCCGACGGTGATCGAGACCGCGGAATCGAGAACAACCGACACTCCGACGGCAGGATCCTGATTGACGATCTTGTCGACCTCGGCGACGGTCGATGCCGCCTTGCCGATGGTCGGATCAAGTCGGAGTCCGACGGAGTTGAGCTTCTTCTCCGCGTCGTCCTGGCTCAGCCCGGTCAGGCGTGGGATCGCGACCTGCTCGGGGCCGGTGGACACGTCGATGGTGACGGTGCTGCCCTTCTCGATGCGCACCCCGGCAACCGGACGCGTCGTGATGACGTTTCCGGCGGCGATCACCTTGTCCGTCTTCTGTTGACGCTCCACCTGGAATCCGGCGTTGGTCAGCGTCGCCTCGGCGACGTCGGCGGGCTGGTTGGTCAGGTCACCCGGAACGGTCACCATCTCGACCTTCGGCGAGTTCACCCGAATGAGGAAGAACGTCACCAGACCGATCACCAGAAGCGCCGCGATGCCCATCAGGGCGTAGCGTCCGCCCTTCTTCTTGGCAGGCGGCTCGGCGGCGCGAGTTGTCCTCGCAGCAACCGGCTCGACCGGATCGGGAGCAGTGCGGTAGTTCCCGGTGTCGGAGCCGACGGCGCCGAGGATGGTGGTGCGGTCCTCGTCGTTCATCACCATCGGAGCACTCGGACGCTGACCGCCCAGGACACGTACCAAGTCGCTGCGCATGTCGCCGGCGCTCTGGTAGCGGTTGGCCGGGTTCTTGCTCATCGCCTTGAGAATGATCGAATCCAGCTCGCGCGGAATGTCGGGATTGATCTCCGACGGCGTCTGCGGATCTTCACGAACGTGCTGGTACGCCACGGCGACCGGTGAATCACCCTTGAACGGCGGCTCGCCCGTCAGAATCTCGAACAGCACACAACCGAGCGAGTACACGTCCGAACGCGCGTCCACCTGCTCACCTCGCGCCTGCTCCGGCGAGAGGTACTGAGCGGTGCCGATCACGGCGGCCGTCTGCGTCATCGGGCTCGACGCGTCGGAAATGGCACGGGCGATACCGAAGTCCATCACCTTCACGGCGCCGGCACGGTTGATCATGATGTTGGCGGGCTTGACGTCGCGGTGCACGATGCCGTTGCGGTGGCTGAAGTCCAAAGCGGCACAGACGTCCGCGATCACTTCCATCGCCTTGCGCGGAGCCATCGGCCCGGTGCTGCGCACGATGTCACGCAACGTGTCGCCGTCGACGTACTCCATGACGATGTACGGCAGCGGCCCGGCGTCGGTCTCGGCTTCACCGGTGTCGTAGACGGCCACGATCGCCGGATGGTTCAGCGCAGCAGCGTTCTGCGCCTCACGACGGAACCGCAAGTAGAACGTGGGATCGCGCGCGAGGTCTGCACGCAGCACCTTGATCGCGACGTCGCGGCTGAGTCGGAGGTCGCGCGCCAGGTGAACCTCGGACATTCCGCCGAAGCCGAGAATCTCACCCAGCTCGTAGCGGGAGGAGAGATTGCGGGGTGTCGTCATTGGTCTTGTCCTAGCGGTTCTTCAGCGTCTCCGGGATCCGCCAACGGCTCAGTGGTCGTTGTGGTCGTCGTTGTCGTCGTGGTGGTGGTTGTGGTCGTCGGAGTTGTTGTTGTCGTGGTCGGCGTCGTCGTTGTGGTTGTCGGCTCGGTCGTGGTTGTCGTCGGCCGAGTCGTCGTTGTTGTCGGCTCGGTGGTCGTCGTCGTGGGCCGAGTCGTCGTGGTGGTGGGCTTGGTCGTCGTGGTGGTCGGCAACGTCGTGGACGTGACGACGGGCGGCGTCGGGTCGCTCGGACCGTCGGTCGCGATCCAGACTCCGCCGATGATCAACGCCAACAAGATCAATCCGCCGCCGGCCCATGCCACGGCCTTCTGCCCACTGGTCATTCCGCCGGCTGCCGCGTCGTCCGCAACAGCTGCGCCCGTCACCGGGCCCGTGTACGTCGGCGGCATGACCTGCGTGGCACCCGTTGCCGGCAACGCGCTCGCGGCACCGGTAGCGAGCAGACCGGGCGGCGGTGGACGCCTCCCTGCCCGAACGGCTGCAACGGCGTCGGCGAACTCGCCGCCACTGGCGTAACGGCCGGCCGGATCCTTGGTCAACGTGATGTCGATGAGCTCGCGGATGTTCGGCGGCAGGTCGGCCGGCATCGGCGCCGGGGTTTCCTGCACGTGCTTCATCGCGACGGTCAGCGCGCCGTCACCGGTGAACGGGCGTCGACCCGAAAGTGCTTCGTATCCGACGATTCCCAGCGAGTACACGTCACTCGCCGCGGTCGCGTCCTGACCGAGAGCCTGCTCGGGCGCGATGTACTGGGCGGTGCCCATCACCATTCCCGTGCGCGTGACAGGGGAGTTCTCGACGGCCTTGGCGATGCCGAAGTCCGTGATCTTCACCTGGCCCGTCGGCGTGATGAGGATGTTGCCGGGCTTCACATCGCGGTGCACGACACCGGCGTCATGTGCGACCTGCAGGGCGCGGCCGGTCTGCTCGAGCATGTCGAGGGCATGCGGAACCGCCAGGCGGCCTACGCGCGCCAGGACGGCGTTGAGCGGTTCACCGTTGACGAGTTCCATCACCAGGTACGCCGTGGAATCGCCCGAGCTGTCGCGGGTCTCGCCGTAGTCGTAGATTCCGGCGATACCGGGATGGTTGAGCTGTGCGGTGGTGCGGGCCTCGAAGCGGAAGCGCTCCAAGAACTCCGGATCGGAAGAGAACTCGGACTTGAGTACCTTGACGGCGACGCGACGATTGAGCCGGGAGTCGGTGGCTTCCCACACCTGACCCATCCCACCGGTGGCGATGAGACGGATCAATCGGTAACGATCGGCGATCAAAGCGCCGTTGTTCAACGCCACGGTTCAGCCCCCTTGGATTCCGGCTGCGATGACTGCACGACCGATCGGCGCAGCAACCGAGCCACCGGTAGCGGCAAGTCCGCGGTCACCACCGTTCTCGACGATGACGGCCACGGCGACCGTCGGATTCTGCGCCGGTGCAAAAGCGATGTACCAGGCGTGCGGCGGAGTTTCCCGCGGATTCACGCCGTGCTCGGCGGTACCGGTCTTGGACGCGATCTGAACGCCGGGGATCTTGCCGTCGCCGCCGGTGAAGTTCTCCGAGCCGATCATCAGATCAGTCAGCGTTGCGGCCACTGCCGGCGAGATCGCCTGACCCATCGACACCGGTGACGGCGTACTGAGATCGGTCAGATCGGGTGCCTGCAACTGGGAGATCAGGTTGGGCTGCATCCGCACACCACCGTTGGCGACGGTCGCGGCGATCACCGCATTTTCGAGCGGGGTCACCGCGACGTCGCGCTGGCCGATGCTGGTCTGGCCGAGAGCCGCGTCGTCGGAGATGTCGCCGACCGTGCTGTCTGCAACCGGCAGCGGGATCGCGGGAGTGTTGGGTCCGATGCCGAAGGCGCTGGCTTCGTCCTTGATGGCGTCGGCGCCGTCCTTGATGCCCAGTTCGACGAAAGCCGTGTTGCACGAGCGCGCAAACGCGTCACGCAACGACGCCGTCGGGTTGGGGCCGCACGTGCTGCCGTTGTAGTTCTCGAGGGTCGTGCTGGTGCCGGGCAGCGTGATCTGCGGCGCCGCGGTCAGCTGGTCGTCCGGGGTCGCACCGTTGCCAAGAGCTGCAGCCGTGGTGAGCACCTTGAACGTCGAGCCGGGAGGGTAGGTCTGCGAGATAGCGCGGTTGACCAACGGATCGTTGGGATCGGCATTGAGCTCGTCCCACGCCTTGGTGGTTTCGGCGCCGTCGTGGCTGGCAAGCAGGTTCGGGTCGTAGCTCGGAGTGCTGACCATCGTCAGGATGCGTCCGGTGCTCGGCTCGATCGCGACGACGGAACCGGTGTAACCCTTGCTGGTCAGCTGGTCGTACGCCACCTGCTGCATGGCCGGATTGAGCGTCGTGACGACGTTGCCGCCGCGCGGATCGCGTCCGGACACCAGGTCGAAGAAGCGCTGACTGAACAACCGGTTGTCCGAGCCGTTGAGAATCGGATCTTCGGTGCGCTCGAGGCCGGCGCTGCCGTACTGCATCGAGTAGAAGCCCGTGACCGGTGCGTACGGGTACGGATTCGGATACTCGCGCAGGTACTTGTACCGGTCGTCGGTGGCGCGGGAGGCGGCAAGCACCTGACCGGAAGCCGAGATCTGACCTCGCTGGCGTGAGTACTCGTCGAGCAGCACCCGCGAGTTGCGCGGGTCGGCTCGCAGGTCGTCAGCCTTGATGACCTGTACGTACGTGGCGTTGGCGAGGAGCGCGACGACCATCACCATGACGGCCATCGCGACGCGGCGCAGTGGAGTGTTCATACGCGCGGCATCATCTCGGTATTGGCGTCAGCGATTGGGGGCGGACCTTTCTTCTTCGTCACTACCGGCGCACGAGCCGCGTCCGAGATCCGGACGAGGATGGCCAGCAGTAGGTAATTCGCGAGCAGCGACGAGCCGCCGTACGACATGAACGGTGTAGTCAGACCCGTCAGCGGGATCAGCTTGGTGACGCCGCCGACGACGACGAAAATCTGGATCGCGATCGTGAACGACAGACCGGCGGCGAGCAGCTTGCCGAAGCTGTCGCGCACTGCCAACGCCGTACGCAGGCCGCGCACGATGAGAAGCAGGAACAGCATCAGCACAGCGGCCAGGCCGATCAGGCCGAGCTCTTCGCCGATGGTCGCGATGATGAAGTCCGTCTTCGCGAACGGCACCTGGTTGGGTCGACCACTGCCCAGACCTGTTCCGGCGATACCGCCGGTGGCCAGGCCGAACAGCGATTGCGAGATCTGATACCCGGTATTGGCGTAGTCGCCGAGCGGGTCCAGCCAGGTGTCGACGCGCACGCGCACGTGTCCGAACATCTTGTAGGCGAAGAAGAATCCGATGGCGAGCAGTCCGCCGCCGATCACCAGCCAGCCCACACGCTCGGTCGCGATGTAGAGCATCACCAGCACGGTGCTGAAGAGCAGCAACGACGTACCGAGGTCTGTTTCGAAGACGAGAACGCCCACCGAGACGATCCAGGCGAGCAGGATCGGCCCGAGGTCGCGGGCACGCGGAAAGTCCATACCCAGGAAGTGTTTACCGGCCGAGGTGAACAGGTCGCGCTTCGCGACGAGCACCGACGCGAAGAAGATGATGAGCAGGATCTTCGCGAACTCACCTGGCTGAATGCTGAATCCGGGCAGGCGAATCCAGATCTTCGCGCCGTTCACGCTCGAGAACTTCGCCGGCAGGATCGCAGGAATCGCCAGGAACACCAGACCTGCGAGGCCGAGCGTGTAGCTGAACCGCGCCATCAGGCGGTAGTCCTTCAAGAACACGAGCAGCAACACGAAACCGGTGATCGCCAATGCAGTCCACATGACCTGCTGGTTCGCATCCGGAGACGGTGCCTCGACGCCGTTGTAGAGCGCTGTTTGTTCGTCGGCGAGGTCGAGTCGGTGGATGAGCACCAACCCAAGGCCGTTGAGCAGGGCAACGATCGGCAGCAACAGCGGATCGGCGTACGGCGCATACCGCCGAATTGCCAAGTGCGCGATCAGGAACAGGCCCGTGTACGCGAGCGCGTACTTAGCCAGATCGAGAGTGATCTTCTGTTCCTGGCTCGCTTCGACGAGCAGAAGCGAGACCGTCGTGATGATGACGGCGAAGCCCAGGAGCAGTAGCTCCATGTTTCGACGGGTCGACTGGACCGGCGCCGGGGCAAAACCTCCGGGCGGACTCGGAAAAGCCGTCCCCGCAGCTGCGTTGGACGACATCAGTTGACCGTCCTGCAAGTCTGACCGGGAACTTCGGTCGGCGTAGGCGTAGTCGTGGGTGCCGCCGTCGTCGGCGTAGCAGGCTCCGCGGGCGGTGCGGGGGGCGGCGTGGTCTCCGGTGCTGGCGGGGGAGTGGGCGTGGCCGTCGTCGTCGGGACCGGCTCACAACGAGGCAGCAGATCGCCGCCGATGAGACGGATCATCTGGCTCTGCGCATCTTCACGCTTGCCGGACGGCAACCCGGCGCGCACCTGCTCCTGCGCCGACGGCTGCAGATCCGTCACTTCGAGGATGTTGCAGTTGCTGGGAATCGCGTCGGGGGAGACGAGGGTCAGGACGTCGTCGTCGCCGACGCAACCCACCAGATCCGCGTCTTGCAGCGAGTAGCCGAGCACCGAACCGGGGATTCCGCGCAGCACAGTCACGCGGCCGTTGTCTTCGCCGACGTAGTAGTTGTTGCGGATGACGGCGCGGCCGATCACGGCGCCGACGCCGACCAGTGCGATCAGCACCACGGCGAGGACCACCCACCACAACCGGTTCCGCTTCTTCTTCGGTTCCGGTTCGGGTTGGGAGACAACTCGCTTGGGCGTCGCGCGCGGCGGCCGCATGGCAGCGGCGCGGCCGGCAGCGGTGTTGGGGGGAGGGGCGTCCTCTTCCTCTTCCGTCGACGCGGCGCCCGCAACGATGGGATGCGACTGGCCGTAGTCGAGGTCGATGACATCGGCGACGACGACGGTGACGTTGTCGGGACCGCCGCTGCGCAGCGCCAATTCGATGAGACGGTCGGCGCACTGCTCCTGCGAGCCCTCGCGCATCGTGTTCTCGATGGTCTCGTCGCTGACCACGTCGGAGAGGCCGTCGGAGCAGAGCAGGTAGCGATCGCCGGCGCGGGCTTCGCGCACGGTGAGCGTCGGCTCGATCTCGTTGCCGGTCAACGCACGCATGATCAGGGATCGCTGCGGGTGCGTGTGTGCCTGTTCGGCGGTGATCCTGCCCTCGTCGACCAGCGACTGAACGAACGTGTCGTCGCGGGTGATCTGCGTCAGGTGATCGTCACGCAGCAGGTAGGCGCGCGAGTCGCCGATGTGCACGAGACCGAGCTTGCTGCCGGAGAAGAGGATCGCGGTGAGCGTGGTGCCCATGCCGTCGAGTTCGGGTTCTTCCTCGACGTGATCGGCGATGGAATCGTTGCCCTCGCGGGTGGCTGCCTCGAGCTTGCCGAGCAGATCCTCGCCGGGCTCGTCATCGTCGAGATGCGCCAGGGCGGCAATCATCAACTGCGACGCGACCTCACCGGCCGCGTGTCCGCCCATGCCGTCGGCCAAGGCCAGCAGGCGTGCACCGGCGTACACGGAATCTTCGTTGTTGGAGCGCACGAGACCGCGGTCGCTGCGCGCCGCGTAGCGGAGAACAAGGGTCACGGGCGTAGCTCGATTACCGTCTTGCCGACGCGAACCGGAGTGCCCAGCGGGACGCGTACCGCAGTCGTGACCTTGGCGCGGTCCAGATAGGTGCCGTTGGTCGAACCGAGATCCTCGACGTACCAGTCGGCGCCGCGCTGTGAGAGCCGTGCATGGCGCGTCGACGCGTAATCGTCGGTGAGAACGAGCGTCGAATCGTCGGCGCGGCCGATCATGACCGGCTGAGAGCCCAGAGTGATGCGGGTACCGGCGAGGGCGCCCTGCGTGACCACCAGGTACCGAGGCACCTTCGCCTTGCCCAGCGAGGGCAGGACCTTTCCGGCGCGGGTGTACCGCGGCGGAACCCTGACCCCGGAGCCGGCATAGATGTCGGAGCGGAGAGTGCGGAGGACTGCCCAGACGAACAGCCACAGTAGGAGCAGGAAGCCCGCCCGTGTGAGTTGCAGAATCAGGCCCTGCACGGCTGTCCACCTCCTTCTATGGCTCGAGCCCCGCCGCAGCGGGGTTCGAGCATTGTCGACTGGCAGCATCATAGGGGGCTCTGGGCCCCGAAGATCACGATACTGACAGCCGCGTGACGGCGGCGCGCCGACGGACCGCCGAATGTTCGATTGTTATCGGAAAAATCCTGGCGTCCGTTTCTCAGCTCAGAGAATGCGAACCAGAATCTCCGAGTGACCTGCGCGAATGATGTCGCCGTCTGCCAGCTGCCAGTCCTGGACCGGTGCTCCGTTGACGGTGGTGCCGTTCGTGGATCCCAAATCGGACAGCATCGCGGTACGGCCGTCCCAACGGATGTCGATGTGGCGACGTGAGACGCCGGTGTCCGGGAGGCGGAACTGGGCTTCCTGGCCGCGGCCGATGACATTGCTGCCGTCGCGAAGCTGGAAGTGGCGTCCGCTGCCGTCCTCGAGCTGCAGGGTTGCCGTCAGGCTCTGGGCTGTCGGTGCGTAACCGCCCTGCGGCTGGGCGTAGCCCTGCTGCGGGTAGGCCTGCGTCTGCTCGAAGTTGCCGCCCTGCTCGTAGCCGGCCTGCTCGTACGGCTGCTGTGTGTACGCCTGCTGGTCGTAGCCGCCCTGCTGGTAGCTCTGCTGGTCGTAGCCCGGCTGATCGTAGGACTGGCCGTTGTACGGCTGCTGGTAACCCTGCTGGTCGTAGCCGCCCTGCTGGTAGCCCTGCTGGTCGTACCCACCCTGGTACGCCTGCTGGCCGTAGCCCTGCTGCTCGTACGGCTGCTGCTGGTACCCCTGCTGGTCGTAGCCGCCGCCCTGCTGGTCATAGCTCTGCTGGTCGTAACCGGCCTGCTCGTACGGCTGCTGCTGGTTCGGGTACGCCTGCTGGTCGTAGCCACCCTGCTGCTGGTTGTAGCCCTGCTGGTCGTCGCCTGTTCGGTAACCGTCGCCGCGGTCGTAACCGTTCTGGTACGGCGCTTCCTGGCCCTGCGGAGCGGCGTAACCGCCGTCGTCGTGGGAGTACCCGTTCCGTGCCGGCTGCTGCGGTTCGGGCTGGCGACCCGCCGGTTCGCGGCTTGGTTCGTAGCCTGAGTTCTGCGTCATGGGGCCGGCTCCTGGTTGTGACGGGACTGGATTGGAAACAGGGGGAACAATCGGTGCGGGTCGCTGAGGCGGCCGTTGTGGAGGCCGCGACGAAACCTGCGGAACATGCGACGGCGGGGATGCCTGCTCGGCGTCACCATCCGGGTCGACGGTTCCGCGGGTGCGGAACTGACCGGTGTGGAGCGTAGGCGAAGGCTCGAAGGTGACCGAGATGTCGCCGTACGTCTGCCAACCCTGATCGCGGATGAAATCCTGCAGGTGTCGGCTGAAAGCTTTTGTCGTCAGTTCGCGATCTGCTGCCAGCTCTTCGTGATCGGAGTTGTTGATGGTGATCACGTAGTTGTTGGGGGCGAGAAGGATTCCGCCGCCGAGGTGCTCGACGCGGTCACGTGCCTCCTGCTGGAGCGCCGCCTCTACTTCCTGCGGCACAACACCACCACCGAAGACCCGCGCGAATGCGTCGCCGACAGCTCCTTGGAGCTTTCGTTCGAATCGCTGCACGATGCCCATCGGGCCCTCCTCTCGCCTCGCATCTACGACGGCAAAATGCTCGGCAAGTAGCGCCGGCACCGCCTTGTCGCGTGTCGTCCAAACTGCTGTACAGGTTCCACGGTACTGTCAAATGTCGCTTCGGCAGTACCTGGCCGCTGTTTCAGCATGGTATCGGTTCTGGGCTTTCGGGTGCTCGGTGTTCACCGATTCGTGCCCTGAGCTGCACGAATAGAACTTTCAAAGTTTGTCGTGATAATGTTTCGGCGTTGCTCGGGCGAGTGGCGGAATGGCAGACGCGCTGGCTTCAGGTGCCAGTGTCCTTCGGGACGTGGGGGTTCAAGTCCCCCTTCGCCCACCACAAGACGAGGCCACGAACTCACAAGAGTTGGTGGCCTCGTTTTTGTTGTGAGCTAACGGGCACAAATGCGACCGCTGACGTCAAGGTTCGATCGTAACCGCTCGTATTCGGCGGCTCCGAGACGTTTCTCGGAACAATCAGTTTCCTCATGGTTGGAGCAGGTTCTTCATCGATGGAGCAGGCGGGCACGGTCATTCGACGGAGAGTTGTTACTGCGGGAAACTCCAGGTCACGTATTGGTGGAAAGACGAGAAAGGCGGTCGGACAGAACTTCCCAGTTAGGTTGATGCGTCAGATGAGACCAAGACACTCGGATAGCGCCGTGCACTGTGTCGTCATCGAGCCTCATCGCGGTTAGGACGTGGCTGGGCTCGTAGCTTTGCGATGTGCAGGCGGAGCCGTTCGACACCGCCACCACGTCCTTAAGAGCGAGGATCGCTGCCTCACCGTCGACGCCTGGTACTGAAAAGTTCAACGTGGTTGCAAGTGTGTTCTCAAGGGACCCATTGATCTGAATGTTAAGAGGGGCGAGGGCTTCGATCAGCCCTGATCGCATTTCGACATTGCGAGCAGCCCTTTCCCTTTGCTGGCGTAGTGCAGACGTCACGGCCGTTCCGAGTCCAGCGATGAGGGCTACAGGCAGCGTGCCGGGTCGGAGCCCACGCTCTTGCCCGCCGCCGACTAAGAGGGGAGTGAGTGGCGTGCGTCGATACCCTCGACGGCGCATAATCAACGCTCCAATTCCCTTGGGTGCGTAAAGTTTATGTCCGGACACGCTTATCAGATCGATGCGGGGATCTGACATGATGTTTGCGACCTTGCCAAAGGCCTGTGCTGCATCTACATGAAAGAACGCATCGTGTCCCTCGAGGGCGCGGGCGACTTCACCGACAGGCTGGATGGCGCCTGTTTCGTTGTTTGCCGCCATCACGGATACCAGGACTGTGTCGGGGCGAATCGCCTCGGCGATTGCGTCAGCGGATACACGCCCGTTGCCTTCCGGCGCGACAATCGTGACATCGAATCCGCGCTCTTGAAGTCGCTCGACTGGTTCCAGGACGGCTTTGTGTTCGATTGCAGTCGTAACTATGTGCTGGCGCCCTGTCTGTCGGGCATACTGTTCGAGTCCGAGGATCGCAAGATTGTTGCTCTCGGTGGCTCCGCTAGTGAAGATCACCTCGTCGGGTTTTGCTGACGCTCCTGCGGCGACCTCCTCCCGTGCTCGGTTGACTCGTTCCTTCGCGCGTTGGCCAAATGTATGAGTACGGCTGCCTGCATTGCCGTACTCGTCGCGCATGAAATGGATCACCTCGTCGAGCACTTCGGGATCTATCGGGGTCGTTGCATTGCAGTCGAGGTAAATCGGTCCTGAACTGGACATTTTTCTATTGGCTCCTTGTCGGAGGTCGCAGCTATTGTTGCCCACTGTACGGGTTGCAGTTCGGGTTGTTCGTTTAGAACTGTGTGCATGTTCGGATGTGTAGTTCCGTACAGGAGGATGTACAGTTCGAGTGGAGTTGAGGCGACGGGGTAGGTGAGCGGTGAGCAAGCGAGTTGGTCTTCAGCGTCTGGGAGAGTTCGAGTATGTCTTCCCCGCGATTCGCGGGGTTCAGGCTGGACGCGAGTTTTACTCGACAATGTGTCCGTTGCGAATGATCCCGCGACTGTTTTCATTTGACGATGAGGAGCTTCTGCCGGAGCAGCGGGCTCAGCGCACGTTGAACCGCTCTCGGGTACCGGAGATGGCTCGCTACATAGTTGAGAACTTGGACAGTTACGTTTTTTCGGCTCTGACCGCGTCAGTCAATGCAGATGTCACTTTCGAGCCGTACAGCGATGGCGAGGGCAAGAGTGACCGAATCGGAACACTACGCATACCGATGGGGTCACCTTTCGTCATCAATGACGGTCAGCATCGGCGCGCGGCGATTGAGGAAGCGCTGAGCCTTGCCCCTGAAATCGGTGACGAGACGATCTCAATTGTCCTATTCATTGATGTCGGGCTGGAGCGTTGTCAGCAGATGTTCGCAGACCTTAACCGTTACGCGATCCGCCCCGCCCGTTCTATCAGTGTCCTCTACGACCATCGCGACGATCTGTCCGCGGTAACCCGAATGGCGGTCTTCAACTCAGAGTTCTACCGCGATCTGACGGAAACCGAGACCAGCAATCTAGCCGCACGATCTCGGAAGCTATTTACTTTGTCGGCGATGTACAACGCGAACCGCGCGTTGCTCGACGGTATCGAGCCAGAGTCGATCGAGAAGCGCGCTGAATTGGTAGGCAGCTATTGGGAAGTGGTGGCAAGGCAGTTTCCCGAGTGGGGACAGGTCCGCGCACGGGAGGTCACGGCAGGCGAGATCCGTCGCGATTTCATTCACAGCCACGGCATCGTGCTCCACGCGATTGGGAAGGTGGGAAATGCGCTGGTCGAACGAAGCCACGACAAGCGTGCATGGGAGCGGGGTCTGCGCCCATTGCGTGAAATCGACTGGCACCGAGCGAATTCAAAGTTATGGGAGGGGCGTGCGATGTCGGGTGGGCGCGTCTCGAAGAGTACAGGCAATGTTCTTCTCACGACTGCTCTACTGAGAACGCAGCTGAATCTTCCTCTGCCCGACGACGAGCAAAAAGCCGAGAACAATTTTCGACGAGGTGACTCATCATGATCCGCAATCTGCCGATCCGTCCGAGGTCTGTATTTGACGACCTGGGCCTATCAGGAACGATCGAATCGTTAGTGGCGCAGACACAGAAACTCTACCTCGAGGATGCGATTCCGTGGGTTATTGGTTACTCGGGGGGCAAAGACTCGACGGCAGTACTGCAGCTCGTGTGGATGTCACTCGCGCAGTTACCGCAGGAGAAGCGATCGAAGACCGTTCATGTAATCAGCACCGATACACTCGTCGAAAATCCAGTGGTCGCTGCATGGGTTACGCATTCGTTGGACACGATTGCCGAAGCAGCGCGCGAGCAAGACTTGCCGATTGAACCCCACCGATTAACACCTACAGTGTCCGACACTTTCTGGGTCAATCTTGCCGGGCGCGGGTATCCTGCACCGAGACCCAAGTTTCGCTGGTGCACTGAACGTTTGAAGATCAAGCCTTCGAATACGTTCATCATCAATATGGTCAAGTCTCATGGCGAAGCAATCCTCGTATTGGGTACGCGCAAGGCTGAGAGTTCAGGTCGCTCACACCGGATGACTGAGCTTGAGGGTCAGCGTGTACGGGACAAACTGAGTCCGAACGGATCTCTACCCAACTGCCTTGTCTACTCACCAGTCGAGGATTGGTCCAACGACGACGTCTGGACTTTCCTCATGCAAACGAAGAACCCGTGGGGATACTCGAACAAAGAGCTCCTCACCATGTATCAAGGTGCGTCATCGGACGGCGAATGCCCGCTTGTGGTCGACTCGTCAACACCGAGCTGTGGGGACAGTCGATTCGGCTGCTGGACTTGCACTCTCGTAGACAAAGACAAGTCGATGTCGGCGATGATCCAAAACGACGAGGAGAAAGAGTGGATGCTTCCTTTACTCGAGCTTCGTAACGAGCTCGACGTTCAGGATGATCGGCATCTGCGGGACTTCCGGCGGATGAACGGTTCGGTCCAGTTATTCAACGGTAGGAACATCCCTGGTCCATACACTCAAGAGTCGCGTGAGCGGTGGGTACGTAAGCTTCTCGACGCGCAGACGTGGATACGCGAGAACGGTCCCGCCTCAGTTAGGAATCTCGATTTGGTGACACTCGATGAACTGGAAGAGATTCGTCGAATTTGGGTCGTGGACAAGCACGAATTCGAGGACAGCCTCCCCCGTATCTACCGTGAATCCACTGGGACCGAGTACCCGGGACGCCCACTGGATGAGCATCTTCCGTTGGGGCCAGACACCGTGGAAATCCTTCGCGAAGTAGTCGGTGATGATCGGGTGCATTTCGAGCTCGTGCGTGAGCTGCTAGACGTTGAGCAACGCCATCGCTCTCAGGCGCGACGAGCTGGACTTTTCGACTCGTTGACGAAGTCGCTCCGCAAGGGCTTCTACGAGGACGAGGAAGATGCAATGCGCCGAGCTACCGGTCGAGCCGATGCTGTCGAACGACTGCGTGCAACCGACGAACCCGACGACCTCGACATCGCCGATGGTTACATCCAGCCGGCACGAATTGGTTCTGACGGATGATCCTCGACGAGCTTGTTTTGCAGAACGTCGGCACGTTCTCAGGTCGTCACACCATCACGCTGACACCGAAGTCGACGGCGAAGCCGGTAGTTCTAATCGGCGGACTCAATGGCGCCGGCAAGACCACCGTTCTCGAAGCGATCCATCTCGCGCTGTACGGCGCGCTCGCGCAGTCGAACAGTCGCCGCGCGGGTGGCTATGAGAACTACCTCACCGCGCTGACCCACCGCGGGGCGCCTGCTAAGGCCGTCTCGTCAGTCGAGCTGGAATTCCGCGCGCACCAGCAGGGCAGCGAACATGTCTACCGGATCAGCCGCCGATGGGGTGGTGCAAACGCTCCGTCCCGTGAACGCCTCGACGTCGAGGTAGACGGCAGACATGACCGTGTGCTCACCTCTACCTGGAGTGAACACGTCGAGACATTCTTGCCGCGAGGTATCGCCGGTTTGTTCTTCTTCGACGGTGAACAGATCGAAGCGCTTGCTGACATGGATAAATCTCGTGAAGTGCTTGCATCCGCGCTGTCGGCGCTACTCGGTCTCGACCTCGTCGAGCGACTGGCGACAGATTTGTCGGTCCTAAGGCGTCGGCACCGGTCAAATCAAGTTCCAGATTCGGTTAGAGCTGAGGTCGATGCCAAGCGTGACTTGGTGACACGTACTCGACAACTCGAAGAGGGCGCGGTTGAAACATTAGCTCGGGTCCGAGTCGAACTTGAGCGTGCTGAAAAGGAAAAGGCTGAAGCTCGGTCGATTTATCAGGCGCGCGGAGGTGAGATCGCGGAGTCTCGCGCGGAAATCGAGCAGACTGCTGAGGCACTTCGCGGCAGTCTGGCACAGATCGACGACGATTTGCGCGCTGAGACTGCCGACGCCGCACCGATGCTCCTCATCGCTGATCTCCTGCGTGATCTCGAGACTCAAGCGTCAGCGGAGTCGATGTCATGGGGTCGGCGTGTGGTGGCTGATGTTCTCACTGCACGTGACGATTCCATCCTTGAAAAGCTGCGGGAGAGTCGTGCTGCTCCTGCCACGATCATGGCTATGACCGACTTCTTGGCAAACGACCGCGCAGCGCGCTCGATAGATGAAGATACTCCGGACATTAGCGGGTTGGGCAGGCCGGACGCGGTGCGGATGCTCCGGGAAGCTGCAATGCCGTCGAGCCGACGCCGCATGAGCGAGCTGGTGGAGCGACGCCGTGGAGTGCGCGAAGAGCTCGATCAGGTAGACCGCGTTATCGTGGCGATGCCAGACCCGGAGACGCTCGAAGATGTCCGGCGCGCACTTGATGCTGCCTCAGACCGGCAGGTCAGAGCTGAGGCGAGGGTCACGACGCTCGACGAGGATCTCAATCTTCGCCGAACGGAACGAGCAAAAGCCGACGCAGACTACGAGCGAATCCTCGAGAAGTACGCAGCGGCGAATATGGCGGTGGAGGACGACACCCGTATTGTCGCCCACGTCGACAAGGTTCGTACAACCCTAGATGCTCTGCGAGTCGCGGCGAAGCAAAGGTATCTAGGCCGGATCGGCGACTACGTACTTGAGGCGTTGCAGCGATTGCTGCGCAAGAACCGCCTCATCGCCTCAGTACGGATTGATCCGGAGAACTACACGGTCGAATTGACTGGTCCAGGAGGCGTACAGCTGCCTGCAAATCAATTGTCTGCGGGTGAGCGTCAGTTGCTTGCAGTGTCATTGTTGTGGGGACTGGCGCGCGCATCGGGGCAGCCGCTTCCCGTTGTAGTCGATACACCATTGGGTCGACTCGACGGTGAGCACAGGGAGCACCTCGTTGAGCGATACTTCCCGTTTGCAAGCCACCAGGTGATCCTCTTATCGACGGATACGGAGATCGACGAGCAGGCATTCGGCAGGATCAAAAAACATGTCGGGCGCCTGTACCGCCTAGATTATGACCACGACAGCGCGTCTACGTCTGTCAAATCTGGATACTTTTGGGAGTAGTGAAGTGACTGTCGAGCATGTCCGACTTTCGAAGACCGCTCGCGACCAACTAGTGACGTTGAAACGCCGCACTGGTATCGGGCAATGGAATGTTCTTTGTCGGTGGGCATTGTGTCGGTCGTTGGCCGAGCCATCGGTACCTCCGGCGACTCGTATCCTTGCTGACAGCAATGTCGAGATGACATGGAAGGTGTTTGCTGGTATTCACGGTGACGTCCTGTGGGCCGCATTGCGCATGCGTTGCCACACCGATGATTTTGGGCTCGATGACGAGACTCTCGCGACGCAGTTCCGCCTCCACCTTCATCGCGGCATTGGATACTTGATCGGGGACACCCGTTCTTCTGACATTGAAGGGCTCGTAAAGCTGGCACTCGTGGAGTAGGCGCATGATGACAATAGGGCCGACAGCACGCCACAAGACAGCCATGGTTCGTTCTGCGTTGTCGCGGCCGATGGGTCTCGCGTTGTCGGACGGGGTTGTTAAGCCCGGTGCGACTGTTTTCGACTACGGGTGTGGCCGAGGTGGAGACCTTCGTCACCTGGAGGCTCTCGGGTTTGAAGTCAGGGGCTGGGACCCTGCACATCGTCCGGACGCGGACCGCATTGCCTCGAATATCGTCAACCTGGGATACGTGGTTAACGTGATCGAAGATCCTATCGAGCGGACAGATGTACTGCGTTCGGCCTGGGATCTCGCTCGCAACGTGTTGATTGTATCTGCGCGACTCGTGTGGGAGGCGCGCGATCTCGTCGGCCGACAAGTTGGTGATGGGATTGTCACTAGGAAGGGAACATTCCAGAAGTTCTACGAACAACCTGAGCTTGCGGAGTGGATCGAGACAATTCTTGGGGCGAAGCCTATTGCAGCGGCGCCCGGGGTCTTCTATGTCTTCAGGGACGAAGCTGCGCAGCACGACTTTCTTGCCAATCGTGTCTACCAATATCGTCCGCGAATCGTCATCGACCCGCACGAGGAGTACGAACAGAATCGCGAGAAGTTGGCCCCACTCGTTGATTTCATGACCGCGCATGCCAGACCTCCGAAGCGGAACGAGTTGACCGACGAATCGGCGACGTCAGTCCTGGAGGCGAGCGGCTCGCTGGGGCGGGCGGTCAACTTGATCTATCGCGTGACGGACGCTTCTCATTGGGAGCAAATTCGGATCCAGCGGAGGTCAGAACTAGCGGTCTACGCCGCGATGTCGCGATTCGGTAGGAAGTCGCGATTCGCTCAGCTTGGTCCGATTCTGCAGCGAGACGTCAAGACCCATTTCGGCACATACCGTGACCTTACGCAGCACGGTGACAGACTCCTCGCAGCCGTGGGAAACAGGACGATGATTTTGATGTCGGCGAGAAGCTCCGAGATTGGAAAACAGACGCCGTCTGCGCTGTACGTCCATCGATCAGCACTGGCCGAACTTCCCCCTTTGCTGCAAGTTTACGAAGGTTGCGCCAGAATACTCGCAGGAACTGTCGATCGTGCGAACATGGTCAAGCTTTCGGTGACCGAACCGCAAGTGTCTTTTCTGTCGTATCCAGATTTCGACAAGGAAGCGCATCCAACGCTCGAATCAGCTGTGACTGTGAATCTTCGGAAGCTCAGCGTAGAGTGGCGCGATTATTCGCGATCCGCTAATCCGCCACTGCTACATCGCAAGGAGGAGTTCTTGGGCCGTGATGACCCGCGCCTGCACTTATACGAGAAATTGACGCGTGCGGAGATCAAAGCCGGTCTCTACGAGAATCCCGAAAGAATCGGAACTCTGTCAGGCTGGCAACGAGTACTCGCGGAGAAGGATCGGTACCTGCGCGGGCACCGGCTGAACACACGGCACGGTGCTTAGTTTAATTCGTGCAGTATTGAAGTGCACGAACTTTAATTCACTGGCATTTTGTGGATCTACTCCGCCTGAATTTCGGCACATAGCATTCGATCAAACGATCTAACCGTTAGCCATGCGAACAAATTCTTCTCTGCTCCAAATTTCGAATTTTTTCCCTCCGGATACTGAGATTGCCTCTGAAACTAAGATCGGATGAGGGGCCCCGCTAGTGCTCCAATCCTTCTTTGTATCGTTGGTTACCATCACAACACGGTCGAAGCTCGTAGGGCTGGTTTGAGCGATTCCGTACAAGAAGTCGGCCCATAAGTAGAAGTCTCCGTGGTTTCCAGCATCGTCCCGAAACCCTGGAGGTGTCTTCGTCTTTTTTCTGATTTCTGCTAGAGGGGAAAATTCAATGCGCGGAACGAAAGCAACAATTGACTGGGTGTGCGAGTTTATTGCTTCAATTGTTTGCTTGAATGAGTCCAATGCGGCGGGATCAATCCAATCCTTGTATGCATCCGCCACGGCGCCCCATGCTAACTTCGCTGGTTCGATTGCTCCCTCAAGATGCTCGGATATCTCCTCTAGCTTCTTGGTTGTCTGTGTTATCGAGGCTGATAACTCTTTTATTCTCGTTCTCACTCCAGCGTGGAGATTGTTCCATGATTCCTGGATAGCTTGACCAGGTAATACTAATGGTCCTGGATGTTTTCTGATATAATCGATCGCATCCGCACCGCCTGAATCGGCGCCAAGCCGAAGGAGTGCATTGGTATCGAACGCGAATAGGGTGTCGCTACAAGCGTCCGACGTCGATTGTCTCCTTGACTGCTGTGACAACTCGGATGTTGATTGCAGAAGATCCGATAGTGTGGGGGAATAGGTATAGTGCCGATTCAGTACTTGTGTCACCAAGCGCAGAGCTTTGTCTTCCGTGTTTCCATCAGTGGTTTGGACTATCTCGAGTGATTTACTCATACCAAACCTCTGCTGCTTTTATTGCAACTATTTCCCCTAACATGCTTATTGACGTCCCGTCCCAGACTTTGAATGAATTAATCTTTTCGGACAGTTCACCCTCCGCTGCTAAGGGAAGGAGGTTTTCCTTAAATCCATCCCACGTGGAACTTCCCATGGGACGTCGCGATTCTGTTGCCAAGAAGGTATTTCCAAGTGTTGTGGCCAAGTTTTGACTGTCCCAGTCCGAGCCTCGTGTCCTTATGAAATAGAGGGTGTTTGAAAGATTGGGAGTTAACGCCCCTTGAAGAGCCGAGGCACGTAAGGCGGACAGCGTGTTCTTGTTCATCGGTCGACGGTGTGCGCGCTCGACAAATTCCTCTCGTTCCGGGTTTAGATCGGCGAGACCAGAAATCGCCTTTTCCCAGGATCCGGTCCTGTGAATCTCAGCTGCAACCTCACCGAATCGGCGCTCGATACTCCCTGTTCCGAGATTTCCCACAATTGAACGGCGTACGACAAGCTTCAAAAGCTCTCTACGACCTTCATTCGCCATCGGCGTGTTTCGAATTGCGAGGAGGATGGGTCGCATTGATACCACGTTTAATGTGTTTAGCATTGTAAAAACTGCCAACTCGTCCTCGGTGGCAGGGCCAGCGGTGGTCGGGTCCATCATCTGGAGATAGATAGGAAGGTGCAGTTGTAGGAGCTGTAACAAGATTTCAGGATTGGTTGGGCCGTGAGTTGATCCGCCTCGGCCGGTCAGTGCGTCGTACAGATCGCGCGGAGGGATATACCCATGTGTAGTGGTAATTGCGTGACGAATGTATGTGACGAATCCGCTATCGAACTGGCGCGAGACATCCTGCCATTCATGATAACGTGCGTCTCGACGATCCTCAGGGGTTTCGCTTAAGGTGTAGCTCTTCAAAAGATCGGCCGTGGTGAGTGCTCGACCGCGAGTATTAACAATTTCGAACACTTTGTAGGCGGACGATGGATTAGGGTGGTTGAAAACCGCAAAATAGAGCTTATTGGTTATAAAATCTGCCCAGGTTCCCAGTTTTCGAAATTGATCTTCCGAAATGTCCTCAGTGAGATGAAGATTGAGAAGTTTATATGCATCGATCATTAACTTGGACGCCGACTCTTCGCCTTCGGGAGCCTCGGCAGTGTGTAAAGATTTCGGTGCGGCGATATTCGATTTCTGGCCTAGGTTGAGGATTTCAGCGAGTGTCGCATTATCTCGTTCAGATGCTAGTCTTACCCGCGGATATTCCTTATCCGACTCAAAGTCAATTGAGTATAGAAAAGTGGTTCGGATCCTATCGGCGAGAGCGTTTCTTTCGTATTCAAACGCCTTGTGGTAGATTGCTGCGGCTAGAAGCGTTAGTGTCAGTATTCGTTGTTGACCGTCAACTACTGATTTTTCAGCTGCGCTTTCTGTTAGAATGACAAGTCCTAGGAAATATGAGTCGTCTTTTAGGGAGTGGCTTATATCTCGAAAGAATTCCTCGACCTGGTCGCCTTCCCATGCGTACTCACGTTGGAACGGTGGAATATAGAATCTTCCTCCGGACAAGAGCGATCCTGCGGTTGTAGACGACGCGTTTACCGGTGTCTCCATGGCTTCCTTTTCGGTTAATTGTGTTTGACTTCTCTTAGAGTTTTTCAGGTTGGGTCGATCGCTAGAAATAATAGAACTGTGCAATCTTCGAGGACGTACGAATTTATTCCGAATGGACCAGTCCGGTCCGTGATTTGAGTTTCCTTACCACGTGACTCCATCTAGTAAGTCTTCGACTGGAATGTCGGTTGATTCATTTTCTTCGGTGAGCGCACTAGTCATTACGTCTAAAACTATGAGGGCAACAGGCTGTTTCCGAGTGTTCACAAGCTCCTGAATATATTCGAGCCCACCATTTGCGTACTCCTCGAATATCGTGACGCGTTCGTGGAGGCGGTCACTATCCATAATCTCGGGGTCGGTGTCGACGACATTAGCGGCGATCATACCGATGAGTGCATCGGCGAAAGCGGGAATTATTAGAGTTTCGTAGCGTATTGGGTCTCCGGCGGTCGCTGTAAAAGGTACGCGACGATCCTGAGCGAATCCGACAGCCCCAGCAAAGAGCAATATGTCGCGGAAGGCCGGGAAATTGGCCTCCTGTTGAAGCGAGATCATCAGCGCTTCGTGCTGTTTGGGTCGTCGGGCGCGAACGTCTGCTGGCGCAGTCATTGGATCACCTTCAACTCGGTATGATCGCTGTCGGATTGACGAATGTATGGGTACGACGTGCCATTGATCTCGATGTTATCGGAAACATCTCCCTGAGCCGTGGTGTGTGTTTCTAGTACGCCGAGGTTGCTGACATACGGCATTAGCTCGGTGATCACGGTTCCTGTGCCTTGGCTTTTACTGACCAGCACGACAAGCTGAGGAGCCATCTTGGCGAGCGCCCGCGCTACTCCTTCCTGATAGTCCTCATCCAATGAGCCGAAAGCTGCGTCCATTACGATGGGGTACGCGCCAGAGTCAGAGTTTGTTGGTCCCTCCGCTCGACGCGCCGTGCGAATCTCGCGTGCAAGTTGTGACACTGCGGTAACAAAGCTCAAACTTAGGATTTGATTCTCGCCCGTGGATTTCGGGACCGGCAGAGTGATGCCGTCGACTTTCTTATGGAGTGTTAACTCGAAATTTTCAGTGAGCGACGGGACGTGATTTTGATGGGTTATTTTTCCGAAGACCTGCTTGAGTTTCGCGTCCAGCCGTGTCCGTATGTCGGCCGAGCGAATTTCGAGGATTTCGGTGAGTGCATTCTTCACCGACAGGACAAGGTCGAGTCGAGACCGCGCTTTGAGCGCGAGCTCATCGGTGACCTCAGCTCTTGACCGTTCGCGCATTTTCGATTCGATGTCCTTGGCAAGCTGTTCGATTTCCATCTTCGTCGAACCGATCTGTTGCTCCTTCGTCCGAATCCGAGCATCCAAGTCCATGCGTCTGCTCTCAAGGTCCTGAACGTCTTCGCGTCGACTGTTGCGCAGCTTACCGTCCAGCTCTGACTGTTCAGCGATGAGACGATCGATCCGGTCACGCTCGTCGCCGATGCGTTTGGCAATGCCCGCCAAATCAGAGCGTAAGACAGATCGTGTGGGTACCAACTCATCGACGGTGCCGGAGAGCTTTTGCCATGCAGTTTCGACGGCTTGGAGACCAGCTTGCTGGCGCCACTTTTCCACGGAACTCCGGGGCTCGGAACCGTCGGTAAGCGGGGAGCCGCAGATGCAAATTCTTCGGTCGAGGAGGTCGTCGACGAACTCACGCTTTAGTGGCGCTGGAAGTGCGCCCTTTCGGTAGAGGTCGTCGGCCATCTCTTTAGTTTCCCTGGCGAGGGTAGATGTGAATGCTAGGAAGCCCCGAGTAGCTATCAGTGTGGCCCGGTCTATCTCTGCAGTTTTTAGAGCCTGGCGAGCCGCGGCGAGCTCGTTCCCGACCTGATCGCGGCGCTGCTGAATGGGCGCCGTGTCGGCACTTTCCCTGAACCTCTCAAGAACGAGCTCACGCTCGGCGTTGAGCGATGCTACGTCGCTCTCAAGCACCAGCAATCGATCCTTGGCCTCACCTTGTTGGTCGTCGAAATCATCGATTTCGTTTTGAATCTTCCTGGCAGTCTCACCGCCGTTTTTTCGGAGTTCAGCAGAAAGTTTGCGATCGACTTTAGGTAAGTGAGTGAGGGCGCGCTCGACTTGTGCAAGGTCCAATAGGACTTTTATGTCTTTCTGGACTTCCGAATAGGCGTCCTTTTTTACTAGGTTTTCAATACGTTCGCCGTTGAAGAAGAAGAAGCGGCTGAAGCCCCGCGGGAGAATTGTGTTGATCATCTCCTGTGGTGCTGCAACTTGCTCTGATGCGCCGTCAGGCGTTGTTGTCCACAACTGAACGGCAGGAGTTGCAGGCTGCTGGTGATCGGATTCTTTCCGCACCGATGACGAACGAACAATTCGATACTGCCGATCTTCGTGGGAGAAACACAGTTCCACGGCTGTGGTGACTGACTCACCAACAGGAGTCGACCGCCATACAGCGTCAGTCGTGAGTCGCTCCTGCTGCTCTACGTCTTCAGACAAGTCTCCATAGAGTGCCCAGGTGAAGGCATTGAGCAGTGTGGTCTTGCCTGAACCGTTGGCGCCGAAGATCAACGTGACCGGGCGGGTGTCGTCTGAACTGAGATCGAATGTCTGATGACTTGCAAATTGACGGAAATTGGTCAGAGTGATTGATTGAAGCTTCACGGAATGATCCCCTTCACTGCTGCGAGAATGTCATCAGTGGCGTCGTAGGCACTCAGGTGCAACTTGGCTCGCTCAATGGTGAGAACGCGATGGAGTAGAGCTTTTTGTTCGTCGGTGAGCGCGGCAATTAGGACTTCTTCAGAACGGGAGCGTTGGGTCATCGGTTACCCTTCCGGGATAGCATTATAGATCCATCAGGTGATAGTGGTCGCGCAAAGGACGTAGGGTATCCAAAGTCTTGCCGTAGTTCTCGGAGACCTTGCCGAATTCGTTGGCGCGTTCGATCTCTCGGATGAGCAACGACCTTTCGACATCGAAATTTATCGGAGACCCCGATTTCGGCACTGCGAGATAGTCGAAAATAACGGCCCGTGTTTTGCCTGCTGCGTGGCGGAGGAGTCGACCGCGCCGTTGGATGAATTGTCGTGGGTTGCTACTGCTGGCAAGGAGATACCCCAGTCGGGCGTCGGGGATGTCCACACCCTCATCAAGACAGCGCATCGCGACCAATGCTTGCAGGTCTTCGCCGGAGCTGAATCGGCGGAGAAGTAATTTCCGGTTCGTGCGCGAGGTCTCGCCGATATACCGGTGGGCAGGAATTCCGAGTTCGTTCCCGACCAAGCGCATCACCTCGGCTAGCTGTTGAGGTCCGGATTCCTCGCCATCCGGAGAGGGTCTCCTCCCTTCGGCGCAATAGACGAGTTGAAACCACGAGTCGCGGTGCGATTTGAGGTCCGCGCGAAGCGCGGTCAGCTTGCCTGCCGCGTGGCCGAGGACATTCGCCCGCTTCCTCAGAAGGAATCCAAGAGGTGAGTCGGGATCGGCGTCGTCGGGGTGTCCGCCGGCAGCAATGCATCGAGCGATTTTATTGGTCAGCTCGGCGTAAAGCTGTGTCTCCTCGTCATTGAGCTCTACCAGACGGGGGTGATATGTGTATCGACAGAGAGCGCCCATATCGATGGCCTCAGCCAGACCCAATTCAAATACGATCGGCCCGAAATATTCGAACAGAGCTGCTGTGCCCTCTTCGTCATGCCACCGCTCGGGGGTCGCAGACAACCCCAGACGATACGTGGCGTTCGGTGGGAGGGTGGTGCGGTAGCGGTCGGAACCGAGATTGTGAGCCTCGTCAGCGATAACCATGAGCGGCAGGGTGAGTCGGCCGAGAATCCCTTGGAACCTTGAGCTGGCGAAGGATATGTTGGTGGCAACCAGAACTACGACTGGGCGTTGCCCAAGCCGGGCTTGGCCAATCTGGTCCTCAACGAGGGGAACCCACTGGGCGCTCGATTCGTAGACGGGAATTGGTGTGACGCCGAATGCTTCGACTTCTTCAATCCACTGGTCGACTAGGTGCTGAAGCGGTGCCAGGACCACGAGCACTAGGGGTTGTTCTCGTTCGCGGAGCACGTTGCCAATCGCCGTCGCGGCGAGTAAGGCAGTCTTTGTCTTTCCTGTGCCTGTCGCCATCGCAAGAAACCCACGCCCGCTTTTGCGCAGCCACGCCTCGACCGCGGAATTCTGATAGCCACGTGGCGTCAATGCTGTTGGCACAGTTAGATGCCCGCGTTCGTCGACAAGCAGGGGTGAGAATTCGAGAGCGTCGTCGTTGCCGGGTAACGGCAACGTGTTGTGTCTATGTCCGAGCTCGATGAGTCGCTCGCGAGCAATGTCGGGAAATGGTTCGACGCTTAGGAGTGAAGTGCGGTTCGCCCACAGATCGTTGAAGTCCGATTCGATGCGAAGAGCGCGGGCACCGTCGCCGGGGGTCCAACCGCGATATACCTCTACCGATTCGAAATTGGCGGCGAGCCCCCCTAGAGTTTCGTTGCTGCTGCCGGTGAAAGCAACGAGATCGCCATAACCGTCGCGGAAGATCCCGATCTTCTCATGATAGATGCCGACACGGTCGTTCTTGACGACAAAGGCCAACTTGACGTCCAGCCGCCCCTCAGCAATCAACCTTCCAACCTGTCCGAGGCCCGCAAGGACCTTTTCATTCTCGACGCCGTCGAGCTCTCGCATGGCTGCGCGTGCCACAATGTCTCGAACTGAGTATCCGTGTTCGATGTCCGCGATATCGCCCTCGTCGAGGTGCGGAGACGCAATAAGACGCATGGAGCCACCATGCTTGACGAACTCGTCAATGCCGCGTGCGTACAGCGCGAGACTTGTCGATGTGAAATACCCGACTGCTCGGCTATAGGTAGATGCAGCAGAGAATGCGGGCACGTAGAAGCGTGTGACTACGTCGGTGCTGTCGCTGCGATAGCGAGCATCGAGATCGAGAGATCGCAGCGATGGCATAAATGTCACAATAGTTCCAAAATGGCGTCGACATCTGTTGAATTCGGTGCGGGTGCTGGTTGCCGGACGGCCATTGAGTCGAACCATCTGCGCCCGGCGAGTATGAGATCGGCTATTTCGGTGTCACCTCGACTGCGATAGTCGTCAATCAATGATGCTAACCCCGATTGTGGAGCAGACTCAATTGCGCGACATAGCGATACGTACGCATCATCCGCAGTTGAGTGAGGCTTCGCGCCTACTAGAGCAAGGGCATCGCTGACCGGATCATCGATGAGGTCGCGTACTAGTTTCACGGAGAACGTCCGGTCGTCGTTGATTACGAGGAACGCCTCGGTCCCGATGGCAACGTCCTGTTCGAGCAAGAACCGTCGGACAGTGCCGAAATGCGGTTGGATCCCGGTCCATGTCACAGACTGAGGACCGAGATCTGAGCTTAGTTGGACGGTCTCACCGGGCTGAAGGTCGAGAATCGTCGCAACTGCGATCGGTGCAACTGAACCGCTACCCCGCAAATGATCTTTCGTGACGGCAATTCGAATTGCCCACTCATTTGACCATCGGAACATCCGGTGGGTTTGGCGTGGTGTTTTTCGCACTTCACGGGTTCGCGAAGTGATCCGCACGATGCGGTCGACGGTTTCGAATGGTGTAGCCGATGCGTATGCGATCACGCTACTGGGCGAAACGGAATACTTGCTGGTAATCCAGTCGACGAGAGTCTCGAGGTTCACGCTGCCGCCATTTTTGGCGAGCTGTTGGCGAATGACCGTGCGAATGTTCGAGTATCCATCGATTCCCCACTCGGCTAGGGCCCATCGATCACGGTCGATCTTGGTAAATCGGTCGTCGATAGCTAGGACATTGCGCAGGGAGGCAATACTTCGTTCTACTGCAAATCGCGAAACGATCTCATCAGCTGACATCGGGGATCCGACCACGGACAAGATCGACGCGGCGTAATCCTGCACGGATTGTGTCCGAGTGAAGACAAAGTCACCATCGATTCGGTAGCCGCAACTCTCGAGCCAGCGTGCGGTGAACTGGTGTCGAAGTTGTTCGTCTTCAACGTCCATGAAGTCGACTGCATCGACGCGGGTGACTCCGTAGGCGTCAGTACTCTCGGCGAGCCGAGTGCCGGTCGCAGCCCGGGCGGCCTCGATCGTCGGGGAGGCGCACCAACCGTCGGCAATCTCGTACGCGTCGTCGATACGATCGAGTACCCGCCATGCCGGTTGATCGATGCTATCCACCGGATGGGCGAGTGCCGGTATGTCGCTCAAGAGCAAATCAAGTGGAAGCAGTTCGCCGATTGTTCGGCGCGCTGCTTCTCCGAGCAAGGCAATTGGACTGGAATTGCTTATATCCAGGGCAGCAAGGAGAGTGTTCCGCGCTTTCGCCTCGATCTGGCGGACCCGTTCGCGGGTCACTCCTAGTTTGGATCCGATTCTCTCAAGCGTTTCGGGCGAATCCCCGAACATGCGGTCGCGTAGTATGCTTATCGCTCGATGGTCCAGATCACGAAGCGCTCTATCGAGCAACGCGGCGCCATCCGGTGGCTCTGACTGTCCCGTGACGCTCGTGGCGGTCATCGATTCGAGCCTCTTCCACGCGCGGACAACGTCGTGCGGAGTGCCGACCGGGAGTTGGCGTGCTAGGAATGGTGCGTCTGATAGGCCTGCTAGCGAGAACCAGGTGACTACCAAATGAACGTCATCCGTGAATGGACTGGCGAATGCCGGCGCGGCTGGGGTGACCAAATTTGGTGTGATTAGTGTTGGTTCGTTTGCAGGTTTCAGCGAATTGGTCAAGTTATGAATAGTTGGATGCGGTCCGAGTGCTGCATCGACGACGATTGACTCAAGTATTGCAGTGACAGTTCCAGATCCTACGTTTCGCCAGTCAAAGAGATTTTCGACTGTCAAGCCCTTTAAATCATCTACCGTACCGTAGCCCGCCCGGCAGATTGCATTGATCGCACGGGCAGGGAGTTCTAGATTTGTCAGCGACTGGTTTGAGTCTGCAGTCGGAAACAACTGTCCGATCGTCCAGCGCGATAGACGTGACGTCGCAAGTTCGGTTATGGCCGTGATATTCCGACGGCGACGGGCACTTGGTGTTGCGTTGACTGGTTCATCCCACCACCTTTCGCCCGACTGAGAGCCGATTGACTCAAGCCACGGGAAGACTTCGCCCCATGTGCTCGGGGGCGATTCGATCACAGGGTCGGGCACGCCAACCTCCTCGTTTGATCGGACTCCAGTGCGTGCTGGTCACCAGCTGCTCACGGTTTGTTGGTGACTGAAACTCGGTGACTCAGGTGTTGTCAGTTAGTTCGCGGGGGGTCCGTTTTTGTTACAGGTGGCCACCGCTGGATTCAATGGTACGAGCATGCCTACCCTTCTCGCGCAACCCGACCTGCCCTCGCCTTCACCGGGGGCGTTGTGTTAAACCTACAGGTCGATGCCAGGCGATAGCGGTAAGGGGCGAGTTATTGCATATGAAGGGTGCTTGTTCCTTCAATCGGCTTTGATCGTTACGAGTTGGCTGATCATGAATCCTGAGCATTGATTATGGGATAGTAGAAATTCGTTACGCGATCGAATGTTTTGCAAGTTGTCGAGGTGTTCAGAATTGGCAGTTTCGCACAGCTGGATTTAATTGAAATAGTCAGTGTGGTATTAGCCCTAGCTTCTCGGAACTGGGTGTCTCGATGAAACTCGGGGGTATCGCCTCTAAATGGATTCTGAGAATCTTAGGGCGTCAAGCATCAGTAACCAGCGACGAACGTAAACCTAGCTCCGCCTGGTTGGTGTTCCCACTCATTACCGTACTGGCGGACCTCGATCCGACGCCTTTGCGGCGCTATCACAGTTTGATGCTGGCATCAGCTGAGCGTATGCATCCCTGCGCTTCGCCACTGCCAAACCTGACTGCGATATCGATACGCATACCTAGAGTGGTGCTATTAGAGAATGAATGAAGGGTTCAGGGCCCTAGCTGGAAGTGAAGACTTAGACTAGTTGCTGGCGTTCAGACTCCGCGGGGACGCCTCAACCCCGCGCCTTCAGCGCCGCCCGCGCAGCATTGAACCCACCCATCCCGTGGACCCCGCCGCCCGGGGGAGCCGCGGACGAGCAGAGGTACACGCCGGGAACCCCGGTGGCATAGGGGTCGAGCCCGAACCGGGGGCGCGCGATGATCTGCCGCGCCGTGTTCGCACCCGCGGAGATGTCGCCGCCCACGTAGTTGGGGTTGTACGCCTGCATCTGCGGCACATTGCGCACGTGGACGCCCACGATCCGGTCCCGGAACCCCGGCGCAAAACGCTCGATCTGACGCGTGACCACATCGGTCGCGTCGCCCGGATATCCATGCGGCACATGCGCATACGCCCACACGGGATGGATGTCTCCCACAGATCGGGAGGGGTCGGCCAAGAACTGCTGGCCCAACAGAATGAAGGGCTTGTCCGGCATCTGACCCCGTACGGTCTGGCGTTCGACAGCAGCAGTTTGCGAAATCGTCCCGGACAGGTGCAGGGTGCCGGCCTTGCGGGCATGCGGATTCGTCCACGGCACGACGCTTCCGTCGGAATCACCACGCACGGCGTAGTCGACCTTGTAGGCGGCGGTGCCGTAGCGGAATTTGCGGTAGGCCCGGGCAATGCGGTCGGGCTGCCGACCGTCGAGCAGGCGCCCGGCCGCATCGGGGGCGATGTCGAGCATGACGATGTCGTAGTCGGCGATCTGGGAGTAGTTGGTCACCCAGTTCTCGGTTTCGATGGTGCCACCGAGGCTTCGCAGGATCGACGCGAGGGCGGCTGCAATTGAGCCCGAACCACCTTGTGCCACAGGCCACCCGTGAGCATGAGCGGCCGCAGTGAGCATCGAGCCGACAGCACTGGAGAGAGGAAGGGTGAGCGTCCCGAACATGTGCGCCGCGACGCCACCGAACAGCGCCCGCGCCTGTGGGGTCTTGAACATCCGAGCGAAACCCGTCGCGGGAAGCAGAGCGCCCGTCCCGAAACGGGCGAGCATCAGCGGGTGCTTCGGGAGATGCACGATGGGCTGGAAGACGTCCTGTACTAATTCGTCGAAGTTCTCGGAGAGGTATCCGAAGACGTCGAGCCAGCGCTTGCCGTCGCCACCCAGTCCCTCAGCGGTCCGGTTGATGTCGCGCCACAGAACCCCGGCGGTGCCGTCGTCGAGTGGATGGACCAGATCGATCTCGGGCCACAGCCACGTCAGGCCATGTTTGGCGAGCCCGAATTCGCGGTCGAGTTCCTTGAAGTAAGGAGAAGCCAAAGCTGTGGGATGGAAGGCGGAGCAATCGTCGTGGACGAGTCCGTCGACTATGTATTCGCTGCTGCGGGTGCCGCCGCCGATCTTGTCCGCACCCTCGATGACATGGACGTCGATTCCGGCGCGGGCGAGTTCGATCGCCGCCGCGAGACCGTTGGGACCACTGCCCACCACTACTGCTGTTGTCATTTGCGCTTCGCCACCCGTCTTCTCAAGGGTGAGCCTACGGAAATTACAGCGATGGCATTCTGCGAGCAAACAATTCAGGCCTAGACCTTGGTTGATCGATCAACTTTTGTTACAGTTCGAGGCGCACTGGCCGCAGCTGATTCTTATCGCTGCGGCCAGTTGTTGCATTCATCGCCCATCGCGCCTGTTTCCTGCGGATTCGGTATCCTGTGAATCGGAACTTCTCTGCACAGACGCAGCTCCGAAATCTGTCGAGGGGCCTTCTGGCTCCCTGCATCGCCGCAGTTCAGAGCAATTATAGGGCTACCTTAGTTGCGCCCGTGCCGGGGTTCTGAATTATCGTTTTCGTTACACGGTTGACTCACAAAAGTTTCAACCGACCGAAGACTCACGTCGCCGGGTGCCAGAACGCACACCATCGCGTCTGCGCAGGGCGGCTACTTCGGTGGTACCGAACACATCGTCGTGTCGGTGCTTTGAAGGACTTGCATTGCAAGTTGATGGCCATCAGCGCTGCTGGTCGTCGGTGCATCTTTATGGCATACGAAGGCTGGGTATGAAGCAACTTCCAGGCCCCCAGGGCCTCTATCACCCGTCCAATGAGCACGACTCCTGTGGAGTCGCATTTGTTGTCGACATGCATGGTCGCCGCAGCAGGGACATCGTCGAAAAGGCGATCACCGCTCTGGTCAACCTCGAGCATCGCGGCGCTGCCGGATCCGAACCCAACACGGGTGACGGTGCGGGCATTCTGCTGCAGGTTCCCGACAAGTTCTTCCGAGCTGTCGTGGACTTCGCGCTGCCCGCCGAAGGCGCGTACGCAACCGGTATCGCATTCCTCCCGCAGGGCGATGCCGATGCACACGAGGCTGCTGCTGCAGTCGAGAAGATCGTCGTCGAAGAGGGCCTGAAGGTTCTCGGCTGGCGCGAGGTCGGAACCGACGACTCATCGCTGGGCGCACTGGCGCGCGACGCGATGCCGACGTTCCGTCAGATCTTCATCGGCTCCGAGGGTGACAAGTACACCGGCATGGATCTCGAGCGTCGTGCATACGTGGTACGTAAGCGCACCGAGCACGAACTCGGCTCCGAAGGCGCCGGCAAGGGTGGCCCGGGTAGCGAGACCGTGTACTTCCCCAGCCTGTCCGGCCAGACGTTCGTCTACAAGGGCATGCTCACCACCCCGCCGCTCAAGGGTTTCTACCTCGATCTGCAGGACGATCGTGTCGAGAGCGCACTGGGCCTGGTCCATTCGCGCTTCTCCACCAACACGTTCCCGTCGTGGCCGCTGGCGCACCCGTTCCGACGGGTCGCTCACAACGGTGAGATCAACACCGTCACCGGCAACGAGAACTGGATGCGCGCTCGCGAGTCCCTCATCGACAGCGACGTCTTCGGTGGCCGCGAGAACCTGGACAAGATCTTCCCGATCTGCACCCAGGGCGCCAGCGACACCGCTCGTTTCGACGAGGTGCTCGAGATGCTGCACCTCGCCGGCCGCAGCCTGCCGCACGCAGTTCTGATGATGATCCCGGAAGCCTGGGAGAAGCACGAGAGCATGGACCCCGCACGTCGGGCGTTCTACGAGTACCACTCGGCTCTCATGGAGCCCTGGGACGGACCGGCGTCGGTGTGCTTCACCGACGGCACCGTCATCGGCGCCGTGCTGGACCGCAACGGTCTGCGTCCGTCGCGTCTGTGGATCACCGAAGACGGCCTCGTCGTCATGGCGTCGGAGGTCGGCGTTCTGCCGATCGATCCGTCCACCGTGGTCCGCAAGGTCCGCCTCCAGCCCGGCCGCATGTTCCTCGTGGACACCGCGCAGGGCCGGGTCATCAGCGACGAGGAACTGAAGAACGAACTCGCTGCCGAGCACCCGTACCAGCAGTGGATCGACGAAGGTCTGATCCACATGGACGACCTGCCGGACCGTCCGTACACGTACATGTCGCACGAGCGCGTCGTCCTGCGCCAGCAGCTCTTCGGTTTCACCAACGAAGAGGTCAACCTGCTGGTCAAGCCGATGGCTCTCTCCGGTGCCGAGGCACTGGGCTCGATGGGTACCGACACTCCGATCGCCGTGCTCTCGTCACGTCCCCGGATGCTGTTCGACTACTTCTCGCAGCTCTTCGCTCAGGTCACCAACCCGCCTCTCGACGCGATCCGTGAAGAGGTCGTCACCAGCCTCGGCGCGACCATCGGCCCCGAGGGCGACCTGCTGCACCCGAATGCGGACTCCTGCAAGCAGATTGCGCTCCCGCAGCCGATCCTGCACAACGACGACCTGTCGAAGCTCGTTCACGTCAACGACGACGGCGAATTCCCGGGCTTCCGCAGCGTCGTAATCCGCGGCCTGTACCCCGTCAAGGAAGGCGGCGACGGTATCCGTCGTGCGCTCGAGGGCATCAAGTACCAGGTCTCGCAGGCAATCGAGGGTGGCGCGCGCATCGTCGTGCTCTCGGACCGTGAGTCCACCGAGGACTACGCACCGATCCCGTCGCTGCTCCTCACCTCGGCTGTGCACCACCACCTGGTTCGTGAGAAGTCGCGCACCAAGGTCGGCCTCATCGTCGAGGCCGGCGACGCCCGCGAGGTGCACCACATGGCGCTCCTCATCGGCTTCGGTGCCGCAGCGGTCAACCCGTACATGGCTTTCGAGACCATCGACGAGTTCCTGCAGAACGGCGAGCTCGAGGGTCTGACCCTCGAGAAGGGCATCGCGAACTACATCAAGGCAGCCGGCAAGGGTGTCCTGAAGGTGATGTCCAAGATGGGCATCTCGACGCTCGCGTCGTACACCGGTGCTCAGCTGTTCCAGGTCATCGGCCTCTCGCAGGAGCTGACGGACGAGTACTTCACCGGTCTGCAGTCGCAGCTCGGTGGCATCGGCCTCGACCAGATCGCAGCCGACGTCCAGGCACGTCACCGCGTCGCATACCTCGATCGCCCCGAAGAGCGCGCTCACCGCGAGCTCGAGGTCGGCGGCGAGTACCAGTGGCGTCGTGAAGGCGAGTACCACCTGTTCAACCCGGACACCGTCTTCAAGCTCCAGCACGCAACTCGCACAGGTCAGTACGAGGTGTTCAAGGAGTACACGACCATGGTCAACGACCAGTCGGAGCGCCTTGCCGCTCTGCGTGGTCTGTTCGACTTCAACATCGGCAAGCGGCCGTCGATCTCGATCGACGAGGTCGAGCCGGCCAGCGAGATCGTCAAGCGTTTCTCGACGGGCGCGATGAGCTACGGCTCCATCTCCGCCGAGGCTCACGAGACTCTCGCCATCGCGATGAACCGTCTGGGCGCCCGCTCCAATTCCGGTGAGGGCGGCGAACATCCGTCGCGCTTCACGCCGGACGAGAACGGCGATCTGCGTCGCAGTGCCATCAAGCAGGTCGCGTCGGGACGCTTCGGTGTCACCTCGCACTACCTGAGCAACTGCACCGACATCCAGATCAAGATGGCGCAGGGAGCCAAGCCCGGTGAGGGCGGCCAGCTTCCGGCTCACAAGGTGTACCCGTGGGTGGCCGAGGTTCGGCACTCCACGCCTGGCGTCGGGCTGATTTCGCCGCCGCCGCACCACGACATCTACTCGATCGAGGATCTCGCTCAGCTGATCCACGACCTGAAGAACGCCAACCCGCAGGCCCGCATCCACGTGAAGCTGGTCTCCGAGGTCGGCGTCGGAACCGTCGCGGCCGGTGTCTCCAAGGCACATGCCGACGTCGTTCTGATCTCCGGTCACGACGGTGGCACCGGTGCCACCCCGCTGACCTCCGTCAAGCACGCGGGCGCACCGTGGGAACTCGGCCTCGCCGAGACCCAGCAGACGTTGCTGCTCAACGGTCTCCGTGACCGCATCGTCGTGCAGGTCGACGGCCAGCTCAAGACGGGTCGCGACGTCGTCGTCGCTGCCCTGCTCGGTGGCGAGGAGTTCGGTTTCGCCACCGCACCGCTGGTGGTCTCGGGCTGCATCATGATGCGCGTCTGCCACCTCGACACCTGCCCCGTCGGTGTCGCGACGCAGAACCCGTTGTTGCGTCAGCGGTTCAGCGGCAAGCCGGAATTCGTCGAGAACTTCTTCATGTTCATCGCCGAAGAGGTTCGCGAGCTTCTCGCGGAACTCGGTTTCCGCACGCTGCTCGAAGCCGTCGGCCAGGTCGACATGCTGGACACCACGCGCGCTCTCGATCACTGGAAGGGAAGCAAGGCAGGCAATCTCGATCTGTCGCCGATCCTCACCCAGGTCGAGTCCGCGTTCATGGACCAGGACGTCCACTGCACCGGCACGCAGGATCACGGTCTGGACAAGGCACTCGATCAGCAGTTGATCGTCTCGGCCCGCAACGCACTCGACAAGGGTGAGGCGGTTTCGTTCGAGTCCGCGATCACCAACGTCAACCGCACGGTCGGCACCATGCTCGGCCACGAAGTCACCAAGGCGTTCGGTGGAGAGGGCTTGCCCGAGGGCACCATCGACATCACGTTCACCGGTTCCGCCGGTAACAGCTTCGGTGCTTTCGTGCCCAGCGGTATGACCCTGCGCCTGCACGGCGACGCCAACGACTTCGTCGGCAAGGGCCTCTCGGGTGGACGCATCGTCGTACGCCCGCCGCTCGATGCAGCGGAAGGCTTTGTCGCCGAGGACAACATCATCGGTGGCAACGTCATCCTGTTCGGCGCCACCAGCGGCGAGGCTCTGCTTCGCGGTGTCGTCGGCGAACGCTTCGCAGTCCGTAACTCCGGCGCCACTGCCGTCGTCGAGGGTGTGGGCGATCATGGTTGCGAGTACATGACGGGTGGAAAGGTGGTCATCCTCGGAGCCACCGGACGTAACTTCGGCGCCGGCATGTCCGGTGGCGTCGCGTACATCTACAACCCCGACAAGGCATTCGAGAAGAACCTCAACACCGAACTGGTGGACCTCGAGGATCTTTCGGGCGACGACTTCACCTGGTTGAAGGGCGCCATCGAACGTCATCGCGACGAAACCGGCTCCGAGGTTGCAACGCGCATCCTCGCTGACTGGTCGCAGCAGGTGGGTCACTTCGCAAAGGTGATGCCCCGCGACTACAAGAAGGTTCTTTTGGCCATCGCGGCCGCAGAGAAGGATGGCAAGAACGTGGACGAGGCAGTTATGGAGGCAGCTCGTGGGTGATCCAAGCGGCTTCCTGAAGCACACGTCGCGCGAACTTCCGGTTCGCCGGCCAGTGCCGTTGCGCCTGCTCGACTGGAAAGAGGTCTACGAGGAGTTCCCGAAGGAAACCCTCAAGACCCAGGCCAGTCGTTGCATGGACTGCGGAATTCCTTTCTGCCACAACGGTTGCCCTCTCGGGAACTTGATTCCCGAGTGGAACGACCTGGTATACAAGGACCACTGGCACGACGCCATCGAGCGTCTGCACGCGACCAACAACTTCCCGGAGTTCACCGGTCGACTGTGCCCCGCACCCTGTGAGGCGTCCTGTGTCCTGGGCATCAACCAGGATCCGGTCACCATCAAGCAGGTCGAGGTCGAGATCATCGACAAGGCCTTCGACGAAGGGTGGGTCAAGCCGGTTCGCGCCGCGCACGCCACCAACAAGAGGGTCGCAGTTGTCGGCAGTGGTCCGGCCGGTCTGGCTGCAGCGCAGCAGCTGACCCGCGCCGGTCACGCAGTGACGGTCTTCGAGCGGGCAGACCGCATCGGCGGCCTGCTGCGCTACGGCATCCCCGAGTTCAAGATGGAGAAGCGGCACATCGACCGCCGTCTCGAGCAGATGGAAGCCGAAGGCACCGTCTTCAAGACCAACGTCAATGTCGGCGTGGACATCACCGCGGACGAGCTGCGCGAGCAGTTCGACGCAGTGGTTCTGGCCGGCGGCGCCACTGCAGCTCGCGATCTTCCGATCCCGGGCCGCGACCTGGACGGCATCCACCAGGCGATGGAGTTCCTGCCGATCGCCAACCGCGTGCAGTTGGGTGACCTCGACGCTCCCACCATCACCGCTGAGGGCAAGAAGGTTGTCATCATCGGCGGCGGCGACACCGGAGCGGACTGCCTCGGCACCTCGCACCGTCAGGGTGCGGCCAGCGTCCACCAGTTCGAGATCATGCCGCGTCCGCCGGAGACTCGCGCCGAGCAGACTCCGTGGCCGACGTACCCGCTCATGTTCCGCGTGGCTTCGGCTCACGAGGAGGGCGGCGAGCGTCTGTTCTCCGTCAACACCGAGAACTTCGTCGGTGAAAACGGCAAGGTCACCGGACTCAAGGCTCACGAGGTCGAGATGAAGTCGGGTCGCTTCGAGAAGGTCGAGGGCTCGGACTTCGAGCTCGAAGCCGATCTCGTGCTCCTGGCAATGGGCTTCGTCGGTCCCGAGAAGCCGGGTCTGCTCACCGATCTCGGTGTCGACTTGAACGAGCGTGGCAACGTCGCCCGCACGTCGAAGTGGAACACCAACGTCGACGGCGTGTTCGTGGCCGGCGACATGGGCCGCGGTCAGTCCCTGATCGTCTGGGCCATCGCCGAGGGACGTTCCGCAGCAGCCGCTGTGGACACCTACCTCGAGGGTGTCACGGCCCTTCCGTCACCGATCCACCCGACAGCGGCTCCGCAGCGCTAGAGGCTCTCACAGAGCCGCACCCCACCGCATTCGGTGGGGTGCGGCTTTGTTTCTGCAAGCAATTCGCACGATCTGTAACAAACCTTCATCAATCGTGCATCGGACAGACACAACGCCCAGACAGTATGATTCCGGAGCACCGATAGTGGTGTATGGGTTGCTGAAGGTAAAACAGGGGAGTTTCATGCGTGCGAGGCGTCTCGTTGCGGTGTTGTCGGCACTTGCTGCGGCAGTAGTGGTACCGGTTGTCAGTGCTCCCGTGGCGTCGGCTGATCCCTGCCCCAGCCTGTACGTCGTGGCCATCCCGGGAACCTGGGAGCCCTCGGGCACCAGGCCCGGCGCCGGCATGCTCGCCCCGGTGACCAACGGGCTTCCGGGCTCCGTACGCACCGATTACGTCACCTACTCGGCGACGGCCTTCCCGTGGGAGTCCAACGTCTACGCCAAGTCGAAGCAGCAGGCCGTCGACAATGCCCGCGGCATGATCGGCGCCATGGCCGCCTCGTGCGGTGACACTCGCTTCGCCATCGTCGGATACAGCCAGGGCGCCGACGCGGCAGGCGATCTCGCCGCCGAGATCGGAACCGGCATCGGCGTGGTCCCCCCGACTCGCGTCGAGGGCGTCGGCTTGCTGTCAGATCCCCGTCGTTCCGAGTCCGACGTCCTGATCGGCCCCGCTGTCGGCGGTAACGGTGCCAGCGGCCCTCGCATCGGTGGATTCGGTTGGCTGTCAGGCAAAACGGTGACGCTCTGCGCGGTCGGTGACCTGTACTGCTCGACGCCGAAGGACGATTTCGTGATGCGTCTGGCCGGATTCATGGCTCAGGCGTCCGATCCCACTCCGGCCAGTGCGCTCGCGCTGCGCGACGAGGCCGCCGTGATCGTCAATGATCTGATCACCGCAGGCGGTCTCCCCGCTTTGATGGCCCAGCTCGATCCGGGCGCGAACTCGCGGCGCATCGATCAGTTGGTCGACTTCTACGGCTCGCAGGTGCACACCGACTACACGCGTTACGTCGTTGACGGCGCGGGCAATTCGGCGACGTCCTGGCTGCACGGCTGGTTGGCCGGCAAGGCCTGATCAGCAGTACGTCTGCTCCGCCGTGTCGACGTAGATCTCGGCGATACGCTGCGAGGACATCGGCGTGATCTGTGAGTACACCTCGCCGACGGAGTTGAACTCTGCCAGCACTTCGGACCGAGGCATACCGTCAGCGAGCGCCTTGCAGGTGCCGTCGGCGTAGAGGATCTCTGCGGAATCCATTCCGGCGGGCGGGATCCCGGCCAGACGCAGAGCGGCGATGTACCGCTGCCCCTTCTCGCCGGCGTTCGCGACGATCTCTTCCGGTGAGCGGGCGTCGATCGGTGAGTTTGCCGGTGGCGCTACCTGTGGCGCTACTGGTAGCGACACCGGCGGGGGCGTCGATTCGACGACGCTCGGCGCGGCTTCCGGAGTTGTTGCGGCGAGCGGGCTGGTCAGCAGCTCGGAAAGCGTACTGGGGGCAGCTGAACTCGACGTTGCCGCGATCGACGTGCTGGTGGCAGCAGATGTGGATTCCGCTGCGTCGCTGTCGGATTGGCTGCTGCAGCCGCTGAGGATTAGGCCCGCTGCCGCGACGCAGAGGACCAGTCTGTTCGTGTTCATCACCCGTGAGTGTTACATACCGTACCGCTTATTTTGTCCGTTTTAAGGAAACTCCCTTTTGCCCTGTTTTTAAGTCGAAGTCCTGTGATATACATCTTTTCAGTTGTTACTTGTGAGTAGGAGCACACCGCGAAGACCTTGTCGGCGGCGGTCGAAACACAAGCAATGACTGCGAGTTTCGTCCCCCATCACATAAACGGCAGGGAGAAATCAGTGCAGAAATCTCACAAGAACGGCAACCGACGTCTCGGCACGCGCGTGGCCGTCATTGCAGGTACCGCAGGTGCGGTCCTCGCGTTCGCGGCGCCGATGGCCTCGGCTCAGGATCCGGTCGACAATTCGATACCCGGTGCCGCAGTGTGTCCGGCTACTGCCGAATCCTGTGTGTCGGTTGTGGTTCAGAGCGGAACCTTCGACAACAACGGCTTCAACCTCCCGATCGGAAAAGGCGACATGATCATCGCCGCCGAGGCCGGCTCCGGTGAAGGTGAGTCCACCGTTCTTCTCCCGCGCGACGACGGACACCACGGTGTCTACTCCAAGCCGTTGACCGTTCCGGGTGGAGTCCTCGGAATCGACCTGCCGTTCGGCAATCTGTTCGGCCTCGCCGCAGTCACCGCCGAGGTGGAGGCGACCGCTGCCCCGACCCTCAACGGCATCATCACCGACATGGATCTGAGCATCCCGGTGCGGATGAAGATCAACAACGCGTTCCTCGGTGACAACTGCTACCTGGGCTCCGCGGCTGCGCCGGTGAATCTTCGTCTCGCGCCTGACCCGTCGGTGGTACCGACCTACACGGTGCTCCCGGACAATGCACTGAAGGTGAGCCCGGTCGGGAACCAGGCCACCGGCTTCGCGCTGCCCGCCGCCAGTGGTTGCGGACCGTTCGGAGTGCTGAACCCGATCGTCAACTGGCGAGCAAAGGTACCGGCCACGTCGGGAACCTCGCTCAGCACGATCTCCGACGCCTACCTGTACCCGGGCGGCCTCACCGGTAGCGATCCTCTCGACGATCTCGGTGGCGGAACAGGATCCAGCGGTTCCAGTGGCTCGAGCGGTTCGTCCGGAAGCTCCGGTTCCTGAAAACTCGGATGCCTTGAAGCAGCGGTGGTGACGGAATGTCACCACCGCTGCGGCGTCCGACCTGTAATAACCTGTGCCTCAGGGTGGGCGAAGGCGGACTCCATCAGGAGGACCTGCGCGGCCACGAAATCACAGGGGAGTCCTCAAACATGTTTCGAGACAGCGTTCTTGCGAGTCCGGTCCTGCGCCGGGGTGTGACAGCACTGGCAGTTGCGGCCGCGGCCACGATGTTTGTCGGTACTGCGGCAACGGCGGAGCCGGCGGCAGTCGTCGGTGAGGTGTCCGCGGACTCCATCGCGGCAGCCCGTGCACAGGCCATCGGAACGACGGTCACCGTCGTGGGAACCGCGACTACGCCGTCGGGAGTCTTCGAATCCAGCTTCTACGACAAGGGCTTTGGTCTCCAGAGCGGAAATTCGGGCATCTACATCAGCGATCCGAACAACTCCGGGATTGCTCTCGGCGATCAGGTTCAGGTCACCGGAGTCCTCGCGGATCAGGAAGGCCTGCTCGTCGTCCGCCCGACTGCCGTCGAGGTAATCGGCACGACCTCCCAGATCAGCCCGGCGCGACTGCCCCTCAATGCGATCGGTGAGGGTAGCGAAGGTCGTCTCGTGACGGTGTCCGGAATCGTGAGCGGACCCGTCGTCGACGATCTGCCGTACGGTCACAAGATCCTGGTCTCGGGCGCCGAGGGAAACACCGTCATCTTCGTCAACACACAGACCGGAATCGACCTCGATGCCGTCGCCGTCGGACGCCCGATCACCGTCACCGGTTTCAGTGGCCAGTACGCCAGCACCTACGAGGTTCTTCCCCGCTCGGAAGCCGATGTGCAGCAGGGTTTCACGGGCAGCCTGAGTTTCGGAAGCTGACCTAGATCTCGAACCGAGCTCCGACGCGCATCGACCCGGGAGACAACCGGCTGATCGTGCGTCCGAGCTTGGCTTCGACGGTCACGGGTACGACGGCCTTGTTTGTGCGAACCGCTTTCACGATGGCACTGGCGACTCGGTCAGGCGTGAAGTTGCGCTTGCGGTAGAAGTTGTCGACCTTGGTCTGGTTCTCGAGCTGCTCCTCGGCGGTGGTCCCGGCGAACTCGGTGGTCTTGAGGATGTTCGTGTGAACGAGGCCGGGGCAGATGGTGCTGACGCCGATGCCGTGTGGAAGCAGCTCTGCCCGTAGGCAATCCGAGAGCATGAATACCGCTGCTTTGCTTGTCGAATACGCGGTGAGGGCCTTCTGTGGTGTGTACGCGGCGGCCGAGGACAGATTGACGACGTGCCCTCCTGTTCCCCGGTCGATCATCATCGGGGTAAATGCCCGGCAGCCGTAGACAACTCCCCAGAAGTTGATGTCCATGACGCGCTCGAACTGGCGCTGCTCGGTGTCGGCGAATGTCCCGGAGAACCCGATTCCAGCGTTGTTGACGACGATGTCCGGTACGCCGTGATGTGCCGCGACGGTCTCCGCGAACCGAATCACGGCCTGTTCGTCGGACACGTCCACCTGATAGGCGTGGGCACCGCCACCGAACACTGCTTCGGCGCCGCCCGCTTGCGAAGGGATGTTTACAAGTGCCGCAGTGTCCTGCGCGCTTTCGAGATTGATGTCGGAGACCACGACGATAGCTCCCTGGGCGGCGAAGGCGAGGGCCGTTTCACGCCCGATGCCGCTGCCCGCACCGGTGATCACCACCAGCGTGCCGGTGAGATCGCGCAGTCGACGCTGCAACTTCGTTCCGCGTCGCCAGCCGGTGACGTCCTTCAGTAGCCCCATTGGTTGCCCTTTTCGTGTGTACGTTTGTGGCGTGTGTCTCTAGCTGACTTCCCCTCTGCGAAAGGTATCCGATGAGCGAGCTTCGTGTAGTTGCAACCATCCCGGCCAAGTCCGGTTCCGAGGACGACGTCCGATCGGCTCTGACAACTCTCGCGGAGGCGAGTCGGTCCGAGGACGGCTGTGTGTCGTACGAGTTGTTCGAGTCAGCGGCTGCGCCCGGCACGTTCGTCACGATCGAAACTTGGCGCGGGCAGGAGGAGTTGGACGCTCATATGCAGTCCCCGCATCTGCAGGCCGCGCTGGCCGCCGCCGGACCACTTCTCGACGGCGCTCCGGCGATTCATCCGTTGAAAGGCGCCTGAATCAGAATGAATTCCTGACCTTCGCTAAGGGTCTGACCTGCGAATGTCGCTCGAAAACTGACCAATCTTCGCGCTCCATTCCACTGAGCGGGACCTGCGACTAATACCTGTGCCTTAAGTCACAAACTGTCTCGACAATGCTTCACATCACAGTTTCTGACCTGGAGGTTTTGAATGAGTCGCAGTTCTCGGCGCGGTCAACGCAAGGTTGCCGCCGTCGCGCTGGCAGTCTCCGCCGGCCTGTTCGTCTCGTCGTGCGCTGACAGCGGGAACGGGGGTGGGAGCGGCGACGCACCGGACTCCGGTTCGGGATTGTCCATCGGCCCGGTCAACGAGCAGTCCGGCGAGGGCGATCCGGTCAAGGGCGGCACCCTCACGTTCAGCGGGTACTCCGCCGTCACCAATCTCGATCCGGCGAAGACTCAGATCGCGGGTTCGGTCGCCGGTTCGGAGTTGGGCGCCATCTACGACACCCTGCTGCGCTACGACCCGGCGTCGAAGGAATTTGTTCCGAAACTCGCGGAGTCGATGGAACCGAGTTCCGACTTCAAGACGTGGACTCTCGAACTGCGCGACGGTGTGAAGTTCAGCGACGGGACGCCGGTGGATTCGGCGGCCGTTTCGGCGAGCCTCAATCGCTACGTCACCAACAAGGGGCCGCAGTCGAGTCTGTACGCGTCGAAGGTCGCGTCGGTAGACACTCCGGATCCGTCGACGGTCGTCTTCAATCTCGTCGACCCGTGGACCGGTATCGAGTCACTGCTCTCGACGGGCCCCGGCATGATCGTCGCGCCGAGCGCCCAGCAAGGTGATCAGTTCACCCCGATCGGCGCGGGTGCCTTCACCCTCGAGAAGTTCGCTCCCAACGAGGAATTGATCCTCGACGCTCGGGAGGACTACTTCGACGGTGCCCCGAACGTGGACAAGCTGCGGTTGATCAGCATTGTCGGTTCGCAGTCCACCACCGAATCGCTCAAGAGCGGCGGCACGGACGTCGCATACATGCGTTCGCTACCGAACGTGCTGGATCTGATCGACTCCGGCTACCCGGGCTTCGTCGACATTCCGTCGCTGTCGTACCTGTCGCTGGTCAACACGGCACCCGGTCGTCCCGGTGCCGACGTGCGCATCCGTCAGGCATTGGCGCTCGCAACCGATCCCGTCGCACTCGACAACCGACTCAACGAGGGCAAGGGTCTGCCCGGACAGGTCATCTTCCAGGACACCTCCCGCTGGCATAACGACGTCGCTCCGATCGGCGTCGACACCGCCAAGGCGAAGCAGCTTCTCGACGAGGCCAAGGCCGACGGTTACGACGGCAAGATCACATACCTGACGCTGCAGGAGAATTCGGCGCAGGCGATGGCTCTCGCACTGCAGTCGATGGCCAACGCCGTCGGATTCGATTTCCAGATCGAGTACGTCAACTCGGTTGCCGACGTCGTCAAGCGTTTGTACGCCGACCGCGACTTCGACATGGCAACAGGTTCCGCCAGCCTCGCGGAAGCCGATCCTTTCGAGCGTCTGTACTCCAATCTCAAGTCGGGTGGACGGAACAACGCCACGAGCTTCTCCGACCCCGAGATGGATACGCTGCTCGATCAATTGGGTGTCGCGACGTCGACCGACTCGAAGATCGAGGTGCTCGCCAAGATCCAGGAGCGCGCCAATGAGGTTGTGCCGTGGCAGGTTTACGGCAACACCCCGTGGCTCGGTGTGTGGGGACAGAACGTCCACGGCATTCAGCAGAGCCTGGACGGAATCATGTTCTTCGACAAGGCCTGGAAGAACTAGACACCTGAATGACTGAATGGACCCGAGAAGCGTCCCTGCGGGGACGCTTCTCGGCATCAGAGAGTGGGATAGATCAAGAAGTGAGATCGAGGGCAGCGCGGACGATGCTGTCGGAGTCGAGGCCGTGGTATCGGTAGACGTCCTCGAGCGAACCGACCTGACCGAACCGGCTCACTCCGAGCGCAGCACCCGGAACGTTGTTGATTCCCGTCAGGAACGCGAGGGTGTGCGGGTGCCCGTCGAGAACGGTCACCATCGGCGCGGACCGGCTACTCGGAAAGACCTGATCCAGGATCCACGACGGACCGTCCGCGAGACCGCGCCGAGACTGGAGTGCTTCGAAGAGCAAGCCGGGGCTGGTCACGCAGACGACGTCGGCGGAAATGCCCTGCTCGCCCAGTCTTTCGGCTGCGACCAGTGTTTCGGTGACAGTGGCACCCATGCCGACCAGGGTGACGGCCGGATCAGGGTTGTGCCGCAGTGTGTACGCGCCGGCCACCACCTGACGTCGACGGCGTTCTCGCGCAGCCGGATCGGTCGGTACCGCGGCCAGGGCCTGATCGACCGGACGGGTCGACAGGCGCAGGTACGACGAGCTGCCGTCTGGTCGGCCCAGGCGTCCGATGCTGTCGAGGAGCGTCCACTCCACGTCGACGGCGAATGCCGGTTCGAAACTGGTGCAACCCGGCTGTTCCAGTCCGATGGACGGGGTCTTGATCGACTGGTGCGCACCACCTTCGGCGGCCAAGGTGACGCCCGACGGAGTGCCGACCATGATCGACTGTCCACCGGCGTAGATGCCGTACGACCACGGTTCGAGAGCCCGCTCGATGAAGGGGTCGTACATCACGCCGATAGGGAAGAGTGGCTGGCCCCAACGACTCCAGGTTGCACCGAGTTCGCCCATCAGTCCGACCAGGTTGGTCTCGGCGATACCGAGTTCCATGTGCTGACCGGTGGGCTTCTCACGCCAGTGCATGATCGTTTCGGCGTCGTCGGCAAACCAGTTGTGCCGCTCGTCGGGGGACCAGACCCCGACCTTGTTCAGCCAGCCTGCGAGGTTGGTGGTGGAACTGACGTCCGGGCTCAGTGTGACAACACGTTTCGCGGCGTCCGGCGCTTCGCGGCTGAGGTCGAGTAGTACCCGGCCGAGAGCTGCCTGAGTGGTGGACGTGCCGGAGGGCGTACGGCCGATGTCTTTCGGAACTGCCGGGGGCACCAGATGCTCCACCTTCGGGCGAGTCAGGCGCCCAGCGGTTTCGGCGCAGATGCGGCCGGACGGGCTGTCGGTCTCGAACCGTTCCCAGGGCTTCGACGGATCCATGCCGAGTTCCGCCGCCAGGTGCTCGAACTGCTCGGCGGTGAGCAGCGACGAGTGGTTCTGCGGATGACCCTGCGTCGGCAGACCCCGACCCTTGATCGTGTACGCGATGATCACGGTGGGACGGGTGTCGTCGATCTGTGCGTACGCCTCTCGCAGAGCGTCGAGGTCGTGGCCACCGAGATTGCGGATGGCCTCGAGCACCGTGGCGTCGTCGAGGTCGTCGATCAGCGCCGTGATCGCGTCGGCGTCCGCCGCGTCGCCGGGCAGTCTCAGACGTACCTCGTCGGCCGTGCATCGCAGCAGGCGCTGGTACTCCGGATTCGGCATGTCCAGGATTCGTTCGCGCAACGCGGTGCCGCCCGGCCGGGTGAACAGTGATTCCAGCAGCGCACCGAACTTCACGGTGATGACCTGCCAGCCGGCACCCGAGAACATGTGCTCCAGGCGGGTTGCCGCGATGTTCGGCACCACCCGGTCGAGTGATTGGCGGTTGAGGTCGACTATCCACACGATCTCACCCAGTTCGGCAACCGAATGATCGAGAACTGCTTCCCACACCGCGCCCTCGTCGAGTTCGGCGTCACCGACCAGGGAGTACTGACGCCCGGTTCCGGCGCCGCCGAGGGAGGCGTCGACGTATCGGCGAGCGATGGCGCCCCAGATGGGAGCCGTCGCGCCGATACCCACCGAACCGGTCGAATAATCCACCGGATCAGGATCTTTCGATCGACTCGGGTAGCTCTGCAGGCCCCCGAATTCGCGCAGAGTCGTCAGGTAGGACTCGTCGAGTTCGCCGAGCAGATAGTTGATGCCGTGGAGCACCGGCGCCGCATGCGGCTTGACGGAAACCCGGTCGCCGGAACGAAGTTGGCCGAACCACAGGGACGTCATGATCGAGACCATCGACGCGCACGAGGCCTGATGGCCGCCGACCTTGAGCCCGCTGGGATTCGGACGGACACGGTTGGCGTGATGGATCATCGCGGTCGACAACCACAGAACGCGCTTCTCGATCTCCGCCAGTGACTCGGGAGCGTTCTGGTCGATGTTGGGGCTGTTCACGGCCGGTCCTGCCTTCAGTAGTGGACATCGATCACCGCACCGCCTGTACCCCAGATCGTGGGGCCGACGATGTGGTTGTGATGTTTGGCAGGACTTCCTGAGGCCGAACCGTTCGGTGCGGCAAAGTCCAGCCGCACCTGTCGATCTGTTGTGCAGATTCTGCGTCAAAGTCCATCATCGGCATACAGATTGAGCAATAGCTACCCGGTGGATTGAGCAATGTGCGCAACACCGAGGGCTGTGCGCCGTGACAGGTGGGCACTATGCGCAGTGCACCGCCAGTCGCGCGCGGTCAGTCCATCAGGTCGTGGACGTAGCACCAGCGCCAGGATTCGCCGGGCTCGTGTGAGCGCATGACCGGGTGCCCGGTTTCGCGGTAGTGGTTGGTGGCGTGCTGATGAGGGCTGGAATCGCAGCATCCGACGTGGCCGCAGGACAGGCACATGCGCAGGTGAGACCAGTTATCCTCGCCCAACTCGGCGCACTCCTGGCAGACGCCGGGCGTAAGCGCCGCCGGGTCCGTTTCGGGCGCATTGGTTAGTTCCTCGCAACCGGTGGGAGCGGGTGCGGGCTGCTGTGTGCGAGCTGCTGCTCGCTTCAGGATTTTCTTCATCGCCTTCCATACTGCATGCTGCCAGGGTGAACGGCATATTACTGGGGGTTGTAGTAGCGGCGTTGCTGGTGGCGGCGGTCGCGCGAAGGTTCGGGCTGTCTTCGCCGCTGATCCTCGTCCTGGTCGGTTTGATCGCCTGTCAGATACCGGGTGTTCCGGAATTGGAACTCGATCCCGACCTCGTCCTGTTCGTCGTGTTGCCTCCACTTCTGTACTCGGCAGCACTGGACAGTTCATACCTGGCTTTGCGCTCGAATCTGCGTCCGATCGGATTTCTCGCGGTGGGGCTTCCCCTGGCGACGACGGCTGCGGTGGGCTTTGTCGCCTACCTGATCGTGCCGGAGTTCTCGATAGCGGCTGCTCTGGTTCTCGGCGCGATCGTGGCGCCGCCGGACGCGGTGTCCGCGAGCGCAATCGGACGCAAGCTCGGCCTGCCGCGCCGGATCATGACCCTGCTGGGCGGGGAGAGCCTGCTCAACGACGCCACCGCTCTGACGGCGTACAAGGTCGCTCTCGCGGCTGCCGTCGGTACGGGTGCGACGCTGATCGGCGGCTTCGAGACCTTCCTCGTCGCGGCGGTCGGTGGAACGGTGATCGGCCTCGCGGTGGGGTTCGTCATCTCGAAGGTTCGCGGCAAGCTCCAGGATCCGGTGATGGAGAGCGGAATCGGATTGGTGGTGCCGTTCTTCACCTACCTGGCTGCGGAAGAGGTCCACGCGTCGGGCGTCATCGCGGTCGTCGTAGCCGGATTGTTCCTCGGCCAGCGCTCCACCCGTGCGAGTTATGCGACGCGTTTGCAGGACACGGCAGTGTGGAGGGCCGTCGACCTGATCCTGGAGTCGTTCGTCTTCCTGTTGATCGGTCTCCAATTGCCCAGCGTCGTCAACGGATTGCAGGGGTACAGCACTTCGATCGTCGTCTGGGCGTCGGTTGCCGTTCTCGTGACCGTCGTGGTGGTCCGAATCGCCTGGGTGTTCCCGTTCACGTACGTACCGCGCTGGCTGTCGCCGCGTATTCGAGCGAGGGAGCCGGAGATTTCGGCGCGGGCGGTGTTCGTCGTGTCGTGGGCCGGTATGCGAGGGGTCGTGTCGCTGGCAGCTGCCTTCGCCATTCCGCTGACGGTCAACAGTGGTGAGGACTTCCCGGGGCGGTCGCTGATCCTGTTCCTGACGTTTGTCGTCGTGGTCGGCACGCTGTTGCTGCACGGCCTGACGTTGCCGTGGGTGATCCGTGTCCTCGGCGTGCAGGGGGACGAAGAGCAGTCCGACGCTCGCGCCGAGGCGGCCGCTCAGGACAAGGCTGCACGGGCCGCTGCGGCGCGGCTGGACGAATTGGTCGGAGCCGACGCCGACGACGTCCCTCAGGTCCGCAATCGTGCCGCGGACATCTTGCGAAGCTGGAACACCCACCGCGCGAACTCGGCGTGGGAGCGACTGGGACGCAGCGACGAGGATCTGGGGGAGAGCCCGTCGAACGCCTTCCGCTCGCTGCGCCTCGAGATGATCGATGCCGAGCGAGGCGTCTTCATCGCCGAACGCGATGCCGGCCGGATCGACGACGAGGTCCTCCGGAAGGTACTTCGCGAGCTCGATCTCGAGGAAGCGACGCTCGACCGGGACTAGACCGGCTGGTCTGCTGTCCACGAAGGTAACCGCTGGCCAGGGTCGGTTTACCTGACTGTTGAGGCCTGCAACTTAACCGATTCCACTGAGCGAGACTCGATCCAATTTTCTGTGCCTCCCATCACAGACTGTTTCGTGTTCAACATCACGTCACGGTCTTACCCCGCCTTGGAGGCATTCGAATGAGTCGTAGTTCCCGCCGCGGAAGTCGCAGATTGGCTGCGGCTGCGCTGGCGATCACCGCAAGTATGTTCCTGGCGTCGTGCGCCGACGACGGCTCGAGCAATGGCGGCGGCGAATCCGCTGATTCCGGTTCCTCGCTGAAGATTGGCATGGTCAACGAGCAGGCCGATCCCGGCACTCCCACCAAAGGCGGCACGCTGACGTTCAGCGGCTACTCGGCGGTCACGACTCTCGATCCCGCGAAGGCTCAGGTTGCCGGCGCCACCGGAGGCAGCGAGCTCAGCGCCATCTACGACGTGCTCATGCGTTACGACCCCATCGGGCAGAAGTTCGAGCCCAAGCTCGCTCAGTCGCTCGAAGCGAGTTCGGACAGCAAGACCTGGACGCTGAAGCTCCGCGACGGTGTGAAGTTCAGCGATGGCACAGCTCTCGACTCGAAGGCCGTCGCCGACAGCATCAACCGCTACGTCACCAACAAGGGACCTCAGTCGAGCCTGTGGGCTTCCAAGGTTGCCTCGATCGACACCCCCGACGCGACGACCGTAGTCTTCAACCTCGTTGATCCGTGGACAGGCATCCAGTCGATGCTCGCCACCGGACCCGGCATGATCGTCGCCCCGAGCGCCCAGCAGGGTGACCAGTTCACCCCGATCGGCGCCGGCGCCTTCACCCTCGAGAAGTTCGCTCCCAACGAGGAACTGCTGTTGGCTGCTCGCCCCGACTACTACGACGGCGCACCGAACATCGACAAGCTCAAGCTGATCAGCATCGTCGGCGCTCAGCCCACCGCCGAAGCACTCAAGACGGGCGGCATCGACGCCGCGTACATGCGTACGCTCACCCCGATCCTGGATCTGATCGAGTCGGGTTACCCCGGCTTCGTCGACATCCCGTCGCTCGGTTACATCGCCAACGTGAACATGGCCCCGGGCCGCCCGGGCTCGGATGTCCGTGTCCGCCAGGCGATGGCGCTGGCCGTCGATCCGGAGACGCTCAACACCCGCGTCAACAACGGCAAGGGACTGCCCGGCCAGGAGATCTTCCAGGACACCTCGCGCTGGCACAACGACGTCGCACCGATCGGCGTCGATCCCGCCAAGGCGAAGGAACTGCTCGATCAGGCCAAGGCCGACGGCTACGACGGAAAGATCACCTTCCTCTCCATCCAGGAACCGTCCGCACAGGCGACGGCTCTGGCCATCCAGGCGATGCTCAACGCAGTCGGCTTCGACGCTCAGATCGAATACGTCACCGGTGCAGGTGATCTGGTCAAGCGGATGTACGCCGATCACGACTACGACATGAGCACCGCAGCACTGAGCCTCGCCGAGGCCGATCCCTACGAGCGTCTGTACACGGGCATCAAGTCCGGTGGCCGTAACAACGCGACCGGCTACTCCGACGCCGAAATGGATGCTCTCCTGGACAAGTTGGGCGTCGCAACCACCGACGAGGACAAGAAGGCAGTCCTGGCCCAGATCCAGGAACGCGCCAACGAAACCGTCCCGTGGCAGGTGTGGGGCAACGTCGCCGCACTCGACGTGTGGAACCAGAACGTTCACGGACTCGAGCAGAGCCTCGACGGAATCGTGCTCTTCGACGGAGCTTGGAAGTCCTAGAGAGCCTGAAGTTCACAGCCGGCCCCGCGCCCGTATTGCAGCGGATCGGGGCCGGCTGCGAACGAAGAAATGAAATCAGAGGAACTGCTGTGTATTGCGAGCTCGCTGTCCGAAGGAGACGAAATCGATGAACATCGGCGCAATAGGTAAGAAATTGGGCCAGCTCGTCATTGTGATCCTGATCGTCAGCTTCGGAACCTTCGTGCTGGCATCACTGATCCCCGGCGATCCCGCTGTCTCCGTTCTCGGTGAAGGCCGAACGCCTGCCGAGTACGAGGAAGTTCGGCAGCAGCTCGGACTCAACGATCCACTCCTGGTTCGCTATTGGGACTGGCTGACCAGCGCTCTCCAGGGCGACCTCGGCAACTCGCTCGTTCCCCCGCAGCAGGACGTCCTCACCGCGATCAGTTCCGCTCTCCCCGTCAGCGTTCAGTTGGCAGTGATGGGTCTGGTCATCGCACTCGTCGTCGCAGTTCCGCTCGCACTCTGGTCGGCGCACCACGAAGGCGGCGTCATCGACCGCGTCATCAGCGCCGCGACGTTCGGTGTTCTTTCCGTCCCGAGCTTCCTCGCCGGTCTGTTGCTGATCATGGTCACCGTCAACTGGCTCGGCTGGTTCCCGCGATCACAGTGGGTGCGCATCGGCGACAGCCTCTCCGGAAACCTCTCACACGCAATACTTCCCGCGATCACCATCAGCCTCCTCGAGATGGCGATGTTCGCTCGCGTTCTCCGATCCGACCTGGTGACGACGCTCCGTGAGGATTACATCCTCGCGTCGAAGGCCAAGGGAATGCCCACGCTGCGAGTGCTTTTCAGTGACGCGCTCCGCCCGTCGTCGTTCTCGCTCATCACGATGATGGGTCTGGCTCTCGGCGGCATGATCGGCAGCACCGTGATCGTCGAGACGCTGTTCTCGCTGCCCGGAATGGGCACGCTCATCGTCCGCGCAGCGCAGCAGGGTGATTCGCCGATGCTGCTCGGCGCGGTGGTCGTGATCGCGGTCATCTACGTCCTCGTCAACAGTGCGATCGATGTTCTGTACACCTATCTTGACCCGAGGAGTCGTCGTGTCCATGTCTGAAGTGACGCCAGACGGAGCGGCCCCGTCGCCGGCCCCGTCCGAGGTGATGACATACCGGCAGCAGACAGTCCTGCTGGCTCCCGGTCCCGTCGAGACGCTGGAACAGCCCAAGAATCTGGTCCTGATCGGATCGATTCTCACAGTGGTCGGCGTTGCGCTGCTCGGCACCGCACTCTTCGGTTCAGTGATCATGATGACCGTCCGCATCGTGCTCGCGCTCGTTGCCCTGGTTTTCCTCTTCAAGGGGCTCGGCAAACTCGGTACGTCCAAGTGGGGCAGTCAGTTCGATCTCTCGTACTGGTTGGCGTGCATCTGGCTGGTCGCGCTGATCCTGGCCGCGATCTTCGCGCCGCTGCTGCCGCTCGGTGAGTACAAGGACACGGTCAAGACCTTGGCCGAGCCGGGCTTCGCATCGCCGAGCCTGCTCTCCGATCATCCGTTAGGTACCAACAACTTCGGTCTCGACCTGCTCGCCCGCGCCCTGTTCGGTGCGCGCGCCTCCTTGACTGTCGCCATCTGCGCCGTGCTGATCGGCATGATCATCGGTGGCACCATCGGCGTCATGGCCGGCTATTTCCGTGGCAAGGTCGACGCCGTGGTCGGAATCCTGACCAACTCGCTGCTGGCCATTCCTTCTCTGGTGCTGCTCATCGCACTGGCCGCGGTGCTCACGTCGAACCTGCGCAACATCACCCTCGCACTGTCGATTCTCTGCATTCCCAGCATGGTTCGAATCGCCAGGGCAAACACCATCGTCGTCGCCCAACGCGAGTTCGTGCTTGCCGCGAGAGCCATGGGCGCCACCAAATGGCGCGTCATCTGGCGCGAGTTGGTTCCCAACGTCCTCGTTCCCGTCGCCGCGCTCGGCCTGGTGGCCGTCTCCGGCCTGATCGTCGCGGAAGCATCACTGAGCTTCCTCGGACTCGGTATCGCACAACCTGATCCGACCTGGGGCAACATGATTGCGGAAGGTCAGGGCGGGATCGTGGAGAAGCATCCGTTCATCGTCCTGGTACCAGGCGTCTTCCTCTTCCTGACGGTGTTCTCCTTCAACCTCATCGGCGAGAAGTATCGGAGTAAGCTGTGACCACTTCAGCTCAGAACGGCGTTCCGCTGCTGCAGGCGGACAACATCAGAACCGTATTCGCCACTCCCCGTGGCCAGTTGCGAGCAGTCGACGGTGTCTCGATCCACGTCTCCGCCGGCGAGACTCTCGGCATCGTGGGTGAATCCGGTTCCGGCAAGTCGGTTCTCGGGCGCACCATCATGGGACTGCTCCAGAAGGGTCCGGCTCTCGACATCAGCGGGACGGTGACGTTTGCCGGCCGCGACATGTCGACGATGAAGAAGTCGGAGATGAAGCACTTCTGGGGACCCGAGATCGCCATGGTCTTCCAGGATCCGATGACCTCGCTCAATCCGTTCAAGCGCATCGGTACCCACATCACCGAATCCTTGAAGTTCCACCTGGGTCTGAAGAAGGACGCGGCCCGCGATCGCGCAGCGGAACTCCTGTCGATGGTGGGTATCCCCGAGCCCAAGCGTCGGCTCGATCAGTACCCCCACGAACTTTCGGGCGGTATGCGACAGCGCGTGGTCATCGCGATGGCCCTGGCCTGCGAGCCGAAACTGCTGATCGCGGACGAGCCGACCACCGCTCTCGACGTGACGGTGCAGAAGCAGATTCTCGATCTGCTCGCCTCACTCAACGACAAGCTCAATATGGCCGTCATCCTGATCAGCCACGACCTCGGTGTGGTCTCGGGTCGATCGGACCGTGTTGCGGTCATGTACGCCGGTTCCGTTGTGGAAACGTCGGCAACCGAAGAGTTGTTCACTCGTCCGCGTCATCCGTACACCGAAGCGCTGATGGCCGCGATTCCGCGACTCGAATCGCCGACGCACACAGTGCTGCAGACAATTCCGGGTGGACTCCCGGACATGACGAAGCCGATCACCGGTTGCCGCTTCGCGGCTCGCTGCCGTTACGCCCAGGACGACTGCCTGACCGGCGACCCGGCCCTGGCTCCCGGCGGACCGGGGGACAACACAACCGAAAGCCACACGTTCGCGTGCCACTACCCGGTCGACACCCCTGAAGGCACAACGGCATTGGTCGCCAACGAGAAGGCCGGCACTACCGCAGCGGGCCTGACGCTCGCGGTGAAGGAGATGGTCTGATGACTGCAGCAACCGATACCAGGCAGTCCGAGACGGTGGACGCGGCCTTGACGGTCGAGGACTTGGTTGTCGAATTCAACGTCGGCAAGGGGCAGACGGTTCACGCCGTGTCCGGAATCAGCTTCACCGTCGCGCCGGGCGAAACCTTGGGCGTGGTCGGTGAATCCGGCTGTGGCAAGTCCACGGCGGGCCGGGCGATCATGCAGTTGCCCTCACCGACGTCGGGCTCGATCCGCCTCGGAGAGACGGAAATGACGGCACTGGGCGCGGAAGAATTGCGTCGCAGCCGTACTCAGCTGCAGATGATCTTTCAGGATCCCATCTCCTCCCTGAATCCCCGTCGCAAGGTCAAGGCTCTCATCACCGAGGGTCCGTCGATCTGGGGTGGAAAAGACAAGGCCGCCATCGACGCTCGGGCACGCGAGGTTCTTGCCGAGGTCGGGCTGGACCCGGACATGGTGTGGGATCGAACCCCACGCGAACTCTCGGGTGGTCAGTGCCAGCGCGTGTGCATCGCCCGCGCATTGATGCTCGACCCCAAGGTCCTGATCTGTGACGAGCCGGTCTCGAGCCTCGACGTCTCCGTGCAGGCGCAGATTCTGAACCTGCTCGAGGACGCGAAGAAGCGTCACGGGCTGTCGCTGCTGTTCATTGCGCACAACATGGCCGTCGTGAAGAACATCAGTGACCGCGTGATGATCATGTACTTGGGCCGCGTCTGCGAAATCGTCCCCGCAGAAGACATGCAGAACCGCGCGCTGCACCCGTACACGCAGCTACTGCTGGCGTCGATTCCCGATCCCGACGCCACCGTCACTGCGGCGCAGAACGTCGAGCAGAAGGTCATCGAACTGCCCTCGCCGCTCAATCCGCCCAGTGGCTGCCGCTTCCGCACGCGGTGCCCGCTGGCTACTGATCTCTGCGCCGAGGTAGTTCCCGAGCTGCGTCTCGTCGAGGGCGGCCATCAGGTGGCGTGCCACAACGTGTGACTACACGCGAAGCATGTTGCGTACGTGACCGGTTTCGTTGATCGACCCGACCCTGCGGCTTCCGTTTCGCGACACGAGAATGCGCGTGACGGACACGTACTCGATCGGGAAGGTCAACGGGCGCTCCAGTCCGAGCAGTTCCTGCAGAACGATGTTGACGACGCCGCCGTGGCAGAAGATCGCCACGGTGGCGTCGTTGTCCGTTGCCGCGACTATCTCGTCGATCGCACCGAGGACTCGCGCACGAAAGGCGTCGCCGTCCACCGACTCGGGGAGCCAGCCGGCTTTGATTCGCGCATAGGTTTCCGGCGCCCGCTCCAGGACCTCGTGCATCGGGATGTAGTGCGGCTGCTCGTAGTCGTATTCCGCCAGACCCTCGCGCTGGGTGACCGGAAGGCCCAATATCTGCGCTACCGGGGCTGCGGTCTCGAGTGCGCGCTTCTGCGGGCTGCTGAAGAGTCCGGTGATCCGGTACGGCGCCAGTGCTGCGGGCAGCCGTAGTGCCTGGGCACGACCTTCGTCGGTCAGCGAGGGATCTGCGCGGCCTTCGGTGACCTCGGCCAGTTCGGGGAGCGCGTGTCGGATCAGGAGTAGTTGCACCTACGTCACCTTGCCATGTAGAGATCGAACGCCACCACGAGGTTTCGGCCGTCGCGTTTTGCCTGGTACATCGCGTTGTCGGCGATATCGAGCAGAGTCTCCATGCCCGGCATCGCGCGATCGGCCCAGGCGACGCCGATACTGACCGTTCCCGCGAAACCGCGAATGGATCGCGCGTGGGCCTCTTGCGCCTCTCTGATGCGCTCCGCGAGGTGGATGGCTTCCTCGAAGGTGCAGTCGGCGGCGGCGACGGCAAATTCTTCACCACCCAGTCGGCCGGAGAGTCCCAGCCCTTCGGTAGCGGCGAGGAGGGTGTTTCCGAACTGTTCGAGGACCGAATCGCCGGTGAGGTGACCGAGGTTGTCGTTGATCGATTTGAAGTGGTCGAGATCGAGCATCATGACGGCGATCGGTCGTTGTGCCGCGTGCTGGGCGTCGAGGAGTTCCTGCGATTGGGTCCAGAACGCGTGGCGACTCAGCGTTCCGGTGAGGGCGTCGCATTCGGCGATGCGTTGGAGTTCTCGCTCAGCGCGCCGCTGTGCGCCAGTGGCGACGGCTACGGCGATGGGGGAGAGTGCCATCAAGATGACGGAGATCCGGGTGGTCACCCCCTCACTGAGTAGGTGCACCGGATCTGCCAGTGCCAGACGTCCCTTACCCGCCATGACCAGTGCCCACGCGCTCCATCCGGCTGCCAGGAGTGAAGTGCTGAACAGTGAGACACGCATTGCGCACCACAGGAGCGCCGGCATCGGCAGCAGCAGCGCAAGGGCTCCCTGAACCTCCAGGGCGAGTGGCAGACAGGCCAGGAGAGCGGCCAGAGGCGCCAGGATCTGTGCGAGCCGCCTCAAGCGCAGACTCTGCCGCACGGACGGCCCGCAGGTTCTTCGAATGTGTTCGAGCGTCGGTGCCGACAGAACGATCGGCAGCACGATCAGATACGTACACAGGTCGGCGAAGAACCACCCCACCAATTCCGTTGCCGCACCGCTTCCTTCGTGGAGTTGAGTGCGTAGTGCGCTGGCGGACCCGGCCGTGAACGACGCCAGAACCGAGATGAGGAAGATTCTGGCCGTGTACTTCGTCTCGGAGATTCGCCGCGGAAAGCAGCCGAGCAAGTTCGCGGCGATCAATCCTGTCGTGACGCCGACCAGATTGATCGCATTCAGTTCGAAGGCCCTCTGCACGGGGCTTCCGGTCGCAAGATCCGCCGTCAGCAGCGCTGCGCCGCCGACAGCGAGTCCGATCGGCGCAAACGAGCGCGGGTTACGGAGGAGAATGCCCAGAAGGATCGCGTTGGCGGGCCAGAAGGTCGACAGAAAACCGGGCGGACGGGCGGCGATGCCCGCCAGGGCGACAACGAGGATCGCCACGAAAATCAGGCACGAGCGCACCCGACGTGTCGAACGGTTCATGGTCAGCCTGTCGTAGAAAGCAGAAGCTGTCCGAGACTAGCAATGATCCGGCTACTGTCCGAGTTGTAACTTTAAGTGTCATCCCCGACGGTTCGGCTGCGTGAGGCGCCGAATCAAGTTCGCCAACTCCTCGGGTTGGTCGATCATCGCGTGGTGATGCGCCGGGCGCAGGACGTGAAAACTCCCACCGAGGTAGGTGGCGAGTTTCTGCTGCTTTGCCATCCAGGCGATGGACCAGGGAGTGGTGTGGCCAGTGTGTGCGGCTACGACGCTGAGGTCGATGTCGGGCAGTGGATGCTTGCTCGAGCGTCGTAAAGCGGTGAGCTCCAGCGCCATATCGGTGTACGCGACGTATTCGATCATCGCCGCTTCCAGATAATGAGGCTCGCGGTAGATCTTCCGGACCCATTCGAGAGTGGCTTCGGACGACCCACTCGGCGGCACGGACTGGTTGAGGATCTTGCGCGTCGTCGTACCGAGGAGTCGTTGGAGCCCGGTGGTGCTGAACGAAGCCGCGGCGGCTCGGGAGGCGATCAGCAGCAGGTCGCGGGGGAAAAGACGTTTCGGCTCCTTCTCGGCACTGGAATCGAGGAGGAGCATCCCCGCCGCCCGATCGGGGAACAGGCGCGCGAAGCCTTCGACGTAGAAGCCGGCGATGGAGTGGCCGACCACCACGGCCGGACCACTCAGTCCCAGAGTGTCGAGCACGTCGCGGATCCGCTGAGCTTCGCCGCGGACGGTCGGAACTTCGGAAGTAGGCTCGCTGAGCCCGAAGCCCGGGCGATCGAAGCGGACGACGGTGTGGTCCGACTGAAGATGACGCGCGCAGTCATCCCAGTCGAACCAATTGCCCGCCAGCCCACCGCACAGGACGACGACGGGGCCGTCGCCCTCGGCAAGAACATGCAGTCGGCTCTCGCCGACCTGCAAGATCTCGCCCGGTGGTTTCACGTGGAACAATTCCGGCACGCGAGAATCCGGACTACTGACGCGGTTTCGCGAGGGGGAAGGCCAGCGTCTCGCGGATGCTGCCACCCGTGATCAGCATGACGATTCGGTCGACGCCCATCCCGAGACCACCCGTCGGCGGCATCGCGTGTTCGAGGGCTTGGAGGAAGTCTTCGTCCAATTCCATCGCTTCCGGGTCGCCGCCGGCCGCGAGCATCGACTGCTCGGTGAGCCGGTTGCGCTGATCCACAGGGTCGGTCAGCTCGCTGTATGCGGTTCCGAGTTCGACGCCCCACGCCACCAGGTCCCACTTCTCGGCGACGCCGGGGATGCTGCGGTGCGGCCGGGTGAGCGGCGACATCGAGGTGGGGAAGTTGGTGTAGAACGTCGGAAACTCCGTGTAGTCCTCGACCAGATGCTCGTACATTTCCTGCGCGATGGCGCCGGTATCCCAGCTGGACTGGTACGGGATCTCATTGGCGTCGCACAACTTCTGCAGGTCTTCGAGACTTGTCTCGGGGGAGACGTCGACACCAAGTTTTTCGGCGACGGCGCCGTGCATCGTCTTCACCGGCCACTCACCGGAGATGTCGACCTCGACCAGTTCGCCGTCCGGGCCGGGACGCATGATGATCTCGCGACCGAATGCTGCGACGGCCGCCGCCTGGATCAGCTCGCGGCACATCCGCATCATGCCCTCGTAGTCGCTGTGGGCTTCGTAGGCCTCGAGGATCGTGAACTCGGGATTGTGTTTGAAGTCGACGCCCTCGTTGCGGAACACGCGGCCGATCTCGAACACCTTCTCCATACCGGCGACGCACAACCGCTTCAGGTACAGCTCGGGTGCGATGCGGAGATAGAGGTCGAGGTTGTACGCGTTGATGTGTGTCAGGAACGGAGCGGCATTCGCGCCGCCATGCACCTGCTGCAGAATCGGGGTCTCGACTTCGAGGTATCCGCGACCACCGAGTGAATCGCGCAGCGACTTCACGACGGCGCTTCGAGCCTCGAGCAGTTCGCGGGCCTTCGGGTTGAGGGCGATGTCGAGGTACCGCTGGCGGACGCGGGTCTCGGGATCCGAGAGGCCCTTCCACTTGTCCGGCAGCGGGTGCAGGCACTTGCCGTTCATGCGCCACTCGACGGCAATGAGCGACAGCTCGCCCTTGCGGCTGCGCCCGATGGTTCCGCTGACTTCGATCAGGTCACCGAGATCGAACTCGGCAGCGAACTCCGCCAGCTTCTCGCGGCCGACGTTGTCCTGGTCGACCAGGACCTGAATGTCGCCGGACCAGTCGCGCACGTCCGTGAACACCACTCCGCCGTAGTCGCGGACCCGCAGGAGGCGTCCCGCGATTCGCACGCGGGTGCCCTCCGGTGACTTCGCTGCGGCCGCGATCGTGTGCGTCGGTGGATAGGCGACGGGGTAGGCGGCGATCCCTTCGTCGGCCAGTTGCGCGAGCTTGTTCATGCGCACGCGGACCTGCTCGGGTCGACGCGGACCGTTGGTCGTGAACGTCGGCGCCGAGTCCGGCGGGCTGCCGTCGGCATGCAGTCCTTCGGACGTCACCAGAGCTGCCGGCACCGCCGCATGCGTACCGGTGTGCTTGACGACCTGGCTGGACTTGCGCCCGAAACTGGGCAGCACCACAAAGCCTTCGGCGATGGCCGACGCGAATCCGACGCGCGGCAGTTCGCGGTTGTCCTCGAAGCAGAGGAAGCGCGGCGCCCAATCCGGCTGGTATTTCACGTTCGAGCGGTACAGCGCTTCGAGCTGCCACCAGCGGGAGAAGAAGACGAGCACCGAGCGCCAGATGCGGAGGATCGGGCCCGCACCGATGCGCGAACCTTCCTCGAACACCGAGCGGAACACGGCGAAGTTGAGCGAGACTCGCACGACGCCGATCTCGTCCGAACGTGTGGCCAACTCCGAGACCATCAATTCGACGACACCGTTGGGCGCCGTCGGCTTACGGCGCATCAGGTCGAGCGAAACACCGTTCGGTCCCCACGGCACGAGCGAGAGCATGCCGACGACGCTTTCGTCCTCGGTGCCTTCACCCATGACGGCTTCGACGAGGAGGCAATCGCCGTCGAGGTGATCGCCCAGTCGGCCGAGCGCCATGGAGAAGCCGCGCTCGGTGTCGGTGTCGCGCCAGTCGTCGGCGCGGATGATGACGGCTGCCATGTCCTCGGGCGGGATGTCGCGATGGCGTCGCATCCGGACGGTGACGCCGTGACGCCTCACGCGGGTGACCGCCTGGCGCACCGGGCGCATGTCGCGTCCGTTGAGATTGAACTCGCGGGTGCGCAGGATCGCTTCGTCGCCGAGCTGCAGGACGCTCAGGCCCGCCTTCTTGTATGCCGTCGCCCCGGTTTCGCTGGCGCCCATGACGGCCGTCGCCCAGCCGTACTGCGACGCGAGCCCCTGCCACGCTTCGATGGCGTGCGGCCACGCTTCGGGATCACCGATGGGATCACCACTGGCGAGGCAGACGCCGATCTCGACGCGGTACGTGATCGCGGCCTTGCCGCTCGGCGCGAAGATGACCGCCTTGTCGCGGCGGGTGGCGAAGTAAGCGAGAGAGTCGTCGGCACCGAAGTTCTGGATCAACCCGCGGATCGCGGACTCGTCATTTCCGGTGAGGGCGTTGTTGGAGCGTTGCGCGCGGAAGAGCGTCATGACGGCTGCGAGGAGCGCGATGGCACCGAGGAGACCGAGGACCGTGTTGACGAAGACACGCGGGTGGCCGTCGAACACCTCGTTGTCGACCGAAGCTGCAGCGGTGACGCGGTTCAGGGCCCAGAGGAATCGCTGGTTCTGCGGCAGGTCACCTGGGAAGAGTTCGACAAGGCCCCAACCGATCACGGTCGCTACAGCCATGCCGCCGATCAGCACGCCGAGTGCTTTCCAGCCGGCGCCGCGCCGTACGCGTGTGTAGAACTCGGGCCTCGCCGCGATGAGGATTCCGATCACGACAAGCAGAACGACAACCGCCACGGCGTTGTTCGGGTTCTTGTCGACGATCGCGGAGGCGATGTTGGTGAGGGTGATCAGTGACAGGTAGATCGTCAACAGCCACCAGGCGATGCGCTTGCGGCTCGCGAGGGCGGCGGCGAGCAGGGCGACGACGAGCGCCCACGACAGGCTCGTATCCGGTGCGTCGAAGTAGTAGCTGTCGATGTATTCGCGTGGGACGCGGAGGATGTGCCGCAGTACCGGCGAGATGCTCCACAGGAACACCAGTACGGAGAAGACTCCGAGGATCAGTCCCGAGATATGGGGAACCTGGCTGAACCGCCCTTTGCGGAATCGACGCGCCTGGCGCGGATTTTCGGGTGGCGATTCCACCAACTCTGCAGTGGTGTCCGATACCTCGGTCAATGGTGCCATCGAGCTTCCTCTCCTACCGGTCGATCAGATCCTCACGCTAAGTGTGGTCTGTCGTGTCCAGTTTTGTGGGAGGAGGAAGATGATTGACATGACCGACAACATTCCAGCAGTACCCATCCGCGACGAAATGATTCGGCTCGGTCAGTTTCTCAAGCTCGCGAACCTCATCGAATCGGGCGCGGAGGCGAAGGAAGTGATCGCCGACGGCATGGTTTCGGTCAACGGTGAGGTCGAAGATCGTCGGGGCCGTCAGCTTCGTGACGGCGATGTCGTCGAGATCGGCGGGATGGCCGCCAAAGTGGAAGCCCCCGCCTGATCCCGCGACTTCTGACTAGCTTTCGCGAACGACGACGCCGTCCTGGTCGCTGTAAACGATCTCGCCGGGGTTGAAGGTGACTCCGCCGATTTCGATCGGCACGTTCTTCTCGCCCGAACCGGTTTGCGTGCTCTTGCGCGGGTTGGTGCCCAAAGCCTTGACGCCGATGTCGAGGGTGCGCAGGATCGCGGAGTCGCGGACGGCTCCGTTGACGATGACGCCGGCCCAGCCGTTGTCGACGCCGCGGCCGGCAATGATGTCGCCGACCAGGGCGGTGTGGATGCTCGCGTCACCGTCGACGACGAGGACTCCGCCGTTGCCCGGTTCGCTGAGGGTCTGCTTCACGAGCAGGTTGTCCTGGAAGCACTTGATGGTGGTGATGGGGCCGGCAAACACTTCACGTCCACCGAACTGGGTGAACTGCGTGTCGCAGCTACGGATGTCGGGTCCGATCTCGTCGGCAAGGTCAGCGGTCGCTACAGGCTCGGTCATGCCCACAGGATAGTCGGCGGGGTTGGCGCCTAGTTGTCGTCGGGGAGTATGCCGTTCAGCACTATGTCGGCAAGAGAATCGGCAAACGGTCCCGGGTCCGAGACGTCACGAACCGACAGCGCGAAGATGGCCGCGCCCGCCATGATGTCGAGAAGAGCGTCGGCGTCGACGCCGCTTCGGATGTCGCCGCGCTCTCTCGCCGCCTCGAGTCGACGGTTCAGCTCGACGCGGACTCCGGCCAGTTGCCGCACCACGAGAACGTCGCGTAATTCCGCGTTTGTTCGCACTTCGCTCATCAATCCGGGAGCAGCGGCTCGTGTGGCGGGAGCTGCGAACAGAGCAACCGCGCCGTGCACCAGCGCGCGGATCTGATCCGCGATCGTGCCCTCGGTGCCGAGTTCGGTGTCGATGTCCGCGCCCTGTTCGACGTCGAGTACGGGATAGATCGCGTCGTTGACGATGTGTGCCTTCGACGGCCACCGACGGTAGATGGCAGGACGCCCCACTCCGGCACGCGTGGCTATGGCGTCGATGGACGTGCCCGCATACCCCTTTTCTTCCAACAGTTGCCTGGTCGCGTCCAGTACTGCGTCGTCGATTGCAGGGTTTCGTTGCGGGCCCAGGCGGTGCTGAGTTTCGGAATCTTTGGACATTTTGGGCAAATCCCTTGCGGTATCGCTGTGATGGCCGTTACATTCTGTCACGGCTTTAGTCGATACATATTGTATCGACAATCGGCACGTGCGCATCGGCGCCACCGAACCACGAGGAGTGGTGATGAACCTTCGAACCGAAACAGAAAACTCCGGCGAAGATCCCGACTACGCCGAATTTGCCAGGCCCGGCGAATCCCGCAACGACCCGGCAGAGATGCGGCGCAGCCTCGAAGGCTGGCTCGCAACCGTGCTGTGGCGAGGCTCGAAACCTTCGGTGACTTCGGTCGAGGTGCCGGCCGCGAACGGCATGTCCAACGAGACTGTGCTGTTCGATGCGACGTGGATCGAGGACGGGATTCGAGGCGAGCATCGCCTGGTCGCCCGTATCGCCCCGCGGGACAGTGCGGTACCGATCTTTCCGTCTTACAACCTGGACCAGCAGTTTCGGGTCATGAGTGCCGTCGCCGCTCACACGTCGGTGCCGATCCCGCGGGTGTACTGGTCCGAGAGCAACCCGGACGCGCTCGGCGGCGAGTTCTTCGTGATGGAACGGCGCGAGGGCGAAATCCCGCCAGACGTCATGCCGTACACGTTCGGCTCGTGGCTCTCGGAAGCTTCGGCCGACGACTGCTCTCGACTCCAGCAGTCATCGGTCCGGGTGCTCGCCGAGCTACACGCCATGGCCGATCCGCACCTCGCACTCCCCGAGTTGTGCCGCGAGGGTGCCGAACCGACTGGGGCAGAAGCACTTCGCGCGCACCTCGAGGACCAGCGACGCTATTACGAGTGGGCAACAGCCGACGGACCAGGATCTCCTTTGATCGAGCGCGGTTTCGACTGGATCGAAGCGAATTTTCCCGTCGATGCCGGTTGCGCAGTGCTCTGCTGGGGAGACTCGCGGATCGGAAACGTCATCTACCGCGAATTCGAGCCGGCGGCGGTCCTCGACTGGGAGATGGCCACACTGGGGCCGCGTGAGCTGGACCTCGGCTGGATGATCTTCCAGCACAGGTTCTTCGAGGATCTCGCTGCCATGGCAGGACTCCCCGGAATGCCGGACTTCCTTCGTCGCGAGGACGTGGCAGATGCCTACGGCTCGCTTTCCGGCCACCAGGTTGCGGATCTAGATTTCTACATCCTTTACGCCGCGTTGCGGCACGCGGTGATCATGTTCCGAGTCCAAAGTCGCGCAGTGGCTTTCGGTCAGGCCGAATTCCCCGACAACCCGGACGAGATGATCCTGCACCACAAGACACTCGAAGCCATGCTCGACGGCACCTACTGGGAGTCGCTCGCAACATCCCCGCTCACAACAGGAGATGCACGATGACACTGTCCCCGCTCGACGACTACCCGGTACATCAGATCGCCGAGACCATCCGCCACGTGGGCACCTCGGATCGAAACTTCTACGACCGCTACTACTTCAACTGCCATGCCGGCGTCGACGGCGACACCGAGCCGCTGTTTCTCATCATCGGTCTCGGTCAGTACCCCAATCTCGGTGTATGCGACGGCTTTGCGGTTCTTCGGCGCGGCGAAGACCATATTGTCTTCCGGGCATCCCGAGCCTTGGGTGACGATCGTATGGACCTGTCAGTAGGCCCGCTGCGAATCGAAATCATCGAGGGCCTGCACCGCCTACGTGTGGTGTTGGACCCGAGTCCCGAAGCGCCGGACCTGAGCTTCGACCTCACCTTCGAGTCCGACGGCCCCGCCAATCTCGAGGCCAGACATTTCCATCGCCAGCTCGAACGAGTCACCTTCGATACTCAACGATTCGTGCAGACCGGAGCATGGTCCGGATCCGTGACCGTCGACGGCGACGCCATCCCGGTCACCCCGGAGACGTGGCGGGGTAATCGCGATCGGTCCTGGGGTGTGCGACCGGTCGGCGAAGCGGAACCGCCTGGACGCAAGGCAGATCCGGCGATAGCCGGCAGTCAGAACTTCTTCTGGATTTACTCGATCATGCAATTCGGCGACTTCACCATCGTCACGATCGTTCAAGAAGATCAGCAGGGACGCCGAATCCTCGAAGATGCGACTCGCGTCTGGGCAGACCGCTCGCGCGAGCCGGAGTGGTTGGGTCGACCGGACCACCAGCTCACGTTCATTTCCGGTACTCGCGAGGTGAAGAGCGGAACTCTGTACTTCCGGCGCCCCGGTGCACCAGGCGAATCCGACCACATCCTGGAGATCACCTGCGAACCGATACTGCCCAACTACATCGGTGTCGGCACGGGCTACGGACTCGAGCAGGATTGGCGCCACGGGATGTGGCAGGGCGAACTGGTGGTTCAAGGCCTGCGGGAAAAGGTTTCGGACATCGAATCGTGGAAGAAGATGCTGTGCCCGGTCGACAACCTGGCTCGGTTCACCCTCGTCGAGGACGGCGTAACCCGCACCGGGACAGGCCTGTTCGAGGTAGCAGTCATCGGACCTCACCAGCGATACGGATTTACCGGCATCGGTGATGTCGCTCCATAACTCCAGATCACCACACCACAAATCCCAAACTGCAGAGAGAGGCACTGCCACATGTCCACACGCACACGAATGTTGTTCGCTCGCACTGCAAAGGCCGCCGCATTAGTTGTTACAGGTGGTCTGATGTTTGCTGCTCCCGCCACGGCAATCCCGCTCGACCTGGGCTCTCTCAACACAGGCTCGCTTGGAGCGGTCGATCTCGGCTCGCTCGATCCTGTCCTCGCGCCGACACCGAATTTGGCCTCCGTGGCCAACTTTCGCGACGTTGCCGGCAACGACGGTAGGGGATACGCCACCGTCGACGGCTCACACCTCAAGCGCGGCGTCATCTACCGGTCCAATGCGCTGACCGCTACCACCGACGCAGACAAGACGACACTCACCGGCCTCGGGCTTGCCGACGCCTATGACCTGCGCGGCGCAACCGAGATCTCCAACCCGTTCATCGGTGGCGCGGACAAACTCCCGGACGGTGTGACGTACACGAACATCCCCATCGAGTTCAAGGATCTCACCCAGCTCGCGACGACGATCAAGTCGCCGGAGGAGGCCAAGCAGTTCTTGGTCGACACCAACCGCAGTTTTGTCACCGATCCCGTTCGCCGTGCCGGCTTCAAGCAGGTCCTCTCGGACATCGCTGCGAGTGACGGGGTGCAGTTGTTCCATTGCACCTCAGGCAAGGACCGCACGGGTTGGACCGCGATGTTGCTGCAGTCCATCGCCGGTGTCCCCGCCCAGACGATCATGGACGACTATCTGTTGAGCAACACCTACCTTCAGGCGACCAACGAGAAGATCCTTGCGCAGATCTCTCAGGCCCTGAGCCCGCAGGTGGCGACCAATCTCGAGCCGGCCCTCGGTGTCGACGCTTCGTACCTGGAAGCTGGACTCGCGCAGGTAGCCAGCGATTACGGAACCGTCGACGGTTATCTCACCGAAGGTCTCGGACTCACTGCGGACACGATCGCGCTTCTGAAGGCCAAGCTGGTCGGCTAGTTTCTCGCTGCTAAAACGCTTGAACGAACGAGTACCAGTCGCCGTCGAACTCCTGGTATCCGATCTCGCCGTCGCGGCGGGGCTTGCCGAGATATGGTGCGCCGTCAGGTAAGTACGCCAATCCGATCGAATCGATTAGACCACCCTCGATGTGGAAGCGGCACCCGTTGCCGACGGGCCAGACCTGCAGGACCCGGTAGACGCCAATTGTTTGGTTGTCCATCGACTTCTGGCAATCCGCGGCCACTGCTTCGAGCGAATCTTTCGACAATGCAAACGCAGCACGCGAAGGGACGGACAAGGTCACGAGCGCACCGGTGACGAGCACGATCACCGGCGCGATCGTGCTCAAACGCAGAGTTTTGTACTTCATCCAGCCAATCAGGCTGAGTATCAACCACACTCCGCCCAAACCGAGCAGTACTGAGGCTGCGAGCGCAAAGAACGGAAAGTACACAACCGGCGGCATGAAGGACCACACGATGACGCCGCATGTGAGAGTGACAAGCACTGCGGTGACAATCGCTGTCACCTTCCACCAGGATGCCGGACCTCCGCGCTTAGTTACCGGATCACCGTCAGTCATCGGACAACCCTTGCACACCGCAGTAACTGCGGAGCGGCAACGAACGGAATCGTCCACTGATATACGTCGGGGTCGTCGTGCGTAGATCCGCGAATTGAACATTTTCGGCGCCAGCCAGTCCTCTAATGTCTGAGGGTATGGTCGGATTGTGAACCAGGATCTGATCATTCGCCGCTACCAGCCCTCGGATGAGGACGTGGTCGTCGACCTGTGGTCGCGCGCTGCCCGTGAAGCCCATCCGTTCCTTGCGGGTGAGGGGACGGGCGAACGCGAGCAGAAGATGCGAGAGGTCTATCTGATTCAGGCCGACAATTGGGTCGCTGAGCACAACTCCGCTGTCGTTGGACTGTTGGGAATGATCGGCTCCGAAATCGGGGGACTGTTCGTCGCGCCGGCGTCACAAGGGTTGGGCGTCGGGCGGGCGTTGGTCGAACACGCCACAACCATGCACGGCGAGGTGACACTGGAGGTCTACACGCTCAACGATCGCGCCCGCAGGTTCTATGCGCTGATGGAGTTCGAAGAAGAGGGGCGTCGACACGACGCCGAGACGAACCATGAATTGATCACCCTGCGTCGCGCGGGTCGAGGCTCTTCCCTTTCCCAGGCATGAGAATTACGGATCAGCCCAGCACGGGCCTGACATTGTGCACAGATCTGGCGGCTACCGATTGGCTGGTCGATCAGGATCTTCCTTGGTATCAGTTGGCGGGGCGCGGCCCGATCGGATTTCCGAAGTATGCGCGCTTACGGTTCATCCCCGATCCGAGCTTTCCCGGTCAGAAATCCAATGATGTCGACTTCGATCAAACCGGGCCGGAAGAGAAAGTGCTGATCGGCTTCGCCCTGGATGTGTTGTCCAGTTACACAACCACACCCGACGAGTGCTATTTCTGCATGTGGACCGGGTGGGGGTCGGCAGTCGGTGATGACGTTCCGCGGTTCGAGATCCCCAATCGTGACTACTGGCTCTTTCGTGGAACGCTTGCCGACTACGCCGATTGGAGCGTGGAAAACTCAGCTCGTTGGCCGTGGGGTTCTTCCCCTGATCCGGCCTTCATCTGGCCGGCTGATCATTCCTGGTGCATAACCAATGATGTCGATCCACATTTCGCGACCATTGCGGCCCCCGAGGAGGCCATCATTCGAATTGTGGCTGATTCGCGGATCGACGCCGTGCTCGACGACCCGGATATCGATCCGCCGTATTGGCACTGACGCCCGATCACTTCCAAGTCTCGAGTTCGACTACCAGCGTGTTCCAGCGGACGCCGAAATCGGTAGGTACCCAATTCGTCTCGCAGTACACCGTCGGCCCGTCGAAGACGACGTTGAAGAGACCGGGATCAATTGTCGTCAAGAGTGTTTCGTGTTGAACGAGGTGGCCGGGCCGCTCTTTCACCCGCACGCGCCCGGTGGGCTGAGTGCGGTATCGAGTCCAGAGGTAGCGATCCCACACCAGGCAGCCTCTCAACCGCGTCTTGCCGACGGCTCCGACATCGTCGCCGATCAGTGTCGTAAATCCGTTTCCGAGATGGGCTATGTGCTCAGTGCGGCCGTCGATTGTCACGGTCGCGATGCGTGCATCGATTTCGCAGCACACCTCGGCGGGAAGGTCCAACATTTCGGGACTGGCCCAATAGGTCGTCGGTTCGCAAGTATCGCCAGGCATGGGGGGTGTCGCGCCACGGTTCGAGATCCTCGAGCATCCAGGGTTGCGCCACCGTGCAAGTATCCCAGGTGCTTACGCTTGGGCCTGCTGGTCTGCCTGCAGGTGCTTGACCGGGCATCCCGTGGGGAAGGTGCCGAGGTCTTCGACCTTGTAACCGTTCGGGTAGCTGCGGATGTTGGGCAGTTCGCGGGCGAATTTCCGCTTCGTACGCACGGGGAAGAACCGTAGCAGGCGCGCGCGGACCTTCAGCGCACCGCGTGAGACGACGCGCATCGCAGTGCTCGGGTGCCTGTAGTGGAAGGCGTCGAGTAGGTGATCGTCCATGAGAGCGAAGGCGAATCCCTTGACCAGAGCCTTCGGTGCCAGGTTGTTGGGCGGGAAGGTGCACATCAGGTCGAGGGTGGAATCAGCGACGGCTCGGGCGCCGGGATCGAATGAAAAGTGTTCGCGCTCATAGTCGTCGAGAAGTTTGACGAAGCCCTCGTAGGTGTCAGGAGTGTTTTTGATGTTCATGTACCGACCCAGGTGGCGGTAATAATTCGTCGACCCGACGATCTCGTTGTCGGTCATCTTCCGCCAGCCGTACTCGTCGAGCCATCTGACCGGCGTGACGACGAAGGTGGCCAGGACATAGAGCATGTCGTCGTTGGAGATGTCGTACGAGCCGTGCATCTGATTCATTCGACGCACGCTCTTGCGGCCTTCGGTGCTGCGGAGGCCGTGCTCGAGGATGGCGTCGAGGATCAGGCTGGTGTCGTCGTAGCGCTTCTGAACCTTGTCGGTGAACTCGCCCGTGGAGAAGAGGAGCTTGCCGATCGAGGGGACAGCGTATGTACGAAACAGTGCGAAGCTGAGCGCCTGATTGATGTCCCAGGGAAACTCTTGCGCCGCGAGAATGCGCGACATCTCTTCGTAATCGGTTTCGGGATCGAGTTGATCCGTGCGACTGCGGAGGTCGTAGCGCTTCATCTGAACACTCCCTGGGACTGGTCTGCACGCGGCAGAGATAGGTGTGAGCTGCACCACCGACTGTAGTTCTGACAACACGCGTTGTCTAGGGGGTGTGAATAGTCGTCTTGCCTTCGTTTCGGGCGTTGTACCAGGGGTATCCGGAAAGTGTTGTCGACCCGAGGAGCAGCTATGAGCGTCACACGCACGGCCGGGGTTTTTGCGGCCATCGGACTACCGATTGCCGCGAGCGTCATGTTCGCCGGAGTCGCCTCGGCTGATCCGCCCCACCCTTTCGGCGGCGCCGCCGTCACTATCGGGTGTCCGAATCAGGGGTCGCTGGCCTCGTTGACCGGACTCACCGGCCAGTCCGGGCCAGAATCCAATCCGCCCATCGCCAAGGGTGACATTCGCTTCGATTCGTTCCCGGCCGCTGCACCCATCCCGGCGGCGGGTCAGGTGACCGTTGCGTGGGTCAACACCGACACGGGCAAGTCCGGAATCGTCGACCTGGTCGGTACTTATCCGTACCTGTCCGCGACGGTGAACACCGGCGTCGGCAATGTCGTTGCGACGGCGTTCGGTTCGATCAACTGGGGCAGTAGTCCCATCTGCCAGTCGAATCCGACGATCGGCAGGTTCATAGCCTGATCTTGAGCCTCGTCGTCGCGGCCTGGACGGGCACAGGGTTGGCGGTATCGCGTGATTATCTGTCATCTCGGAGATACCGCCGGGTCCGCCCCATCCCATATTCTGAAACATGTTAGGTGAAAGCATATTTCAGGGATGGAAAAGGTGGCGACGTGAACGGGTCGAGCGCGCGTCAGTTGATGAGCCAGATGCTCGTCGAAAAACGAAACAGTCTTGCGCCCGAAAAGGTCGGCATGCGCTGCGAGGGTGCTCGCCGAATGCACGGCCTCAGTCGGCGCGATGTCGCGCAGATTGCCGACATCAGCTTCAATCACTATCAGCGGCTGGAACAGGGTACGTCCGTTGGTGTTTCGGCTCCGGTTATCGTGAGGATCTGCGACGCCTTGTTGATGGAAGACGACGAGAAGGCGCGCATGCTGGCATTGCACCAGGTATGGGCGCGCCCTCGTCGACCGCTGGCTGGATCCCGAGTTGCCGGATCTCAGGCTGCCGGTGAAATCTCCGGCAGGCAGCGGGCCAGTTCGTCCGGCGTGTAGAAGAAACTCCCGGCGCTCACCGGAGCGCACGGGGCAGCAAATGCTGTCTCGCGCTCGTTGTAGAGCATTCGGACCAGACGCTTACCCTCCGGTCCGGCGTAGACGTCCCACTGCACGTTCGCAGCCATCGGGCTGACCTGTGATCCGCGCCAGGGGTTGTTCGCATAGGTGTAGAGGTCGCCCTCCGCCTGCGAGACGGTGCTTCCCGGCAGTTTCAAGAGTGCTGCGAAGGGGATGATCGTTTCTGCGTGTGCAAACCGGAAATCCGCTCCCGGGACGGCGTCGTCGCCGGTATGTTTCTGCAGGCCGCGCAGGAACTCGTCGCGCAGGACAGTTGCCATCCGGTAGGTGACGTCTTCACCGGTGAAGCCCGGGCCCTTGGCGTAGAAGTCCTCGGCATCGTTCGTGTATGCGAGCCACTGCGCGTCAGCAGGTTCGATGAACCGCTCGAAATTCCACTTGCCTTCTTCGGCCATGCCCGGAGTGATGATGTACGTGTTGTACAGCATGTACGCGGCGTCGACTTCGTTGTCGATCGTGCTGGAACCCTTGCCACGGTCGACGAGTGAGAACTCGCCCGCACTCAGCCGGTTCACGAAGTCCTCCGAGTAGAGCCTGAGCATCATGTGCCGCGAGACCTCGCGGGTGCGGGGAAGATCGGCGATCTGGTCGTCGACGGCTTTCAGTCGAGGATCGGACTCTTCGTAGTCCTTGTAGTCGGCGTTTGCATCCGAGTCGTGGAAGTAGAGAAGGTCGGCATCCGTGGTCACCGGTGCAACATCGCCGGCGACGGCTGGAAACGCACCGGTCAGCCCTTGCGCGAAGTTCTCGGCGCTGTCCACGGCACGGTCCACACCCGACGAGGTCAAGGTGATGGTGCCCTGTTGCGCTGCGATGGCGTCGAACAGTTGGGGGAGGCGTTCAGTGACCCGCGCGCCGAGCTGTCTGTGTTCGGTGATCCCGCGTCCGCTGAGGTTGCCGTACCCCAGCTTCTTGTTGGCGGCCATGAGATCACGGAGGGCCGGGCCGAATTCCTTGCCGACGGGAGTCAATGCGTTCTCGGCTTCGGCGATTTCCCACAGCTGCAGGCTCAGGTCGTCGTACTTCAGGCTCGACAGTGCTCTGGAACCATGGCGCGCAACACTTTCCGTGTACACGGGGGAGTATCCCGTCGGCGGCGCCTGATAGTCGGCGATGCGCTGGCCGGGAGTGTAGGGCGTCTTGGACGTGAAGCCGCCGTCGCTGACGGTTGGTATCTCTGTCGAACCGGAGCTCGAACCGGCGTCGAGCGAACCGAACGGTGACGCCGTGGCGATGGACTGGACGCTGCTGGTGACAAGCACTAGTCCGACAGCGCCGGCAGCGGCCAGCACGCCGAAGCGTGAGCTTCGCATGGTGAGTTGATCCTCTCCGTCGGTGCCGAGGTGACACGACGGAAGGAAAGTTAGAACAGCTAAGCGTCCGAATTGCACCTATTTGCCCATGTGCAGATGGACGCGGGGTTACAAGTTTCGGATTCGCAGAGCTCAGGAGGGTTTGGCGGCAATCCCGATCGACACGGAGAGCGACAAAGCGATGAGGGTCATGGCCAGCCACTGGTAGCTCTTGGGCGTGGGCTGCTTCTTACGTCCGAACTTGCTCACTGATGTCTCCCGTTTGTCCGTGGGTACTCAGCACATATTACTGTTCCATTACCCCAATGGCGCGGTCGACCGGAAACTGTGCGCGATCAGACAGCAGGCGGACCGCGAAGTCCGCCCGCTGCCCCGCGATCAAGAGATCGTGCGCAGTTCCCGTCGCAGTATCTTGCCGGTGACGGTCTTGGGCAGTTCCTCCACCAGCACCACGGAGCGTGGGTACTTGTACGCCGCCATCCGCTGCTTGCAGTGATCGATCAGATCTTCCGGGGTGACGGACGCCCCCGCGACGAGGCTGACAAACGCCTTCACCGTCTCACCGCGGTATTCGTCGGCGATCCCGACGACTGCCGCCTCACGGACTGCGGGATGCTCGGCAAGAACGTCCTCGACCTCGCGTGGCCACACCTTGTAGCCGGACGCGATGATCATGTCCTTCTTACGGTCGACGACGTAGAACCAGCCGGCTTCGTCCATGAAACCGACGTCGCCGGTGTGGAACCACCCGTCGCGAATGGCCGACGCACTCTCCTCCGGCTTGTTCCAGTAACCGCGCACCACCTGTGGACCTCGGACGACCAGTTCGCCGATCTCTCCGATCGGCAGGACCGCACCGCCCTCGTCTTCGATGCGGACCACGGTGTTGGGTACTGGAACGCCGACGGACAGTGCTCCGGATGTGGGGTCGACGGGGGTATCTGCCCCGACGGGAACGGCGTGAGTGGGCGACGTGGTCTCGGTCAGCCCGTAGATGTTGTGCAGCGCAGCACCGGTCATGGCGCGGACTGCTTCGGCGGCTGTCGGCGAGATGGGTGCGCCGCCGGAATACAGCAACCGCATGGAGGTGAAGTCTTCCGGCGCGCAACCCGGAGTGTTGAGCAGTGCGGTGAACGCAGTGATGGCGCCGACTGTGAATGTCGGGCGGTGCTCACGAATCGCGTCGAGCATCACCTCGGGCTGGAAGCGATAGGCCAGCACCAGCGGCATTCTCGCCAGGACGGACACCGCGATGTGACCGATCAACCCCGTGATGTGGAAGAGCGGTGCGACGCCGAGAACCGTGTCTTTCGGGGTGAGCCCCAGCCAGTCACGGTAGACCTGGGCGTTGAAGGTCATGTTCGCGTGAGAGGTCATCGCTCCCTTCGGCGGACCTGTGGTTCCCGACGTATAGGTCAGTACCGCAATGTCTTCCGGTGCAGCGTCGGTAGTGATCGGATCGCCGAGACGATGCTGGTCGATCAGCGTCGCAAGATCGTCGGTACCGAGGTCCTTCTTCACGATTCCGTCGAAAATCCTCGGATCGTTGCGGCTTTGGTACTCGAGTTCCGAGGTGGTGATGACTCGCCTGACCGGCGAGTCGGAGACGACATTGCGGCCGACGGACTCGTAGAGCCCCTCGAGAGCGATCAGAACCGCTGCTCCGGAATCTTCGAGTTGGTATCCCAGTTCTCGTTCACGGCTCATGGGATTGATCGAGACTGCGACGCCGCCGGCTTTCCAGATTCCGGCGAGCGCAAGCACGAACTGCGGAACGTTCTGAAGGAACAGAGCGACGCGGTCACCCTTCACCAGTCCACCGGCTCGGAGTGCTCGGGCCAGGGCGTCACTCTGCTGATCCAGTTCGGCGAAACTGAGTTGACCGTCGAAGTACTTCACAGCCGTGGCGTCCGGATCAGAGCGGACCGCCGCTGCCAACATTTCGAGCATCGTGGGGTGTTCGACGTCGATGTCGGGGGGAACGTCGTTGCGGTACAACGCCAACCAAGGGCGATCTTCGTATGTCATTTGATGGCAACCGGATTCACGGGAGAGCCGCTGGCCTTGGCAACCTTGAGTGGTGCGGCGACGTACAGGAACGTGTACTGGCCGTCGGCCGCGCAGTCCGCGGCCAACTTCTCCAGATCGCAGATCTCGGTGAATACCACTCCGAGGTTGCGCATCAATGCGTTGTGGAGAACCAGTGCCACACCGTTTTCGGGGTCGGTGGTGACCTCGTTGGCAATGGTGTCAGTGACAAGGTTGGGGATCTCCATGTCCTGGAACCACTGCACGAGTTCGGGGCTGTAGATCAAGCCGGGCTCGCAGAAGCCCTCGTAGAAGGCTTCGCCCTGGTCGAAGAACAGCTTGAGGAAGTTGGTGCGGATGACGAGGATGTCACGCTTCTCGATGGTGACGCCCTGCGCTTCGGCACAGGCCAAAAGATCATGGTGCGTGAATGTTTCGGCCTTGTCGAGGTTTTCCTTGCCGCGGAACTTCGCCATGTCGAGAAGTACTGCGCGTCCGACGACGCCACGGTCGGCAATCGGTTCGACGCTGGCCTTCTCGAGGCCGCCGACAGTGGTGTCAGCGGAGTATCCGTTCCACAGGGCGCCGTCGTACCAGACATGGCCGAGTGCGTCGTACTGCGTCGAGCCCTGCAGGAACGCGTCGATCTTGTCGTCCGCGTAATGCAGGCCGCCGGGGAAGTTGGGTGCGTCGTCGCCGTCCCAGCTGCTCTCGTCGAAGATCTGTGTGCGCTCGGCGGGGCTCCGGCCCGGCCAGACCGGATCACCCTTGGGGTCGCCGATGAGCCGTTGAAGCGTGAACACGGAACCCTGCTTGATGGTTCCGACGCCACGAAGCACCTGTCCGGCGTCGAGGTAGTTCAGTGAACCGACCTCGTCGGACTCTCCCCACTTGCCCCAGTTGCTGGGTGCGTCGCGCAGGAGTTCTCCAAGATATGGCGCCTCGGTCATGGTGATTCGATCCTCTCGCTACCGACACCGAACGATCGCTCGGGCGGACCTGGGTCTTTGTGATCCACATCATGTTCAGGCCGATAATCAGTAGTCAACAGGTTCATCGATTGCCGTGGTCATCGCATTGTTGGAAATCCAATGTTCGGGAATACTGAACACTGTGACCGAATTCGAGAATGCCGTCCTGATCGGAGCGTCGATCCGGCAAGCGCGGCGTCACAGCGGGCTCTCGCTGCGTGAATTGGCCAGGCGTCTCGATGTCAGCCCGGCTACCCTCAGCGCTGTCGAGACCGGAAAGACCAGAGTCAGCGTCGACCGGTTGGCGGCAATCGGCGGGATTCTCGGAGTGCGTTTCGACGCTCTGCTCCCGGCTGCGATAGTGCGTCCGCCAGAACAGCCACGATGGGGAGGCGACGACGCCGACCCGAACGCACATTTTCGCCCGAACGAGTGGCGAAGGTTCGGCCCGAGTTCGTTCGATCCGGTGTTGGCGGCCGCGCTCGCGGAGATGGTGAAGACCGGATATCACGGTGCTGCGATGCGTGAGATCGCCAAACGTGCGCAGATGAGTGTTCCGGGTCTGTATCACCACTATTCCAGCAAGCAACAGATGTTGGCCGAAATTCTCGACCTCACCATGGCTGAACTGAACACGAGATCGTTGGCGGCTATCGACGAGGGCGAAAGTCCCTCCGAAAGGCTGGCTTTCCTCGTCGAATGTGTGACCTTGTTCCATATCTATCGGCGTGATCAAGGATTTCTCGGTGCCAGCGAAATGCGCAGTCTCACAGCCGAGAACAGGTTGCGCATCACGGAATCACGCAACTACCAGCAATGGTTGATGACGAAGCAGGTCGACGACGGAATCGCTGCCGGTGTGTTCGGGACGGATCGGCCGCGACAGGCCGCGCGTGCAATAGTCGTGATGTGTGTCTCTGTCGCGCAATGGTATCGGCCGAGCGGACCACAAACGCCCGAGGAAATTGCACGCGACTACGCGCGTTTTGCACTGGATCTGGTGCGCCTTCAGCGACCGTGACGGACGTCATCCGGTTCGGGTGATGCGCCAGCGGGCAAAGGGGTCCATGCTTGGAAGGTATCCGTACCGCGACTCGAGTAAGGAACGAAACCCAATGTCTTCCAAGCTGTCTCACAAGGCCTACATGATCGGTGCCGGCATCGGAAACCTCTCGGCTGCCGTCTATTTGATTCGAGACGGTGAGTGGAGCGGTGAGGACATCACCATCATGGGGCTGGACATGCATGGAGCGAACGACGGCGAATCTGCCGCTACCTTCCAGCACCAGTACGGTCATCGCGAGCTGGGCAACGACGCGGGCTTCGTCAATCGTGGCGGTCGCATGCTCAACGAGGAGACCTATGAGAACCTCTGGGACGTGCTGAGTGTGGTTCCGTCGCTGGACAACCCGGGAAAATCGGTGACGGATGACATTCTCGATTTCGACCACGCGCATCCAACGCACGACGTCGCACGATTGATCGATCGCGACGGCATTCGCAACAAGGGTGAAAACGACTACAAGCACATGCAATTCGACAACAAGGATCGGTACTTGTTGACGAAGCTGATGACGATGCCGGAGTCGGACGAGGCAAAACTCGACGACATCAGTATCGAGCAGTGGTTCGAGGACACTCCGCACTTCTTCACCACCAACTTCTGGTACATGTGGGAGACCACATTTGCTTTCAAGCGGGTGAGTTCGGCGATGGAGCTGCGCCGGTACATGAACCGAATGATTCTCGAGTTCAGTCGGATTCAAACTCTTGCCGGTGTCACCAGATCCCCGTACAACCAGTACGAGAGCATCATCTTGCCGATGCGGGCCTTCCTCGAAGGCAAGGGCGTGAAGTTCGTCAACGAACTGAAGATCACGGAGTTCGTGTTCAAGGACACCCCGCTACGAGACGAGATCATCGTGACGGGACTCGATTACGAAAACGTCCGCACCGGTGAGAAGGGCCGAATCGACGTGGCGGAAGGCGATTTCGTCTTCGACACCAACGGCAGCATCACCGACAGTTCGTCGATCGGCGATCTCGACACCCCGATCGTCGAAGACATGAGATACGCACCGAGTGCGCTGCTGTGGAAGCAGGCCACCGAGCATTTCTACGATCTCGGGAATCCCGACAAGTTCTTCGGGGACCGGGCGCAGAGTGAGTGGACCAGCTTCACCGTCACCACTTCGTCACACGAGCTCATCAACGAGATTTCCCGAATCACCAAGCAGCTCCCCGGAAATGCGCTCAACACATTCGTGGACTCGAACGTGCTTCTGTCGATCGTGGTCCACCATCAGCCGCACTACCACGCGCAGAAGGAGAACGAAGGAGTCTTCTGGGGTTACTGTCTGTTCCCGCGCAAGGACGGCGACTACGTGAAGAAGCCGTTCATCGAGATGACCGGGCGGGAAATGCTGGAAGAGACGCTCGGACACCTCGAGGCGCTCGACGAGAGCGGTGCGCTCGCCGCGCGTCGACAAGAGATTATGGACAGCGTCGTGAATTCGATACCCAGCCATATGCCTTACGCCAGTGCGCTGTTCAATCGGCGCGCCGTCGGCGACCGGCCGCTGGTGGTGCCGAAGCACTCCAAGAACCTGGCGTTCATCAGTCAGTTCGCGGAGCTGCCGTTCGACATGGTGTTCACCGAGCAGTACTCGGTGCGCTGTGCTCAGGTAGCCGTCTACAAGTTCCTGGGGATTCCGGAAGACAAGCTCACCAAGATGCATCACTACGAGAAGGATCCGAAGGTCCTCGCCAAGGCCGCAGTGACGATGTTCCGCTGAGGGGTGCTCAGCGACCGTGCCGCTTCTCGTAGTCCTCGCGAGTGCGATCGGCACGGCGCTGGGCCTTCTCGTCGAGCAATTCGGGATCGAGTCCGTGGCTCAGCAGGCGGTGACGGCGGTAGATGGTCCCGAGCGCCACGACGAAGTACGCGAGCGGGATGAGCAGCAAAGCCATCATGGCCAAGGGAATCCAGATCGGTCCCGGAATCAACAGGAACAGCAGAAGAATCAGCGTCGCCGGCACGGTGAAACGAATGATGTAGCGAGCCTGCGCACCCGGTCCGACCAGATCGTTCCGCACCCAGTCCTGGTACCGGTCGGGGAGCGTCTTCCCCAGGAGGTATCCGCAGTACTGGGGAAAGTTCGGGCGAGTCTGTTCGGCCATGGCCTCCAGGATAGTGCCTGGTACTGCCGCTTACGCCGGTGCCTTGAACGTGCGTCGGTAGGCGCTCGGTGAAACGCCGAGCGCCTCGTTCATGTGTTGACGCATCGATGTCGCGGTCCCGAAGCCGGTTCGAGCTGCAATTGCATCGATCGACAGATCGGATTCCTCCAGTAGTTCCCGCGCCCGATCGACGCGTCTGCTGGTCAACCAGCGGTTCGGTGTGGTTCCGACTTCGTCGCGGAATCGACGGCTGAACGTGCGGACGCTCATGTTGGCGCGCGTCGCCAGGTCCGCCAGGGTGATCGGGTCGTCGAGATGTTCGAGGGCCCAGTGCCGAGCGTCGGCAGTCGATTCCGAAGGCTTGTCGGCCAGGGGGCGTCGGATGTACTGAGCTTGGCCACCGTCGCGCCACGGCGGTACGACGCAACGCCTCGCGACGGTGTTCGCCACTTCCATGCCGTGGTCACGCCTGACGATATGCAGGCAGAGGTCGACTCCCGACGCCACCCCGGCCGAGGTCAGGATGTGGCCTTCGTCGACGAACAGCACGTCCGGATCCACGTTCACCTTGGGATAGACACGCTGGAAATGGTCGGTGTTGCGCCAGTGCGTCGTGGCGCGGAGTCCGTCGAGCAGACCCGCCGCGGCGAGGATGTACGACCCGGTGCAGATCGAGACCAGCCGAGTGCCCGGCCGGATGTGTTGGAAAGCTGCGGCCAACTCGGGGGAGAGGTAACCGTCTTCGTAGGCCGGACCCAACTCGTACGACGCGGGGATGACGACGGTGTCGGCGGTGGCGAGCAACTCGCTCCCGTGGTCGACCGAGATGCTGAAGTCTGCGTCGGTCTGCACGGGATTGCCGTCGACGGTGCACGTCAGGATCTCGTACAGCGGCCGATCCTCGACGTCGAGGGCACGTCCGAAGATGCGCGCCGGGATGCCGAGTTCGAAGGGGATGACTCCATTCAGAGCCAGTACGACGACGCGATGCGGACCAGACATGGCTTGATTCTTTCATATATTGGCAATCTGGCCACTGTTCTCGATCGAATCCGAACTGCAGAATTCTCTCTGTGACTTCTGAGACCGCTCTCCCCGAATCAGGCCAACAGCAGGTGAGCCCGCCGCGCTTTCACCGCGCCTGGTCCGTCGCGATCGTGGCATTCCTGGCGTTGGTCGGTGCGGCGAGCTTCCGCGCTGCCCCATCGGTGCTGATCGATCCGCTGCACGAGGATTTCGGGTGGTCGCGCGCCAGCATCTCGGCGGCCGTCTCGGTCAACCTGATTCTGTACGGGTTGACCTCGCCGTTCGCTGCTGCCTTGATGGAGAGGTTCGGTATCCGGGCGGTCGTCACCTCGGCGTTGGCGCTCATCTCGCTCGGCAGTGGTCTCACCATCTTCATGACCTCGAGTTGGCAGCTCATTCTGCTGTGGGGTGTCTTCGTCGGTCTCGGTACCGGTTCGATGGCGCTGGCGTTTGTCGCCACCGTCGTCGATCGCTGGTTCGTCGAGAAGCGTGGTCTCGTGACCGGCATCCTGACGGCCGGTGGTGCTGCCGGTCAGCTGGTGTTCCTTCCGGTCCTGGCGAAGATCGCCGAAACGTACGACTGGAAGAGCGTCGCCTTCACAGTTTCGTTTGCCGCACTGGCCGTTGTGCCGTTCGTTCTGCTGTTCCTGCGTAACTATCCGTCAGACGTGGGTACGACGCCTTACGGCGCGCCCGCCGATTACGCCCCACCAGCCAAGCCTGTCTACCAGCGCGGCGGTGCCGGAGGCCGGGCGATCTCGGTGCTGGTGATGGCGTCGAAGACCAAGGTGTTCTGGCTTCTCGCCGGTACCTTCGCGATCTGCGGCGCGAGCACCAACGGCCTGATCGGCACGCACTTCGTCCCGGCGTCGCACGACCACGGAATGCCGATCACGACTGCCGCGTCCCTGTTGGCGTTGATCGGAATCCTCGACATGGTCGGCACCATCGCTTCGGGTTGGTTCACCGACCGCATGGACTCGCGAAAACTTCTCGGCATCTACTACCTGTTCCGCGGAATCTCGCTGCTCTTCCTGCCGTTGTTGCTCGCCAACACCGTGAATCCGCCGATGATCGCGTTTGTCATCTTCTACGGGCTCGATTGGGTGGCGACGGTTCCGCCGACCGTCGCGCTGTGCCGTCAACACTTCGGCGCCGACGCCCCCATCGTGTTCGGTTGGGTGCTGGCATCGCACCAGATCGGTGCGGGTCTGGTGGCCTTCTTGGCCGGTCTCGTTCGTGATCAGATCGGCTCGTACGACGCTGCCTTCTTGGTGGCCGGCGCGCTCTGCGCGATCGCTGCAGTCATGTCGTTGTTGATCGCAAAACGTCCGAAAGAGGCAGTATTGGTTGACTCTGTCTGATTCGGCACTGTGATCGGTACCACCGACGGGGTAAGTTGTGTGTAACTCCAAGAACTACTCACCAGTAGGGGTACTGAAATGCCTGCTCCGTCCGCTGCGACCTTCTCGCGGCTCGCCGATCTGATCGCCATCGACAATGTTGCCGATCGCCCGACGAAGTCCATCACCGAGGTGTTCACCGGCAAGGAGCTGGCGACCATCCCCGTCGGCACCGCCGACGACGCACTTGCGGCCATCGCCCGTGCCCGCGTCGCCCAGAAGGAATGGGCCAAGCGCTCCGTCCTCGACCGCGCTGCCGTCTTCCACCGCTACCGCGATCTCATCCTCGAGAACCGCGACGCCCTCATGGACATGGCTCAGGCCGAGACCGGAAAGTCGCGTACCGCAGCTCAGGAAGAAGTCCTCGACATCTCGATGACGTCGCGGCACTACGCACGTGTGGCTCCGAAGCTGCTGCGTCCGCGTCGCGTCTCCGGCATGCTCCCGGGCCTGACGAAGACCGTCGTCCGCTACCAGCCCAAGGGCGTAGTCGGCGTCATCTCGCCGTGGAACTACCCGATGACGCTGGCCGTGTCCGACGCCATCGCCGCGCTGCTCGCCGGTAACGCCGTTGTCCTCAAGCCGGACAGCCAGACGCCGTACTGCGCGCTCGCCTGCGTCGAACTGCTCTACAAGGCGGGTCTGCCTCGCGACCTCTTCGCCGTGGTTCCCGGGCCGGGCTCCGTCGTCGGCACCGCCCTGGTTGAGAACACCGACTACCTCATGTTCACCGGTTCCACCGCGACCGGTCAGCTCCTCGCCGAGCAGGCCGGCCGTCGACTGATCGGCTTCTCCGCCGAACTCGGTGGCAAGAACCCGATGATCGTCGCGGCCGGCGCAGACCTGCGCGAGGTCACCGACGCCGCTGTGCGTGCGTGCTTCTCCAACTCCGGTCAGCTGTGCATCTCCATCGAGCGCATCTACGTCGAAGAGTCCATCGCACCCGAGTTCATCCGCATGTTCGGTGACCGCGTCAAGAAGATGAACCTCGCCGCCGGATACGAATTCGGAATCGAGATGGGCAGCCTCGTCTCCGAGGCGCAGGTCAAGGCAATCTCCGCTCATGTCGACGACGCAGTGGTCAAGGGCGCCACCGTCATTGCCGGTGGCAAGGCTCGGCCGGACATCGGACCGCTGTTCTACGAGCCCACCCTGCTCACCGGGGTTCCCGAAGACGCCGAGTGCTACCGCGACGAGACCTTCGGGCCGCTCGTCTCGATCTACCCCGTCAAGGACGTCGAAGAGGCCATCGCTGCGGCCAACGACACCGAGTACGGCCTCAACGCCAGTGTGTGGGCGGGAAGCAAGGCTGCCGGTGAAGCCATCGCAGCGCGCATCCACGCCGGCACCGTCAACGTCGACGAGGGTTACGCACCGACCTGGGGCAGCACCGCAGCACCGATGGGCGGTATGGGTGTCTCGGGCGTCGGTCGTCGTCACGGCGCCGAGGGGCTGATCAAGTACACCGAACCGCAGACCGTTGCCACCACTCGCGTCATGAATCTCGGTGGACCGCGCGGACTTCCGGCCAAGGTGTGGGCAAAGCTCATGCCTCACGCCATCAAGATCATGTCCTGGGTTCCGGGCCGGTAACGGGTGGAAACCGCCAGCGCGTACATCGAGGCAACGCCGGTATCGGTGTGGAAGGTTGTCAGCGACATCGAAGGTATGGGTCGCTTCAGTCCTGAAAATACCGGTGGAACATGGACTTCCGGAACTCCGGGCACTGTGGGTGCAAAGTTCAAGGGCACCAACAAGCATGGTCTGATTCGGTGGAGCACGCACTGCACGGTGGTCGACGTGGTCGACTGCCGGAGGTTCTCCTTCGAATCGGACGAGCCGAAAGCGCGGTGGACCTATGTGCTCGAGCCTTCGGGAACGGGCACCGTGCTTACCGAGACTCGTGAGATCTATGCGACGCCAGCGCTTTACGTGCGCATGATGTCGGGTAGCGGCCTACTCGGTCGGGGTCGAGATCAGCTGATGCAGACCGGAATGGAAACCACCCTGGCGCGCATCAAGGCGTTTCTGGAGAGCTAGAAACTGACACAAGTGGGGCTGCACTCGATTCGAGTGCGGTCCCACTTCTGTTGTTGGAGATCTAGTTTGCAGTGCTGATGAGCGCAGCGTCGATGAGCGCGGTGTAGACACGCTCCGGTTCTTCGGCGATGCGATTGAGTACGTACAGCCACCACTGTGTTCCGAAGATGACGTATTCGCGTGTGGTGAAGCCCGCTCCTCGGAGTGCGTCCAGTTGCTCGGTGCCGAGGCCGAGCAGCATCTCGAACTCGACGTGCTCGCCTCTGAGCTTCGAATCATGTTCGGCGCGTAGTGCTTCGAGGATGTCGCGGTCATGTGTCGCGATGGAGACCTGGTGACCCGAGTCGACGATTCGGGCTGCGTAGTCGAGATACGCGCTGCGCAGTTCGGCACTACCGCGTGGGTAGGCGACGGACTCGGCTTCGAGGAAGGCGCCCTTTACGAGACGGATGCGACCGGGTCGGTCCAGCAGAGCGGTGAGATCCTTTGCCGTGCGGTGCAGTCGGGCCTGAACGGTGATCCCCACGTGAGTGAACCGCTCGGCCAGTCGCGCGTGCATGTCGAGGACCAGGTCGGTGCGGTCGGACGCTTCGGCGGAGATGATCAGCTCAGCACCGGCGCGTTCAGTGGTCTCGGCCAGGCGCACGACATTGCGAAAGCACTGCTCTGGATCGATCACCAAGCCGATGTGCGAGAGGTCGAACGACACGGTGCTGTCGACGCCCGACGTTCCGATCCGTTCCGCCAATTCCACGAACACATCGGTTTCGGCGTTCGCGAGTTCGGGATCCCGGACGCTTTCCCCGGTGTATTCGATGCTCGCCTTGTGTCCTCGCGCGAAGATCGAGGGGAGTCGGTCGAAAGCGTCGTCGATGGTTTCGCCGCCGATGTAGCGAGCGGCGACTTTCCGTGCGAGTGCTGCCGTCGCAGCGTCCGCCATGGTGCGTTCTTTCAGGGATTCGTCGAGTGCGAGGCGGCGTAGGGCGTCCGCGGCCTGGGCTTGTAGATCCGTGTTCACGGCTTCAGCGTATCCGGACGAGGGTGCGGGAATTATTCTACGAACTCTTGCGTTCGATCTATTGTCGATATATCGTCGATACGTCAAACAAACACAGACAGTCCAGGAGGACAACATGTACGCCCCACACAACAACCCAGAAATGCAAGAACGTCGCGAGCATGGCCGCCGAGGCCCGCATCGTGGACACGGTTTCCGTCGAGGATTCGAGGGCGAGCGACCCGAGGGTCGCTTCGAAGACCGAGCAGAAGGACGCCCCGAAGGCCGGCGCGGTCGACTTGACCAGCGCGGACACGGTCGGCCTCACTTCGGTGAAGCCGGCGCAGCGCTCCGTCCCGCGATGGGCCTACTCCGAGGTGCCGCTGTCGCGGTAGCCGCAGGTGGGACCGCCGAGCAGGTAGCCAAGGCCGAGGCAATTCTCGCCGAGGCACGCCGAGCACTGTTCGAGATGCTGGCGGAAAAGCCGGCTGACGCGCAGCAGGCTCACGCAGAATCTACCGCCACGCTGCCGGCAGAGTGATCACGGCGCTCAGGCGCCGACGGTGACTTCCTCGCTGTTCATGCCGGAAACGTGGCCGTCGGCGCCCTCTCGCCAGTACCCGACAACATTGTGCTTGTCGCGAGCAATTCCTCGAACTTCCCTCAGATGCTTACGAATGCGACGGCTTGTTGCGCTTTCGCATGCCACCCACGCGTAGATGTCGGCCGATTCGGATTCGGGAAACTCGACCTTCTCCACAGCCTCGAACAGTGCGCTCGGCGCCTTTCCGAGGCCACTCCCCACGAGCCACGTGTACGTGACGTCGCCGCGAGTGACAAATTCCTGTCGATCCTCTTCGGTTTCGACCTCGATGATCGCCTGTGCGACATCGCCTTCACGAAGTTCTTCGACAATCCTGCCCAGTCCGGGGAGACCCGTGGCGTCTGCGACCAGCAGCTGCCAGCGAGGACCCGCCGGTGCTTGGTAGTGGGACCGCGAACTGTCCGACCAGAAGACGCCTAGTAGGTGACCTGGTTCGGCCCGCAGGGCCCAATCCGCTGCAATACCGCCAGGGTGCACGACGAAGTCGATGTCCAGACGTCGGCCGCCGTCGTGCACCTTGCGCACGGTGTAGTGCCGCCACGGTGGCTCGGTTCCGAGATCGGTCTTGCCGTAGTCGGGATTGTTGAAGTAGTCGTATTCTGCTTCTGTTTCACCGGGTTTCGGGAACGCGAGGTCGATGCGCTCGTCGCCTTGTCCGCCGGTCGGCCAGTGCCAGTCGCCTTCTGCCTCGATGCTGATTCGCCGCATGTGCGGGGTCAGGGACGTGACGGTGACAACGCGGGCGGGTTCGCAGAAAGACATGCCTCGACCCTATGGGTCCGGCGTGTCGAAGTGGAGACAGATGCTGTCGCAAGACGGACATCGAGCGCAGCTGAAAACGCCAGCGTATGCCCCGGGGCATGATTCTTCCCCGGTGCACACGCTGGCCTTTTCAGTTATGTCGGTTCACGCCGCTGTCGGTGGGCTGTTCCCGCCGATCGGCTGTTGATACGGATCAACCGACATCGGTGGATAGAACACCGATTTCCGATCCGGGCCGATCTCCACCCGCCACTCCGTGTGGTGCAGCGTCCGGTGGTGATGACCGCACAACAAGATCAGGTTGTCGAGATCTGTTGGGCCACCATCGTTCCAGTGAACAATATGATGGGCATCGCACCACCCCGACGGAGTTCCGCACCCGGGAAACGCACACCCGCCATCACGAACCGCCAACGCTCGCCGCTGCGGCACCGTCGCCGTTCTCGCTTCCTTACCGCAGTCGAGCGGAACACCATTCTCATCCAACAAAATTCGCGTGACTGTGCAATCGCAGGCCAACATCCGGGCAGTGTCGATACTGATCGGGCCCACCCAATCCGTCCACGCGAAACCCAGTTCCTGAGTCGACGGCAACATATCCTTCAATGCTTTGAGGTCGGTCATGTCTTTCGCCGACGCAGTCACCGTGATGTGCGGTTTCACCCCGCCCTCGATCGGACCCAACCCCGCCCGCTCGTACCGCCGCAGTAGTTCGCAAAACCCGTCCGCACGTCGTAGCGCCGGCGTACGGGTGTCCTTGACGCCGTCATTCTCCGGCGTCGGCGCAGACAGGCTCGACAGCAACGTGATCAGACGGGCCCCGTTCACCGCATCCAGGTCGCCCTTCACCGACACCCGCCCGTACAAGCCTTTCGAGGCGTAGAACTCGTTACGCTCCGAATCCTCACCGACCGGGACCCCGTCCTCACGCTTGCCGTACTGCTTCTCGATCCGCCGAATCGCCGCCCGCACCGCATCACAATCGGCGATGTTCTTCGACGCCAAACCCAACAGAATCCCGCGGGCCTTGTCCACATCCGCCAGGGTCATGTTCTTCGGCGGATGCTGACAAAACGACGCCACCTGCCGCGCCTTCAACGCATCAACATCCCCGCGGTGAAACGCATCCGCGACAACAGGTTCGAGCATCAACAACCGCGCCAACCCGACCAGCAGGCTGCACTCACCGATCTCCAGATTCGTCGAACCATGCAACCACTGTGCGATCGCCCGAAAACCCTTCCCGCCGAGAACGTCCCGGGAAAACATCTCCACGATCAACAACACCATCCGCGACTGCAACTCGTGCCGGGCGCGCACCAGGTCCAGAACCTCACCCTTGAGGTCCTCGCCATCCAGTTGCCACGCATCCCGACCGCCCATACTCAAAGTTTAATCGAACAAAGTTTCGAACACAAGAGAATCGCAGGCGAAAATTGCTGCTGTCCAGCTACTTTCGACAATTCGGGCAAATGTCATATCGAACCCAGCTCCCGCGCACGAGCTACCGCCGACGTCCGCGACTTCACTCCCAACTTGCCGAAGATGTGAACCAGGTGCGACTTGACCGTGGTCTCACTCAGGAACAGTTCTTTGCCGATCTCTCGGTTGGAGCGACCCGCCGCCACCAACTTCAGAACTTCGATTTCCCTTGGGCTGAGGCTGGTTTCGGGTTTGCGTACCCGAGTCATGAGCTTCGACGCGATGGCGGGGGAGAGAACGCTGTCCCCGCTCGCAGCGGCGCGGACGGCTGACAGCAACTCGACCGGTGGTGTGTCCTTGAGTAGGTACCCGCTGGCCCCGGCCTCGACAGCGCTCAAGATGTCTGCATCCGTGTCGTAGTTGGTCACAACGAGTACGTGCGGCGGATTCGGAAGCGCGCACACCGCGCGGGTGGCGTCGACGCCCGTCTTCCCGGGGCCGAATCGCAGGTCCATGAGCACGAGGTCGACCGGCGTGGTGGCGCAGAAGGCTATGGCTTCCTCGGCGGTGCCCGCTTCGCCGACTACCTCGATGTCGGCTTCGCTTTCGAGCAGCGCTCGTAACCCGGCGCGCACGATCGCGTGATCGTCGGCGAGCAGCAGGCGGATCACGGTTCGCCGACTTCGAGAGGAAACGTCACTGCGACGGCCGTGTGTCCCGGCTCGGACTCGATGGAGAAAGTCCCGCCCTGCAGTTCGACGCGCCGGCGAATTGCGTTGAGGCCAAAAGATTCCGCCGGGCCACGTTCGAGAACTGCCACGTCGAAACCGCGACCGTTGTCGACCACGTCGAGGCTGACGGTGTCATCGGAATAGGTCAGTGTCACAGCCATTCTGGTTGCATCGGCATGGCGGAGAACATTGGACACCGCGCCCTGAGCGATGCGTACCAATGTTGCTTCGAGGGGCATCGGCAGCCGCACTGCCTCGCCTTCGACCACGGAGCGCGCTTCCAGTTCAGGACTGCTCGCGCGTTCGCAGATTCGACGAAGCGCGTCGGCGAGCGACTGACCGTCCAAGGCCGCGGGCGTCAATTCGGCTATGAGTTGGCGGGTTTCGGCAAGACTGTCCGCGGCAGTTTCCCGTGCGAGGCTGATCTGACGGATGGCCGGGCTGTCCGGATCGGCGCGTTCGGCAGCGTGAAGGAGCATCTGGATGCTCGAAAGTCCTTGGGCCACGGTGTCGTGAATCTCGGCGGCGAGTCTTTCACGTTCCGCGAATTTTCCGGCATCGCGAGACGTCGACGCCAATTCTTCACGAGTATTCATCAACTCGTCGATGAGACGACCGCGCTCGGCTGCCTCGCGGTACAGCGCTTGATATCCGAGGCCGATTGCAACCGCTACGGCAGCGCCGATGATCGGGCCGACGGCGCCGGCAATCGTCCATCCACGATGCAGGCCGGTGCCGACCACGGCGACAGCCGTTGCCGCGGTGACGGCGAGAAGACTCCAGGGGCGTCGCAGAATATGGAGATAGAGGAAGAAGAGTCCGAACGCGAGGTAGGCGGCGTCGGCGGATACCGCCATCGTCGCGATCCAGACGAGGGTCAGCACGGCCAGCCACCAGCGGGCAGCGTTGCCGCGCAGCCTTTTGGCGACCCCGAAAAGATAGACGGCAACAAAGATCACGGCCAACGCGATGATTGTTGCGGTCAGGTCGGATTCGTCGATCAGCGCTCGAAGAAACACCACACCGGCCAGCGCCATGACAAGGACATGCAGGCCCAGTTGTAGGCCGGCGAAGACAGGCGTGAGCGGAGATCGGTGCATCTCGCCCAGCTTAGCGAGGTTCGGGCCTGGTTCATCCATCAAAAGTTGTAAACCGGGATGGTTCTTTCGAGCGCTGGAATGTCGATCCGAGGTGCGATGGAAAGAGTCTGCATCCGCGAGAGCGTAGAGGCAAGCACAGGAAAGGAATTCACAGTGTTTGTCGCAATGAGGGACTTACGGGCAGCGCGAGGTCGTTTCGCGCTGATCTCCGTCGTGGTTCTGTTGGTTGCACTTCTGGTCAGTTTTCTCAGCGGGTTGACTGCAGGACTTCGCCATCAGAACGTGTCGGCCATCGAGGCCATGAATGCCGACACGGTGGTGTTCGCCGACACCGGAGCCGGGGCGTCGTTCGACGAGTCGGCGCTCACGCAGGACCAGGTCAACGCTTGGACCTCCACGTCGAAGGACGTCGATCCCATCGGAATCGGTCGCGGGAAAGCGGGATTGGCCGACGGAAATCAGAAGTCGGTGGCCCTGTTCGGCGCTGATGGCGGTTTCGGTGACGTGACGCCGTCGGCGTCAGGCACTGTGGTGTTGAGCGAAGGTGCCGCCCGCGAACTGGGGGCGGGCGCCGGCGATCAGGTGAGCGTCGGTACGAAGCAGTTCACCGTCAGCGCCGTTCGCGGTGACGACTGGTACAGCCATTCGCCCGTCGTCTGGATGACGCTCGACGACTGGCAGGCGGCCAATCCACGCGGCGGAGTTGCGACAGTACTGGCTGTCACCGGAGCCTCTGACGCTTCCGCAACGGACAAGGCGGCTGCGACGACGTCGACGACGGTCAGCGGTTCGCTCGACGCGATCGGTTCGTACAAGTCGGAGAACGGGTCGTTGACGTTGATGACGCTCATGTTGTTCGCGATCTCAGCCCTGGTGATCGGTGCGTTCTTCACGGTGTGGACGATCCAGCGAACTCCGGACATCGCGACGCTGAAAGCGCTCGGTGCGACTACCGGTTCGCTGGTGCGCGACGCACTGGGTCAGGCGCTCATCGTTCTGATTGCCGGTGTCACCGTCGGAATCGGGCTGACGGCCGTGGCCGGATCGCTGATCGGTGACGCCATGCCGTTTGTCCTGGACGCATCCACCACCGTCGTACCTGCCGTGGCATTGATCGGGCTCGGTCTGCTCGGCGCGGCCTTTGCACTTCGATTCCTCTCGACCACCGATCCACTCACAGCATTGGGGAGCGCACGATGACCATGACAACCGGCACCACAGTTCTCGACATCCAGAACGTCGATCTGACGTTTCCCGATGGGCAATCGCGGGTGACGGCGCTGGACGACGTGTCTCTGCGACTGCACCGCGGCGAGATCGCCGCGATCACCGGGCCTTCGGGTTCGGGTAAGTCCAGCCTGTTGGCGGTGGCGTCGACGCTGATCCGTCCGGATTCCGGGCACGTCTATCTCCGGACGCCGGAAGGCAGCACCGACATCGCTGCGCTGAGTCGGCGGGCGGCGTCGGAGCTGCGACGCTCGTCGATCGGCATCGTCTTCCAACAGTCGAACCTGGTGTCTTCGCTGACTGCACTGGAGCAGCTCGAGGTGATGGCGCATCTGGGGCAGTCCGTGTTCACGTCACGGGCCCGTCGCAAGGCCGTGAAATCAAAAGCGATGGATTTGCTGGACGCTGTCGGGCTCGCGGATCAGAGCGGAAAACGGCCGTCCCAGCTGTCGGGCGGGCAGCGACAGCGCGTCAATCTCGCGCGAGCATTGATGAACGATCCGCAGCTTCTCGTGGTCGACGAGCCCACGAGTGCGCTCGATCAGGAGCGCGGTGCCGCTGTCATGGATCTGATCATCGGGGTGGTGCGGGAACGCGAGGCGGCAACCCTTCTCGTGACACACGACCGAAGTCACCTGTCTCGGATGGATACTGTCTATCGTGTTGTTGACGGTTCCTTGGCGGAGGATCAGGAGGCGCTCGCGGCGTGACTCAGGCGGGCACGATTCGGGCATTCGTCACTGCATCCGGGCGGGAAGTCAACCCGCGATTTGCTGGGCAGTTAGACTGTTGTCGACTCGGGCAACTTGAGAGGACGTGTTATGGAACGCCGCCGCAACGTTGCGCAGCCGCCACAATCGCCGATTGCGGATCTGGAGCAGATGCCTGCCCTGATTCTCCTCGACAGGCTTCCGGTGCCGGTCATGGCCGTTCACCGCGACGGCAGCATCGTTTTTGCCAATCCGTCCTTCGCTGACATGCTGGGATATCCCAAGAAGGCCGTCTCGGCGTTGCGTTTGCAGGACATCCTCTACGACAAGGATGCCGACGACGTCAGTGCAGAGCAGGCCCATCGTGAACTGAGTTCCGAGCCGGGCTCGGTCAAGGAGTTCGTGCACTCCGACTCCACGTTGGTGCGCGCGACGGTCAGCCAGTCTCTGCTCCGACGGGACGACGACACGATCACCCTTGCCGTCCTCCACGATCTGACGGAGCGCCTGTGGAACAACCCACGGCACATCGACGACAAGCCCACCAAGTAATCCCAGCTACTTCCGGGATTTGACGGTTCGGTCCAGGCCGAGGGTGGCGGCAAGGGTGTTGACCACCCATTCTTCGTACTGTTGGCCGGTCCAACCCGCGCCGACCACGAGGTCTGTGTAGGTCTCGGGACTGAGCAGCGTGAGTGCGACGTTCACGGCTGTTTCGAGGTCGACGGTTGGCGCTTTTTCGACGATGCCGACCATCAGATGTTCCTGCACCGTGCGTCTCTGAGTGCGGTTGATTTGCCACAGACGGGCGGCGTCCTCGTCGGCGGAAGCGGCGGCCCGCAGTGCCAGCAGGATGTCTGCGGTGCGTTCCAGAATGAGCCGTCCGTGGTGAACCTGAATCCGGAGTTGCCCGAGTGGATGTGGGGCGCCGAGTGCTGCCGCCACCCACGGACGGTCGAGAGTTGCCGTCTTTTCCTCGTCGCCCGCAACGGCCACGTCGAGCAGTGCTGACAGCACGCTCGGCTTGTTGCCGAACACGAAATAGACACTCTGCACCGACACGCCCGCCGCCGCGGCAAGCTGCTTGATCGTGGCGGCCGCGTAGCCGGGATCGACAAAAACCTCACGCGCTGCCTCGATGATCTTGCGCCGCGCCGACGTGTCTTCCCGAAGAACCTCAGTCATGATTAGAGTCTAACTCTAGAGTCGAACTCTAGCGACTCGGGAGGCGAAGTAATGACGAAGGTTCTTGTACTCGGTGGCTACGGTGCCGTCGGGATTCCCCTGATGAAACAACTCGCGAAGGTCCCCGAAATCTCCGCGTACTCCGCCGGCCGTGACCCTGCCCGCGCGGACGTCGTCGTTGATCTTAAAGAACCAGGCGCGTATTCGACTGTGGTTCGAGACTTCGATGTCGTGGTGAATGCGTCGGGTTTCGAGGATGTTCGCCTGGCCGACGAAGCGGTACGCGGTGGGGCGGCATTCGTCGACATCACGGCGACCTCGAGCTACTGCGAAGAATTGGAAGCGGTCGACGGACCCGTTCTCATGGGCGCCGGGTTGGCGCCGGGATTGACCAGTGTCCTTGCAACCGAGGCGCATCGACTCGGCGACGGACCCGTGGACATCCTGATCGGCCTCGGCGGTGGAGAACTACACGGGCCGGCCGCAACGGCGTGGACGTACGGGATGTTGGGCACGAGGTTTCCTGATCCCGACGGACGATCGGTCCGCAACTACACCGGGATGAAGACGTTTCGAATACCGGCCGATGCGACCGGCTACCGCACCGGTCCTGCTGTGCGGGCCGACTTTTCGGACCAGCATGCGTTGACGCGAGACCTCGGTGTTCCGGTCAGGACGTACCTGCGATTGGACACGTCCACCGCGACGCTCGGACTTGCCGCCATGACGTGGGCACCCGCGCTACAGAAGGTCGTGCCGAAGAAGCTGTGGGGCTCGGATCGTTGGGTAGCGATGGCCCGAGCGGATACCGGCCCGGCGCTGTGGGTTTCGGGGCGTAGCCAGTCGGTCGCGACGGCAGCTATCGCCGCGCGCGCCGTGCAGGTGATTCGGGATGCCGCGATCTCGAAGCCGACGTGGTTCCACGCGGTGGAAACCACCGAGTCGTTGCAAGCGGCGGTTCCCGAACTGTCAGTGCGGCAATGGGATGGTGCGAGCCGATCGTCCGGCAAGACTGTCCACTAGTCGGGGCGAGCCGAGAAACGGCAATCCGGCGGCCGCATTGGTGAGACAACCGGGTACGACGACGCGGACGACGTGCAGGCCGGCGTGGAGAACATCAGTTGTGGTGAGATCGACCCATGCCGGCCGGAAACCGGCTGCCGTCAGAGCGCTTTCGGTGCCGGCGGCTGATGTCAGAGAGTCGAGTCCCACCTCGCCGACGACGGCACCGACCAGCTCACTCTCGAATCGTGCTTGGATCTCCGGGTCCAGGTGAAGTTGCAAGTGGCATCCGTAGTCCATCACGTCGGCAAAATCCGATCGGTAGGCGCCTGCATAGCTTCGGTCAGCTCGCCAAGGCGCAAGCGGACTGGTCGGGGAGGCCGCGGCTCGACCGATGCCGCTCTGCGGGTTGTCGTAGTCGGCGGAAAGCAGCTGCAGCTGAAGCGCTTCGCCGAGTGACTTGAACGCAGCGGTCTGGGCGTCTTCGTGGCAGGCGGTACCGATGGTCGAGTATCCGGTGAGTCCGTCGTGGATGAGGGCGCCGAGCACCGGGATCCCGAAATCGCTGTCGAATGACAACCACCTGGTCGAGAGGGTGCCGTGATTCCCCAGTCGCCGAAGCACCTCGGGAATGCCGGTGACGACCCGAACACCACGCCGCCCGGTCCAGGACAGCGTCATCGCGTCTCGTTCGACTATCTCGCGCAAGGCATTGTCGATTGCGAACTTCACCGAGGGTCCGGCGGCGAGACCCGCCTGAGCTACCGGAGAGATCGCCGGACCCGTCCGGGCGACGAAATGAGGATACGAACCCCAGACGAGTTCGGCCGGTACCCAGATATCCGAACCCGTGATCAGGTCGGCTCCGCGAGTCCAGTCCATCTCCAGATCGTCGGTTGGTTCGACGAACGGGAACTGTGGCCGCGCGCACTGGGCGGCGTCGAAACGCGCGAGTTGTGACAGGTCGATGCTTGCTCCCATCAAGGCATCGGCCGACCCGCGGACGATCGGTTTGGCGACGATGTTGCCGCAATATCGTTCCACCGCTTCGCCTATCGCAGCTGCGGTAGGCCGCGCACGGTCACCCAGATCGAAGCAATATCCGGCGCCGGCCGAGTCACTGGACCAGGGTGAAAAGCGTGCTGAATCACTGACATACGAGTGAATCAGCTTGAACTCGGGCGGAAAGTGCTGGGGAACAACGGCGTCGACCAGCTCTCGAATGATCCCAGTTCGGCGGTCGACGAGCGAAGATGTCATGCGAGGGGGACCGGCAGATGCAGATGGGTGGTCGATGCGCTGGTCAATCTGCTACCTCCAAGAAGGGGAAAGGCTGCCGGGGCGTTGTTGTACAGGCCCGGAGTCAGGATGCGGACGACGTGCAACCCGGCAATCGAGATGTCGCCGGTGGTGAGATCGACGGAAATCGGCTGGTGTCCCCGTGACGTCAGAAGCGCTACGAGAGAAGCCAGATCCAACGGCGCTTCGTCGGGAATCTCTGATACCGAGAGTGTTTCGGTATAGTCGAAGAGATGTTCCTCCGCGGCCAGGGCCATCGTGGGATCAAGATAAAGCTGGGCAACGGTCGGCAGATCGACGACGTCTTTCCATTGCGGATCGAACTCGTCCCGGTAACGACGGTCGGCCCGAAAGGGTTTGTACAGATGCGCCGGCAGCGTTCCGTCCGCCACGCTGCGCCAGGTCGGCCCGTCGGGGTCGGCGAGGTCGATCGTGATGGCAAGTACGGCATACGCCTCGACAAGCGCCTTCGAGACTGCCGCCTCCATCGTCGGTCGACAAGCTGTGCCCAGCGCGACCAATCCACGTCGGTCATCGCGGATCCACACTGCGGCGACGGGAATGCCGAAGGGGGAGGGAAGCAGCAGCACTCGAACGCTCCGGGTCTGGCTCTCCAGATCCCCGAGTTGGCGGTGCGCAGGCAACCGCTCCCAGTCGGAAAGCTCGATCGCCGGCTGTGACCGGTCCCCGCACCACCACAGCGCGGTGGCATCGCGTTCGAGAAGTTCCAGCAGAGCTGACATCTCGGCCTCGTCGCGTGAGCGTCCCGCTGCGATTCCGGCGTACTGCAACGACGCAATCGGTGGCTCGCAGCGACGGGTGCCTGTGTAGTACCCGAGATAAGTCAGGGCCGCAGGCACGTAGGTGGGCACTTTCTCGTCCATGGTGTGACCCAATGCCCAGCGAATGTTCAGATCAGAGGTGAAGGGAACAAAGGGGAATCCGGGAAGGCGGTACTGATCCTCGCTGTACAACGCAAATTTCGCCGGATCGACGACCCGTGAGCCGGCCAGTTCCAGCGCTGACGCACTGCTGCGGACCAGATCTTCGGGGACCACGTTGCCGCAATATCTTTCGACGGCCTCACCGGTTGCCGCCCCGCGGGCCGCTGCATCGTTGCGTATCGAAGCCCCGAATCCGTAAGGGTCCGCGCGAAACAGTGAACCGCTGCCGCCGAAGTTTCTGGTGTCGGCCACCCTCGCGGCCCAACCGACCCAGCCTGTCGGCATGTCCGAGCGAATGTGTGGTTCCAGTGAGGTCAGCACGCCGCTCCGGTCGTCGACCAGCAAGTCATCCACCGGCAGTTCCTCCGCGTATCGGCAGGGTCAACGACCCGGAAAATGATTGGTGCAGTGCGGTACTGCGTGTTCCTCGATAGCGATCACCGTCTCCGAGATTGCGTGCGAGTCGTGGGAAGTCCGAGCCGGCGATCCGCAGCGTCAAGACATCACCCGCGCGCACAGTGTGCAACACGGGATCCAGATCGATTGTCACCATCGTCGGCTGCAGGCTGACACCCGCGCCCCGTGCGATCGATCTGGTAACTCCAGCGGGATCGACGACGCTCAGTTCGGCGATCCAATCGGCTTCGCCCTCGGGTGAATACACTTTCAGCTCCACCGATGGTGTTCCGGAGAGTACGGAGTCGTGCTTGATATCGAAAGTCAAGACAACACAGTTGTTTCGGTCCCGTGAGGCGTCATACAGGAAGCTGCAGGCCGCATCCTTCCGATCTGGTTCGAGATGAACGCGATTCGCACCCGTGACAAACGGTTCGGTCGACCATTCGCCGACACCCCGGTCGAATACCCGATTGATGGTCAGGGGCCGCGCAGCGAATACCGATTCCATCCACTCGACCTGAAGGCGGCCGAAACTTGTCTCGCCGACCATTCCAGGGCGGAGGTCGTGCGCCCAGGGGCCCACGATCAAACTCTGCGGCCCGCGCCCAACGGACGTGAAGTGCCGCAGTGTCTCCCGAATCATCGCATCGTCCCAACCGCCGATGTGCAGCCCGGCGATGTCGAGTTCGGAGAGTTCGTCCGCGGACACCAGATCATCGCCACCGAAGTCTTCGCGTTTACGAGCGCGAAGGATCGGCGTCAACCAGCCCGGTGAATCGGAGGTCAGGCCGACCTCCTCGATCATCGACTGCACCGGGAGATGTTCCAGCAAAGACGAATCCGAACGCATCAGTTCAGGGATGAAACCCTCACGAGAGGAAGACGAATCTCCGTGCTCGCCCCACCACGCCAGATGCTCGGCGAGGAGAAGTATCCCCGAGGGATCACGTTTGACGCGGTCGCTTCCGATGGTCGGCACCTTGGAGACGACGCCGTCTACACGAAATGACCGATCGGCGCTGTTGGTCTCGGCAGCAAATGCCCAGGCGGTTCCGGCCGCATACGAAGCCCCGCTTGCGATGACGCACTCCGGTGTCCACGGCTGATCCTGCAGCCACTCGGCAAGGGCGGCGCTGTCCTCGCGCTCGTGGACGTAGGGTTCCCAAGATCCGGTGGAATCGTGCCGTCCACGTACGTCCTGACAGATGAAGGCAATTCCTCGCAATCGCCATTCGATCCCCTCCGCCAGATGCCATCCACGCCCGTACGGGGTGCGGATCACGATCAGTCCCCGCGGTGAAGAATCCGGTGGGAGAAGCACATCCGTAGCCAACGAAGAACCCTCTGCCGCCGGGATCTTCACTCCGAGTGAGATCACCGGAGCGTCGGCGAAGGCTCGAGAACGCCGCCCGGCAGAGGTAGCACGGGATGGCGAGTCATCATGAGGGTTCGCGGATTCATCCGGATCTGGTGGTGAAGGTGTGATGGCGGTGCGCCATGTACACCAGCCACGACGTCCGAACATGCAAGCGCACTGGCCATTGCGGCTGCGGTGGGTGAAAGTTCGAGCGGGCGAGGTTCGCTGCCGGCGAGGTGATTCCACAGTGCCTGCAGATGATCCGGGACGCGCGACGCAGCAAGCCGTCGACCGCAGACGTCCCGGTAGCTTGCGCTGCCGATACCGCCGAAGAAGGGTCCGATGCAGATCTCACCCAGCTCCGCGTGGACGCGTTGCCACGGTGTTTGGTTTCGGCGGCACCAGGTATCGAGTTCCGACCACTCGTCGTGAGGAGGAGCACCGGCAACCGACAGTACGAGGTCCGACGACGCAACGTCGTCTTCGATTGGCGCAGTGGTGGATACGACCTCGAGATGCGGAAGAGCCTTGGAGAGCAGGGCGATGCAAGCATCGGCAACGGGTCCGATCCCGTCCATCAGCACACGCTGTGGACCCGGAATCTCCGGCGCTTGACCCGGAACAACCAGCACGCCGCGAGAGACGAGGGCGTCGGCGATCTCGATAGCTCCCGGGCCGAGCACCGAACCAGAGCGCCTGAGAAAGTTGTCGAGTTCCGCGAGGTCTTCGGCCGGCGCGCCGATCGTGACCGCGTTCTCGTCCGGTGTCAGGTAATGCCAAACACCGTCCGGGGTCGGATACAGCTGGTGTCCGTCGGCGAGGGCGTACACGGATCTCCTTGTCGGTGCCCGCACCCGACGAGTCGGATGCGGGCGGGGTCATCGGCAGATCAGACTGTCGAAACAGTCTGGATCAGGGGAGGTTTCAGCTCTGGAAGCTGAACGGGTTGTCGACGAGGGCGTTGGTGCCCACACCCTGCAGGGCGTGTGCGGACGTTGCCTCGGCAACCGGCTCGAAGGTAAACGGGTTGTCGACGAGAGCGTTGGTGCCGACGCCCTGGAGTGCATTGGCCGGAGCCGAGTTGGAGACGCTGTCGAACGAAATGTTGCTCATTGTCATCCCTTCCGTAATGGAAACCATTTCCATTACGATGCCACCGTACGAAAGATCGCCACGGAGAGCAACAGGTACAAGAGAGTGCATACATGAGCGAGACCCCGACGACGGGATCCGTCGAAGCGCAACCACATGTCTTTCGGGACAGATCGTTTCGATTGTTCTTCACGGCTCGTACGATTGCCGTAGCCGGTGCGGCGGTCACCGGAGTGGCCATGCCGATCCTGGTGTTCGACATCAGCCGGTCTCCGTTTCTCACCTCGCTCGCGGCTGCGGGGACGGTTCTGCCGTATCTCGTGTTCGGCTTGTTCGCCGGCGCCGTGGCAGACCGAGTCAACCGGCGGACGGTCATCCTGTGTGCGCAGGCCGTAGCTGCACTTGCTTTGGCGAGTATTCCGGCGGCGCAGGCACTCGGCGTATTGACGGCGTGGCATGCCGTCGGCGTATCGATGTGCATCGGAACGTGTTTCGTGTGGTTCGACGCCGCTGCTTTCGGAGCGCTGCCTGCTCTGGTCGGTCGGCAGAGGATACCGGCGGCCAACAGCGCGCTGTGGACGTCCAGCACGCTGATCGATGTTGTCTTTCCGGCGATAGCCGGCGTGCTTGTGGCCTCGATCGGCCCGGCCTACGCATTGGGTGCTGATGCACTGGCTTACGTACTGGCCGGGCTGGCCATGGCCTCGATCGGAGCCTCGTTTTCGATTACTCCTGCGGCGCCGAAGAAGTCGGGAACCGGAATTGCGCGTGACATACGCGAAGGCCTCAGCTTCCTCTGGCGGTCGCCGCTTCTGCGAGCCTTGACCGGCGTCGGCTTCGTCAATTCCCTGACGCAGGGTGCGGTTACGGCGCTCCTGGTGGTGTACGCATCCGAGAGGCTTGGGATTTCGACGTCGAGTCCGATGATCGGCGCCGTGTGGACGGCCGTCTCCGTGGGTGGAGTGGTCGGGGCGCTCGTGCTTCCACGCCTACCGGCGCAGTGGCCGGTCGGGGCGATCACTGTCGGGGCGCTGACCATCGCCCCGGTGGTGCTGTTCGTCGTTGCGACAACCGGCAACACCGGCGCCGCGATCACGGCGCTCGTCGTCTACTCCGGCTGTGCGACCGTCACCATCCTCAATGGCATCGGTGCACGTCAGCGCCTGACTCCGGATCGTCTGCAGGGGCGCGTGAACACCACGGCGAGGATGGTCGCCTGGGGTGGTTCGCCGGTCGGCGCCTTGATTGCCGGGGCAATCGCAGGACGCTGGGACATCGGCACCGCCTACCTCGTTGCGTGCATCTTTGCGCTGGTCGGGGCGCTCTTCGCGTGGGCGAGCGCGCTGCGGACCGACCCTTATCCGCACAAATGAGCATGTGACTATTAATGAAAACGACTGTCGTTATGGTTAGATCCACCTGTTCATGACTGCGAACCCCACCGACTCAGGAGTGCGATGACGCTGACCAGCGAGGCAGCACCACGAGTGCCGTCGCGTCCACATCCCGTCGGCGAGCGCGGGTACGTCCCGTTTCTGTTGGCCACGGCGGTTGTGCTTGTCGCGGTCTCCACCGTCGCGGTGTGGTCGGGTGCCGCGTCGGTGTCCTTTGCCGACGTGTTCGCGGTGTTGTACGCACACGTCGGCGGTCCGCCGGTCGACCCGTTGCTCGATCGGATCGTGTGGGGATTGCGGGTACCGCGCATTCTGATTGCGGCATTGGCGGGCGCCGGGCTGTCGCTGGCCGGCGCCGTGCTGCAAGCGTTGGTGCGCAACCCGATTGCCGATCCGTACATTCTGGGCGTGGGTTCCGGAGCATCCTTCGGTGCAGTACTGATCATGACGACCGGCATCGGCACCGGCCTGTCGATCGGTGTCCCGGTGGCAGCCTTCCTGGGGGCCATGGTCTCCCTGATCGCGGTTCTCGTACTGGGTCGGCGAGAGGGAATGCTCGTCCCGCTGCGCATGGTCCTGGCCGGAGTTGCCATCGGCTATCTACTCTCGGCTGCAACAAGTTTTGTGCAGTTGCGCGCCGATCCGAGTCAGCTTTCGGGAGTGCTCTTCTGGTTGCTGGGCTCGGTGAGCGGGGCCAGTTGGTCGGATCTCGGTGTGCCCGCCGCGGTGATCACCGTCTGTGCGGCAATTCTGTTGACACAATCGCGCCAACTCAACGCGTTGGCCATGGGAGACGAGAGCGCGCAATCGGTCGGCGTGGACGTGCGCCGTACCAGGTTGCTACTACTGGTGATCGCGTCGTTGCTGACCGCGGTTGTCGTATCCGTCGCCGGGGGAATCGGTTTCGTGGGGCTGCTCGTGCCGCACGCCGTACGACTTCTGGTCGGTTCCGATCACGGCAAGCTGCTCCCCGCGACCGCGTTGGTTGGTGCCACCTTCCTGGTGATCGTCGATCTTGCGGCTCGGATGTTGGATGCGCCCAACGAATTACCACTCGGGATCATCACCGCCGGATTGGGTGCACCGTTCTTCCTCTGGTTGCTTCGACGGGACGGCGGTGCGCAGTCATGAGATTGTCGGCCAGCGGAATTCACGTCGTTCGGGGCGGACGCCTCGTGGTTTCGGGTGTAGACCTCGAAGCGCCCGAGGGAAGCGTGGTCGGACTCGTCGGACCGAACGGCAGTGGAAAGTCCTCCCTCCTTCGCGCGTTGTATCGCTCGATGAAGCCTCGAAGCGGAATCGTGAAGGTGGACGAGGTGAATGTTTGGGACGATCTCTCGCCTCGATCGGCGGCACGCATCATCGGTGTTGTGGGGCAGGAGCATTCATCCGATTTCTCGTTCAGGGTCCGCGAGGTGGTTGCAACGGGTCGGACGCCGCATCACAGCGCGTTCTCTCGACTCGGCGAGATCGACCGAGACATCGTCAGCGCAGCACTGATGCGAACCGGTATGCAGGGCTTTGGATCACGTCTCTTCGCCGAACTGTCCGGCGGAGAAAAGCAGCGTGTGATGTTGGCCCGGGCGATCGCTCAACAACCGTCGGTGCTGGTCCTGGACGAGCCCACCAACCACCTCGACATCCGTGCTCAACTCGAATTGATGGAATTGGTCGCCGAACTCGGTACCACGACGATTGTCGCGATCCATGAACTCGCCTTGGCCGCAGCGTATTGCGACTACGTCTGTCTGCTCTCCGGCGGGGTAGTTGTCGCGACAGGACCAACGGCCGAGGTCCTCACCGAGGACCTGCTGTCCGAAGTATTCGGGGTTCAGGTGCATCTCGGCACTCATCCGTTGACCGGGCGCCCCCTGCTCTCGTTCGCCCCTCCGCTCCTACACACGAAAGAAGCAGTGTCTTGAAATCCTCGATACGTACTGCCGCGCTGTTGTGCTCGGCCGTTACCGCCACCGCAGTACTGACCGCATGCGGAAACTCCACGGCGGATTCGGCGGCGTCGTCGTCCGAGAAGATCACCGTCACCAATTGTGATCGCGAGGTCACGGTGCCCAAGACGGCGGAGCGGATTGTCTCGCTGTATCCGTCGATGACGGAACTTCTCATTCAGCTCGGCGCCGCCGACCGCATTGTCGGACAATCGAATACCGACCTCTCTCCTCCCAGCCCCGAACTCGCTGATCAGTTCGCGGCCGTGCCGGTACTGAGCACCGGAGTTCCCGCGAAAGAAGCATTGCTCGACGCCCGTCCGGATCTGATCGTCTCCGACGGGGAATACTGGTTCGACGGTGACCGATTGCAGACCATGGACGAATTGCGTGACCTCGGCATCCCGATCTTCGTGAACAGCGGCTACTGCCACAAGGCCGTCACCGAGGGGCGGATCGACGACGTCTGGTCCGACCTCGACGGTCTCGGCGCCTTGACCGGAACAAGTGAGGCGGCAGCAACCCTCCTGGCCGACGGCAAGAAGTCCCTCGCAGCAACCGAGGCATCTGTCGCCGGGCAGGAGCCGGTTCCCACTGTGATGGTTCAGGTTTCGGAGGGACAGTCCTATGCTCTGGCCAGGGGCCTCTACAGCAGTGTGCTCGAGGCCGCCGGGGGAAGCAATCTTTTCGAGAACGACCTTCCCGACGGAAAGTACTTCGGCCAGGTAGCCACGGAATCGGTGCTCGCGAAGTCGCCGAAGGCTGTCCTCGTCGTCTACTCCACCGAGTCGGCTCGGGAATCCACCCTGGATGCTGCGCGGACGGCATTTGCCGGAACCCCCGCCGCGGCGTCGAATGCGATCTTTGCCGTTCCGGAGGCGTGGTTCGCCGGCGAGTTGGTCTCGATCGACGGGGCCGGCGAGGTGTCTCGCCTGCTGCACCCGGGTTCGTGACCGCACTCGAGCGAATCGAGGCCGTCGTATCGCTGCATGCAGTGTTGGACCGGACGGTGAGTCCGTCGGAGCTACCGTTCGACGAGCACGCACTGCCGCCGGTGACGTGTGAATCCGTGGAACTGCCGGCCGCGACGCCACTGCCGGCCTGCGGGTTCGCGGACGTCTTGCAGGCACGACGGAGCCGCTACGACCCCGCACAGACGGCACTCCGAGCAGGCGAGCTGTCAAACATGTTGCACCACAGTGTTGTCAGCAGCCCGACGGCGGGCGGGATGTGCGAACTGACGCTGTCGTTTGTTCTCAGCCGACCCGGAGACGAGCTCGGAGCCGGGGTATACCGATATGCCCGAGGCCGCGCCGAAGCTGTCCGGCCAGGCGACGTGCGAGAGCACCTTCGAGCGAGCCTTCTCCAACCCGAGTTCGTCGACGTGTTCCCGGTTCTTTTGTTTGTGGTCGCCGACGTTGAAGCGCCGCTCGAGAAGTACGCGATGCGGCACTACCGCACGATGCACGTGGATGCCGGTGTGCTGGTTCAGAATCTGTACCTCGTGACCGAGGCGATGGGACTTGTGGGCTGCGCCATCGCAGGATTCACGGATGCGCGAGTGGCATCTCTGTTGAATCTCGCGACGACGCAGCTTCCCGTCATGGCTTTTGCCCTCGGGAGGCGCAGCTAGGTCAGGCGAGGATGCGCGCCTTCTGGGTCTCGAACTCGGCCTCGGTCAATACTCCCGCATTCTTGAGTTCGCCCAGCTTGGTGAGCTGTTCGAGCTTCAAGTCCATCGATGCTGCCGGAGCTGCCTGCGGTGGCAGGGGTGGTAGATCGGGAATCGGAGGCACCGGCTGGGCCTGCGCTGCGCGAGCCTGATCTTCGGCGGCCCAACGGGTCCGCTGACGGCGCTGAACATTGCCGTGAATGGAGCTTGCGACGGCTACCCGGCCGGCTCGCCTCAAGAAACTCATGCGTCCTTCTCCGTATTGCCTGGTGCGGTGTTGTCGAGTGCGGTGGCAAGTTCGTCCAAGCTCAGGTGACCTTCGGTGACAATCTTTGCGCCGCTGCGTGTCCACGCGTCGATCACTGGCAGTATGGCCAGTTCCTCGTAAACAAGCACGGCGGCAACACTACCGGTGGCCAACTCGTCACCGACGGCGGCGATGTCGCCGGCGTCGAGCAGTCCGGAGGCTGCGCCGTCGAACTGCGCCAGATCGAAATCTGCGAGTTCGAAGGTCGATGCCGGTACGACGGCCACTGATCCATCGGCGGCTTTGGTGACGAACTCGAGGTCGAGGATGCGGATCACGCCGGAGTCGACGAGAGTGAGCAGCTGCTCGAATCCTGCGGAGGTCGGTGCACCGCCGGGAAACTCGACGGCAACGTATTCGATCGGACCGAATTGGTCTTGGTTGGACATCGGTTACTTCTTGCCCTTCGTGGGTTGCGGTTCTTCCAGAGCAGGTACTTCGTCGGGCATGCGGCCGGCCGGAATGATGGCGAGCAGGGAGAGTCCGGCGAGGACGAGTAGCGAGGTTCGCAGGGCGCGCAAGCGCGCTTCGGTGTTGATCCGGATGGCTTCGTCGATCTGTGCTTGTGTCGCCGAGGTGTTTTCGAGCGTCACGACGAGTTGATCGTTGGGGACGAAGTTGACCTGGTCGAGATTGATCCCGGACTCGACCTTGAGCGATGCAGGGATGGTGGGGTTGTCGATCAGCTGCGAGCTGACGAGGGTACCGAGGATTCCGACGGCGAAGACGCTGGCCACCGCGATGCCGACGCTGCCGGACATGTTGTGTACCAGTCCCCGCCAGGCACCGACGTCGCCGGCCAGTTCCTTGGGGGCTGCGGTGAGGAGGGTGTTGAACACCAGCGCAACGATGGCGCCCTGCCCGAGGCCGAGGGTGATCAGTCCGATGATGACAAAGATCTGATGCCAGTCGCCACGAATGGTGAAGGCCAACAAGATGAGTCCAGCGGCAACGACGACGAACCCGGCTCGTGCGATCAGACGCGGGGAGTACGTCTTGTACAGACGCGCGACGACGGTACTCGCGATGAAGATCGAAAGTGTGTACGGGATGATCGAGAACGACGTCTGCAAGCTGCTGCGGCCCTGGATGATCTGCATGTACAGCGGAATGAGGAAGTTGGCCGCGGTTCCCACGAACATCATCGTCGCCATGCAAATCGTGGTGGCGCGCTCGGCGCCGGTCTTGAGGACGTCGAGGTTGAAGAGCTGAGGCTTGTTCTGCGCCTTGCGGCTTCGCGTCCACTGGAAGAATCCCTGCGCGCAGATGGTGCCGAGGACGATCAGGATGGCCGCGGGTGAGACACCGATGACCGAGAACGGCGCAGCGTCGGTGGCCAGGATGACGCCCCACGAGTTCAGGCCGCTGAAACCGAAGCTGAGCAGGATGACGGCAACGGCAGCAATGGCGGCGCCGGCCCAGTCGATGGTGATGTCCTTCTGCGGGGGAACAGGTTTGACCCGGAAGCTCAGGATCAGGTTGACCACCGCGAGAGCCACGACGAGGGCGAACGAGTATCGCCACCCGATCGTCGTCGCGAAGGAACCGGCGATGAGCAGCGCCAGCACACCGGCCGCCGGGATTGCTGCTGCCAGGTAACCGATGGCCTTTGCCTGCTGATCGCCACTGAAGTTCGTGGCGATGAAGACCGTCAACGCGGGAGCGATGAGGGCGATCACGGCGCCGGATGCAGCTTGCGCCACGAACAGCATTGCCGGGCTCTGACTCAGGGCGACCGCGGCCATTGCGAGGCCGTGAATCGCGACGGCAATCTGGAAGACCAGACGCGTTCCGTAACGGGCGCCGATCTTGGCCCCCAACAGAATGAAGGCAGCCATGGCGAAGGTGCCCGCGGTGATCGCGGTGCCGACACTTGTTGCGGGCGTGTCGAGATCGGTGGTGATGCCGGCCATCGAGACGGTCAGGGCGTTGACGGCGAACGACGCCTGAATCTGGGTGAGGACCACCACGATGAGTGGTAGCCAGGAGGCGGTGCTCACGGCGGCCGTTGTGGCGGCCGCGCCAGGCTTTACGGACATGATGGGTCACGCCTTCCTCGACACTGCGTGTACTCGCGACGTGCCCGGATCAGCCACGCACGGCTACATTAGCCGGAATTGTGCTGAATGGTCGCCTGCAAGTGGTTGGTTTCTTCGCGGTAGACCACCATCTCCCGGTGCAAGGCGCGACGGAAGCGCGGTTGCTCGGCCAGGAGTACGGCCAGCACGGTCAGCAACAGCCACGTCGCGGCCGCGCTCGCGAGGAGCAGCAGGACCGGAATCCACGGACCGCCCATCTGCTCGAGCAGCGTCGTCTTTGCCCAGACGCGCCAGTAGAGCATCAGATTGACGATCAGTCCGACACCGTACGAGATGACGAAGGACAGCAGGAACTGCTTCCACGTGCCGTCGTGGCGCCGCGCCGTCATCGGTTCTGCTCGCAGCGGCAAGCTCACCGACATCACGTTCGCGACCCCCAACCAGAGCAGGATCATGGTCAGCACCTGGCCGCACGCCTTCACCAGGTCGGCACTGCTTCCGGAGCGCCACGCGAGGACGGCGCTGAGCAGGAACCCGGCGCTGCCGACGAGAAGCAGCATCACCGCGTTTTTCGCGACCAGTACGTGCCAGAGTCTGGTTCCACCTGACAACGCAGCACGGACGCGGCCGGCGTCGAAGCTGAGCGCATTGGTGCACACGACGCTTCCGACCACACCCGAGAGTGCGTACAGCGCAAGATAAGGCAGTCGATCTTCCTTGGCGTCCCACTGGAAGAGGCGAATGAATGCCAGGTACGCCAAGCCCATTCCGAGGCTCAGCCCCAGCCGAAAAGCGATCGACCGAGGCTTACCACTCACCACGTGCCGTGCTTCCTCACGGATCCGGGAGCCGAGATCCTGCACGTGGCGGACGACGGGGTTGCCAGAGTTCAGCGGGACGTAACCGCGGATCGCGGCGGCGACGGTATCGGTGTCACCGGCATCGAGCGCGGCGACGCGTGCTTCGAGAACCGCAAGGTGGGCGGCGCGCAAGGCTATCCGTGCGGTGGTCACCGCGGCGACGGCGTCGGCCTCGGCCTGCGCGGCGGTGCCGATGCCGGCGTCGGCGGGCAGTGGCGGCTGCAACGTCGTGATCAGTTCGAGTTGGCGCGCCATGTGCGGCGACGGCGACAACCCGCTGTACGATGGTCGGCTCAGCGCTGATCGTTCGTCGTCGAGCGAATCACGGACGGCCGCGGCAGCCTTGCGGACGGCTGCCGGGTTGTGCCAGCGCACCGACCGGGCGTCACGCTCGGCGGCGACGGCCCGGGAGGCAACCTCGGTCAGATCCTCGACCGCTGTCAATGTCTGCTCCACTCGGTTTAGGTTGGTTTCATGACCACCAACTCGGAAAAGGAAGATCTCCAGCGGTACCTGCAGGCAGCGCGCGACGTGCTCGTCTGGAAGCTCGACGGGCTGTCGGAGTATGACATTCGGCGCCCGATGACCCGGACAGGGACCAACTTGTTGGGTCTGGTCAAACACATGATCGGCGTCGAGCTCGGGTATTTCGGTCCTACGTTCGGCCGTCGGGTTCCCGATCTCCCCGCGTGGTTGCGTTCGGAGGAACTCAACGTCGACATGTGGGCCCGCGCCGACGAGTCCACTGCCGACATCGTCGAAACCTATCGCCGCACCTGGGCTTTCGCCGACGCCACGATCGAGGAGCACGATCTGGACGCCCCCGGCTTCGTGAAGCACTGGCCGGAGGATCGTCGCGACGTCACACTGCACCGGATACTCGTTCACGTTGTCACCGAGATCCATCGGCACGCCGGCCACGCGGACATCGTGCGGGAGCTGATCGACGGCGCCGCTGGGATGAAGGCGGGCGACAACAATCTGGCTCCCGGTGATGAGGCGTGGTGGGCCGAGTACACCGACCGTCTGGAGACGGCGGCACGCGAGGCCCACCACGCCTGAACTACTCGAATACCGCTGCTGCGCCGATCACCACGACAACGATCACGAAGTTGATCAGTAGCAGTGGCCAGACGAAGCGCAGGAACTTGTCGTAGCCGACCTTCGCCATGGCCAACCCGCCGACAACGACGACGTTGGTCGGGGCAACCATCAGCATCAGGCCGTGGCCCATCTGGAAGGCGGTGATGACGAGTGCTCGGCTGACTCCGGCAAAGTCGCCCAGCGGCGCGAGCAGCGGCATCGCCAGGGTGGCGTGACCGGAACTGGACGGGATCAGGAACGCCAGCGGGATGTTGACGAGCATCACCAGGATCGCGAAGACCCCCGCCGAAGCGCCGCTGACCAATTGCTCCATCGCGTTGAGGATGGTGTCGAGGGTTTCGGTGTTGGTCATGATCACCGAGACGCCGCGAGCGAGCAGGATGACGATCGCCGGTCCGACCATGTCGCCGGCTCCACGCGTGATCAGGGAGACGATCTTCTTCTCACCCATCTTCGCGACTATGCCGACGAGAACGGCGGCGAGGATGAACAGCATCGCCAATTGCGGGAACCACCAGTTCAACTCGAACCAGTAGGGCTCGGTTGCCGTGACGTGGTACGCGTCGTACTCGGCCGGACCGGTGGTGGCGCCGAAGATGCTCGACCACGGGATGACGGAGAAGATCATCAGTCCGAAGGTGAGTCCGGTGATGAGCAGTACCAGCTTCTGAGTTCCGGTGAGCTTGCCGTCGATGTCCACCGGCTCGGCCGGCTCTTCGTCTTCGTCGTCCGCGATGTCGAAACCGACAAGCGACTTGGACGGATCCTTCTTCACCTTTGCGGCGTAGCGGAGAACGAATGCCACTGCCACAGCAGTCAATACGATCCACAGGATCACGCGCAGCACGATGCCGTCACCGATGGAGACGCCTGCCTCACCGGAGGCGACGCCGATCGAGAACGGATTGACGGTCGACGCCATGTTTCCGACCAGAGCGCCGAGGATGATCATGGTGGCCGCGACCATGCGGTCGTAGCCCAGTGCCGTCATCAGCGGTATGAGCAGGGCGTAGAAGCCGAACGTCTCGACCGAGAAGCCCATTGTCGAACCGAGCAGCGAGAACAGCACCATGATGACGGTGATGAGCAACCAGCCCTTGTCGCTGAGCTTGGTAGCGAGTTGGGAGACAGCGGTTTCCAGGCTGCGGGTGGCAAAGCTGACCGAGATGAACGCACCGAGCGCCATGATGAAGAGGACTACGCCGACCGAACCGAAGAGCCGTCCGATGTTGTCGGTGTCGACGAACCCGGTGATCGAATCCTGGACGCCGTAGAGGCCGTTCACGGGGGAGAGGATCAGTTGCTGGATTCGTTCCCAGAACGAGAGCGGAGACGTGACGGTCTCGAAGCTGCCGGGAACGGGTGAGCCGTCCACGTCGACGCCGAAGCGTCCGGCCGGAATGAACAGTGCCGCAACCCAGACCAGAATGGTGACGATCGCGAGCATCGTGACCGCGCCGGGGAACTCGAACTTCTTCTTGGCCGGAGTAGGTGCGGACCCCGTGTCGGTCTCGGTGCTCATTTCTTCCCCTCGAAGGTGTGTGCGTACTCCTGGAAGAACAGTGCTTTGGCGACGACGGCCTTCTCGAGCTCGTCGAGCAGGACGCGTTCGTTGGGGCCGTGGATGTTCGCGTAACCGTCGGTGGCGCCGAACAACAGCTTCTCGGCGGTGGGCACTGCTGTATCCAAGGCCATCACGAGGGGGATCGAGCCGCCGCCTGCCATCAGCCCGGCCGGCTCACCCCACGACTGCGATAATGCAGACAATGCCGCGTCGAAGGCCGGTCCACCTTCGGCTGCCGCAAACCCGTCGCCGGTTTCTCCCGCGGTGACAGTCAGTTGTAAACCGAAGGGGCGCAGGGCTTCCAGGTGTCGGACCAGAGCAGCCTGCGCCTCGATGGCAGGTTGGCGCGGGTGTACGCGCAGATTGATCACGGCGCGGGCAGTGCTTGCGACGGCGTTGACCGCACCGTCCACAGGGGGAGCGTCGATTCCCGTCACGGTGATGGCCGGGCCCGACCAGATGCGTTCGCCGATGCCGCCGGTTCCGAGCAGCGGAAGCCCGTCTTGGATCTCGGCGAGGGTGCGGAACTCGTCCTCGGTGTATGAACTGCCGGTCCACGGTTCGCGCAGGAGGCCGTCGATCGCCACGTCACCGTTGTCGTCGTGCAGCGACGCCAGTGCGCGGATGAGCGCGAGGCGGGCGTCCGGTGCGGCGCCGCCGTAGAGGCCGTTGTGCTTGTCGGCTCCGAGAGTGGTGAGTTCGACGATCACCTGGGCCGATCCGCGCAGTGCGACGGTCAGGGTCGGTGATCCGGGTCGAACGCTCCCGACGTCGGCGATGACCATTGCGTCGGCCGCAAACAATTCGGGGGCTTCCGGCGGATAGTTGTCGAAGGGGCTGCCGAATTCTTCCTGGCCTTCGATGACGAGCTTGACCGTCACCGGCGGCTTTCCGTCGAAGACGCGAAGCGCGCCGATCATGCCGATGACGTTTGCCTTCGAATCTGCCGTACCGCGGCCGTAAATCGCGCCGTCACGCTTGCTCGGTTCGAAAGGCGGTGAATCCCAGAGTTCGACGTCGTCGGCGGGAACGACGTCGTAATGCGAATACATCACTACGGTCGGGGCTCCCTCTGGACCGGGAACTGTTGCAATGATGACCGGCGCAGTTTTACCTGTTATTTCGAGTTTCTCTATCTTCGTGACTCCGGACTTCTCCAATAGAGAAACGATCAGGTCGTGAGCCTCGAACAGGGGCTCGCTGGGGAAACCTTCTGTTGCTATCGACGGAATACGAACAAGTTCGACGAGTTCCGACTCCAGTGCCGGCATCAAAGCTGCAACTGTTTCCTTGATTGTGGAATAGGAGGGCGAGGCGGATTCTTCCGGCACGGAATTGACTCCTTCTGGGAAAGGCGAAAAACATTAGAGGCAGAGTCTTACACCCGATATGCGGGGTGTGAAAGGGTGACCCGAACAAAAAGCCGAAGTGGGGCGCCGGGCTCGCGATTCTTGACATTGACGTCAACGTCAACACACACTGTGACGGTGACCACCAGTGAAACGCAGGAGCGAGCGCGGACAGCCCGCAAACTCGGCGACGGTCCACGCCGTGCCGGACTGCTCGACACCGCTGCCCTCTGCTTCGGCGAACTCGGATACGACGCCGTGACGGTCGAGACGATCACGACCAGGGCTGATGTGTCCCGGGCGACCTTCTACGCGTACTTCTCGTCGAAGGACGAGGTCTTCCGCGCCGTCGCCGAAATGATGTGCCGACGCTTCCTCGACGCTCAGCACATGGAGGGCCCGGCGGCCGAGGATCTACGCGAAGTTCTCCGAACGACCACGTCGGCGTTCATCACGGCCGTGTACACCTACGGTGACCTGCTCGCGGTGATCGAGCATCGGGCGCGGGTGGATTCCGAGGTCGAGCGCAGTTGGTCGGCGGTTCGCGAAAAGCTCGTGAGCCGCTACGTCCGCTTTGTCGAACGGATTCGACAGGTTCACGACGTAGATCCCTGTGTTTCGCCCCCGGTGCTCGTTCAGATGATCTCGGACGCACAGATGGCCGGTGGAGCACGACTGAGTAAGGCGAGTGTCGAAGAGCAGAACCAGTTCATTGCAGATATGACGACGATGTCCGAGCGGTTGATCGGGTTCGAAGAGTCGAAATAGATTTCTTTTACGAATGGAGTGATCGGTGGCAGAACAAGAAGTGCTCGAAGCGGCTCTGGCGGAGATCTCTGCGCTGCAACAAGCGCATTGGCCCGCCGGCATTCCCCGCGCCGTCGAGTATCCGCTCGAAGGTGGGGGACTTGTCGATTACTTGCGGCATTGGGCGATCGAGCGGCCGGATACTCCTGCCATCGTCTTCTACGGCCGGGTCATCACGTATTCCGAATACGACGAGCTTTCGGATCGTTTTGCCGGATGGCTGCTGTCACTCGGAGTCGAACGCGGCGATCGCGTCGGCGTTCACCTGGTCAATTGCCCTCAGTTCCATATCGCGATGCTCGGCATTCTCAAGGTCGGTGCGGTTCACGTGCCGATCAATCCACTCTTCCGTGAACATGAATTGATTCACGAACTCAACGATGCCGGCGTCAAGGTCCTACTGACGCAGAACACCTTCTCGAAGTTGGTGAAGAAGGTTCGCTCACAGACTCCACTCGAACACGTCGCGAAGACTGCAGTGTCGGACATGCTGACGGCGATCCCGACCGTCGAACTGCCCTTCGAGGTCGACGATCCGCGCCTGAGCGACTGGCAGTCGATCATCACCAGTGAGCGGGCGACTCCTGTCGCCACCGAACTCGATTCCCTCGCCGCCCTGAACTACACGGGCGGAACGACGGGAATGCCCAAGGGCTGTGAGCACACTCAGCGCCACATGGTTTACACCGCGGCTACCGCGACGCTTGCGGGCGGTGACCAGGTGGGTGCCAATCCGCCGGTGTCCCTGGTGTTTCTGCCGATCTTCTGGATCGCAGGTGAGGACTTCGGCATCCTGGTTCCGCTCGTCAACGGCGGAACCGTGGTCCTGCTGAATCGTTGGGATGCGGAGACCACGCTCGACGCTGTCGAGGCTTACGGCGTGACCTCGCTGGTCGGAACTGTCGACAATTACGTCGAACTGATGGACACGCCAGGATTCGCGGAGCGAAATCTCTCGACACTCCAGAACGTCATGGCAGTTTCGTTCGTTCTCAAACTCGATCCGGCCACGCGCCAGCGGTGGCGCGAGGCTACAGGCGGCGTTCTGCGCGAAGCGAGCTACGGCATGACCGAAACCCACACCGCGGACACGATCACCCTCGGCTTCCAGGACGGCGACTACGACCTGAAAAGCGAGCCGGTGTTCTGCGGAATTCCGGTGCCCGGCACCGACGTTCTGATCGTCGATCACGACGGCAGGCCGGTTCCCGTCGGCGAGCACGGGCAGATCATCGTGCGCAGCCCGTCCATCCTTTCCGCGTACTACCGCAACGAGGCGGCCACCGCCGACGCCATCCGTGACGGCTGGCTGCAGACCGGTGACGTCGGAAAGTTCAGTGAGCGTGGCGGTTTGCACTATTTGGCGCGGAACAAGGAAATGATCAAGACCAACGGCATGAGTGTCTTTCCCTCCGAGGTGGAAGCGCTGCTCATGCTGCACCCGGCGATCGAAAAGGCTGCGGTGGTGCCGAAACCGGACCCGGACAAGGGGCAGGTGGCTTTTGCGTTTGTCCAACTGGTCGAGGGTTCCGACACTGTGGCCGACGAGATCGTCTCGTGGGCGAAGGAGAACATGGCCACGTACAAGGTGCCCGAAGTGGAAGTGCTCGAGGCGCTTCCGATGACAGCGACAGGAAAGGTGCGCAAGGGCGATCTGTTCGAGCGCACTCAGGGGGACAAGTGAGACTGCTGATTGCGAACCGCGGCGAAATTGCGCTGCGGATCATTCGAACTGCCCGTGAACTCGGGATCGAGACGGTGTCGGTGTACGCCGAGGACGACGCGTCCAGTCCGCACGTCGCGGCGGCCACGGAGTCGGTGCCGCTCGGAGCGTCGGGCGCATCCGCGTACCTGGATCAGAGCGCACTGCTGAAGATCGCGGCCGAAACGGGCGCCACGCACGTGCACCCGGGCTACGGATTTCTCAGTGAGAATGCCGAATTCGCGCAGGCGTGCACAGAGGCGGGCATCGTCTTCGTCGGCCCGGACGCCCAGGTTCTCCGGACTTTCGGCGACAAGGCCAGTGCCCGCACCGCGGCGGTCGACTCAGGAGTGCCGGTCCTGCCGTCGACATCGGCGAACGCCGACCTCGACGAGGTGCGTGAATTCTTCGAGCGCAACTCCCGCGGCATCATGATCAAGGCGCTCAGCGGCGGCGGTGGCCGCGGCATGCGCGCGGTGCGCGACCCGAAAGCGCTCGACGACGCGTACCGTGTGTGTGCGGCCGAAGCCCAGTCGGGATTCGGCAGTTCGGCACTGTTCGCCGAGGTACTCAGTGAGCACGCTCGGCACATCGAAGTGCAGATCGTGGCGGCACCGGGGCAAGGTGGAACCCACGCGCTCGCTCTGGGTGACCGCGATTGCAGCGTCCAACGTCGCCATCAGAAGTTGATCGAGGTTGCGCCCGCGCAGGGGCTGTCGGGGGCCCTGCGCGAGCGTCTTCACGCTGCGGCGGCGAGGCTGTGCGCCGAGGTCGGCTATCGAGGCATCGCGACGGTCGAGTTCCTGGTCGAGGAACGCGGGTTCGTCTTCCTCGAAGTCAATCCCCGAATTCAGGTGGAGCACACGGTGACCGAAGAGGTCACCGGAATCGATCTCGTCGCCGTGCAGCTCGCGATCGCGGACGGAGTTCCGTTCGAGAACCTGGACCTGCCAACAGGGATCACCGCTGTCGAGAAGGCCTCGGAGACAGTCGGATCCGTGGCAAACGCTTCGGGGATTGCGATACAGGCCCGCGTCAATATGGAAACCATGACGCCGGACGGCAATGCGCTGCCGTCCTCCGGCACGCTCGACAACTTCACTCCTCCGGGCGGACCCGGCGTGCGAGTGGACACCTTCGGTACGGTCGGACTCTCGCCGAGTGCGCGTTACGATTCGCTGCTGGCGAAGGTCGTCACCCACACGCGGCGATCGGATTTTCCTGCCGCGGTGCGCAAGTCGATTGCTGCTCTAAGTGAGTTCGCCATCGACGGCGTAGCGACCAACATCGAGTTCCTGCAGGCAATACTGTCGGACAAGGACTTCCGCGACGGCCTGGTCGACGTCGACTGGTTGGGTTCTCGATTGGCGGACCTCGTCCCCGACGTTGGCCCACAAACGCCCTCCTCGTCTGTGGACGTGGCACCGGACGAGGATGTGGTCCGTGCACAGATGGCGGGCATCGTCGTCGAACTCGCGGCAGTCGGTGACGGCGTCCATGCGGGTGGCCAGGTTGCCGTCCTCGAGGCGATGAAGATGCAGCATGTTCTCTCGGCGCCCGGTGATCTCGAAGTGGTCCGGGTCCTGTCGTCACCGGGGAGGTCGGTGGGTGCGGGCGAACCGTTGCTCGTCGTCCGTAGTGCAAGCGCGGGATCGAAGCTCGCCGAGGTCGACGAGGTGGACCTCGACGACGTGCGTCCCGATCTCGCGGAGATCATCGCTCGCCACGAGGTGACCCTGGACCCGGCCCGGCCCGCAGCCGTGGCGAAGCGTCACAAGCTGGGACGCCGGACTGCTCGCGAGAACGTCTACGACCTGGTCGACGACGACAGCCTGGTCGAGTACGGCGCTCTCGCGCTGGCGGCGCAGCGGAGTCGGCGAAGCGAGGAAGACCTGATCGCCAACACTCCTGCCGACGGGTTGATCGGCGGAGTGGCGACCATCAGCGGCGGCGAGAGCGTCGTGATCTCGTACGACTACTCGGTGCTCGCCGGTACCCAGGGCATGCGCAATCACGCCAAGACCGACCGCCTGCTCGAGATCGCCGATCGCAAGCGAGTTCCGGTGGTGCTGTTCGCGGAAGGTGGCGGCGGTCGCCCCGGTGACACCGACGCCGGCGCCGGGGCGGGCCTCGAGCTGGGAACCTTCCGCGCCATGGCGGCGCTGAGCGGGCGGGTGCCCATGGTCGCCGTCGTGTCCGGGCGCTGTTTCGCAGGCAACGCGGCCCTGGCCGGCGCGTGCGACGTCCTGATCGCGACACCGGACGCCAACATCGGGATGGGTGGTCCTGCCATGGTCGAGGGCGGCGGGCTCGGAAACTTTCGCCCCGAGGACATCGGCCCCATCGACGTGCAGCGCCGCAACGGCGTCGTACACCTGGTCGCTGACGACGACGCTCATGCGGTGGCGCTGGCCAAGCAGTACCTCGGCTACTTCCAGGGTGCGAGCGGAGAGTGGACGGCTCCGGATCCGCGGCTCTCGCGGCATGTGGTGCCGGAGAATCGCCTGCGCTCGTACGACGTTCGTGGAGCGATCGACGCAATCGCGGACGTCGACAGCGTCCTGGAACTGCGTCGAGACTACGGACGCGGTGTAGTAACCGCACTCGTTCGTGTCGAAGGAGTTCCGTACGGTGTGCTGGCGAACAGCAGCGAGCATCTCGGCGGCGCGATCGACGCGGAAGCCTCGGACAAGGCTTCGGATTTCCTGGAACTGCTCGAAGCGCACCGCATCCCTCTGGTGACGCTGTGCGACACACCGGGATTCATGGTGGGCCCGGATTCGGAGGAGGAGGCGACGGTTCGAAGGTTCGGCAGGTTCTTCGTTGCCGGTGCTCGCCTCACCGTGCCGTTCGGAACGATCATCCTGCGCAAGGGTTACGGGTTGGGCGCCATGGCAATGGCCGGCGGTTCCTTCCACGCCCCCGAGTTCACGGTCGCGTGGCCGACGGGCGAGATCGGGCCGATGGGTCTGGAAGGTGCTGTGCGTCTCGGTTTCCGCAAGGAACTCGAGTCCGTCGAAGATCCGGTGGCTCGGGAAACGCTGTTCGGTCAGTTCGTAGAACTGGCCTACGCACAGGGCAAGGCGCTGATGGCGGCGACCACGTTCGAACTGGACGACGTCATCGATCCGGCCGATACCCGCGGATGGATCAGACAGCTCGGCAGAAACAGTTGAGATCCTGCTGATTCGAGCTGTTGCCGCACGTGGGCGGGGCAACTAGCCTTGCCCACGTGTCGGCTGCGCGAGATAACGTCCTGATCATTCATTGGCACGACCTGGGCCGACACCTCGCGAGTTACGGTGTCGCCGGGGTCAACAGCCCCAACCTGGACCGGCTGGCGGCAGAGGGCATCCGGTTCACCGACGCACACGCGACGGCGCCGCTGTGCTCACCTTCGCGCGGTTCTCTCTTCTCGGGCAGGTATCCGCACAACAACGGTCTGATCGGGTTGGCGCACCACGGCTGGGAGTACCACGCGGAGGTGCAGACGCTCCCGCAGATCCTCTCCGACAACGGTTGGTACACCTCGCTGTTCGGCATGCAGCACGAGACTGCGTATCCGAAGCGACTGGGCTATCACGAGTACGACGTCACGAACTCGTTCTGCGACTACGTGGTTCCGCGTGCCCAGAACTGGCTACGACGCTTCCCGCCCGAGCCGTTCCTGCTCACCACGGGATTCTTCGAAACGCATCGCCCGTACCCCGCCGATCGCTATACCCCGGCGGACACCGCAGCCCTGGAGGTCCCCGGATACCTTCCGGACGTGCCACAGGTGCGCGAGGATCTGGCCGAATTCCACGGCAGCGTAGAGGTGGCCGACGCCGCGGTGGGGGAACTGCTCGCGACCCTCGAGGAAGAGGGGCTCGACGAGAACACCTGGGTCTTCTTCCTCACTGATCACGGCGCGGCGTTCCCGCGCGCCAAGTCGACGCTCTACGCCCCGGGCACCGGTATTGCCTTGATCGCTCGGCCTCCCGCGCGGTATCGCAGTGGCGGTAAGGAATACGAGACACTGTTCAGCGGTGTGGACCTCGTTCCGACCATTCTCGATCTGCTCGGAATCGACGTCCCCACCGAGGTGGAAGGGCGCTCGCACGCCGATGCCCTCGTCGACCGCGGAACCGAGCCGTCCGAACCCGTTCGTACTTACCTGTTCACGGAGAAGACCTTTCACGACAGCTTCGATCCCATTCGTGCGGTGCGCACCAAGGACTACAGCTACATCGAGAACTACGCCGTCCGCCCCGCTCTGGATCTACCGCTCGACATCGAGGACAGTCTTTCCGGAAAGGCGCTCGGCACCGAGCATCTTGCGGTACGCGCACCCCGGGAGCTGTACGACCTCCGTGCCGACCCGGACGAGAAGATCAATCTGATCGATCGACCGGAAGTCTCGGCAATACAGGCGGAATTGTCCTCGCAGCTTCACACGTGGCGCGCCGAAACCGATGATCGTCTCCCGGACGAGGCATTGGGAAGCGCGATGGCGGTGCACCGCATGGCGGCGTACCTCGAGAAGATCGGTGTCCGACCCAACGTGCGGTCCGCCTACAGTGCGGACCGCGGTTACCTCGAGTCGGACACCGAAAACCCCTAGGGCCTTGCGGTCTCGCGCTCCTCCAACAATGCGATGACCCGCTCGACCAGTTCGTTGATGTCAGCGCCGGTTGTGTCGAATGCCAGGTCCGGGTCCTCCGGCGTCTCGTAAGGCGCGTCGATTCCGGTGAGCCCCTTCAGTTCACCCGCCCGCGCACGTGCGTACAGGCCCTTGGGATCTCGACGTTCGCATTCTTCGACGGGAGTGGTGACGGCAACTTCGAGGAAGGTGAGTCCGGCAGCTTCGTTGAGAGCGCGCGCAATTGCTCGATCCGAACGCAGCGGCGAAACCATCGACGCGATCGCCACGACGCCGGCGTCGGCGAACAGTCGAGTGAGATGCCCGACGCGTCGGATGTTCTCGGCTCGGTCTCCCGGCGAGAACCCGAGATCGTCGGAGATACCGTGGCGGACGTTGTCACCGTCCAGCAGATACGCGGTGCGTCCCGCGTCGACGAGCGCACGTTCGACAGCGACTGCGACGGTGGATTTTCCGGATGCAGGTAGGCCGGTCAACCAGATCGTCGCGCCCCTCTGGGTGGTAGACGCCCATCGCCGTTGACGTTCGAGTGAGGACGGATGCCACTTGATGTCGTTGCGGGTCTGCTCGCCGGGAACGACGACGCGTGGTTCGAGAATGGTGCCGGCGCCGACGGTGTCGTTGCTCTGCTCGTCGATCAGGATGAAGGCGCCAGAGTCCCGATTGTGGTCGTAGGTGTCGGCGACCACCACGGAACTGGTTCGGAGCGTGACCGTTCCGATGTCGTTGAGTCCCAGTTCGACTGGGCTGTCCTGCTCGTCGAGCGTTTCAGGATCGAGACGGGTGTGCAGTTCTTGGACGGTCGCTCGCACGGTCCGGGACGTGTGTTTGAGCGCTATCCGATCGCCCGCGCGCAACGGTGTGTTGGACAACCAGCAGATGGTGGCTTCGAGTTCTCGGGCCAGAACCGGCAAATGAGCCTGCGCACCGCCACTGACCAGAACGTCGCCACGTCCGACGTCGATGTCGTCGGCCAGTTCCACCGAAACCGACAGTGGTGCAACGGCAGTACTGCGGTTGTCGTCGAGAGTGTCCAGACTGATCACGGTGCTCTTCGATCCGGACGGCAGGACCACTACCTCGTCTCCGACGCTCAGTGTGCCTGCCGAGATCCGGCCGGTGTACCGGCGACGATTCTGCGGATCGGGGCGCGAAACCCATTGCACGGGAAGCCGAAGCTCCTCGATGTGCGTCGCGGGCGCATGGAGTTCGACGCCTTCGAGGTACTCGAGGAGCGTCGGCCCCTCGTACCACGCGGTGTTCTCGGACCGCGTCACGACATTGTCGCCGGCTTTCGCGGAGACCGGTATGGCGAGTACGTCCTCGCGTCCGACTTGCCGTGCCAAGGCCCGCAATTCTTCCTGCACCTGAGCGAATCTCGCTTCGTCGAAGTCCACCAGATCGATCTTGTTCACCACGGCTACAAGGTTCGGAACACCGAGCAGTGCGGCGATTCTGGCGTGCCGACGGGTCTGACGCAGCACGCCGGTCCTCGCGTCGACCAGCAGGACCGCTACGTGAGCGTTGGATGCTCCGGTGAACATGTTGCGCGTGTAGCGTTCGTGCCCCGGGGTGTCGGCGAGTACGTAACTTCTGGTTGGAGTGGAGAAGAATCGGTACGCGACGTCGATCGTGATGCCCTGTTCACGCTCGGCACGTAGTCCGTCGGAGAGTGCAGCCAGGTCGGCGACACCGTACTCGTCGGTGACGGAATCGAGGTGATCGGTTGGCAGACTGTCGGTGTCATGCAACAGTCGGCCGATCAGCGTGCTCTTGCCGTCGTCGACGCTACCCGCCGTGGCCAGTCGCAGGAGTTGGCGAGTGATGGTGGTCGTCATCAGAAGTAGCCCTCACGCTTTCGGTCTTCCATCGCGGCGACCGACGTTCGGTCGTCTGCGCGAGTCTCGCCTCGTTCGGAAACCGTCGCGGCCGAGATTTCGGTGACGACGTCGTCGATAGTGGTGGCGTGCGATCGAACGGCGCCGGTGATGGTCAGATCGCCGACGGTTCGATATCGCACCCACTCGGTCGTTGCCGCGGCGTTCTCGGCGTCGGTGCTGAATTCGGAAGCAGCGAGGAGCATTCCGTCGCGCTCGAATACCCTCCGCTGGTGCGCGAAATAGATGGACGGCAGTTCCAGTTCCTCCTGGGCTATGTAGCGCCAGATGTCGAGCTCGGTCCAGTTGCTCAGCGGGAAGACACGAACGGACTCGCCGCGTCTGATCCGACCGTTGTAGAGCGACCACGGTTCGGCCCGTTGCGCTCGCGGGTCCCACTGGCCGAACTCGTCACGGAAGCTGAGGACTCTTTCCTTGGCGCGCGCACGTTCCTCGTCCCGGCGGGCGCCGCCGAACGCGGCGTCGAACCTTCCAGCTTCGAGAGCGTCGAGCAGGGTTCTGGTCTGCAGGCGGTTTCGCGATCCGCTGGTCTCGGTCGACTCCTGCACTCTGCCCTGGTCGATCGAATCCTGAACGGAAGCAACCAGAAGTGTGTGCCCGCCCTCCTTGATTCGGCGGTCGCGAAATTCGATGACCTCCTCGAAATTGTGACCGGTGTCGACGTGCAGGACCGCGAAAGGGAGTGGGGAGGGCCGAAACGCCTTCTCGGCCAGACGAAGCAGGACTATCGAGTCCTTGCCGGCCGAGAAGAGCAGTACCGGTCTCTCGAGTTCTGCCACCACCTCTCGAATGATGTGAACCGCTTCGGATTCGAGAACTCGGAGTTCGTCGACGACATCGGTGACGGTGCTCATGTGACGGGATATCCGTTCTGTTCGGCGTCGATGCGATAACGCTGCACCCATTCGCGGGATCGTCCGTCGCTCTGACGACGCAGCGGCGGTGGCGGGGCCAGTTGTCCGTCGAGGCCGAGGGAGATGAGGGTTTTTGCGACCACGGACTGCGGGTCTTCGGTGAGATCGCGGAACCCGACTTCGATGGGAGAGATGTCCTCTTCCTCGAACCAGCGCTTCCATTGGCGTTCCTGCTCGCCGAGAATCGTCACCAGGTGCGCGATTCCGACTGCGTTGTACTGCGCACCGTCCGAGAGATTCGGTGGAGTCGCGTCGTCGCGCCAAACCTGTGTCTGCACGGCGCGCCACATCGACACAGCTTGAGCGACGACATCTTCTCGATAGACGTGGATGAACTGCAGGTCGTGATCGAGGGTGTCGTGGAGTGCGGAACGTAGGTCCGTCCCACTGCGCCAGGGCAATCCGGCCGCGCGATCGAGTAGGAGCGGCGTCTGGTTCCACATCAGCTTGCCACCCCAGACTCCGTTGGGGGTTCGGCCGAGTTCGAGAAGTTGTGTGCGCCACTGTTCGGAGGTGCGAGTGTCCGGCGTGCCCGGGTGGAACGGGGCGAGCAGACCCAGGACGGACTCGTCCGTGACGTCTTCGAACCACTGCCTCGGTTGCGGCGATCGCGAGGTCTCGGGGAGGTACTGGAAGAACTCTTCCGGCTCACCCGCGACCCCGGTTGCTCGCAGGGATTCGACCAGCAAAGTACTGCCGCTGCGCTGCGAAGCGCAGACGAGAAACGAGCGTTGGGCCTCCGTCATGCGAGCAACGCTAAGGGGGGCCGGAAACCGCCGCAAGCTGGGAAAATAAACTCACGTAGAGGTTAAATCTCGACGTGAAACGTTAAATGTGCGGGTCACGAAATGTCGCGCTGAGGCACGTCTTACGCAGTTGTCGCAAGGGCCGCGGCAAGCCCGAATGCGATGGCCATGAAGACAACTTCACCGATGGCGCGACGCAGGGATCCGTCCGAACTCATGCGGTGTGCAGCGCTCGCGACCACCCATGTCCGGCGCCACCACCATCCCAGGGCGACGAGCAGTCCGATCGCCACGATCTTGGCGAGGATCACCCGACCGTATGCGGTGTCGTAGAAGGCGGAGAGTGAGTCGAGTCGCACGACGGCGTTGACGATACCGGTGACGACCAGCGCGAGGACGCATCGCCAGGCGAGAGCGGAGTACTTGGGCAACCAGATCGCCCAGGCACCGCGCGACGGTACGGCAAGCGCGAGTGCGGCGAGCACGCCGAACCACAAGGCCGCAGCGAGGACGTGAACGGCGTCGAGGATCGATCCGAAGCTCTGCTGCGCCATGTGCCCGGTGATCGGGCGGGCAGCGAGCGCCAACGCGGAGACGACCAATGCCGGTGCGACGGGCACCGTCTCGGGATTGGTGAATCCGTAGATGCCGTAACAGACGACGGCAAACGCGCACGCGATGATCGCGACGCCGACGCGGCCGACGTTGACCTCGGAGACGAATGCGCCGAAGTGCCCGATGGTCAGCGAGGTGACCGGGGCGCCGTCGGCCGCTGCGGCATTGAGCACGAGGAGCGTGATCTCGGCGACGAGCCACACTGCTGCCACCGCGGTGAGCTGAGTCCACATGACGGCGGGGGTTGTCGCCGGGCGGCGTTCACTGCGGCCCATCCAGGCGAGCGTCGCGATGCCGAGGGTCAACGAACCACATCCGATCGCGAGAACGCGGACCGTGCTCGACGATTCGGGTCCCGACGGGCTGGCGAGGCCCCAGGCGATCAGGACTCCCAGCAGAGCTGTGGGTACGGCAAACAGCAACCACCACCTGTTTGCCGTACCCGTCACGCGATCAGCTCGACTTCGGCTTACGGAGCACGAAGAACAGCGCACCGCCGAACACGACGACGCCGGCGACGATGAAGATCCACACCGGCATGCTGCCGGACTCCGACTCACCCGTACTCGACGCGGCGGCAGCGCCGGGAGTGCCCGACCCTGCCTCGGTGAGGGTGAACGTCAGGGTTCCGTTGACGGGGTGACCGTCAGCGGAGGTGACGCGGTACGCGATGGTGTAGACGCCGGTCGGCCCGAGATCGCCGAGGTCTGCACTGACAGTGGGTCCTTCGACGGCCGGATCGCTCTTGGTCCAGAGGTTGCCGTCGGGACCGGTGACCGTCAGCGCCGCGAACTGTGCCTGCAGAGCCTCGTTGAACGTGACCGAAACCGTGTCAGGCGCAACCTGAATGGACGCACCGTTTTCCGGGTTGGAGCCGACCACCGCGGAGTGTGCACTGGCCGTGCCCATTCCGAGCATCGTGGCCAGCATCGCGAGCATGCCGACGGCGATGACCTTGATCCGGGTACTCATCAGCGCTTGCTCCTGACCAGTGCGCCGAGGCCGAGTGCAGCGCCCAACGCGCCGAGCACCAGGCCGACGCCGCCTAGCCAGCGGGCGGTGTTGTCCGACGAAGAGTCAGCGGCTTCGGATGCGGCGGACGTCTCGGCAGTGTTATCGGCAGAGGGGGCTCCGTGGGCATCGCCGGTGGACGCGGCGAGAGTCAGCGTCGGGGCGGGCTTGTCCGGCTCGCTGCCGTCGGCAAGCTCTTCCTGATCCCAGTTGACGACGTTGCCGTCGCTGTACGTCTGGACAGCCTTGAACTCGACCTCGTCCTGCTCCGGCAGCGGGCCGGCAGAAAGGACGAACTGCTGGAACTGGCCGGGGGCGATTCCGACGCCAGGGTCGGCGGTCCACGTCACGGACTTGGCGACCAACGAGGTGGGGTCCTTCTCCACGACGGCGGTCCAGCCGGGCATCGGTTCGGTGCGTGCCGACTTGAGGTCGGGGAGCGCCACCGTCAGTTTGGTGGTCGAAGCGGTGTCGGATTCGGTGGGCACGCGGAACGTGAGAACGGAGTATCCGCCCTGCGCAGCTCCTGGTGCGACGACGCTGACGTGTGCTGAAGCAATTCCGGCGGCCAGCAGCACGGCGCTGCCGGTAGCGACGGTCGTGACAACCGCGCGCGAAATCAGGGTGTTCTTCATGTCGGGAAGTGTCCTCTTGGTCTGGTGAAGGGGGGCATTCTACGAATCTTCAGACCAGGGCAGGAGGACCGCGCCGCGAGATGCTGGCGCGAAGTAGAGCGTCGACAGGTCCGTGATGGATTCCGGTCGAGACGGTGTGGCCGCGAGAAGTGACAGCGGCGGGAGCCAGAGACGCCAGGACGACGTGGAGAGCGTGGGTGACAACGCGGTAGAGGCGCTCGGCGGCCAGGACCGCCACCGCACAAGCGACGGTGGCACCGGCGTGAGCACCGAGCATCACCAATCCCGGAGCGGGCGAATGAGCGTGCTCGGAGAGCGTCATGGTGGTGTGCGCGGCGAGCTGACCCAGACCCAGAGCAACGATCAAGGCAGCGGGCCCCCGAGAGAGGGCGGGAAGGGTGGCCGTCACGGCGCCGACGGTTGCGCAGACGGCGAGCAACAGGGTCAGCGACGACGACTGTGGCAGCTCGCCTCCGCCGATCCCGTGCGCGGCGACAGCGAGAGCAGCCGAAGCGGAACCGACAGCTGTCCCCCGGAGGGTCGCGGTCTGCTCGGCTGCTCTCACTGGAGTTCTCAGGTCTAGCGCACGCCGAGACGTGCGAGCAGATCTGCTTCGACGCCGTCGAGTTCGGAAGAAATCGCCTGGTGAGCTGCCTTACGGCGAGCCTGCGGCATCTGCTCGGCAGCGCGAACTGCCGTGCTGAGGTCGCCGAGGCGCTCACGGATGGCGGCGGCGAAACGCTGCGTCTCCGCGTCGTCGGGCTTGCGGCTGAGGATCTCGGTGACCGAGCTCTCGGCGCCGGCGATACGAGCGCTCAACTTCGCGCCGTGACCGGTGTAGTCACCGAGCTGGTCGACGGCGATGCCCATCTTCTGTGCACGCGTGGTGTCGAGCTGGGCGCGCACCGCCGTGGCTGCGCGGTAAGCGATCGGCAGGAGAACGGGGGCAAGCAGACGTGCCACTCCCAGGTACTTACGCACCTTGGCGACGGTCAGGCCCTGATTCGCAGCGGCCTTCTCCTGCGCCTTCAGGGTCGCGATCTGCGCCTTTTCGATCTTGTGCTGGAACTCGATCTCGGCTTTCTCCAGCTTCTTGAGCGACTTGGTCTCGACCTTGTCGCGCTTACGCTGGCTCTTGGCGTTGAGCTTCGCCTCGACCTCAGCCTTGTGCTTGAGAGCCTTTGCCTCCGCCTTGCGGGTGGCACGAGACTTTCGCTTCTTGAACAACCCCATCGAAAAGGACCCCGTTTCCAGGTGTTTGTGTGTTGCCAGGTACCTGCGCTTCGGCTTCAGCCTAGGGGAGCACATAATCTTCGTCATCGTGTGTTCCGTTAACAACCCCGCGCCCCAGCTCCCGATCATCGATTCGGGGGCGTTGACCCGATGCCGTCATCGGGTGCGTCTGGACGGGTTGTTTCCCGGGAAATCGGCTTCGGAACCCGTCGACACCGGCATCAAGCAGCGCCAGGATGCCGCGATCGCGAAGCGCGCGGAGATCGCCGAACTCGTGATCGGTGCTGCTCCCGAGCGTTGGGTGAAGATCAACCCCGACCAATCGGCGTCGGCTCAGGCTCGCGACACCTTGGCTGCCTGTGAGGCCGGCGCAGACCGGATCTGGGGCGCGGTCTTGCCGGTCGAGCGCGACACCGGACGCAAGGGCCGCTGCGAAATGCTCATCCGTGACGACGAGGGTGGCGGGTACATCCCCGTCATTGTCGTCAATCACAAGGTGACCGATCCCGGCCAGGGCGCGATCACCTCGGGGCTCTTCGAATGGGAGCCCGCGGCCGATCCCAAACGCAAGGTCCGCAGTCAGGTCCGCGATCAGATGCGCGTCGCGCAGGTCTATCGGATGCTCGAGCGTCGTGGGCTGGCGAGCCCGTCGCTGACGGCAGGCGCGATCGGATACAACGGAGACTGCATCCTCGTCCACGACCTCAGCGCGATTCTCGACGATTACGACAAGCGTTTCGCCGACCGTATCGCTGTGGCCCGCGGTGAGGTGCTGACGTCTCCGTCACAGGTGAGCGAGTGCAAGTCGTGCCCGTGGTGGACCGAATGCAAGCAGGAGTTGGTCCGCAACCGCGACGTCAGCCTGGTGGCTGTCGGATCGCGGGCCGAGCTTCTGCGCGACGTGGGCTGCAACACGATCGATCAGCTGGCCGCCTGGGACGGTGAGCCGCTCGAGGATTGGCCGCACGGAAATTTCGACGACGCAGTCGTGATCGCCAAGGCGTGGTTGGTGGATGCTCCGTTGGTGCGGCGGTTCGAGAAGATCTCGGTGACTCGGGCGGACATCGAGATCGACGTCGACATGGAGAGCTATCAGGAGCACGGCGCGTACCTGTGGGGGACGTTGCTCAATGTCGGCGGCTTCTCGATGTATCGAGGATTTGCGACGTGGGATCCGCTGCCGACGCGTGACGAGGCGCGGTCGTTCGCAGAGTTCTGGGGCTGGCTGATGGCGGAGCGTGCCGCGGCCGCTGCTTCGGGTAAAACCTTTGCCGCATACTGTTATTCGCGTTCAGCCGAGGATAAGTGGTTGTTGGACTCGGCGCGCAGGTTTGCCGGTGAACCCGGGATTCCGAGTAAGGACGAGATTCGCGAGTTCATCGACAGTCCGCAGTGGGTCGACATTTATCAAGCAGTGAGTGATCAGTTCATCTGCCCGAACGGCAAGGGGCTCAAGAAGATTGCACCCGTCGCCGGCTTCAACTGGCGTGACGCCGAGGCCGGGGGTGAAGCGTCGATGGCGTGGTACCGCGAGGCGGTCGGCTACGACGGTGAGCCGGACGAGACGCAGCGGACACGCATCCTGCAGTACAACGAGGACGACGTCATTGCCACCAAGGTCCTCCGTGAGTGGATGACGGACCGCGCGGAGAAGGAAATTCCGCTGGCTTCCGAGTTGTAGCGCTGATCCGTTCTGTCGCGATTGTCTGAAACATCCTATTGAACAGTATGTTTCAACTCGTAGTTTCTCGTCATCGTGTGTCCGGAACCCGCATCCGCGCTACCTTCATCTGGTCGGCTCCACGATGGAGGGTGTTGCATGCTGAGCAGGCTGACTTCGAGTGCGAGCGACGCCGAACTGTCTGACGTCGAGCGGCGCGACCTCTTCGCACGCCAGATACTGCAGGTGACGACGGTCGCGCCACTGGCCAACATGGTCAATGTACTCAGCGTGTGCGCTTTGCTTGTGTATGTCGTACCCCCCGGTCACAACGAGTTTCGGGTGATCTGGGGTTCTGCGGCCTTCTTGGTCGTCCTCAATTCGGTGCGCGTCTGGATACCGCGAGTCGTCCTGAAGGGCCGGTACACGCCCAAACATACGACGAGGTACGACTACTGGGCGCTCATGCTCGAGGTGATCCTGCTCGGGCTTCTGCTTGTCGTTCTCGCCGCCGCGATGCTTCCCGTGACGGACAACTCGCGAAAGCTTGTGCTTCTAGCGACATTCGCCGGAGTCATGGGCGCCGGCGCCGTAGCATTGTCGACGGTTCGGTCGATAGCGGTAGCGTGGATTCTGGTGCACAGCATCGGATTGCTCGTCGTTATCCTGCCCAAGAGAACTACGGAATATGCTGTCCTCTCGTTCCAGTTGGTCGTTTACTCGGTGACACTGATTATCGGCGTCGTGTACCTCTGGGCGTCGTTCCGAAGTCGTTGTCTCGCCGAGTTCGAGGCTGCTGCCGAGCGCCAGACGGTCAGTTTGCTTCTCGACGATTTCGAGGGTGGGTCACGCGACTGGCTGTGGGAAGTCGACACCACCGGGACGTTGTCGCACACCTCCGCTCGGCTGTCGCAGATCTCGGGAGTTCCCGTCTCCGACCTGCGAACCCTGTCGCTGCGCGGATTGTTGGATCGGCTCGACGTGGGTTCGACGAAGAGTGGCCGAGCCGCGGTCCAGGTCATCGGAGATCACCTCGACCGCCTCATGCCGTTTCGAGAGGTCGTCATTCCCGTTCGTGTCGACGGCGTCGACCGATGGTGGTCTCTGTCGGGTCATCCCAGGCTATCCGAGGCCACGGAGTTCGTGGGTTGGCGAGGCGTGGGCTCGGACATCACCGAGAAGTACAACTACGAGCGGCGAATTCTGTGGCTTGCTGCAACCGACGGACTGACCGGGCTCCCGAATCGCCGGACGTTCGGCTCGGAGCTGTCCGACGCGCTCGGCACCGTCCGAACCGGCGAGGAAGTCCTTGTCGGAATCCTCGACCTGGACAATTTCAAGTCGGTGAACGACACGTTAGGGCACCCTGTCGGTGACAAATTGTTGATTTCCGTTGCTGCACGGCTCAATCGGGTGGTCGACGGCGCCATGTGCGCGCGAATCGGTGGTGACGAATTCGGCGTCGTCTTGCGGGGAACAGGGGACGGCGGAGAGGTGTTCGCTCGCTATCTGGATGCATTGCGTGAGCCGTTTTACGTGCGGGGGAATCGCATCGAGGTTCGTGCATCGATCGGCTATGCCGGCGCACCCGCAGATTCCGAAGATGCGGACACGCTTGTCATGTCCGCCGACCTGGCGCTGTATGCGGCAAAATCCGCCGGCAAGAACCGGGTAGGAAGATACTCACCGGTGCTGCGGGCGCGGGCCAGGGAGCGAGCATCGGCCCTGCAAGAACTTGGGCTTGCGATCGAGTCTCGGCAGTTCGAGCTGTACTACCAACCGCAGGTTCGTGCGGACACCGGCCGCGTCGAGGGTTTCGAGGCACTGCTTCGCTGGAATCACCCGGTGCGGGGCGTGCTTGCACCGCACATTTTCATCGATGTCGCGGAGGAGACCGGCCTGATAGTCCCTCTGGGGCTTCAGGTACTGAACATGGCGTGCGCCGAAGCCGCGACGTGGCCCGACGACACTTACGTGACGGTGAACGTCTCTCCGGTGCAACTGATGTCGTCCGGCTTCGGATCGGCCGTGAACGATGCGCTGGAGGCAAGCGGTCTGTCCGGCAAACGGCTTCAGCTGGAAATCACAGAGACGGGAGCAGTGGAGGAGCTTGCCGTCGCCGAGTTGGATCGCCTGCGTGCCACCGGAATTGCGATTGCCCTGGACGACTTCGGAACCGGCTATTCGTCTTTCGAGAGTTTGAAGAAACTGCCGTTGGACATCCTCAAGATCGACCGGTCGTTCATCACCGAATTGAACGAGGGTGATTCGGCAGTTGTCACTTCGGTGGTCGAGGTGGCGAAGGCGCTCGGTATGCAGTCATTGGCGGAAGGCGTGGAGACGGCCGACCAGCTGAGGCTCTTGCTTACCGCCGGTTGTGAATTGGTTCAGGGTTACTACGTCAGCCGACCGATGCCGGCGAAGGAAGTGGCCGAGTACCTCAGCGCAACTGCCCACTCCAACGGTGGGTATTTTCATTCGTTCTGACAACTGTGCGCCTTTATTAACCGCGGGCGGTTAATAAAGGCGCACAGCAGGGAGGTTAGCGCGGCGCCATGCGCAGTGCGCCGTCCATGCGGATGGTCTCGCCGTTGAGGTAGTCGTGCTCGACGATCATCTGCGCGAGCTGCGCGTACTCGGACGGCTGGCCCAGGCGCGACGGGAACGGAACGCCGGCCTCGAGGCCCTTGCGGTACTCGTCGGTGACGCCTGCGAGCATCGGGGTGTCGATGATGCCGGGAGCGATCGTGTTGACGCGGATGCCGAACTGCGCAAGGTCACGGGCAGCCGGAACCGTCATGCCGTGCACGCCGCCCTTGGAGGCGGAGTACGCGATCTGGCCGATCTGGCCTTCGAAGGCAGCAACGGAAGCGGTGTTGATGACAACGCCGCGCTGGCCCGACTCGTCGACGGCCTCGGTCTTGGCGATGGCGTCGGCGGCCAGGCGCATGACGTTGAAGGTGCCGAGCAGGTTGACGGTGATGACCGTGCGGAACAGCTCGAGGTCGTGCGGACCCTTCTTGGACAGGATGCGTCCGGCCCAGCCGACACCGGCACAGTTGACGACGATGCGCAGCGGGGAGCCCGACTCGACGATCTGGTTGATCGCTGCTTCGACCTCTTCGCCGCTGGTCACGTCGGTGGGGATGAGGGTGACGCCGGCGGGGACGTTGTCGCCTGCGCGCTCGATCGACGCGGGCAGATCCAGGCCGAAGACGGTAGCGCCGGCGTCGGCGAGGCGCTTGGCTGTTGCGGCGCCGAGGCCTGATGCCGCTCCGGTGACCAGTGCTGCGGTTCCCTTGATTTCCACTTCGTGTGCTCCTCGAGTTAGCGATCGGTAAGGCGGTGGTACGTGTCGAGAACCATAACGCGAGGGTGTATGTGAGGGCGAACGCGCGAGACCCGCGTAGGGCTGGGTACCTTGGACGCGAGGTCTGAGAGCAAAGCACCGGACGAGAGGGGACCTGCGTGAGCAAGGCGCCTGTGCGTCCCGCCGCTTCTGTCGAGAATTTCGAGCGGTTGCAGCGCGACCCTCTCTTCGAAGATCTTGCCGAACTGATTGCCGAGGTTCTCTCCTACGCGTTCGACGCTCCGGCCGCCGTCGAGATCGAACAGTGGACGATCAGTTGCCTGCCGTCGACCAACCGATCGGCGGAGCGCCATCGCTTGTTCACGCTCAATATCGGTCCGATGGAGATTCTGAGCGTCGAGTGCCATCTGGTCGGCGGTAAGGCGATCGAGCACGTCATGTCCGTGTACGTATCCAGTTCGGCACTGGAATCGCGAACCGGATGCAGCATCGAAGAACTCGACGCCAAGCACGATCTGGTCGCCATCAGACGCACCGAGTTGGCGTCCGCCGACGGCGACGGGACCGTGATCGACTGCAGTCTCGAGGACTCGGATGCGTTGGAACAGTTTGCTCAACTGCCCGTCGACATGACGACGGTTCGTCCGCTCGCGGAGCATCTTGTTGCCAAGGGCAAGGGCCCATTTCGGCAGTATCACAACGCCGGGTTCGCCAAATATGTACTGGAAAGGTCGCTCGACCATGCTTGATCAGTTGCCCATCCGACTCCCGCGTGTGCTGCGAGACGGGGACGATGACGGCGCGGTCGACGTGCTGCAGGAATATTTCACGAGGCCGCTCCGAAAGACCGGTTATCTCCGAACCGGTGCGTTGTGGGATTCCTGGGATCCCAGTGGCAATCGCGATCGTGATGCGAACATCTTCACCGCGGAAGATCTTGTTGCGGTGACGCTTCTGTCGGTTCAGGTTCCGGCGCAAGGAGCCTTCTTCCTGCTCGGGGAGAACAATGCCGAACTGAACCGACTCCTGGCGGACGTGGGCCCGGATCGCGATCTATCGAACGAACCCGATCCCTTCACTCCGGAATCTCCGGTGTGGCGGTTGGAGACGGCGCTTCGAGAGATTCACGGCGTCGGGCGAACCATGGCGTCCAAACTGATCGCGCGCAAGCGTCCGCGACTCTTCCCGATCTACGACGACGTCATCGGGCGGGAGTTGGGAACGAAGTCGGCCCACCTGGAACCTGTTCGCGTAGCCATGCGGGAAGACGAGTTGCAGAGTCGACTCCTCGATCTACGTGCACGAGCAGGTCTCGACGAATCCGTTCCGGTCATCAGGGTGTTGGACGTGCTGGCGTGGATGCAGGGTAAGGGATACAAACCGGCACTCTAGCTTTCTTGTCGGTGGGTGGGTTTATTGTCGAATGTATGTTCGATAAGGGATTGACGAGCGGTGTGGGGACATCCGTCGATGACGGCCGTCCTGTCGTCGACCCACTCGTGTTGCCGGACATGCTCTTTGCGACGGCGCAGAGCGAGAACATGCTAGCCGCGCAAAAGGTGCTCGGTGCATCCATGTTGTCGGAGTCGCGATTCAACGCCGAACTCGACGTGTCCGGTGATGTCGACAAGGCGTGGCGGATCGCATGCAACGAGATCGCGGTCATGCTCACGTGCTCGCGTCGTACTGCCGAAGTCCACATCGAGATCGGTGATGCCCTACGGGAGTTCCTTCCGCTCACCAAGGCCGCCTTCGCTGCCGGCGAGTTGGACTATGCGCGTGTGCGCAAGATTGTCGACGGACTCACCGGGGCCGATCCGGAGGCGATCGCAGCACTCGAGCGCCGGGTACTTGCCTCGGCGCACCGTCTTCCGCCCGGGCAACTGGAGCGCGACATCGAGCGCCAGCTCTTTGCCTACGATCCGGACGCTGCCGCCGAACGTCGCCGGAAGATGCTGGAACACCGCGATGTTCGCACGCGTGCAGACCGTCACGGACTCGCCCAGTTGCAGGCAACACTCAGTGCGACCGAGGCCGTCGAAGCGCTTGGCCTGATCAACGAGGCCGCCGGAAGCGTCTGCAACCACGATCCACGAAATGTCTCGACCCGTAGGGCCGACGCACTGGTAGCTCTCCTGCACGGCGAACAGGGGCTGACTTGCCAGTGTGGCAGCGAAACGTGCGAGGCAGTATCCCCAGCAGCTCGATCGACTGCATCCTCACGTCGGAAGCCGTTGTTGCACATCGTGTGTGATCTGGCGACGCTCCTCGGATTGACGTCAGATCCCGCGAGCATCGACGGATACGGGCCGATCGATCCTGATTTTGCTCGCGAGCTCTCCGCTGATTCCACCTGGCAGGCCTTGTTCGTCGATTTCCGCGCCCAGGTCGCGGGGAATCGACCGCGTCGGCAGCATGCTCCCACTGTCCTGCCGCTTGTCACCCGACGTGATCGCCCAAGTCGCGAACCGAACGGCTGCGGGGATCGGATTCGGGCAATGCAACGGTTGGTCGCGCGATCCCCGGACATCGTTCGAAGATCGGATGGGCACGGCGCCCAGCACGATCCACCTCCCGGCGCGCTGACCTATGCTCCGGGAGCGGCTCTGGCCGCATTGGTGCGGGCCGTCGACGGTCACTGCCGGTTCCCTGGTTGTTCGGTGCCCGCGAACAGGTGCCAACTCGACCACATCACCGAGTTCGATCCTTCCGATCCGAGACGTGGTGGGTGGACCATTGCGAGCAACCTCCAATGCCTGTGTCGTCATCACCATCAGGTGAAGACATACAGGTTGTGGACGCCGGTGATGCTGGAGGACCGTGCCATTCACTGGACCGATAAAACCAGCGGGTTGACGGCTGTCACGGTTCCGGAGAGGATCTGACCTGTGCCGGAAGGACAGTGCGCGGGAATCGTCGGCGGGGGAATTGGCGGGCTGACGGCTGCCATCGCGCTCCGCAAAGCAGGCTGGGATGTCACCGTGTACGAGCGTTCGTCCGAGTTCACGGAGGTAGGCGCCGCCGTCGTGTTGTTTCCCAACGCTCTGGCAGCGTTGGACGAAATCGGTGTAGGCGAACAGGTCAGGGCGAATTCCCTTCCGTACAGCTCGGGCGCGATCAGGAATCTGCGCGGGCAAAATCTGGTGACGCGCAAAATTGGTGACCTCGCCGGCGGTCGCGATCTGGTGACAATCCACCGCGCCGATCTGATCGACGTGTTGGTTCGCGCAATCTCCGCCGAGTGTCTACGCACCGGAACCAGGGTGACGGGTGTGGGCTGCGGAGATCACGGCCGCGCCGAGATAGTCACCGACGGTGATACCGCTCGATACGACCTTGTCGTTGCCGCGGACGGTGTGCACAGTGTTGTGCGACAGCAGATCTGGCCCGGCGAGGGAACCGTGGTACATACCGGAGTGTCAGCTTGGCGCTGGATCGTCGATGGTCCACCGCCGGATTTTGTCGGACAGGTATGGGGGATTCGAGGGGAGTTCGGGATTCTCCCGTTGGCGGGCAACCGCACCTACGCTTTCGCGGGTGCGCAACGCGGCGAGAGTTTTGCGCATTTTGCGGACTGGCCCGAACCTGTGTCGCAGCTCGTCGCGAACGCTGACCCGGCCCGCATCATCGAGAACGAACTGCTCGAGATTCGGACCCCGAAGTTGTTGACACGCGGCAAAGTTGCGTTGATTGGCGACGCCGCTCATGCCATGCGCCCTCACCTCGGGCTAGGTGCGGCTTTGGCGATCGAGGACGCCGTTACTCTTGCTTCCTATGCGGACGATCTCGCCGGCTACACAAAGGCTCGACGTCATAGAGTTCGAACTGTTCAATGGATTTCGCGGCAGATGTCGACCGTCGTGATGCCGGACAATCGATCGTTAGCGGCGGTGCGTGACGTCGTTGTGCGGTTGACTCCAGACATTCTTGCCTTGTCGGTATTCGGTGTGATCAACCGTTGGCGGCCGAAGCCGATCGAGAGGCACTGACTTCGAAGATGGTTTCCAGACCGTCTTCTTCGTCCCACTGCTCACCGACTTCGTTGAAACCGTACTGGCTGATCAGATTTCGTGATGCGATGTTGTCCGGACTGATGGTCGCGCGAACGATGTGTACTTCGGATTCGCGACTCGCGACTTCGAGAAGTATCTCGAGGGCGGCCCGTGCGTAGCCCTGACGCCGGAACGCCGGGTCGATGCGATATCCGACCTCCACCGTCCCGCGCGCATCGGGGCGACCGTGGAATCCGGCCAACCCCACCGGCGTCGAGGTGCGGGCATCGACTGCGATGCGGGTGATCCACGCGCTGTCGAGGGGATTCTCTGCTATCTGCTTGCTACGGTAGCGCCACAAGCCCTGGCATTCTTCGCCGAGGAGATACGGGGTCAGGAGGTCGGGTGCGAGTTCCATTGCAAGATTAGCGTTGTCTTCACCAAGTGCGTGGAGGGCGAGTGATGGAACCTGGACCAGTTGAAGTCCACGTCCGCCGAGTGTCCAGGGTAATTCGGTGACTGTCACAGGTCGGCGATCGGAGTCGACAGCGTTATGTCGACACCGATGCTCCGGAGATTGCCGTCCAGAACCTGCCAGATGGAGCGTTCGAGGAATTCGGCCAATTCCGCACTGGTCACATCGGAACCCGGCTGGCTGAGCCAACGGTTGACGCTGACGTCGACCAATCCGATGACGCCGAAAGCCAAGGGCTCAGCCATCTTCGACGGTTTGCCACGGCTGGTGAGGATCGTGCCCAACAAATTTCCCAATTGGACGGCGATGGCCGTCTTGGTTCCGGTCACCACTTTCGAACCGGTGGCCCGCGTACTCGGCGAGCCCTTGCCTAAAAAGTGGTGCAGTCGTGGATATTTCACAATCCACTGGAGGTAGGTCTCGACGGCCCGTGAGATGGCCTCGCCGACGGTGCCTTGTGGCGTGAGGGTGGGGGTCAGGTCGGTCATCATCATCTCGAGGATGCGGACTCGCAGCTGCTCGTCGAGGTCGGCTCGATCCTTGAAGATCCGGTAGACAACGGAACGGGGGACGTCGGCGCGCTCGGCGATCTGCTGGACGCCGACGTCGGCGCCACCTTCGTTGACTGCATCGAGTGCTGCGTCGAGGATCCGCGCTTTGCGCTGCTCCTTGTGATCATTCCAGCGAGTGCTGCGCCCGTCGGGCTGCGCCGACTCGGCTGTTTTTGTCATAAATCGAACGATACTCACCCCGCCATTGACTGGACAAGATGTCTCACATACTTTGGTGGGACAGCGTGTCACACACAGATACCGTTCTCTTCAGGAGTGGCAATGAGTAACAGGGTTTTTGTCGTCGGCGTCGGCATGACGAAGTTCGAGAAGCCGGGAGCCCGCGAGTGGGACTACCCCGACATGGCACGCGAGTCGGGTACCAAGGCGCTCGAAGACGCGGGTATCGACTACACCGAGGTCGAGCAGGCATACGTCGGCTACGTCTACGGCGAGTCCACCGCAGGTCAGCGCGCTGTCTACGAGCTCGGTCTGACGGGTATCCCCATCGTCAACGTCAACAACAACTGTTCGACGGGATCGACCGCGCTCTACCTCGCCACGCAGGCGGTCAAGAGTGGTCAGGCCGACTGCGCACTCGCGCTGGGCTTCGAGAAGATGCAGTCCGGGTCCCTCGGATCCACCTACGACGACCGCGAACAGCCCCTCATGCGGCACCTCCTCGCTCTCGCCGAGCTGCAGGAGTTCGCGATGCCGCCCGCTCCGTACATGTTCGGCGCGGCCGGCGTCGAGCACATGGAACGCTTCGGAACCACTGCAGAGCAGTTCGCGAAGATCGCCGTCAAGAACCACAAGCACTCACTGAACAACCCGTACGCGCAGTTCCAGGACGAGTACACCCTCGAGCAGATCCTCGAAGCACGCCAGATCCACGGGCCGCTCACCAAGCTCCAGTGCTCGCCCACCTCGGACGGATCCGGCGCGGCGATCATCGCCAGCGAAGCATTCGTCGAAAAGCACGGGCTCGCTGCTCAGGCGATCGAGATCGTCGGACAGGCCATGGTCACCGACATGAACAGCACTTTCGAGGACAAGAGCGCCATCAGCCTCGTCGGCGCAGACATGACCCGCAAGGCCGCCGAGAAGGTATACGCCCAGGCCGGGATCACCGCCGACGACGTCGACGTCATCGAACTCCACGACTGCTTCTCCACCAACGAGTTGCTGACCTACGAGGCACTTGGACTGTGCGCCGAAGGTGACGGCGGCAAGCTCGTCGACGCCGACGACACCACCTACGGCGGACGCTGGGTGGTCAACCCGTCCGGCGGCCTCATCTCGAAGGGCCACCCCCTCGGAGCAACAGGCCTCGCGCAGTGCGCCGAACTCACCTGGCAGCTCCGCGGAACCGCGGACAAGCGTCAGGTCGACGGCGCGAAGGTCGCCCTCCAGCACAACATCGGACTCGGCGGTGCAGTTGTCGTGACCGCATACAAGCCCTACGCACGCTGAATCACACCCTCAACCCGCCAGCTACCCACTAGGAGTTTCATCATGGCTTCCGTTTCCGTCTCCGCCGTACTGCCCGCATCCCCCGAGAAGACCTGGGATGCGCTCTCCGATCTGTCTCGCTGGGAAGAGTGGCTCACCATTCACCAGGGCTGGAAGAGTGAACTCCCCACCGAGGTCGCGTTGGGCGCCAAGTTCACGGAGGTCGTCTCCGTGATGGGTATGGCCAACAAGATCGAGTGGACCGTCGAAGAGGTCGAGGTTCCGAAGATGGTCAAGATTGCCGGTACCGGAATGGCCGGCGTCACCGTCGAATTCATCCTCTCGGTCGAGGCCGACGGTGCGGGTTCGAAGGCAACCGTCGACGCCAGCTTCAAGGGCACCATGATCGTCGGGCCGATCGGCAAGGCAGTTGCCAAGAACGCCAAGGCTGATCTCGAGGCCTCGCTGGCCAAGTTCGCCGAGCTGGTCGGGTAACGGCTCGATGACGACACCGAAGACCAACGCGGTCGAATTCGATACGTCCGGGCTGGACGTATGGACCGATCCGGAGCACTTCGAGGTGACAGCCGAGCGCATCGCCGAATATGCCGCTGCCACAAACGACCCCATCGAGCGACACCTGAAAGGCGAGATCGCTCCGCCGGTCTTCGCGGTGGTACCCGTCTTCATGTCGATGGCACCCGCTGCGCTGTCGGTGGCGCCGGTCGAACTGCTGATGAAGCTCGTTCACGGTGAGCAGGACTTCCTGTTCCACCGTCCGATCTACCCTGGCGACCATCTGGTCGCTCGCGCCAAGCCCATCGGATTCGAGGGCCGGGACAACGGATCCACCGTCGTCATCTACGTCGAAACCAAAACCGACAAGGGTGAATTGGTCAACGAGCAATGGATGACGGCCTTCTTCCGCAAGGTCGACGCGGGCCCCGGACTTGGCGAGAAGGCTCCCGAACACCGATTCGACGACGCTCTTCGCGCTGGTAGTCCCGCAGCGGTGGTGAACCAGCATATCGACGAGGACCAGACGTTCCGATACTCACCGGCTTCCGGCGATCCGATGCCGATCCACCTTGACGAAGAGATTGCTCGCATGTCCGGTCTCCCCGGAATCATCAATCACGGACTGTGCACGATGGCGTTCACGTCATGGGGAGCCCTGACCGAACTGGCAGGCGGCGAGACCGAGCGGTTACGCCGTCTCGCAGTGCGATTCGCGAAGCCTGTGCTCCCGACCCAGGACATCGAGACGGTGTTCTACAAGTCGGGTTCGGCAGACGGAGCCACGTCGTACTCGTACGAAACCAGCGCGGTCGGTGACCTGGTCATCAAGGACGGCCTCGCGGTCATCGCCGACAAATGAGTCTTCATGTCCGACAACTGAACTGATGGGAATCTGAACTGATGGGAAGTCTCGACGGTCGCGTAGCGATCATCACCGGAGCAGGACGCGGCATCGGCCGTGAGCATGCGCTGCTCTTCGCTCGTGAGGGTGCGAGCGTCGTGGTCAACGATCTCGGCGGAGCAAACGACGGTTCCGGTGCAGATGCCGGCCCCGCGCAGCAGGTAGTCGACGAGATCGTCGCTGCAGGCGGCAAGGCTGTTGCCAACACCGACAACATCGCCACCTGGGACGGCGCCGAGGGCCTCGTCAAGCAGGCCGTCAGCGAGTTCGGCCGACTCGACGTACTGGTCAACAACGCCGGCATTCTTCGTGACGCCTTCATCGCCGGTATGGACGAGAGCCAGTGGGATGCAGTCATTGCCGTGCACCTCAAGGGGCACGCAGCGACGCTGCACCACGCTGCCGCGTACTGGAAGGACCAGAGCAAGGCAGGCGAGACCGTCAACGCTTCGGTCATCAACACCGCTTCGGCTTCGGGTACCTTCATGCCCAACGCGGGCCAGGGCAACTACGGCGCCGCCAAGGCGGGCATCGCAGCCCTGACTCTGGTGGCCGCTGACGAGCTCGATCGATACGGCGTGCGTGTCAACGCTATTGCGCCGATCGCGCGTACTCGGCTGACGCTGGCGACACCCGGTATGGGCGCGTTGTTCGCCGCCGAGGTCCCCGAGGGTGAGTTCGACGCGTTTGCGCCGTCCAACATCTCCCCGCTGGTGGCCTATCTAGCGGCAGCGGATTGCAAGCTGACCGGCAAGGTGTATGCCGTTCAGGGTGGGGCCATCACGGAACTCGCCGGCTGGCACGGTGTGAACACCATCGAGAGCGAGGGTCCCTGGACCACCGCCGACCTCGCAGAACGACTGTAAGCGCATGGCACGCAACGCATACGAACTCGGTCTCGGGCTGAGTGAGGAGCACACCGCGCTTGCAGATTCGGTGCGCTCCTTCGCCGAGCGCACCATCACCACCGAGCAGGTGCGCGCGGCCGTGGAGTCGCGGACCGAGGACAAGTTCCCCCAGTTCTGGACGGCACTCGTCGGGCAGGACCTTCTCGGGCTCGCGGTTCCGGAAGAGCAAGGTGGTCACGGCGCCGGCCTGCTGACCTTGGCGGTGGCACTGGAAGCATTGGGCCGCACAGTCTCTCCCGGACCGTTCGTTCCGACGGTATTGGCAAGCGCCGTTCTCGGCGCCGCCGATTCCAAGGCGGGACCCGAGTTCCTGCCCGGTCTGATCGACGGAAGTCGTACGGCAGCAGTCGCCTTGGGTGCACCGTTGGCGGCCGAGTCGTCGGACGGTGGGTACAAGATCACGGGCGCACTCGACGGTGTGCTCGGTGGTGAGCACGCCGACGTACTGCTGGTTCCGATCCAGTTGCCCGAGGGCGTTCGCTACGCGGTGCTCGAGAGCAGCGCAGTCGAGATCACCGTTCAGGACAGCATCGACGTGCTGCGCGGTAGTGCGCGGATCGAAGCTGACAATGTTCAGATCAGCGCCGAACGGATACTCGACGGTCTCACCGAGGCGCGGGTACGGTCCATTGCCGCAGTCGTTCTCGGCGCCGAAGACGTCGGCGTCATGTCCTGGTGTGTTTCCACTGCGTCGGAGTACGCCAAGACACGCGTGCAGTTCGGGCGACCCATCGGCCAGTTCCAGGGCGTCAAGCACAAGTGTGCGCAGATGGGCATTGCGCTCGAGCAGGCACGCGCCGTTGTGTGGGATGCGGCAAGCGCATTGGACAAGGGCGACGACACGGCAGATTTTGCCGCCGACATCGCCGCAGTCATCGTGCCGGACGCCGCAGTGCAGGTAGCGCAGGACTGCGTGCAGGTTCACGGCGGCATCGGATTCACGTGGGAGCACGACGCACACCTGTACTACCGCCGCGCGCTCACGATCCGCGGCATTCTCGGCACCCGCGAGGATCGAGCCAATCGTGTTGCGCAGCAAGCACTTGACGGTGTCAGCCGGGCTTCGGTTCTCGAACTGCCGCCAGAGGCGGAGGAGATCCGCGGCGGCATCGCGGCCGAGCTTGCCAAGTTGGTCGAGCTCGACGAGGACGACCAGCTGATCGCGCTCGGCGACGGCGGCTGGGTTCAGCCTCACCTGCCGAAGCCGTACGGGCGCAGCGCCGCTCCGCTCGAGCAGATCGTCATCTCCCAGGAAATCAAGGCTGCCGGTATCTCGATGCCGCAGCTTCTGATGGGAACGTGGGCAGTGCAGGCCGTCGTGGCACATGGTTCGGACAAGCAGAAGCAGGAATTGGCAATACCGACCCTGCAGGGTGAGCTGGTGTGGTGCCAGCTCTTCAGTGAGCCCGGTGCTGGTTCCGACCTCGCGTCATTGTCCACGAAGGCCGAAAAGGTCGACGGCGGTTGGAAGATCACCGGTCAGAAGATCTGGACCACGGTCGCGCAGTTCTCCGACTGGGCAATGCTGATCGCCCGTACGGACGCCACCAAGCCGAAGCATCAGGGCATCACCTACTTCGTGCTGGATATGTCGACACCGGGCATCACCGTCCGCCCGCTGCGTGAGATGACGGGTTCGGCGCTGTTCAACGAGGTGTTCCTCGACGACGTGTTCATCCCCGACGAGAACGTGGTCGGCGAGGTCAACGACGGCTGGAACGTCGCACGTACGACGCTGGCAGGCGAACGCGTCGCACTGAGCCAGAAGATGGAGGCGTATGCCTCGGACTCCGATCTGCTGAAGTTCGCGAAGTCGGCAGACCTGAGCCCGATCGGACGCTACCGCGTCGGTGAGCTGGTGGCCGAGAGCCAGGCGATCGACCTCATCGGCTCCCGCGTTGTGCTCAAGCAACTTTCGGGAATCGACGTGAGTACGACGTCGAGCGTCGGCAAGCTGTTGGCGATGAAGATCAGCCAGTCGATCGCCGAGTTCGTCGTCGCCGAACTGGGTGCTGCCGGAGCGGTCAGCATCCCAGGTCAGCCAAGCGACAAGGCGATGGAGCAGCTCATTTCGGGCCGTGCCACCACCATCTACGGCGGCACAACCGAGGTGCAACTCAACGTGATCGGTGAGCGCATGCTCGGATTGCCGCGAGACTGAGGGTATTTATCGGGTGGGGCTCAGTCCTGGATTCTTCTCCAGGGCTGAGCCTCTTCCAGTTCGAAGGCCAATTCGAGGAGCGTGCGCTCGTCGCCGAGATCGGCGGAGAAATGCGAAGCCAACGGCAAACCACTGCTGGTCTGATGCATCGGTAGCGAAATCGCGGGACCTCCGGAGATGTTGTTCAGCGGCGTGAACGACGTGTACGCGATCAACTTGTCGAAAAGCTCCTCGAAAGGCTGAGCGGGAGAGAGGTATCCGAGCTCGGGGGTGGTGTGCCCCAGAGCCGGCGAGAGCACGACGTCGTACTTCAAGAACATGGCGCTGTACTGCTGCTGGAGCCGTCGCAGACGGTAGAGCACGCGCGGCGTCTTCACCAGGTTCTTCCGGTACAGCGTGTAGAGGCCCTTGGTGAGATTGTCGGTGCCGGACTTGTCGAAGTCGGGTCCGAGCATTTGTTTGCCACCGGTGGAGATGGCAAACGACAGAAAGCCCCAGTAAATGCTGAAGTCGTCGATGAATTCGGGGCCGACGGGCAGTGCTGCGTCCTCGACATGATGGCCAAGGCTTGCAAGGAGTTCGGCCGTAGCTTCGACGGACTTGCGCGTCTCGTCGTCCGTCTTGGTGACGGTGACGGAATCGGCGATCACGCCGACGCGCAGGCGGGTTGAGCTGGGTCCTTCGATCAAGCGAACCGGTGCGAGTCGCGGATTGCGGTAGTAGTTCTCAGCCGCAGACATCCATCGTGCAGTGTCGCGAACAGTCCGAGTAACGGCGCCCTGGGCAATCAACCGGATCGGCATCGACTTGTCGGCCGGATCGGCGATGGTGCGTCCGCGAGTGGGTTTGAGTCCGACGAGTCCGCAGGCAGCGGCGGGAATGCGAATCGATCCACCGCCGTCGTTGGCGTGCGCGATCGGGAGTACGCCGGCAGCAACAAGCGCCGCTGCGCCTCCCGAGGAAGCGCCCGACGAGTACGCCGGATTCCACGGGTTGTGGACGGGTTCTTCCGTCATGTATTCGGTGGACGCACTGAATCCGAACTCGGGCAGTCGGGTCTTGCCGATCGAAATGGCCCCGGTGGAGAGGAACTGCTTCGCGAAATCGCTGTCGGCTTTGGCGGGGATCGCGGTGAAGGCGGTACTGCCCTGCTGGGTGGGAAGGCCGGCGCTGTCGGTGTTGTCCTTGATCGCGGTGGGGACACCGGCAAAGACGCCCTTGGCGGGCCGGTTGCTCCTGGCGAGGGCACGATCGAAATCAGTGCAGGCCAGACCGTTCAATTGCCCCTGCACTGCCTCGGCGCGGGCGATTGATGCCTCCATGACTTCCCGTGCGGTCACCTCGCCTGATTCGATCCGGGCGGCGACGCCGGTGGCGTCGAGGTCGCCCAGGGCGTCGTCGGTGAAAGCGTGGATGGGGGTGTTCGCGGTCATGGGGATCCTTGTCAGGCGGAGGCACTCAGGTCGTCCGTCCAGCATATTGGACGGACGACCCCTGAGTGGCGCTATCTGTGGATTGCGGTATCAGCTACCGAAGATCGTCACTGCCTGCTCTGCTGCCTGCGGCGCCTGCTGGAACACTCCCTGTGGGATGAACTGCTGCGGAATGAACTGCTGGGGGCCCAACTGCTGGAAGTTCGTGACCATCGGGTGGATGACGTTGTTGAATACATCGTTGAACATGTGTTGTGTCCTTCGGTTACAGCGTTTTTCGAACTTCTGACTCCATCGACACTAAGCACGGTTCTGGCGAGTTTCAACGAAAATTGCTGATACACAGGCAAGTTCAAGTTCATTGCCAGCTGGGGGCCAGGAATCGGTCTTCCTTCACAGCTTGGACGCTGCGCCGTGCAGGTTCTTGGCTGTCGGGGAGGTCTCGACGGATTTGGGATCGGGGTACGTGCCCAGTACGCGATCGGCAGTTCCCGCGGTGGTGACGGTGAACCAGTAGTGCTCGTTCTTGAAGTGGTGGTTGCGGTGATTGCGCCAAACCGACCGGTAGAGAGCAGTTTTCGGCTTGTAGTCACTGTGGATGAGGAAATGTGTCCACTCGTAACCGAGGCCGAGCACGGAAATGAAGGTCAGGAACGTCAGACCGAGTTCGACGCGGGGAAATGCCAGGAGGGCGACGGCTGTCAGAACGGGAATCACGATCAGGAGCGTCTGCCACGGGATGAAGATGAGTGAGACGGTTCGCGGCGCAAAGTGGTGTTCCCGATGGCTGCGCGCCAGCCGTGAATCGAGTGTGACGCCGGCAATGGTTCGTGGCTTCCAATGAAGAACGAAGACGTGAATGATCCACTCCACGAAGGGGAATGCGGCAAGCATCACGAGCGGAACGAGGGCGTCGGTGATCTGCCAGTTGCCCACTGCGATGCGCGCCGCCGCGGCGGCCAGCAGCATGGTGCCGATCATCCACGGCGTCGGTGACTTGCGGAACGTCCGTGCGGCATCGGCGAGAGTGAGAGGCTTGCTCATGGTTTCAGTCCTTCCAGGAAGGTGAGAGCGTCGCCGATTGCCGTCGTGCCGGTGTGAAGGAGCTGTGCGGCTGACGTCTCGGCAGTTGGCTCGTCGTGTGAAGTGATGGCGGAGGCCAGTTTTCGATACAGGTCGGTCTGGCCGACTTCGGCGACCATGACGGATGCAAGTGCAGTCATAGCCGGCTCGTATGCAGCCCGAAGGCTGTTGAAGATCAAACGGAAGGCAATGGAATCTGCGCTGTCGACGACGACGTCCCAGAACGCCAGAGCGCGGTCTTGCAACTCCACTGGATCTTCGGTGGCGCCTAGTTGATCAACGGCCGCGTCGAGTTCTCGGGCGGATTCCGCGGAGATGCGACGGGCGGCCAGCACAGCGATCTGCGGTCCCATCAACTCGCGAGTTTCCAGGACGCTGCGCACCACGCTCAGGTCGGGGACGCCGTCGCGCACCAGCAGCTGGGGGAGAAGTTCGGGTCCGGCCTGGCGTCGAAAATCGCGCACCGACGTGGACTCGCCCTGGCGGACCTCGACGAGCCCGGCCTGGGCGAGCTTCTGAATTGCCTCGCGGACTGCGGGTCGCGAGACGCCGAATGCCTCGGCGAGCTTGCGCTCGCTGGGTAGCGCCTCGCCCGCAGTCAGCTCTCCGGCCAGCACTTTCACCGAAATCTGGTCGAAGACTGCGCCGGAGGCCGAGGTACGTGCAACGGGTTGAAACATGTACCGACCGTAACCCACTTCTCGGTAAGAGGTCAAGTGGTAATACCAGTTCAACGATTGGAGGCTTGGCGCGAAAGAGATATGTCTTGGCCAAGAGGCTTCACCGTAACGGCGCAGGTGAGAGTAATTTTAGGTAGCCCTAATTCGGATAACCGTCAGGAAACCCATGACATCGCTCCTGTTACCGACTCCAGATACCGATGCAGAGTTCGCTCGCATCACCGCTGCCCTGACTCGACGCGGCTTTCTCGGCGGAAGTGCCGCCGCGCTGTCCACACTTGCTCTCGTCGGATGCGGTAGTGGGGAGGGCGGGGACGGTGCGGACGGCGCAACTCGTACTGTGCAGACGCACTACGGATCCGTGGATGTTCCCGTCGATCCGCAGCGCATCGTCGCCGTCTCATACAACACCCCGTGGCAGTTGCAAGCCGTCGGCGCCCGACCCGTCGCGACGCTCGACTACAGCGCTTACATCGACCAGTTCACCCCGACACAGCAGAAGTTCATCGACGGCTTGTCCACGGTGGGGGTTTTCCTCGAGGTCAACCGCGAAGCCGTCGTGGCTGCCGCGCCTGATCTCATCGTCGGCGATGCGTACGAGATCGACGAGGACATGTTCCGCGAGCTCTCGAAAATTGCTCCGACAGCGGTGTATTCGGGCACGAACCGATCGGATTGGCGCGCTGTCGCCGAGGGTGTCGCAGACGCGGTCAACAAGGGTTCGGCATTGACGTCGAATCGTGAGAAGTATCAGGCGATGCAAGAGCGAATCCGCACCGAATACGCCGCGCAGCTTGGCGAGAATCGGTGGGCCCAGGTTGCTATCGGTGGTTCGGAAGGGCACTTCTCCATCTTGTATCCAACCGGAGTGACCGGCGCGATGCTCGCCGACCTGAACGTGACCCGCGGCGAATTCATCCCGGACCTGCGCCCAGCCACCGGCTTCGAAGCCTTCCCGCTCGAACAACTCGAAATGCTGCGGGACGTCACCGTCGTCATCTACCCGAAGCAGCCGAACGGAACTGATTCTGCAGGAATGAAATCCGTCTTCGCCAGCCCGCTGTGGAGCCGCATTCCGGCAGCAGCTTCGGGCCGGGTATTCGGAATCAGCACTCAGGTCACCGACTACGGCACTGCAATCAACTGGCTCAACGAACTCGAAACCGGCGCCTTGGAGGCACTTTCATGACATCACTTCTATTGCCCACCGCTGACACCGATGCCGAATTCGCTCGCATCACCGCAGCACTTACCCGACGCGGTTTCCTCGGAGCCGGTGCCTTGGCGGGGATCGGATTGCTCACGGCCTGCGGAACCAGCTCCGGTGAATCGGCCGAGGGTTCGATGCGCACCATCAACACGGCTCTGGGGCAGGTGGAAGTGCCCACCAACCCGCAACGGGTGGTCAGCGCCGATTACTACACGGGCCCCGCGATGTTCGACGCCGGGTTCACACCGGTCGGATTGCCGGTCGACTACGAGAACGCCGACGGCGTCCCGGAACCCTATGCGTCCGCTCTGCGGTCTCTCCCGAAGGTGGGACGCTGGTACGAGCCCAACGCCGAGGCGATAGCGGCTTTGTCTCCCGACCTGATCGTGATGACCAACCTGCTGTCGGAGAACAACCCGGATCTTTACGAGCAGATCCGGTCGATCGCACCGACCGCGGTTTTTGCCGAGGACGGGCAGTACGCATGGAAGGAGCGCGCCTTCGGAGTCGCGGACGCGCTGAACCAGAGCGCGAAGGTTCAAGAGTTGGCAGATCGGTACGAGGCGCGGATCGCCAAGTTCCGCAGCGACAACGCTGATGTGCTGAGCAAGGTGAAGGTCGTCTACACCACGTACTTCGAGGAGAGTGGTTTCTCGCTGTACTCGCCGACCAAGTATCAGACGACGGTCATCAGCGAGGCCGGGTTCCAGTTCAACGACCGTTCGCTCGCAATTCCCGCCGGCAGCAACGAGTGGTTCCCGAAGGAGCAGTTGGAGCTACTCGACGAGGCCGACGTCATCATCACCAACAGTGGCAAGGGCCCCATCAACGAGAAGTTGGCGAACGACACCATCTTCCAGCGTCTGCGCGCCGTCAAGAATGATCAGGTGTACTCGTTCGACTACGAGGGCGTCGCGTCCTTCGGTTGGGCCCTGACATTCCTCGAGCAGTTCCAGCCGATCGCTGAGGAGATCAGGGCCAAGCTCTGATCTCCTCAGCGATCACGAGGAAGCCGGCGCCACCACATTCAGCTTCGGTTGATGCTGGTCGGTGTATGCCCACGGGCGGATCTTCTCCAGTGCTTTGCCGATCCGGAACACGGTCGGTTCGTCGTACGTATGGCCGACGATCTGGACGCCCGTGGGAACGCCGTTGTGTGCGTGTCCACTGGGCACCGCTAGTACGGGACACCGATTGGCGACGTTGAACGGCAATGTGAGAAGTGCTTCGGCGGTGGTGTTCACGTGCTGACCCGCCACAGTGAGGCCGTCGAGCAAAGACTCGCCTGCCGGGAAGGCGATGGTGCCCGAAGTCGGGCAGATCAGCGCATCGAATGGAGCCATCGCCTCGGCGAGCTCTCGTTGCATTTGGGTTTCTTTGCGAAGGCCGTCCAGAAATGACATTTCCGCAGCGCCCTTCGACGTGATCGCGACGTTGTCGAGCGTGTAATCGGCGAGAAGATCGCCGTGGGCGCGAGCAACTTCCGCGACGGATGCCCCCATGATCGTTCCGAAATGGACTTTCACCGCTGCTGCCATCGAGTCGCGAGTCCACGGCAGTTCGATCTCCTCGACGATCGCGCCGGCATCGACCAACGACTGTGCGAGAGCCCGGGTGTTCGCCTCGATGTCAGGCTCGATGGGGAAGTCACCGAGCCGCAGGCACAGGGCAATTCGCATTCCCTCGACCGACGGGTAATCGCGGGGCAGTGTGATCGCCGGCCTCAGGGAAGAATGGTCACGCGGGTCCGGCCCGATCAGAACGTTGGCCAAGAGAATTGCGTCGTCAACAGTTCGGGCCATCGGACCGTCGCCACGGTAGGAATCCATGGACAGCGGGGCGACCCCGGCGATACGCCCGTACGATGCCTTGAGGCCGACGGTGCCGGTAAAGCCTGCCGGGCCTCGTGTCGACCCGCCGATGTCGGATGCTGTTGCCAGAGTGGTAGTTCCGGCGGCGAGTGCGGCGCCCGCACCTCCGGATGAACCTCCGGGGCTGTAATCGAGGTTCCAGGGATTGCGGGTCACGCCCCACAAAGGAGAGTGTGTGAACGCCGCGACGCAGAATTCCGGTGTCGTCGTGCGTGCGTGAATCAGGCCGCCTGCTGCCAGAACTCGGTCGATCACGGGTGCGTTCTCGCGGGCGATGTTGCCGCGCCCCGCCAGCGAACCTTCGGTCAGAGACTTTCCGGCAATAGCGTGTTTTTCCTTGGCAGCTACCGGAATTCCCTCCAACGGTCGAGGTTCGGGTCCGTGGCCGAGATATCGGCTCTCCGCTTCCCGAGCGCCGGTGAGTGCCTCGTCGAACATCTCTTCGGTGAAGGCATTGATGTGAGGTTCGAACTTCTGGGTTCGGTCGATGATTGCCTGTAGCAGTTCGACCGGAGACAATTCTCGCGCGCGAAAGTGAGCAATGGCTTCGGTGGCGCTGAGGTAGTGCAGTTCGTCTGACATGACGTTATCTCCCTGGGTAAGTCTGTGTGGGAATCACGCGCTCCGCGCAAGGGCTCCCAGCGCGGCCGCGGTCATGGCCGTGACACCTTCGGGTAGGGCCGCGGCGGGATCTGGGGCGAAGCGCGGTGAATGATTGGACGGCGTGCCGGGTGGTATCCGTCCCTCAGCGAGCGCGGCAAGGGCGGTTCCGTCGAAACTCTGCAGTGCCGTTCCGCCGAAATGCCAGAACACGGAGGGGCATTGGGCGGCGGTGCCGAAGATTCCGAAGTCCTCGCTACCTGAAAGTGGTTGTGACAGAGTGTGCATTCCCAAGCCGGCCTGTCGCAGGTCGGACATCACTGTGGACGTGGCGTCCGGAGTGTTGACCGTGGCCGGAAAGCCGTTGTACGCATGAACGTCCGGCGTCTCGACGGCGCCGGCTCCGTCCGCTTCTGCGCGGGCTATCCGGCGCACCGATTCGAGCATGTTTTCTCGTGACGTTGCGCTGAAAGTCCTCAGGCTGAGCAGTAGTTCGGCTTCATCGGCGATGATGTTCGCAGCCGTGCCGGCGTGCAAGGCTCCCACCGTGAGCACAGGTGCTGTCGGGGTTGCCGCTTCATGAGCGACCAGACTTTGAATGCGCAGCGCGAAAGACGCTGCCATCAACAAAGGGTCGATGCATGCGTACGGTGAGGACGCGTGTCCACCACGGCCGTGAAAGACCACTCGTATCGTGTCGGATGCTGCCATCAAGATGTCGGGTTTGCTGACCAACATCCCCGCAGGAGTTGGGCCCACGTGCTGTCCCAGGCAGAGGTCCGGTCGTGGGAAGCGGTCGAAGATTCCGTCGTCGACCATCGCACGAGCGCCGGAGCCGGTCTCCTCAGCAGGCTGGAAGACCGCGACAACAGTCCCGGTGATCGATGTCGGATCCGCGGAAAGTGCTGCGCACGTGGCAAGTAGCGCGGTTACGTGGACATCGTGGCCACACGCATGCATGACTCCATCAGTTCTGGAGGCGTAGGACAGCCCGGTGTCTTCTGCCACCGGCAACGCGTCCATGTCGGCGCGTAGCAGGATCACCGGACCGCTGCTCCCTTCGAGAACACCGACGACACCCGTACCGCCGACCCCGACCGTGACGTCCCAGCCACCGATTCGCCGAAGTTCCTCGGCAACAATTGCGGCGGTGCGAGTTTCGTCGCCGGACAACTCGGGGTGTGCGTGTAGGTCCCGGTAGAGCTCGAACCAGTGCGGCTCGACGGTTCGCAACCGCGACGGGTCTCCGAACTCGAGATTCGAAAGCAGTTGATTCATGGTTGATCTTCTTTCAGTTGGCGGTTTTCAGTTGCACCAGGTTCAGCATCTTTTCCCGGGTTTGTGGTGCTGCCATGACCGCGACGATCGCCACGACAGGCCCGAGCGCGAGAGATACGAACGCCGCTGACCAGGAGAGGTGGTCCACGATGAATCCGAATACCAACGGCGCGACTATTCCGGCGACCATGCCGCCGAAAATGATCATCGACGAGGCTGCTCCGACCACCGACGAAGGCAGGCTACGAAGCGGAAGTGCAAAACACGGCATGAAAGCGAAAGAGGCAGCGGCAGATCCGAGGGTGACGAGAACGACGAACAAAGCCGTGTTGGAGACGAAAGGAATCGAAACGAGCATCACGATGCACGCGAGCATGGACGGCACCACGACGACACGACTGTTGCCAGCCAGCCGATCGGAGATTCGCCCGCCGATGACGGTGGTCACGGCGGCCACCACGGTAGCCGGAATCAGAAGGAGGCTTGCGCTCGAGAGGGCGATTCCACGTTCGTCATGGAGGTACGACGGAACCCACGACGACATCCCCCAGATCACGAAGTCGTATCCGAAGAACATCAAGGCGAAGAGCCACATCGCGCGGGAGCGAAGTACGGTGCGCATGTTGTCCCAGGAAGAATCCGGACCGTGGTCGATCTCCGCCGGAAGTGCCGGCGGGAGCCACAACTTGATGCTGACGAGCGAGAGTACGCCGAGCGCCGCGACGGCCAGAAACATTCCACGCCAGCCGATCAACGGGAGAAGTGCTGCCGCAACAACGATGGCAAGAAGCGTACCGACGGCGTTGGAACTGTTCATCCATCCTGTGGCAGTGGCACGTTGCTCCGGGATGCTCCGCTCGGCAACGAGCTTTACTGCAGCTGCCGGAAACACGCCCTGCGCGAGACCGAAGAGAAAGCGAACAACCAGAAGCGTCCCGAACGACCAGGCAAGGGCAGTGAGGCCGGTGAAGACACTCCACGCCACCAACCCGATCAGAGCCATCCGGACTGCGCCGTATCGATCGGCGAGCAGTCCACCAGGCAGTTGGGCCAGCGTGTATGCAATGAAGAACGTGGAGATGATCAATCCACGCTGGGAGTAGTCGAGATCGAACTCCTCACCGAGCAAGGGGAGAGCGAGGTTGATCGCCAGCCGATCTATGTAGTCGATCGCGTACGCGACGAACAGCAACGCGACCGTGACTTTGGTGGAGCGAAGCACTGGGCCTCCAAGTGGTGAACCTGTGAAGTGATTCACACATCTTTGGCAAACAGGCAGGGATCGCCGACCAGAATGCAGTAATCCGGCAATACTGGCCCGATGAAGCCGGAATCCGACACATTCGTGATCGCGGAATCTGATCTGGAGATCATCAATGCACTTCAGCTCAACCCCCGCGCGTCGTGGACGCAGTTGTCGTCAGTGCTCGACATGGATTCGACGACGATCGCCCGCCGGTGGCGTCGCCTCGTCTCGAACGGTCATTCGTGGGTCAACGCGGTCGCAATCGGTCGAACCCACATATTCGGCTATCTCCTGATCAGGACCACACAGGATTCCGTTGCCGACGTGGGGGAGCTGTTACGTCAACTCTCCTGTGCCTATCTGTTGGCCAGGACGGAAGGCGAGTACGAATATTTCGTCGGAGTCGTGGCCGCCGACCACAAGAGTTTGGACGCCTTGGTGTGTGAGCACCTTGCCGCCGATCCTGGAATTCTGTCGATCAGAAGCCGGGTCGGGGTGAAGGTGTACCGGGACGGGTTCAGCTGGGAGCCGGGCGCTCTGGGGCAAGCGGGTCGGGCTCAGCTGGCAACGGCATCGACAAAGGGCGCTGCGGTGCCGGCAGATCCGACAGAGTTCCGCGAGTCCGACGGTGCCCTCTTGGAGGCGCTCGGCCGTGACGGACGTGCCAGCTATGCGCGTCTCGCCGCGATTTGTGGAACGAACGAGACTGCGATTCGACGGCGCTTGGCCCAACTGACTGCGTCGCAACAGTTGATTTTCCGCTGCGATGTCTCGCAACAGGCCGTCGGTTCACCGTTCGAAGTGATCTTCGAAGTCGCTGTGGACGGTTCCACCGACGAACTCGGCAATCTTGTGTCGAGTTGGCCGGAGATCAGATTGTTGGTAGCGACCACCGGAACAGCGAACATGTTGATCAGCGTGTGGCTGAGCAGCCTCGCGCAGAGTCTTGTCGTCGAGGATCGCCTCCGTCGAATCGGTAGTGTGCGGATCCTTGATCGACGTGTCTCGTTGTACCCGATGAAGCGATTCGGACAGCTGCTCGGACCAAGCGGAGTGGCGGAAGGTCATGTCCCGGTCGCAATTTGGGGTGCCGGCGACCTTCTTCGCTGAGCGTCAGTCGATCGGCGTCCGATTGTCGTCGACGAGGTGCGTAGCGGAGTCGGTCGCACGGGAGCGCTTCCAGATCATCCGAGCCAGTGCGCCCAGCACGGACACGGCCAGGACAACGCCACCGCCGATGATGCCGGCCGACGAGTCGGGGAAGATGCCCTCGAGCAGCAGCCAGACACCGAAGACGAAGAACAGCACCGCGGCGCCGATCTTGATGAATCCGTCCGGAAGGTGCTTGCCCAGCACCGAGCCGACGATGATGGCGAGAGCGTCGGCCGCCACCATGCCTACCGTCGACCCGATCCAGACGCCGATCCAGTCGTTGTCGGTGGCAAGGGTGATGGTGGCGAGCATGGTCTTGTCGCCGAGTTCTGCCAGGAAGAAGGCCGAGGCGACGGCGATGAAGGCGGATCGCGTGACGCGACCGGCCTTGTTCTGCTCGTCGTCGGTGAGATCGTCACCGCGCAAGGTCCAGAGGCCGAAGATCAGGAAAGCGATACCGCCGACGATGGAAATCGCCGCGGTGGGGAGGGCGACGCCCAGGTAGTGGCCGACGGCGACCGAGACGAGGTGAACAAGGGTGGTGGCGACGGTGATTCCGCCGAGGACGACCCACCAGCGATAGCGCAAGGCAAACGTCATTGCCATCAGTTGCGACTTGTCACCGAGTTCTGCGACAAAAATGACGCCGAAACTCAAAAGTATTGCGGCAAGCAAGATTTACTCCTCCGGTCGGTGTAGGTCGGAGGAAAAATGCGAGCCTCCGGCCTGGGCAGGCGCAGTGGGTGCGCTTGTCCGGCCGAAGGTCTCGCCCACCGAGGCCACAAGACCTTCGGTTCGCCAGGCCGGGTGCTTCGCGATCCGCACCAGGCGGAGCGCGTCGAACCAGTATGTCGACACGGGCGATTGGGGGCTACTCCCCTTCGTTGCTGCCCACGTTAGCGCGCCTGAAACGAATTGGCAAAGCGCACAGCAAGTTTGGGAGTCCGAACTTATCGCTTACCGGGGCCGTCACGAGGCGAGGAGCATGGCCAAAACAGCGGTGTCGGGATCGCTGATCGGATCGATGCCGACACGACTGATCATGGAGACGACTGTGCCGTCCGGCTCAGCCTCGACCCACGCCGCACGATGCTCCAAACCCAGATAGGGAAGGCCTGGCAGCAGTACACACCCCGACGCGCTGCCCTCGCATTCCGGCAGGCTGGGCGTGGTTTCCGACGGTGGGTGCAGCATGATCAGCGCCGGTGGCTGATGGTCGGAGAAACGGCCGGGTGTCAAGGCGAAATCGCCGAGTACCGGACCTTCGGCGACCACCAGACCGACGGTGCCCGGCTGCGGATCTTCGGGAACGTCTTCACGGACCCCGAAGACCGTCGTGGTCGGCAACAAACCTGGCATCGAGGCCACGCGGACGGCCAATGCGAGAAGCTGCGCCCACTCCTGGGTGGTGTCCGGCCAACGACCGGAAATGACGAACCCCTGCAAAGACCCAGCGGCTTGGAACGGAGAAATGCCTATTGCTTCGTTTCTGTTCATTTCTGTTCCTCCCTCGGTGCTGGGGCAAATCTCGGGCAGACGCGCATGCGTCGGTCCGGCACACCTCGTTGGGTAATCGAAATATGCACCCATTCGGTACTGGCACACAAGAGAGGGAGAGTGCCAGCCAGGTTTGCGCTGGTGAGGGCGGTGGTATGCGCAGACATGACTCTGTCGAAGAACCGTTCTCGGCTGGAAGACCTGGCAACGCAGGCGTGGATCTTCGGATATCCCCTGTTGATTGCTGTGGTATCGCGGGATGTCATGACGGCGGTGCCTTCGCCGGTGGCGATGAAAGCCCCGCTCAACCAGTTCGCATACGCGCGTACGACGCCGGATGCGACCTTCACCGATGTCGTCTCACCCAACGCGGACACTCTCTACTCGTCGGGGTGGCTGGACGTCTCGACGGAACCGCAGGTGCTCTCACTGCCGGACTTCGGCACGCGGTACTGGCTGGTCCCCATCCTCGACGCGTGGAGCGACGTGTTCACGGTTCCGGGATCTCGGACAGTCGGGCGGACCGGGGGACCGTACCTGGTGGCCGGGCCGAATTGGAAAGGCAACGTGCCCAAGGGTTTGACGCTGCTGCGGTCTCCGACAGCGATGAACTGGATAGTCGCCCGCTACGCGACGTCGGGGGGAACAGACCTGGCAGAAGTGCACAGCCTGCAGGACCGGACGCGACTCACTCCTCTGTCGGAGTGGACGGGTGACCCGCAGGACTACACGCCTGGTGAAATGCCGGTGAACCCTGCCGTCGACACGCGGACGCCGCCGGTGGACCAGGTGGCCGCCATGGACGGCGAGGCATTCTTCACCAGACTCGACGCACTTCTCGACGACAATCCTCCGCGTCCGGAGGACACCGAGATGATGAAACAACTGTCCGACATAGGAATCGGCTCCTCCTTGCCCTGGAGGTCGCGTCCGCAGGAGGTACGTGATGCCCTCGATAGAGCTGCGCGAACCGGTATGGACGTGCTGAGCGAGATCGCCGAAGAGGCCGAGGGCAGTCCGAAGAACGGCTGGACGATGCACCGCGGCTTGGGGCACTACGGAACCCATTACGCTCAGCGGGCTCTGATCGTCTGGCTCGGTTTCGGGGCCAATCTCGATGCTGATGCCGTGTACCCGCATGCCACGACGGACGTCGACGGGAAGCCGCTGACCGGGGCGAAGAAGTACGTCCTGCACTTCGAGAAGGACGAGCTGCCACCGGTCGAGGGCTTCTGGTCGCTCACGATGATGAATGAGCGGCAGTTCTTCGTGGACAACCCGATCGACCGATACGCGATTGGCGATCGAAGCGATCTGGTGTTTGCCGACGACGGTTCCCTCGACATCTATCTTCAGCACGAATCCCCTGGTGGTGAGAAGGAGCGGAACTGGCTGCCGGCTCCGTCCGGCGACTTCAACGTCTTTCTGCGCCTGTACTGGCCGAAGGCTGCAGTGCTGTCGGGATCGTGGACTGCGCCCGGTATTCGAGAAGCAAGTATTCGAGAAGCAGGCTGAAAGTCCCCTCGCTTCGTACCCGAAGAGCACAACTCGGTATCAGCCGCGCGTTTCGATGGGCGGAAAGGTCACAAGAGTCATACGATCTGTCGGTACTGCCCTGTTTGAAGAGCTGTTGAATCGGTCAGAGACACCCGCTTGTTTCGGAGGCTACTGATGGTCACGCAGAATCCGTTCGTGCAGTACGGCAAAGAGATCTGGTGGATGATCCTGATCCGCGGAATCTTCGGCGTGATCTTCGGAATAATCGCGCTCGTGTGGCCGGGAATTACCGTGGTGGCCTTGGTTTTCCTGTTCGGTATCTACTCCATCGCCGACGGTTTGATCACGATAGTTCGCGCCATCCGGGACCGCGAGCATCTGAGCTCGTGGGGTTGGTGGGTGTTCACGGGCGTCGTCTCGGTCGGAGCCGGCATCGTCGCGCTGGTCTGGCCGGGCATCACTGCGCTGGTGCTGCTGTACATAATTGCCTTCTACGCCATCATGTTCGGAATCTTCGGAATTGTCGGCGCCTTCAAGATGAAGGCGCTGCCCGGATCCAGTTGGGGATGGTTGCTCGCCGCATCGGTGCTTGCTGTCATCTTCGGCATCATTCTTCTCATCGCGCCCGGCGAAGGCATCATCAGCCTCATCTGGTTGTTGGGTTGGTACGCAATCCTGTTCGGCCTCTTCATGATCGTGGGAGCATTCCAGATCAGGAGCCGGGCAAAGGAAGCCGGTGTTCTCTAAGCCGGTGTTCTCTAAGAAGGGAAAGCCGGCCGTCGAGGCTCCCACTCCGATCCCCACGCTGTCCGGTAGTGAGAACTGGTCGATCCCGCGCGGTTTGATCGTCCTGCTCGGTATTGCCGCCACCGTGGTCGCCGTCGGCGGAATGAAGGTGTTCGGCGGCATCCTCGGACCGGTATTCCTGGCCCTGGTGCTGACGATTGCCGTTCAGCCCATTCAGGATTGGTCACAGCGCCGAGGGTGGTCCAAGTGGGTCGGGATGCTCGGCTCACTGGTCACCGTGTACTTGATCCTGCTCGGGTTGGCGGCGTCGTTGATCGTGTCGACGGCTCAGTTGGCGACGATCCTGCCGCAGTACTCCGAGGAGATGACCAACCTCCTCAACGAGGGCCGCGACAAGTTGGCCGACTTCGGAGTGAGCACCGAACAGATCCAAAGCACGCTCAGCAGTGTCGATCTCACGAAGGTTGTGGGCGTACTCGAAAGCGGGCTGGAGGGCCTGCTCGGCATCCTGTCGGATCTGGTGTTCATTCTCGCGTTGTTGTTGTTCATGGCCTTCGACGGCATGAGCATCCGCTCGCGGTTGCATGTGTTGTCCGAGCAACGTCCCGAAATCTCCTACGCGCTCTCCACCTTTGCCGCCGGAACTCGCAAATACCTGGTGGTCTCGACGGTCTTCGGTCTCATCGTGGCGGTACTCGACGGTGGCGCGCTGTGGCTCATGGGCATTCAGCTGCCCGTCCTGTGGGCGTTGCTGTCCTTCATCACCAACTACATCCCCAACATCGGGTTCGTCATCGGCGTGATTCCACCGGCGCTCCTGGGACTGTTGCAGGGCGGGCCGTGGCTGATGCTGTGGGTGATCGTCGTCTACTCCGTCATCAACTTCGTGATCCAGTCCATCATCCAACCCAAGTTCGTCGGCGACGCCGTCGGACTGTCGGTGACGATGACGTTCCTCTCACTTGTCTTCTGGTCGTGGGTTCTCGGGGCGCTCGGAGCGCTGCTGGCGATCCCGCTCTCGTTGTTGGTGAAGGCCGTCCTGCTCGACATCGACCCAGCCACGCGCTGGGCCGACATCCTGATCAGTGGGCCTCGGGACATGCCGAAGGAGGAACCCGAGGAGTCTGAGAAGCCGGCCACGCCCGCAGACTAGGGCTCTCAGTGTTTCTACAAGTTGTTGCTTTATCGTCTCGCCCATGAGCGCCGAGAACACCACAGAAAACTCCCATCGCCGGCCGTCACGACTCGGTCGACGGCTGGCAGTCGGTGGTGTGGCCGCGATCGTCGCGGCTGCGGTGGCGGGGATCGGGTTCGTGATCTTCGCGGGCGGTGCCGACACCTCGAACACCGTCGCGATCGTGAACGCCGACGCGGGAACCACGCTCGACGGCAAGGAACTTCGGGCCGGCGACACGCTGGTGGACACGTTGGGCAAGAACGAAGACTTCGACTTCCAGGTGGTCGACAACCCCGGCGGGAACTACTTCGCGACGTTGACCGTGCCGGAGGACTTCAGCGAAACCGTCGCGTCGATGTTCGGCATGGATCCACGGCAGGCGAGCGTCGACCTCGAGGTGAAGGGCTCGGATTCGGAGAAGTCGGCCGAGTTGACTCGGGCCGTGTCGGCGCAGGTCGGCGCGGACGGCATCAAGGGCCTGCTGGCTCAGACGTCGGCCGCCAGACGCTCGATCGATCAAAACCTCACCACCGCACAGATTCTGGTCGCCGGAACCAACGAGGCCGGAAAGTCCATCGATCAGGTGAAAGCAGGCGCAGGCACTCTGCTGCCGTACCTCGAGACCGCACGGTCCGGGGCGTTGGAGCTGATGAGCGTCGCGGATCAGGTGTCCGGTGTTGTCGATCAGGCGTCGGGGTCGGCGGAAGAGCTGGCCACGCGCGCGGACTCACTGGGCCTGACGCTTGGGGAGGCGTCGTCCTCGACCGCGGAACTGAAGACACGAATCGACGCGCTGCAGACTGCGCTGAACGGCCTTCCTATCCCGCCTGACGTGACAGCGCAACTGGCCGGTGTGAGTTCGGATCTCGGTGCGCTGAATGCGCAATTGGGCACCGTTCCGGCGCTGTTGGGTGGCTCGGTCGGGCCCGATACGGAGCTCGGTGATCTAGTCCGCACCGCTGTCGGGCAGCTGCAAGGCGCGAGCGATCAACTGAGCAGTGCTGCCGGACAATTGAACGACGGCCTCATTCCCATCGCTGATCAGGCGCCGCAGATGCTCGGTGACGTGACCGATCAGATCACCCAGGGATTCACGACGCTGCAAGGAATCGCCAAGTCACTGGTCACGGGCCTCGACGGCGCAAAATCCGGTATTCCCGCGATGACCACCCCGCAGCAGGTTCAGCTGACCTCGGTGCTGTCGGATCCGGTGGCCGTGAATCAGACCACCGCGAGCAGCGGTGACTCCGGAACTCGCACACTGGCATTGGTCTTCGGAGCCACGACGGTCCTGCTCGGTGGTGTTCTGCTGACACGAACGGCGGCGCCCCTGGTGAGGCGCCGCCGTTCGCAAGAAGAGCGTGACTAGACGATCAGACCTGCGGTCTGGGTACGTGCACGGTCGAAGCGAGCCGAAACGTCGTTCCAGTTGACGATGTTCCAGAATGCCTTGACGTAGTCGCCCTTGACGTTCTGGTAGTCGAGGTAGAAAGCGTGCTCCCACATGTCGAGGAGCAGCAGCGGCGTGAGGCCGATGGAGATGTTGCCCTGCTGATCGTAGAGCTGGACGATGATCAGACGCTGTCCGATCGAGTCCCACGCGAGGATGGACCAGCCGGAGCCCTGGATGGCGTTGGCGTTCGCGGAGAAGTGAGCGCGGAAGAGATCGAACGAACCGAAGTTGTCGTCGATCGCTGCGGCGAGTTCACCTTCGGGCTTGTCGCCACCGTCAGCGCTGAGGTTGTTCCAGAAAACGGTGTGGTTGGTGTGGCCACCGAGGTGGAACGCCAGGTTCTTCTCGAGCAGGTTGGCCTGCGCTGCGATGGTGTCGTTCTCACGAGCCTCGGCCAGCTTCTCGAGTGCAGCGTTGGCACCGGCAACGTAAGCCGCGTGGTGCTTGTCGTGATGCAGCTCCATGATCTTGCCCGAGATGTGCGGCTCGAGGGCTGCGTAGTCGTAGGGGAGTTCCGGCAGCGTGTAAACAGACACGAGGGTCCCTTCTTTGCGGGCTGGTGAGCCCTGGTGCTTTAGAGTGCGTCGATCACCGGTCACGGCGTGACGTCACTCGCGTATGTGCAAATCATTCTTCGGGTTTCCACCCAATAACATTCGTACACCGTCCGCAACAGTCCGGCTCAGGTAGGAATCACCAAAGAATAAAGTTTGGGAAACCGAACTTGCCCCGATCTAAGGGTAAGCTAATATGCGCAAATTCGTCGTAAAGGTGAACGGAACCTTAAACTTGCGCGATGCCCGCACCAGTTTTCCTCCCGGAATCACCAGAGGCGGCCGCGCCTCGGGTGAATCTTCCGGGCGCTGACCTGCTGCGAGCCCTGGCGGTTGCCGCCGTGATCTACTCCCACATCTCTTTCTACGTCATCGACGATCTCGGCTCGGGTTGGTGGGTGATCGACGTCGTCTACGGCGTTTTGATCGAGCCTGCCGAACTCAACCAGCACCTCTCTTTTGTCGGCGTCGCAGTATTCATGATGCTTACCGGTGCTCTGGTGACGCGATCCGCGATTCGCGACGGCCCCGGAAAGTTCTTGACCAACCGATTCAGTCGACTGCTGCCCGCATTCTGGGTGGCGACCGCGATTGCCATTCTTCTGGTCCGCCTCGGAATCAACGGAATGTTCAGCGGTCAGGAAGGTATTTCCGATACCGAAGCGTTGATGAGCTTTTTTCTCGGCGGATTCTTTCTCAAGCCCGAGGTAGCAGTTCTGGGAGTGACCTGGACACTCACCGTTCAATTCCTCTTTTATCTCGCATGTGTCGCGGCTCGCCCGATACTGCGGCTGCGACCGATCGTCATGCCGCTCGCCGGTGGTGCGCTGTGCTCGCTGGTGCTGCTCTACAACGTCTACGCGCCGCTGCCGTACACCGTGCCGATGCTGTCCAAGATCGCCGCGACGCTGCCGGCCGTCTTCCTCGGCCAGATCATGTACCTCGCGTGGGCGAAGCTCGCTCCCGGCCGCTGGCTGATCGCGGCCGTCCTCGTCCAGATGCACGTCATCATCGTGGCGACCCAGTTCCGCGTCTACTGGGCCGGTGAGCACTATCTGTGGACCATTTCGGTAGTCGCTGCAGCGGTAGTTCTCATCGGCCGCTACGACGGCGTCCCGACGCGCTGGCCGGTCGTGAAGTGGCTCTCGACGCGTAGTTACGTCATCTATCTCGTGCACACCCTGATCCTGTACCGCGTCGTCGAGAACACTGTTTTGTACGTCGGACCGACGCTGGCGTTTGCGCTCTTCCTTCTGGCCACGGCCGCGGTAGCAGAAATCGGCTACCGGTGGGTGGAGCTGCCCGGCGCCCGCGCGATCACGGCGTGGCGAAACAGTCGCTCGCGCGTAGCATCGAAGCATGAGCTGGTACGACGACATTCTGGGACGAGCGTCCGCAAAATCCACGCTGATCGCGCCTGAGGACGCACTCCCGGGCCGAGAGCAGAAAATGCCGGTTCCGACCGCGCACTACGTCAACGGGCATCCGTTGACGCCGCCGTTTCCGGCCGAACTGCAGACCGTCGTCGTAGGGATGGGTTGTTTCTGGGGCGCCGAGAAGGAGTTCTGGCAGCTTCCCGGCGTGTACACGACCGCTGCGGGTTATGCGGGCGGCTTCACGCCCAACCCGACGTACGAAGAGACGTGCTCCGGACGTACGGGTCACACCGAAGTCGTGCTGGTGGTCTTCGATCCCGCAGTGATCTCCTACGAGCAGATCCTGGCGCACTTCTGGGAGAACCACGATCCGACGCAGGGGATGCGTCAGGGTAACGACCAGGGCTCGCAGTACCGTTCGGCGATCTTCACGACGTCCGCGGAGCAGGAAGAAATCGCTCATGCGTCGGCCGTCGCTTTCGGTGAACGGCTTGCCGAAGCCGGATATGGAGCGATCACCACCGAAATCGGCCCGCTGCGCGACTTCTTCTACGCGGAGGATTACCACCAGCAGTATCTGGCGAAGAATCCCGGCGGTTACTGCCCGGTGCATGCCACGGGCGTCAGTTGCCCGGTCGGATTGCTCCGTCAGGATCAGGTTCCGGCGCAGACGGACATCCTTCCGCCGAGCGAATAACTGGACAGGTGTTGGAGGACACATGTGATTCAGCTCGTTAACACTTGCAACTAGATCGAAACAAAGGGAATCTCGATGTAAGAGTGTGTCGTCGAGAGAACTGAGCTCACAATGTCAGGTAGTACGCGAGGAACTGCGTCGCTGCTCCGACGCACCATTCATGTAGGCCACGATCCGATGGTTCGCCGCAGTGATCGGATCGAAGGGTTCATGTCCTTCGGTCTGATCATTTTCGCGATTCTTCTGCTGCCTCTCGCGGTATGGGCAGGGGCTGCGACTGCTTCGAGCCAGAACGCACTGATCGCCAAACAATCCGCCGAATTACACAGTATTTCGGCGACGACGACTGCAGATTCGACGCAGACCACCGCCTCGACAGCCGATTACATTGCGCCTACCACCGAAATGGCCAGCGCGCAGTGGAACTGGAACGGCCAGGTTCACACGGGTGATGTCACTGTCGACTCGGCGACGCCCGCCGGCACCGAGGTCCCCATCTACGTCAATGATCAGGGCGACAAGACCGTAGCTCCGATCACTCAGAGCGCTGCCGACGTCGCAGCCGTGGTGACCGGGGTTTTCACCTGGTTCAGCGTGATGTCGCTGCTGGTCATCGCTTTCATGCTGGTGCGCGTCTTTCTCGACCGTTCCCGCTCGGCCCAGTGGGACCGAGACCTACGCGCGTTCCTCGACGCGAACGCGCTGTAGATCCCGGCCCATTCTTTACTGCAGTTGGGGCATGACCTCGCTTGCGACGAGTTCGAGATGATCCAGATCGGCGAGATCGAGAGTCTGCAGATACACGCGCTGTGAACCGGCCTCGGCGAAAGTGCCGATCTTGTCGACCAGCTCCGAAGGTGTTCCGGCCAGACCGTTCTCACGTAGCTCGTCGACGTCGCGTCCGATAGCCTCGGCGCGCTTCTTGATCTCCGCCTCGTCGCGGCCGCAGCACAGGACGAGAGCGTTGGAGTACACCAATTCGTTCGGATCGCGCTCGTGCTCGACGCAAGCCTGACGAACCCGCGCAAAGATGTCCTTCGTTTCCTCGAGGGACTTGAACGGGATGTTGAACTCGTTTGCGAACCGAGCGGCGAGCGCCGGAGTCTTCTTCTTGCCCGTGCCACCGATCAGGATCGGCGGACCGTCGACCTGGTGCGGTTTTGGAAGCGCGGGAGAGTTCTTGATCTGCACGTGCTTACCGTCGTAGTCGAACGTGTCGCCGACCGTCGTACGCCACAGACCGGTCACGACGTCGAGAGTTTCCTCGAGCAATTCGAAGCGATCCTTGAGCGCCGGGAACGGGATGCCGTACGCCTGGTGCTCTTCCTCGTACCAGCCGGCGCCGATGCCGAGGTCTACGCGGCCACCACTCATCTGATCGACCTGTGCGACCGAGATGGCCAGCGGTCCGGCGTGACGGAACGTAGCCGACGTCACCAGAGTGCCGAGGCGGATGGTGGATGTTTCGCGGGCGATTCCGGCGAGCGTGATCCACGCGTCGGTGGGCCCGGGAAGGCCGTCGGAATTCATGGCGAGATAGTGGTCCGAGCGGAAAAATGCGCCGTAGCCGAGTTTTTCGGCGGTCTGGGCAACAGTCAGTAGTTGTTCGTAGGTAGCGCCCTGCTGGGGTTCGGTGAATATACGCAGCTCCATGACTTCCACTCTGCCACTATTTTGCGGAGGTCGGGACGACGGCACCGACTTGTCCGGCGCCGAAACACAGGGTCGGTCCCGGTGTTGTCGGCGTGATCTTCACACTGTTTCCGTGGCCGACCAGGCGCACGAACACCGAGTGCAAACCTTGGGTGACGGGTACGGATACTGCGTCGCCGGACTCCATCGCAACATCGATCGTTCCGTCGGCGCTGGCGAGGTAATTGAGCTGAACCGTCCATTCCCAGCCGGCCAGGGGGCCGTCGAGGGGGAGCTCGGTCGGGCCTTCGGCACGGGTGCCGCAGTTCGGCGCCGTTCCTTCGGGAATCCTTCTCGTCCAGGTCACTTCGGCATCGACGATCTGACCGCTGTCGTCGATGGTGCGCAGAATCGGAGTGCTGGAAGAGAATTCGGGCCGATCAGGCAGCGGCGCGAGAACGTTGCTTGCCAAATTGTTCGGAAAGGCGACGGGAAGGAGCACTTCGATCGCGACGGGTTGCTCGAGCAGTGGAGCATCCTGATTCTGTGACAACGACATTCGCGCGTTCGCGAGGTAGTCGCGGGTCGGGTTCTCGCGCCAGATGTCGACGAACGTGACGGTCGAGACGAGCGAACTGATCACGAAGAGCACTGACAGGCCGGCGGCGACTGCGACGGGCAAACGGGCCGGACGTCGCCGAGGCGCAGCGAGAATAAGAGCGGCGGCGAGGGCGAACACCGTCGCCGAATCCGTGAAGTAACGCAAGGTCTGCGCCAACTCGTAAGTGGTGTCGGCGTCGGATCGGGTAGCGGTCATCGCCACCACGGAGGCCAGGAAGTACAGCGCCGCGGCAGCCCAGATCCAGGCAGCGCCGCGTCGGGCACGCACTGTCATCACGGCCGTCGTCAGCAGCGCGGCCCAGGATGCGACCACCAAAAGCGTCGGCGGATCGGCCCAGGCGGGGCTGGGGATCCACCGCTCCCAGCGCCAGGGGCCGCCGAGAAGAGTGGGAAGCATCCCCAAAGACGTTCCGTGATGCAGCAGTTCGGTGGACATCGAACGGCCGTATCCGGTGATCGGAGATTCGACAGTTGTCAGATACACCGGAATCCAGATCGCGAGCACGGCGGCGCAGGCCGTCCACAGGAGTCGGCACTTCGTGATCGCACTTCGTATCGGCGTTCCTTCACCTTGTGTGCGCAAGTACAGCACCAGAAAAGCGAGTGCCACGAACGGAACGAGCACTGCTTTCTCGAAGAACAGCAAGGAGATGACAAAAACCGCGGTGCCCGAGAACACGTAGCGCACCTGCCCGGTGCGGTACAGCTTGATCGCGTCGCCGCATGCCCAGGCCAGCGCGATCTGGAGCGGCAATGCATTGAGCGCGGCTGCCCACCACGAGAACGCCGGAAGTGTCAGCGGGACGAACAGATACAGGATCAACGGAATCAACAGTGCCGGTCGCCGGCCGAGGACCAACCGAAGAGTGCGCAGAAGCGCCAACGACGCGGCGGCCTGACCGATGACGAGCAGCGTTGCCGACAGCGCCCAGTTGTACGGCGCGATACGGGCGATCAACCCGGTGAAGAAGAAGGCCGCGGGCATGAAGTGACCGTCGTGGTCGTAGAGCAGGAGTTCGCTCGAGAAGAGTGGGAAGCGTCCTCCGCGGCCCATCAGGATGAGGTCGTCCCAGTAGAAGTAATTGCTCGCGGCAACCCAGACGCGAATGACGAGCTGACATCCGATCAACACGAACGCGAGCTGCGTGACCCGTCTCGGGGTGAACGTCAGAGTTGGCTCGGGCTGTGGAGAAGTCATCGACGGTCATGCTTCCAGGTGTGTCAAAAACCGACTTCTCATAAAAAGGGGATACCGGTCTTTTCTGTCTTTTCGGGAGCAATTTCTGAATGGATTGTGAACTTTGCCGGGATAAATGACGTCGACGCCCGAAAGTTCACTGACCTGCGGTGTCAAATTCATCCTCGAGCCTGTGCATCGTTCGCTAACACCTGTCAGCAAATTCTCAGGGTCTTGCCCGTGACCTGTGGATAAAGCCCGATTCATTCATCCAGAACTGTGGATGAACCTGTGGAAACTGTGGATAACTCGAGTTTTTAAGTGGCGGAGGTCACATTATTCGAACAATGCAGGTGAACGCGGTGGAGGTTCGATCACAAATCGGGAGTGAATCCATTTGCTGCCGTTACCGATACGGCGTGACAGAATCGAAGTTGTGAGTGTCGTTCAGGTCTGCGCCCGGTGCGCCGCACGCTGGCCTGTCGTCGGCGGCCCGACGCAGTGGTGCCCGCGCTGCAGCGGCGTCCTGCTGATCCCCACCCGCACCGAGATCTACCAACCGCCCAACCGCCGTGGCTTCCGCTGGATCGCGCGCTCCCCGTCCGACCCCCGCGGCGTGGGGGACGCACCAGTGCGTCGTAGCTTCTCCACTCCGCGCTACGACGCTGTCCCGCGGTGGGGACTCCAGGACGTCGTCGACACCTCACCGGTGCCGCCCTCGCGAGCGGACCGGATGGCCGACCGAGTCGGGCCGTTGCTGACGCTCGCAACGATCCTCTACGGACTGGCGGTGTTCGCCGAACTGGGCAGATACGCGATCCTGGTCCGCAACCGCACCAGGCTGATCCCGCAGCCGCTGCTCACGGTCTCCGACGCCGCCGTGTACTTCACTCAGTTGGGTGGACTGCTGATCTCGGTCTTCGCGGCAATCGCCGCTGTGTGCTGGCTGCTTCGTCGGCGTCGTGAACACTTCGCAGGCGTCCGGGAATCCGATCCACGCACAGCGTCGGAAGTTGTCGTCGGCTGCGCTGTGCCGATCCTCAACCTGGTGATGCCGGCCGTTTATCTCTTCGAGTTGGTCCGCCGCGATCCGCGCGGAACCCTGCTGGTCAAGATCTGGTGGGGCTTCTGGGGATTCAGCGCTCTGCTGCTGGTGGTCAACGCGTACTGGCGATCACGCCCGGGGATTCAGGCAATGGCCGACGGGGTTCTGCTGAACGCTTTCATCGCACTGATCGCTGCCGTCACCGCGGCGTTGACACTCGTCGTGATCCGCCGGATCGAGCGCAAGAGCTGGCGCGGTGAACCGGAATCGGAAACCCGGTGGGTGCCAGTGCCGCGCTCGGTGCTGGAAGAAAAGACGGTGCTGGAAGAGAAGACGGTGCTGGACGAGAAGGAGACCGCTGCCCTGTGAGCCCAGATCGTCGAGGTCCACTCGTCGTTGCGCACCGAGGTGCGTCGGCTGCGCGGCCGGAGCACACCCTCGCCGCCTACGAACTGGCCCTCGAGGAGGGTGCCGACGGGCTCGAATGCGACGTCCGGCTCACCCGCGACGGACACCTGGTCTGCGTTCACGACCGCAAGGTCGACCGCACCTCCAGCGGGACGGGGATCGTCAGCGAGATGACGCTCGATTCGCTGAACGCTCTGGACTACGGGTCGACGAGCGAACCGGCCGAACTGCTGACTCTCTCCGACCTCATCACCCTCGCTCTGGATTTTGCGCGCCCGGTGAAGCTGTTCATCGAGACCAAGCACCCCGTGAGGTTCGGCGGATTGGTCGAAGCCAAACTCCTGGCGGAACTGCACCGCTTCGGGATCGCGTCGCCGCCGTCGGCCGATCACTCGCGGGCAGTGGTCATGTCTTTCTCGGCTAGTGCGGTCTGGCGAGTGCGTCGTTCGGCACCGCTGCTGCCGACGGTCCTGCTCGGTGACGCGTCGCGGTACCTCGGCGGCGGTGCGTCGACGGCTGTGGGCGCTACGGCGATCGGGCCGTCGATCAAGGCTCTGCGCGAACATCCCGATCTGGTCGATCGGGCCGCTGCTGCGGGTCGCGCGACGTACTGCTGGACCGTCGACGACAAGGCGGATGTGGACCTGTGTCGTGAGCTCGGGGTCAGTTGGGTTGCCACCAACCATCCCGGGCGCACGAAGCAATGGCTGGGCAGCGTGTAGATTTTGCCCTCGTGGCCAAGAAGAGCAAAAGAAACAGTGGACCGAAGCAGGGCAGCGCACGCGCAGAGAAGCTGGCGGCACGCCAAGCAGAGCGTGAAGCCGCTGCCGGCGTAGTCAGCCGCCCGTTCGAGGGCCTTGCCGCCGAGTGCGATCTGGTTGCGCTGCGCGAATTCGTTCCGTCCGCCACGGCTCCGTTGCCGGTCATCGGCTCCGACCGTCCCGTCACGTTGGCAACGGTCCTCCCCGGCGCTGTTGCCGCACTCGTCCGCGACGAGGGCGAGACGGCCACAGGATTTGTCGGTGTCCAAGTTCAGGCGCACTCGGCCGACCTCGGCGCAGACCTCGCCGCTTCGGTGAACTGGATCAAGGACGCGGCCCCCGGCGACGCGCTTTCTGCCGCGAACCCCGATTCCGAGACCCCCGCAGTCACCGCTGTCGTCGATCCCTCGGCCCTGCTCGACATCACCGTGCACCAGAACTTCAACTGGTGGATCCCCGAGGGCGTCGAAACCGATCCCGAGGTTGCCGCCACCGTGCAGCACGCCAACTCGGCGATCATGCCCTCTGCACGCCTCGAAGGCGACGGCCTCGTTGCCGCGTGGTGGGTCGACGCCGGCGAGAAGGCGCACCTGCGTTGGGTTCGTCCCGAGAGCGAAGACGACCTGATGCTCGCGCTGGCGCGCGTGCACGCGACCGGTGGACTGCATCTGGGTGAGGGCTCGCGCTACGCAGGCTCGTTCCGCACCCACGGCCTGTTGGTTCCCGTCTTCGACCTCGACCGCGAAAAGCATGCAAACGAGTGGGTAGCGGCAACCGTCGAGCTCGGTGAGCGTCTTGCCGAGGCTCTGGCCGTCGATGCTCCGCTGACCTCGGCCGAGCTTCGCTCGCGCGACGGACTTCGTGGTCGTCAGGTCACGCTGCGCTGATTTTTTCGCCCGAACTATAGGCGTTACGCGAAGTTACGGTTAATGTTGGTGACATGACCTTGTCGCATGACATCTCCGGTAGTGGTCCCACGCTTGTGCTCGTCCATGGCATCGTCCATCGACGGCAGGCGTGGGATTCGCTTTTGGACCAGCTGACGCCGTACCGCCGCGTCGTCACCGTCGACCTGCCGGGTCACGGAGAGTCGCTGCTGCCCGAACTCGGTCCGGACGTCATGGGACAGCTGATCGACGATGTCAGTGAGTTCGTCAAGGAAGTGACGCCGGCGGGGGAGCGTGCCCACGTCGCGGGAAACTCCCTCGGCGGCTGGATTGCCCTCTCGCTGGCAGCGCGCGGAGATGTCGCGTCGGCGACAGCTCTTTCGCCGGCCGGGTTCTTTGTCAATCACCTCGATCAGGTGCGAGCGATCAACACGTTCCGTGCACTGCGCGGCACGGCCAAGCTCATGGGTGACGGATTGCCACGCGCATTGCGGTACAAGCTGATTCGCTATCCGGCGCTCGCCGCGTTCTTCGCTCATCCGAGTCATGTCGGTTATGCAGCGGCGTTGGCCGACTGCCGTTCGCTCGTGTCGAACGAACTCGTCGATCTCGGTCTCGAGATGGACTTCGTGCTGCCGCCCATCGTGGATCCCACTGTGCCGGTGACGGTTGCGTGGGGTCGACGCGATCTCATCCTGCCCGTGTATCAGGCGCAGCGCGTGAAAAAGCCGTTCCCGCAGGCAAAGTTGATGGTTCTGCCCGGCCTGGGGCACGTACCGATGACAGATGCCCCCGAGCTGATCAGTTCGATCCTGCTGGCAGGAAGCGAACCGTTCGGCTCGAGGGCAAAATCCGTGAGTGCTGCAGGCTAGATGGTTCCGCCGGCTGCGCTCGGTGCACCGGTGGTGTCACCGACGGTGCTCATCTCGCGGGACACGAAGTCTTCGAGGTCGAACAGGTTGGCGCCTGCGCGGTCCGCGATGGTGAGAAGTGTTGTCATGCTTGCAACTTCCTCGACCTGCTCCTTGAGGAACCACTGCATGAACTGCTCGCCGAGGTAGTCGCCTTCTTCGCGGGCAGTGCTCGCGAGCTGGACGATTTGCTCGGTGACCGTCTTCTCCTGCGTCAGCGCGAGAGCGATGGGCTCGCGGGCATCCTTGAAGTCGGCCTTCGCGGCGTCGACGCCGGTGAGTTCGACATTGATGTCGCGATCGAGGAAATACTGAACGATCATCATGGCGTGGTTACGCTCTTCCACAGCCTGCTTGTAGAAGTGCTTTGCCAGCTGTGGCAGATCCGCATTGTCGAAGTAAACCGCTGTCGCGATGTACTGATGCGAAGCGTTGAACTCGTTGCGAATCTGGTCTCGGAGTAGTGCGTGGAATTTGGTCATGTGAGTCTCCCCAGAAGTCATGAATTCCAAGATAGTGCAGGTCAGAGGCCCTGTCATCCCAGTATGACCTTATTGTGGTAAGCGTTCCCAAACTAAAGAAGACCTAATTTTTCTTCGAATTCGGTGAGGTTATCGAGCCCGGTGAATTCGAATGTTTCATTTAGGAATGTCCATTTCACCAGGCGAGTTCCGCGCATTTACCGTCGCTTCCCTGTAGTTCCACCTGTACGGTGGCGTGCCCCAGTTCGAATACCTCGGCAAGCAAGGTTCGGGTTGCTGCGAGCACCGTTGTGGGATCGGCGTCACTGACCGCGGTGACGTGAACGGAAGCAACTTCCATCCCCGAGGTGAGTGTCCAGACGTGCAGATCGTGCGCGTCGACGACTCCCGGCAGAGCGTTGATCTTCTCGATGATCGAGGTGACGTCGATGCGGTCGGGAGCCTGCTGGAGGAGGATGCGAACGGCGTGGCGGCCCAGGTTGAAGGCACGTGGCAAGACGAAGAGGCCGATCGCGACGCCGATGACGGGGTCGGCGTAGCGCCAACCGAACGCGAGCGTGACCAAGCCGCTGACCAGGACGCCGATGGACCCGACCATGTCCGCCATGACTTCGAGGTAGGCGCCGCGGATGTTGATGCTTTCCTTCGCGCCGCTGCGCAGCATGAGGAAGGCGATGACGTTCATCGCCAGACCGACGACGGCGACTGTCGCGACGGGAAGGCCGGGAACCTCGGGCGGATCCGTGAAGCGGCTGGCGGCCTCGTAAAGCACCCACCCGGCGACTGCGAAGAGCAGGATCGCATTGGCCAGTGCCGCAAACACTTCCGTGCGGTACATGCCGAAAGTACGGTCGGGGCGCCGGGCGGCACGCTGTGCGACGAGGATCGCGGCGAGCGCCATGAAGATGCCGAAGATGTCTGTGAACACGTGCGCCGAGTCCGAGAGCAGGGCCAGTGACGAGGTGAAGAGGCCGACCGTCACCTGCAGCACGAAGGTCACCAACCCGAGGCCGGCGGCGATCCACAGTTTGTTGACATGCTTGCCGCTGTTGCTGGTCGCAGCCTCGGCGGGGGAGATTCCGTGCCCGTGTCCGTGTGACATCGAAGGTCCTTTCGTCGACGCCAGCCTAGACACATATGCATATATGCGCAATAGTGCATGTCTTAAAAACTATGCAACATAGTTGTAAGGTGGCGGCGTAGACCTTCATTTGTCATCGACGCGAGGACCGAGAAGTGGGAAGACATCGAAAATCCGAGCCGATCAGACCCGGCGGGCGCATGGCCGCGGTTTCCGTGGCGACGGGTGCAATCCTCGCGTCCGGCACTTCCATCGGGCACGCGTCGCCGCCGCCGATTGCAGTCGAGGATGCATCTGCGGTGTCGGCGCCGGAGATCCTCGACCTTGTCCGGCCGACGGATCTTGCCGGAATAGCCGAACAACTCGGCAAGACGCGACAACTCGAATCCGAGCGAGCGGCGCTGGCGTTCGAGGCCGAAAAGCCACAGGTGATGGCCCCCGTCAGCGGGACGATGACGTCCAACTTCGGTCCACGGTGGGGAACCACCCACTACGGTCTCGACATCGCGAACGCGATCGGAACGCCCATCGTGTCGGCGACCGACGGTGTTGTGCTCGAATCCGGTCCCGCCGCGGGATTCGGGCTCTGGGTCCGCATCCAGCAGGACGACGGGACCGTCGGCGTCTACGGACACATCAACGAGGCGCTCGTGGTTGCGGGTCAGAAGGTGCGGGCGGGTGAGTTGATCGCGACCGTGGGCAATCGTGGACAATCGACAGGACCACACCTGCACTACGAGGTGTGGCAATCTGACGGACAGAAGACCGATCCGCTCGCGTACCTGAATTCCCGGGGCGTGTCGTTCGGGGAGAAGACCACGGGCGACTGAAGTTCTGTCACGACGCGATGGAGGAGCAATGCAGGGGCTTGGCGGACTCGAAGCCGAGGTCATGGATGTGCTCTGGCAGTCCGACGACGCGCTCTCGGTCAAGGATCTGGTCGAGACCCTGGGTGAGCGTCGACAACTTGCGTACACCACCATCCTGACCGTCGTGACGCATCTCTACGACAAGGGCTGGGTGAGTCGTGAGAAGAAGAGTCGCGCCTACTTCTATCGGCCGAGTCGCAGCCGTGAAGAGGCCACATCCAGAGCACTGCGCGAATTGTTGGACAGCAGTTCCGATTCCGCTGCCGTGCTGTTGCACTTCGCCAAGACCATGACAGATGCCGAGAACGAGGCCCTGCGCCGGGGTCTTTCCGGGGAAGGTGTGCAATGACATTGGCGTTGCCGATGTTTCTCGGTGCGATGCTCGTGGGATTCCTGGTTCCGAGAGTGTTGCGAGCCGTTTCCTCGGCGTTGTCACCGGCGGTGCTGCTCGCGGCGTGGCTCGGCAGCATGGCGTCGGCTTTGTATCTCGCTCTCTCCGCGGTCTTGGTTCTGGTGTGGCCGAGCCACGCGCCGGTCGAGGGGCTGGTCGACGGTATCGCTCGGTGTTTCAGCGCCTTCGCGCACGGCACGAGTTCATGGGTGGGTGAACTGATCACCGGCACAGCCGTTGCTGTGGTGGGTGTGATCGCTGTTCGGATCGTGCTGGCCGGCCGCAAGCAGGCACGTGAGCACGCGAGGGTCCGAGATTTCCATCGTGATGTTCTCTCGATCGTCGCGCGCCGCGACAACTCGGAGTCCGACGTGTTGTGGTTGGATCATCCGCTGCCTATGGCGTACAGCGTCGCCGGAAAGCCTGGATTTGTTGTTGCGACGCAAGGCTTGTCATCCGCTCTCAGTGGAGGCGAGCGTGATGCTGTCCTCGCGCACGAGCGTGCACACCTGAGCGGCGGTCATCACCGAATTGTCGGTGCGTGCGAAGTCTTGGCCGCTGTTCTTCCGCGAGTGCCGTTGTTCGCGGCGGCACCCGCTGCCGTCGGCGCGATTGTCGAACTGTCGGCGGACAGACACGCCGCTCGCGTCACCAGCCCGGCTGCGGTGCGTTCCGCCCTTGCCGTGGTGTCGAAATCGCCGCTTCCTCAGCCGGACTGGAGCTTGAGCGATCGCGGCAGCGCGACCGCGGTGCGATTGAGTTCCCTGGTCGACGGCGACGTGGCGTCGCCTCGGCGACTGACCTGCGCGGTGGCGGCCTGTGCGCCGGCCGCTGTCACGACGGCCGTTGCCGCAGCCGTGACGGTGGCCGTCTCCGCGGGGATCTGCGCTGTTCTGACCTGATCATTCTCCCAAGGCCGAATCGATCTGGGCTTTCAACTGCTCGTAGCTCGGCATCTGGTCCAGCTTCACGTCGTTGAGGAACAGCGTCGGAGTACCTTGGACGCCGAGGCGTCGGCCTTCTTCGAAGTCGCGCTCGACCCGCTCGCGGACGCCGCGGCTGCCGAGGTCGGATTCGAATCGGGCCATGTCAAGTCCGAGATCTTGTGCGTAGGAACGGAACAGCGCCTCCTGTGATTCGGCGGATTCACCCCATTGCGACTGCGTCTCGTACATTCGCTTGCACATCTCGACGAATTTGCCCTGGCGAGATGCGGATTCGACGACCTGCGCCGCGAGAGTGCTGTTGGTGTGACTCGGAATCGGAAAGTATCTGATGCCGAACGTGATTCGATCCTCGTACTCCGCTCTGATCCGCTCCATCGTCGGATACAGCGCGAGGCAGGCTTCGCATTCGAAGTCGAGGAACTCGACCAGGTTCACCTTGCCGTCGGCGGCCGAGGTCAATCGGTACGCGTCGTCGGTGAGGACGGCGGTGGATTGTGCTGCCCGATCGGCGTTCTCGTTGTCTGCCCGAATCGGATCGACGGTGATGAACGTGATCAGTGCTACCGCGAACACCGCGATCAGGGCGGCGGATATCTTCATGCTTCTGGACACTGCTGTGCACCTGTACCTTCCGTCGCATTCCTAAATACTATCCAACATAGTAGTTAGGTGTAGAGTCGACGGTACCCGCATTGAGACGAAGGAGGACCCGCCGGTGAAGCGTTCGTGAATGACACGCCGCCGCCGTCGATCGGGCAGATGCTGGAGTGGGATACCTCATCCCTCCCGCTTCTTCCTGCCCTGGGAGTTGTTCTTGCACTCTGGTATTGGACTGGCGCTCAGCGAGTTCGCGCGAGTGGGCGACCATGGCCGTGGTATCGGACAGCGTGTTTCCTCGGTGGGTGCCTGCTGCTGATCGCGGTAACCGGACTGAAGGTCGAGAGCTACGGCTACGAACTCTTCAGCGTCTGGATGTTCCAACACCTGACGCTCTCGATGGCGATCCCGCCGCTCTGGGTACTGGGCTCGCCGGGACTGATGCTACTACGTTCGACGCCGCACCGAGGAATAGGAAAAGGCATTCTCGCGCTTGCCCTCTCGGCATTGCGTAGCCCACCGGCGCGGTGGATGCTGCACCCCGGGTTCACGATCCCGGTATTTCTGTTCAGCTACTACGGGATCTACCTGTCGCCGATCTTCGACACCGTCTCGGCGTTACCGGCTGGACACGTCTTTCTCGAAATCTTCTTTCTCGCCAGCGGTCTGCTCTTCATCATGCCGGTGCTCGCCACCGGCCCACTGCCGGTGCGACAGAGCTACCTCGGCCGGTGTTTCGACCTGTTCGTGGAGATGCCGCTGCACGTGTTCATCGGCGTCGTACTCATGATGGCGACAAAGCCGCTGCTGACCACGTTCGTGGATCCGCCTCCCGAGTGGGGCGTGGACGTGATGCAGGATCAGCAGCTGGCGGGCGCCCTCGCGTGGTCGTACGGAGAGCCCGTCGCGCTGGTGGTGGTCGTGATCTTCGCGATGCGCTGGAACCGCGACGACAAACGGATGAATGCCGACCTGGACCGCCGCGCCGAGATCGACGGCGACAGTGATCTTGAGGCGTACAACAATTTCCTCAGATCACTGAACGCCGCCGAGCGGCCTGAGACTCGGTAGGCCGGTGGCCCTCAGACGCCGCCGCCGGCGGGCGTCGGCGCCATTGCGTCGGCAGCGGCCGGGGTGTTCATCTCGCGTGCGACAAATGTTTCGAGGTGGAACAGGTTGTCGCCGGCGCGGTCGACGATAGTGAGAAGTGTTGTCATGCTTGCCACTTCCTCGACCTGTTCCTTGAGGAACCACTGCATGAACTGCTCGCCCAGGTAGTCGCCGGTATCGCGCGCGGTGCGTGCCAGCTGCGTGATCTGCTCCGTGACCGTCTTCTCCTGCTCGAGTGCCAACTCGACCGGAGCCCGGACACTGTCGAACTTCGTCACGACGTCGTCGATGCCCGGAACGTCCACGTCGAGGTCGTTGTCGAGCAGGTACTGGATCATCATCATCGCGTGACCGCGTTCCTCGGTGGCCTGGCTGTAGAAGCGCGCGGCCATCTGCGGAAGATCGTGTGCATCGAAGTACACCGCTACCGCGATGTACTGCTGCGATGCAGTGAACTCGTTACGGATCTGCTGACGCAGCAGAGTGGTGAATTCGCTCGAGTTCTTCGCCTGTGTCATCCCAACAGGTTACTGGGTCGTCGCCGCTGAGAGGGAGCTACTTCTTGTCGAGCTGATCGATGACGAAGCCGACAGTTTCCGGTCGGTACCCGTAGACGAACGAGTCCTTTTCGCCGACGTACCAATCGCCGCACTGCAAAGAACTGCCCTTCTCGACCCCCGTCGGCCACCACTGTGCGGACAACGATGCGGGACGAGTTTCGACGGTGGGTCGTGCGATGCAGCTGTTGTGATCTATCTCCGCGATGTTCGCAGTCATTCGCAGGATGCGTTCGTTGCCGGTGGTGCGGATGACCTCGTCGATACCCGTTGCGCTGGCGGGAACCCAACTCGGCAGTGTGTCGATTCCGTTGGATGCTTGTGCAAAAGAGAAGGTTTCGGTTTTCTTGTACGCCTTGGAGTCGTCGAACTTCTCGAAGGTTCCGGAGCAGGACGTCACGAGTGCAGCAGCTCCGACGGCGGCGGCAACGACGGCGAGAGTGCGGAATCGGCGGTGTGTTGTGTTCATACCTTCACGGTATTTTTCGGCCGCCGATTCCGCGTCCTGCCGGAAAGCGATTTGTTCGCCGGGCTTGTCCTCCCGCGGTACTACCGGAACTCAGGGCGATTACCCCGTGGTGATCAGATCCTGTGGAATCTGCTGATCGTTGGCCAGGGCGTCGAAGAACTGCGAAGCGCGCGCCTTGTCCCACAACAACACGTTGCCCGAACCGTCCACGTCCTCGAAACCGGCGACCGGAACCGTCGTGGTGGTCATCCCGCCGCGAAGCGCCCAGGCGAGTGAGGCCAGATTCCAGATGTGATCGCCTTCGTCGACCTGTAGAGATTTGGCGGTATCGGAGACGAGTGGCCACAACCGGAACGGATTGAGGAACGTGGTCGGACTCGTCGCCTTCGACAGCAACGCCGACATGAACTGGCGCTGGTTGTTCATGCGGTCGAGGTCGGCGAGCGCCGTCGCGCGAGTTCGCACGAACCCGAGTGCGTCCGAACCCTTCAAGTCCTGGCATCCGGCGGGGAGGTTGATCCCGGCCAGCGGATCGTCGATCGGCTGTGCCAGGCACACGTTGACGCCACCGACGGCGTCGACGATGCCGGCGAACCCGCTGAATCCGATCTCGGCGTAGTGGTCGATGCGAAGCCCCGTTGCCTCTTCGACGGTCTGCACCAGCAATGGAGCGCCACCGAAGGCGAAGGCGGCGTTGATCTTGTCGGAGCCGTAGCCGGGGATGGGAACGTACGAATCGCGGGGGATGCTGACCATGGTCGTCTTCCCACTTTTGGGGACGTGGACCAAGATGACCGTGTCAGTGCGCTTGGGGCCGGTGTCGCCGCCCGTCGCAAGGGCTTGCTCCTGCTCGGGGGTGAGCCCCTCACGACTGTCGGACCCGACGATCAGCCAGTTCGTGCCCGGAGTATCGGCGACGCGTCCCGCGTAGTCGGGCAGCGCGTCGATTCGATTGAGCGAACTGTCGACGTAATAGATCGCGCCGGCCAGCGCGAGCAGTAAGACCAACAACGTGATGCCGATACGTCTACCCCAGCTACGACGCTTGCGGGGGCGTCGCTGCTTCGGAGGTTCTGGAGGGCGCGGCGGGGCGTTCGGCGGGGTTCGGCGCGGCGGTGCGGGCGCGTACTTCGCCTGGCGCTGCGGATCCTGACGCGGCGGCCCCTGCCTGCGCGGGTCGTCCTGAAACGGTTGCGGGCGCTGGGTCGGCGCCCAGTCCTCACGCCTGGGCTGCTGCGGCGCTTGTGGTGGGACCTGTGACCAGGCCTGATTGGCCGGATTCTGCTGCTGCGGGCGTCCGTCGCGGCGAATGACCGTCGGCCCTTCCGGCGGCATCGGTGGACGCCGCTGCGGGGGTGGGCCCTGACGGGGTGGATTCTGGCGTGGAGGGTTCTGCCTCGGAGGCATCGGTCCACGCGGAGGTGGCCCTGGCGGCTGGCGCCGCGGAGGGCGCTGAGGATATTCGGAGTCGCCGGTCACCAGTTCACGGTACCGGTCACGGCAGCCAGGAGACGTGATCGCGCAGGAGGGCGTAACCGATGAACGCCACCATGTCGATGAGAGCGTGGGCGATGACCAGCGGCCAGAGTTTCCCGGTGCGCTGCCAGTACCGGCCGAACACGAGCCCCATGATCACGTTTCCGACGCCGCCACCGAACCCCTGATAGAGGTGGTAACTGCCGCGCAGGAGTGACGACGCGAGCAGTGATTTGTTCTCGCTCCAACCCAGCGTTCGGAGGCGAGTGATCAGGTAGGCGACGACCAGCACCTCTTCGGCACCGGAGTTCGCGATCGCGGACAGTACGAGGATCGGCACTCGCCACCAGTGATCGTCGAGCGCGCTGGCCTGGACGGTGAGGTTGATGCTCAGTGCCTGAGCCACGAGATAGAACAGCAGACCGGGGAGACCGATCACAGCGGCGAGGCCGAATCCCGGAGCGATGTCGCGCCCGAATCGAGGCTTGGGAGTCAGTCCCGCAGCACGTGGACCGATCCCCGAACGCCACAGTAGATAGAGTCCCAGCGCTGCCCACGCGAGAAGCTTTGCGACGCCCAGCAATTGGCGCGCCAGGTCGATCCAGTCGATGGCGGCCCGCGACGGGTTGAGTGCAACCGTCTGATCCGAGAGCGCAACCGGCGTCGCCAAGGATTCGGCGAGCGAGAGGATCCCGGACAATCCGCTGAGTCCGAACGTGACCAGCAGAACGATGGTGATCTCGATCCAGACTCCGCGTCTGGCGGCCGGATCGAGTTCCGGGCCGGCCGGGACGGGAGTCGGCGGCCGTAACCACGTGCGGACGGTTTCGCGGGCATTCACCCGCGCAACGCTAGCCGTTTGATGCGCCGCCTGATCGGAGGCCGTTGAGGAAAGGGCACCCGACCAGCATGCGGATGGCGCGGCTCAGCGCGGGAGCGTCGTCGACGGGGTTGGCGAACGGCATCCACACGTCGCGGTCACCGGTGTGATCCTCGACCCGCAGGCGAAGTCCGTAGCGGTCGATGCCGAGTGGGCGAACGCGTCCGGTGCGCATGTACGGGGGAAGCTTGCGCACGAGCAGGTCCACGAGGTCGCGGTGGTCTTCGTCGAGATGCTGCAGCCATGCGGTCTCCATTTCCCAGAAGGGATCGGGGCTGGCGTTCAGCAGTTCGTCCACGGCGACGGGTTCTGCCCCCGTTGAATCAGCGACTACAGCCGAGGCCAGGCTCAAGCGAAGGAGGACCGAGGTGTGGCCGATGTCGAGGAGCCCCGGGTGTGGATGTTCGGATGCGACGTCGTCGGCGAGAACGCGTGCCTCGTAGTCGGGCACGGCGTGCAACGAGCCGCGAAGCCACACGAGGGAGCGCACGGGCTCACGCAGCCGCAGTGGTGCGTGATCGGTGATCTCGAGGACGGCAGGCAGGCCGCCGCCGCCGGAGTTCCAGGCCAGAGCCGCAGCAGCGGAGGCATGTGGGACTGCAACGACGACGTCACCGTTCGAACGCAGGTGATGCACCGACGTGACGGTGGGATCGCTGCCTTCGATGGCGAGAACTGCGTCTTGTGCGCGCACACAGGCGCTGCGGACGCGTTCGGCGGTGGACGGGCCGGTGCTGGTCTTCGTTGCCATGCTGCCCCCTTGGCGGGTGTTCTCTCGAACTCCATCGGATGATGAGGTAACCCTAACCTAAGGCGCTTCGGTGTGAATCGCAAGACTTTTGCGCAACTCGCGTGGAATCCGCCGCCTGCGCCGGGGTTACGGTTTGTCTGTGGCCATTCCTCTCTCACTCGGGCTGCCCGCCCCGAGAAACTCGCGCGGACTCCTCGAAGCACTCTTTCTCCCGGTTGTTCCGGCGTCGGTTCTGATCGGTGGCGAAGCAGCAGGCCGGGTTGTCGTCCGTCTCGATATCGATCCGGAAGAACTGCGTGCGGACACGGAAGCGTCGTACGAGGCCGTCCGATTCGACGTCGACGTCACCACCGACCAGATCGACGACGCGATCGCGCTGCGCCTGCCCGCTCCGCTCGCTGTGTATGTCGACGGCGGCGAAGAGGATCTGACACCCGCCGAAGCGGCGCTGCGTCTGTGCGAAGGTGGCCGGATCCCCGGACTCGCCGCCGGTCTTACGCCCACCGAAGTGGCTGATTTCCTGGCGGTACTCGCGCACGAGTCCGTCGGTTTCGTAGCCCGCGCGGCCGACGGCGACGAGGTGATCGCCCTGCTGTGTGGCACCGTCGCTGCACTGCGCGGCGACGACGTGCGCGCCGCGATGGTCGATCCGAAGCCGGAAAAACTTGCCGCGCTGATCCCCGAAGCCGCGTCGGCCATGCGTGAGGTGCTGCTCACGATCGAGGTCGCGGATCTGCCTGCGGTGGAAACGGCTTTGCGTGCCGCGGGTTTGCAGTGACCGGCGTGGGTCGGTGCGTAATCTTTTAGGCGTGCCAAGAATCGCGTATTTCGGTCCGTCGGGAACCTTCACGGAGATAGCTCTCGCCCAGTTGGAGGCTGAGGGCGCGTTCGGCGAAACCGTCGAGCGAGTACCGGCCGGCAGTCCGCCGGCGACTCTCGACATGGTTCGCGACGGTTCCGTGGACGGAGCCGTGGTTCCCTTCGAGAACTCGGTGGAAGGCGGCGTAGCTCCGACGCTCGATTCACTCGCTCTCGGTTCGCCGCTGCAGATCGTCGCCGAAACCGATCTGGACGTGAGTTTCTCCATCCTGGTTCGGGCCGGGACCACCGCCGATCAGGTCCGAACGATCGGCGCGTACCCGCATGCGGGCGCGCAGGTCCGCGGATGGATCGCCGAGAACCTGCCCCAGGCCGAGGTGGTGTTGGCCTCGTCCAACGCCGGTGCGGCCCTGGATGTGCAGGCCGGAACCGTCGACGCCGGTGTGTCCACGGCTTTGGCCGGTCAGATGCTCGGACTCGAGAGCCTGGCGGACAACGTCGCCGATGTAGGCGGCGCCCGCACACGTTTCGTGTTGGTCACCAAGCCGGCCCCGGTTCCGGCGCGGACCGGTGCCGATCGCACCGCGCTGGTGCTTCACCTCGACAACGCTCCCGGCTCCCTGGTGCGTGCACTCTCCGAATTCGCCGCTCGCGGTATCGATCTGACTCGGATCGAATCACGGCCGATGCGAACGGAATTGGGCACGTACCGGTTCTTCGTGGACTGCGTCGGACACGTCGAGGACTCGCTGGTGGCCGAGGCGATGCGTGCGCTGCATCGTAAATCCGGAGTCCGCTTCCTGGGGTCGTGGGCGACAGCGAATTCGACCGGGCCACAACCTCCTTCGGACGAAGAAGCGATTCGGTGGATCGACGAACTCAAGCATGGAGGGGGAGAACGATGACCGGAAGGCTCATCCTCGTTCGGCACGGTCAGACGGAGGCGAATGTCGCCAAACGTCTCGACACCGCCCTGCCAGGAGCAAAGCTCACGCCGGAAGGGTTGGCGCAGGCCGAGACGTTGGGCATCGGCCTGGCTTCGGCGCCTCCGCTGGCGCTCGTATCGTCCTTGGCTTTGCGTGCTCGGCAGACAGCAGGTTTCGTGGAGCAGGCCGCCGGTGTCTCTCTGGACGTGCGGGACGGATTGCACGAGGTGCAGGCCGGTGACCTCGAAGATCGTACCGACGAGGCCGCGCACCGACTGTTCATGGAGACGTTCCATCACTGGCACACCGGCAACCTCGGCGCTCGCATCCCCGGTGGTGAAACGGGATACGACGTCCTGGAGCGGTACGTCCCCGTCGTCAATGCGTTGCGCGAAGAATTTCTCGAAGGCTCACGAGACGTCGGCGACATCGTCGTGGTCAGTCATGGTGCAGCGATCCGTCTTGTCGCAGCCCAGCTTGCCGGTGTCCCCGGTCTGTTCGCAGCCAACAACCACTTGGCCAACACCGAGACCGTCGAACTGTTGCCTTCGGTCGACGGCGGTTGGGAGTGCCTGCGCTGGGGAACCGTCAACCCGCCGTTCGAGCATCGACTCATCCCCGGTGCCGACGACGTGATGGGCTGACGGCCGGCGTCACCACCAACCGGTCTGGACGCTCAGTTGGCGCCCTAGTTCAGCGGACAGCGTTCTCACGTAGCTGGCTGTCAGGTGGTGGGAATCGTGATACACCAACACATTTCCCTCCACGACGCGGCACAGCTCCGGTCCGCACACGCCGTCGCTGAGGTCGAGTAGACGGACGTTGGTCAGATCGCCGATTGCCGACGGCGCCGGATTGACGTCGCTGAGCATTTCGGACCGTGGCATCGCGCAGTGATCGGGTGACGTGGTTGTCGCCAGACAGTCGATCGCGCGGTAGGCGACGCCGTCGTGGTGCAGCCAGGGGGTATCGCGGATGGCGAGTACGTCGATACCGTCGCGCTCCAGTTCCTCCCACACGTGTACGTAAGACTCGGGCGTCACGTCGCCAGGGCCGTCGGAACTCGGCCTGGTTGCCGTCGTGAACACGAAATCGGGTGAGGCGTCGGCCAACTCGGTCAGTACTCCACGCGACCAGTCGACGCAATCCGGATAGTCGTTGTCCGACAACGTCTGCATGGAGTCGATGGTGAGCGGGCAGCCCATCTTCAGATACGTGTCGACGCGGAACCCGTGACTCTTGCCGAGTTCGTCGAGCGCAGTGAGCCAGTGCTCGGAGTGCGAACCACCCGCGAGCGCGATGGTTCTGTCTGCATCGGCGTCGCCGTAGGTGCAGTGGACGACGTCCCGCTCGAGAAAATCGGCGATACAGCCGTCGAGCGTACTGGCCGGAAGGTCCAGTGGCGCATCGAAGATCGAGGGAACCATCGACGCCTTGGGTACTTCGGCACCGTCGGTGAGCGCGAGTGCGCCGGGATGGGTCGGGAGGTCGAGGGTGTCGACCGCCCGCTGGCCCGTCGTCTGGCTGCTCGCGTACGACTGCCAGGCGACCGAAGCGGCGAGGACCACGGCAGCGGTGACGACGCATACCAGGACGGTGTACCGGCGCGAGCGGCCTCCGCGCTCCACCGGAACCTCGACCAGGCGCCGGAGTGCAAGCGCCCCCGCGACGGAGAGGGCGATGATCAGTGCCCCACCGAGCAGGCCGGCTTCGGGGCGTCCGGTGATCACGAGTGCAAACACCAGAATCGGCCAGTGAATCAGGTACAGCGCGAATGCGAACGAGCCGAGCCACGTCAGTGCCGGATGGGCAAGCGTCTTCGACGTCCAAGGCGTGTCGTCGCCGACTCCGGACAGGATCAGCGCAAGAGTGGCCAGCACCGGCACCAGCGCCCACGGGCCGGGGAACTGCTGGGCGCCGTCGAGCACTATGCCGCACAACAGGATCGACGAAAGACCCGCCCAGCCGATCGTCGCTCTGACCGAGAACGGCAGGGATGCGATCTGCCGACTGCGTGTGCTGGTCATCAGAACGGCCAGCAGACCACCGAGTGCCAATTCCCACAACCTGGCACCGGAGTCGTAGTACGCCCAGGCTTGGTGACGTGAAGATTTGGCGAGTGCGTAGAGAAAAGATCCTGCGGTCAGAACCAGAAGGGTGACCGCGAGTGACGGGCGGAAATAGTTGGGATTCACGCGTGAAGCGACATAAGCGATCACGGAGACCAGTGCGATGGCCAGGAGATAGAACTGACCTTGTACGGCCATCGACCACAGGTGCTGCAGGGGAGTGACCGAGCCGTCGGCGGCCAGGTAGTCGCTTGCGGTGCTGGCGAGCTGCCAGTTCTGGAAGAACCCGAGCACCGCGATCAGTTGATCGCCCAGATCGGCCCAGCGTGTGCGTGGCAGCAGCAACGCGGTCCCCAGTGCGGTCAAAATGCTGACCACCGCGATCAGGGGGAACAGCCGCAGAAACACCCGCCGCAGTGCCGGGACCGGGTTGAGTGAACCCCCGGCTTCGGCGCGTCGAACCAGTGAGCCGACGAAGAAGTATCCGGACAGAACCAGGAAGACGTCCACCCCGCCCGATACCCGTCCGAACCACACGTGGAACACGACCACCAAACCGATGGCGAGGCCACGCAGTCCGTTCAGGTCTTGTCGGTGCGGTGTTGTTGCCCGTTCATCGTTCGGCCGGTCGATCGTGGCGACCGAGCCTTGTTCGCCCGGTGACGACGGTTGACGCGAGAACTGCATGCTGAAGTAAGGCTCCGGGCGTTGAAGGGACGCCCCGAGGTTACCCGGAAGTCTCCGGCGCCGATTCCTCGAGTTCCGTTACCAGAGCGTTCACGGCTTGTCGGAGGCGATGGGATGTTCCGGAACTGATGGACGTCCATTCTGTGCCGTCGGCGGCCCGAGTGGTCGAACCGACCAGCCGACCCGACAAGGTGTCGTACACAGTCACTGCGCCGGTCATGAGCGTCGTCGCTCCCAAACTGTGTGGTATTCCGACCAATTCGGCGAAGGCGGTGCATGTGACGATTGCGCTACCCAGTTGGCGCGCGTCGTCTTCGGGTATTCCGGCGTTGATCAAGGCCGAGGTTACGCTGCCTGCATCCGGGCCGGCGCCGAATGCCAGGCTGAGCATCTCGGTCGGTGCGTTGATCACGGCAATCGGCATTGCTTCGGCGCTGCCGAGCGCGGTGACAACGGGTGCAGTCGGTTCGGCGGTGACGCTGCGCAATGCGAACGAAGAATCAGTTGAAGTCGCTTCGACACAAAGGAATTCGCCCTGCGCGACGCAGAGGCGTGAAATGCTTCCGCCGACATGCCGACGCAGCGCCAACTCCCATTTGGGGTGGGTCAGGACGCGCAGGCGGGCACTGAGGTCGTGATGGATCTCCCCGCCGGGGAGGAGATCGCGCTCGGAGAGTGAATCTGCCGCGGACTGCATCGCCGTACGGTGAGCGCTCGCACTGCCGTGAACCGTCGCGCCACCGAGAACCACGGGAAGCCCATCGAGTCCGAGTCGCTCACGTACATAGTCGATTTCGTCCTGTGACAGGGCGACGACAGGTAAATTCCACCCCTCAGGTGAGGTGCCGAGGTCCACCATCAATGCTCTGCAGTTTCGAGTGCGCCACCGATCACGGACGGGATGACTGTTCGGCCGTCGGCGAAGTGCTCGAAGTGCTTCAGGTAATCGGGTGTGTCGTGCTCGGTCTCGTCTTCAGATTGGGCCGCATGACGGCCGCCGGCGATCGGCGCAGATCCGCCTGCGGTTCGGGCCGGATCCACCTTGACGGTATCCGCGGTGCCCTGAACCGGCGAGGTCACGGGGTTCTGGCGTGTGGCGCTCTGGCCGGTGGAGGGATCAGGAAGAGCGTGCCGGCCGGTGCTGCTGCTCGACGACGAGCCCGCGATTGCTCCGGTTCCGGTAGTCGCGGATGCTGCGCTGACCTGTGCCGGTGCCCGGCTTGCCGACGGGGTGCCGAACAGTGATGGTGTGGAAGCGCCGAGTCTTGCGCCGCCGAGTCCCGCGCCGCCCAGTCCGGTGAGTCCTGCTCCTGCCGTCGCGAGAGCTGATGCGGCAGTGGTGGCGCCTGTGACTGCGGTGGTGGTGGCGCTGGCTGCGGTGGCAACTCCACCGGAGATGGCACCGGCCTGTGAGGCAACGGCGGCAAATACCGGGTTGGAAACTACGGATGCGACAGCAGCGGTGGCGGCGCGCACGGGATCCGCGATTGCGTCAGCGAGCGTGGATGCCGCTTGCACGACGGACTGTCGTGCGGCGCTGCCTGGGCTTTCGGCCGAAGCGGATGCCCCAGCTGTGGGTTCCGCGATGGACGATGGTGAGTCGAAGTTCTGCTGCACGGCCAGATGGGCCGTTGCGGCGTCGTACGTTTCCATTGTCACCGCCGCTCGAATTTTGAGAGCTTCTTCGGCAGCCTCGGCGGCGGCGGCACCGCCGACCAGGGCACCGCCGATGGAGTACGCGGCGACCTTTGCCGCTTGAACTGCCGCGATCTCCGCCAGCGACGGCATGGCCAGGGTGGCGAAGGTGTAGGAACCGGACTGTACTTGGGCTTTACCTGCGGTTTCTCCCGCGAGCAACGCGGCAGCAGCAGCCCATTCCTGGAACGGTGCGAATTTGCTCAATGCGGCATCCGCTGCTTCTCCGGACCACCCGGTGCGAAGGTCCGCCATCACGCGAGAGATTGATGCAGCGGTGTCGGTCAGTCCGGACGACACGGTGGACCAGGCCCCGGCCGCCACGCCGAGAGGGACCGGCCCGGCTCCGGCGACCAGTGCTGCGGAGTTGGGTGCTGCGCCCCGTGGATACCAGATGACGCCGGTGATGCCGACCATTGTTCTTCCCCCCAGGAAGTGTGACTGTGTTGCCGAGTTACCGAGCTCGATTTCTGTCGATCAGATCGGTGCGGCTGCCAGGCTGGACTTGGTGAGCTGGTCTTCGAGCTCGTAGGCAGCTGCATTCTTGCGCAGAGCTGCCGCAGCCGCGATGAGCTCCTCGATTGCCCGATCGGTGGACGAGGCAAGGCTGCCCGAGATGGTGTTGAAGTAATTTGCCGCGCTACCGGACACTTCTTCGGATCCCGCTGGGAGAACGCGTAGCGTCGGCTGCGCAGTAGAGACGATTCCGCGCAATCGCGTCGCCGCAGACTCGAGTTCCATTGCGGCGGCAACTAGGGCTTGAGGGTCGACGTGCATAGTGCCGAACTCCTTCCTGACCAGGGCGGATAAGTGGTCGGGAGGCCGTGCGCACAGCCGTCGATATCCCCCCGCACATACTTTGATGCCTACCGCCCGCTTTTGGTTCCCCCCGAAATCGGACGACTTTGCCCTCAGCCCCAGCCGAGTTCGTGCAATCTGTCTTCTTCGATGCCGAAGTAGTGCGCGATCTCGTGGATGACGGTCACGGCAACCTCGTGAACAACCTCGTCCTCGGATGCGCAGATGTCGAGTATCGAATCGCGGAAAATAGTGACCGTGTCCGGCAGGTACCCACCGTAATGAGAATCCCGCTCGGTCAGAGCGACGCCCTGATACAAACCGAGCAGCCCCGGTTCTTCTTCGTCACGTGCTTCGACAAGCACCACGACATTGTCGATTGCCTTGGCAAGTTCGGGCGGAATCAGATCGAGCGCCTCGCCGACCAGTTCCTCGAACCGGTCGGGCGTCATAGTTACCGTCATGGCTTACGACGGCGGAGCTGCGCCGGGCAACGGCGTCGGCAACGACCGACCTTCCGGTGCAGCGGGTGGCGGGACCGGAGCGGCGCCGTTGATCAGGATGTCGCCCTTGGCGCTTCCGGTGATCGCGGCAAACCCGCCGGTTTCGACCTCTTTGCCGATCGAACAATTGACTCGGCGGCTGCCGGCCAACCAGCTTTCCAGTGAAATGTTGTCCCAGAACAGTGTCAGCGTCTTGTCGCGAAGCGCGTCTGCGGAACCAAGGTACTCGTTGGACGCCTGAGTGCAGACGCCCTCGAGATAGCGGTCCTGATCTTCGACCGACGGCATTGCGCCCGGGAATTGAGTGCCGAGGTCTATCACCGAAATAACCTCGTATGCATGCGGTTTCGCGCAATCGACCGGATCGGTCGGGAGGTTCTGGTTGATGCCGATGCAAGTGCCGACGTCCCACACGTTCGACTGGTCCTGGTCCGCCACGCGGCCAACGAACGGTTGTAGCTCGCCGGTCGTGGTCGAGAACTGCAACCCGCAACGCAGTGCGCGCTCGCCCGAAGCCCAACCCGATTCGCTCGGGAACATCAAGCCGACGCTGAACTTGCCCTTGGGATCGAATTTCGAATCGAGGTAGGACATGACGATGGGTGTGCAGTGCTCGTCGCGTAGTTCGGCGAATCGAAGGGCGCCCGGGTACCGGGAACCGGGGCCGAACTCGGCGCCGGGGAACACCGAGAGGTCGAGTGGTCCGGCAACCTCGAAGCGGTGTTCAGTTCCGCACTGAACCTTCGACATGTCCGTGCGGTCCCCGCCCGACTCGGTCGCAGGCGTCCAGTTGAGGCAGTCGCCGGCCGCAGCCGCGGTGAAGGCGTCGTCGCGAGTAGATCCCGTCGCTGCGGGACCGCCACCACTGACACTGACCGAGGACGAGTCGTCCTTGTTCAATCCACCGGAAATCGCGATCGTTGCGATCGCGGCGACCACCGCACCTACCGCCACAGCAGCCAGGACCCGACGGGTGCGACTCGCGGAGACAGTTTTCTTCGCCGGCGTCCCCTGGGGATCGGCCGGATCTGGCGACTTCTCGATCTTGTCTTCGGACATCGATTCCATCATGCCTGTTGCCGTGGCGATATCGAACCTTCACTACAAAACTCACAATCGCGTCTGTGAGTATTTTGTAGTCATGAGCGAAAACACCCCACTCGATCCCGAGGCTGTCGAGCTGGCGGGCCGGCTCTTCGACATGGCACGAACCGGTGATGCAGCCGGGCTGGCGTCGTACGTCGATGCCGGAGTTCCCGTCAATCTGACCAACGAGAGTGGCGACACGCTCGTCATGTTGGCGGCGTACCACGGTCACGCTGACGCCGTCGTTGCCCTGATCGAGCGCGGCGCCGACGTCAACCGGCCCAACGACAAGAACCAGACGCCCCTTGCCGGAGCGGTCTTCAAGGGCGAGGATGCGGTGGTGAAAGCGCTGGTGAGCGGGGGAGCCGACCCGAAAGGTGGACACCCGACGGCGGTCGACGCGGCTCGGATGTTCGGACGCGAGGACTACCTGAGTCTGCTCGAATCGTGATCTCCCCCTCTCCGACGTGGACGTGACCGTCGGAGAGCTGCAGTGAGTGGGTAAAGTTCGAAGTCGTGATTGACCTCAAGTTTCTCCGTGAGAACCCCGAAATCGTCCGCGAGTCGCAGCGCACCCGTGGAGAAGATCCAGGACTGGTCGACGCTCTGCTCGAAGCCGACGCGTCCCGGCGCGCTGCCGTTCTGACCGGAGACAACCTCCGCGCAGAGCAGAAGGCCTTCGGCAAGAAGGTCGGACAGGCATCTCCGGAGGAGCGTCCCGCGCTGCTCGAGGGTTCCAAGGAACTGGCAGCCAAGGTCAAGGAAGCCGAGGCCGCGCAGCACGAGGCGCAGGCCGCGCTCGACGCCGCACACCGCGCGATTTCCAACGTCGTACAAGAAGGTGCGCCGGCCGGCGGCGAGGACGACTACATCGTTCTCGAACACGTCGGTGAGATTCCGAAGTTCGACTTCGAGCCGAAGGATCACCTCGAGCTGGGCGAGTCGCTCGGCCTGATCGACATGGAACGCGGCGCCAAGGTTTCGGGTTCGCGCTTCTACTTCATGACCGGCTACGGGGCCATGCTCCAGCTCGGACTGCTGCAGTTGGCTGCGCAGAAGGCGATCGCCAACGGATTCACGATGATGATTCCGCCGGTGCTCGTACGCCCGGAAATCATGGCCGGTACCGGCTTCCTCGGTGCTCACTCGGACGAGATCTACCACTTGCAGGATGACGACCTGTACCTCGTCGGAACTTCCGAGGTACCCATGGCCGGCTACCACTCGGGCGAGATCCTCGAACTGAACGAAGGCCCGAAGCGCTACGCCGGTTGGTCCTCGTGCTTCCGCCGCGAGGCCGGAAGCTACGGCAAGGACACCCGCGGCATCATCCGTGTCCATCAGTTCGACAAGGTCGAGATGTTCACGTACTGCCGTCCCGAGGACGCCGACGCCGAACACCAGCGTCTCCTAGGGTGGGAGCGAGACATGTTGGCAGCCATCGACGTTCCGTACCGCGTGATCGACGTCGCCGGCGGAGACCTCGGTTCTTCGGCTGCGCGTAAGTTCGACTGCGAGGCATGGGTCCCGACGCAGGGCACTTACCGCGAGCTGACATCGACGTCCAACTGCACGACGTTCCAGGCCCGCCGCCTCGGAGTTCGGTACCGCGACGAGAACGGCAAGCCGCAGACGGCCGCCACTCTCAACGGCACCTTGGCTACGACGCGCTGGATCGTGTCGATTCTCGAGAACCATCAGCAGGCCGACGGCTCGGTGCGAGTGCCCGAGGCATTGGTGCCGTTTGTCGGCACGGATGTGCTTCGCTGACACGCTGAACCAACACACTCAGGGCCGCGACGGACTCCGTCGCGGCCCTTTTCGTACTTTCGTACTGGTAGGTTTGGAACTTTTTCTGAACTGACGAAATATCAGCTTTTTCCCGCCGATTGGCGCGGTGACCACCAAAAGCGTTGTCGATGGGCCGCTTTGGCGATAGTTTTGCGTTCAATCGAGTTTCCATACCCTGCTTTTCCATCCCGCGTCTGGTGATACGAGGGTGAGTCCGGGGTGAATTGGACAAGTGTCTTGCCAAAAGTAGTACACGTACTAGTTTTTTCGTTATGTTGTGACGGCGCGCACACGTTTTGTCCGAATCCACTGCTCATGTTTGCCCTTCCGAAGGAAGTGCCCATGCCCCAAATCTCTCAGTTGCGGCGATTCGCCGTGCCCATAACCGGAACCGCCATGGTCGCCGGAATGCTGCTGGTCGGGTCCCCAGCCTCAGCAGTTCAAAGCCAATTCAACTTCTCTACCTCATGCCAGGCGAAAGCACTCATCACTGTCGACAAAGTGACTACGAGTTTTGTCACCGTGGATGCCCCCACATCAGTTGCTCCGGGTGAAACCTTCACTATCCGAATGCAATCCAATGGACAGTCTTTTCCGAACTCGGATTCGGGCGCCACAACAACCAATTTGTCGCGCTTGAAGAACGATTTCGATGTCCCGGCAAATGCCACCTTCATCAGTGCGGCGATCGTGCCCGGAACCTCGTTCAACTTGGAGGACGTCGCTCCCAGTGTCATCCGCATCAACGAGGCTGGAAGCCCTGACGCGGCGGGTCCATATCTCCGAATCTCGGGTAACAACGAGGTGATCGGAAACAGTCCCAGTACCAGCACGAACAGTGAGGGTGGGATCCGCGCACCCAAGACGAAAAAGAACCTCGACGGGAGCACCAACACCAACGGTGACAGTTGGTTCAGGATGCCTGCAATCGATATTACGATGATCGCCGGCGCATCCGGTGTGATTCAGCCGAAGGTCAGAACTGCCGGTGACGCTGCTACATACGGCAACGACAAAAATTTCAATACACAGCTTGCGAAAGCGAGTCTCCTCGGCACGCAATGGGCTCCGACCAGATGCACGCCTCGAGATGCGAAGGGTAGCGCTCTCAACGCTGGTGCAGGTCCACTCGCGACGATCAGCATTGCTTCGGCTCCGGTGGATGTCGAGACCACGACGTCACTCTCGGTTCCGGCTACGGCAATCACGGGTACTGCGGTTGACCTGACCGCGACGGTTGCTCCGAACAGCGCTGTCGGCACGGTGCAGTTCAAGTCGAATGGCACGGCA
>NZ_JBMAIQ010000012.1:0-278717 GCF_048573875.1 Rhodococcus sp. SB1D
AATCCGCATCGGAGTCGACAACAAACCCTGGTTCATTCCCCCGCCCTCGATCGACCCCGGGCAGCAACCGCGCCCAGCGAACACCACATTCAAAACCTGAGAACGAACCTCAGGCACAACAGAACACGGCCGAGCACCGCATCGAAGGGATCCCCCCGATGCGGTGCCAACAGGCCGTGGCGAACCCGTCAGACGGCCTGCGCAACCTTGGCGGCTCGCGGGAATCGCTCCCGAATCTCCGCTGGCGTGACAACTCTCGGGTCCAGGGGTTGCTCGTCACGCAGGTGGCGCTCCAACACCTTGCCCGTCATCGGCGCAATGACTTTCAGAGCAGTGGTCATGTTCTTCGGTGAACTACCCAACCGGACTGCCGTTCGCACCGCGGGCGCAATTGCTCTGTCCAACAACGCTGGCTGATCGAACCCACCCATCGTTCGCATCCAGCCGGGCAAAGTCGCGATAGTGGCCGGCGCGACCAATCGGCTGAATGTCGCGAACTTCGTCTTCCCCTGTGCTCTCGGTGTTCTCAACAAGTAGTGCATCGCCCGGTTGGCACGCTCGGAGGTACACAATCTGGGCCTGACTTCAGCGAAGTACTCACGTACCTCGTCTCGGGAGCGTGGAACGTCGGAGGTCTTGCATGTCTGTAGTTCGGCAGCGATCACGCATTCTTCCCAGTACCGCTGCTCTTCGACAGCTGAAAGCGGGCCCGGCCCATACATCTCGTAGCACTTGAGCACCGAATGCCAACCCGTCACGTGGATCCAGAGTTGTGACGCCGGATTGTTTGCGCTGTAACGAGTTCCGGTGATCGGTTCAATGCCCGTGGCCTGAGCATGAACTGTCATGAGGTGGTCGGACAAGGCCAATGCCGTCCGCCCGTCGGCAGTGGCGACGGTCAGGAAGTACGCCAAGGTTCGGTCGAGTCGCCCGGCCGGATCGCTGTAAATCCCGCTCATGTCTGCCACTGCGGCAGCCAAGAAGGGGTCGAAGTGCTCGAGCACCACCGACCGCTGGAACCCGATCAGCGCTGTCGGCGCGGCCCAGATCTTCCAACTGGGTGATCCTGGGCCGAAGAAGCCGTAATCCTCACGCGGTCGATTCATCGTCAGTTCAGACATTTCATTCCTCCCCGTTCGTTGAGCCGGCACCGTTCATTTCGTAGGCACCAGACAAGGCGACTACTTGCTGCCAGACGTACTCGAATCGCTCCGCCGCGAACGTGGGGCGCCGAATAGATGCGAGTGCCAACCGTTGCTGATCTTCACTGGCGCTGGGTTTTCCGTACAACTCCACCGCTGCAGCACTGAAGTCGCGGACCAGGACATCGAAGATCTGATCCAGCACCCCACCGTTCCGCTGCTCCTCGTCCAATCCCAAGATCTCGGCTTGTTCGAGGATCAACTGGCCGTAGACGACGAGGGTGAAGAGTTCGGTGATCGCAAGGCCGAAGTCCAAGTCGACCTGCTGCGCCGCATCCGGTGCAGCTTCGGCTAGAAGGGTCACGAGCGCTTCTGCCTGGTCCACGAACAGTGCAACGTTGGGAACATCCGCAAACTTCGCGTACACCGCTCGCCAGTCGTCGAATCGAACTTTCGACAACCCCCGTGCCGGACCCTGACGGAACAGGAACTCGTCGTCGGCTGCGTCGTTGCGCGTCGGAATCGCCGGAAATGACTCGGGGGCAAAGAGGTACGCCGGCATGAACTTGGCGATCAGGGCGAGATTGACGGCGACGGTCCCCTCGAGCTTGGGCAGCCCGTCGACATCCATCTTGGCCACCGCGAGGTAGCTGTCCTTCTCGAAGCCCTTTGCCGCAGCGATGTCGGAGAGCAGTCCGATCACCTTCTGTGCCTCGGTTGTCACCTTCATCTTGGTGACGGGATTGAACAAGAGGTAGCGGCGGTCCTCGGGCGATGCGGTGCGGAAGTAGTCCACCGCACGATCCGAGAAGAGCCTCATCGCCAGCAGGCGCGCGTACGCGTCGACGAATTCACGTCGTACGTGTGGGAACGCCGTGACGGGATTGCCGAACAGGATTCGATTGTGCGCGTGGGTAATCGTCTCGTACAAGGCATGAGTCGACATACCGATTCCGCCGAAGCACAGGTTGAATTTTCCGATGTTCACGGTGTTGAGTGCGGCACTGAATGCTGCCTCGCCGGTATGCAGGATATCCTCTGCCGCAACGGGATAGTCGACGAGTGAGAACTCCGCTACGTACATCTGGGCCGGAACGATGTTCTTCACCACGGTGAATGCCGGATGGTCCGAGTCGGCGTAAAAGAAGACGTACTGATCAGTGCCCTCCACTCCGTCGACACGGCCGAAGACAGAGACCGTGTTGGCGCAGTTGCCATTTCCGATGTAGTACTTCGAACCGCTGGCCAGGTACCCGCCGCTGCCGTTGGGCGTCAAGACCATGTCCGTGGAGTAGACGTCCGCGCCATGCTCTTTCTCGGACAGTCCGAATGCCGCAACGCCTCCGGAAGCCAAAGCGGAAGCTGCTCGCGCCCTTGCCGTCTCGTTGTCGCTCTGCCACACCGGCCCGAGACCGAGGATGGTCACCTGCCACGGGTACCAGTAGTTGAGTCCGTAGAAGCCGAGGATCTCGGACAGCGCGGCGATACGACTGGTATCCCAGCGCTTGTCAGAGTCGCCACCACTGTCGCGGGCGGGCGTCAGAAATGTGGCGAACAGACCTTCCTTCGCCGCGAAGTCGAGGAAGTCGGAGTAAAAGGTCTTGTCGTGATAGTCGGCCAGGAGTCGGTTCTTTCCACGCGCCTCGAACCAGTCGACGGTCGCGCCCAGCAGTCTCCGCGTGGTCGCGTCGAACTCCGGCCGATCGTACGTGGAGGGATGGAGCAGCAGATCATTCGGCACTAAAGAGGTCGACGCTGTCATAGCGGTTGTTCTCCTCGAGATCTCGGCAGAGGCGCCTCACTGAGCACCATTCGAATACAACGCCACCGTAACAATTGCAGACGATGAATACAACGGTTGCGTATTATTCACGAAGAAGTGGCAGGCAGATTAGGGTGAGACCGGAGGTGATGCACACGATGACCAGGTCACAAGCTGACGCAACGGATACACCGCGGCGCAAGTACGCCCCTCGCATGGCGCCGGAGCAACGTCGCGAGCAGCTCCTCGACGCAGCATTCGAGGTCACCGGCCGCGTTGGCCTGCACAACCTCAGCATGGAATCCGTCGCTGCCGAAGCCGGTGTCGGCAAGCCCGTCCTCTACACGATTTTCGATACCAGGACCGATCTCGTCGCTGCACTGCTGCGCCGCGAGCACGAGCGAGCCATCGCTCAGGTGCTCGAAACCATGCCGACAGATCTGAGCGAACTCGGCCCAGCGGCGTCGTACACCGGGACCGTCGGCGCCTTCGTCGACGCCGTACTGGAGAACCCGACGCGCTGGCGCCTGATTCTGACGTCTGTCGAGAACGCCCCCAGCGAGTATCACGGCTTGTTGAAGCTCTCTCGCGGAGCTGTCTTCGCCCGCGCCGAAGAACTGGCCCGCGCCGGGATTGCCCTCGAGTCGAAGCTCGAAGGCCTTGATCCGGTTCTCCTCGCACACACCATGATGTCGTTCGCCGAAATGCTCGGACGACTGGCCGTCAGTGATCCCGAAACCTATACCCGAGAACGACTTTCCAGTTTTGCCGTGGCTCTCGCACAATCGGTCGGGCGTTAGCGGCCGACTGAAACCTGTCGGTCGGATCTGCTTCAATACACGCATGACATCACCATCGATCGAACCGCTACAGCTTTTCGAAACGTCTCCGGGCAACTGGTCACTGATGCTCACCGACCAGCATTTCGGCAAGGTGGCATCGACATTCGAGCAGGTAGAGGGTTTCGAAGGCTCCGGTTACGACTGGGCGTCGGTCGCCCACGCAGTGGTAGGCCGCGATGCACCGCATCTGGAGGGCCGCTTCGGCACCGATCCCGAAGCGGGCATGTTTGTTGCGTACGGCAGCGACACCGAAGCTCTCGGTGAGCTCGGAGTGCTACTCGCCAAAGCGTATTCGGATGCCGAGTACCTCGGTGGCCTGGTCGCCATTTCCGAACTCGACTAGAGCGCCGGTCGAAACGACACCGGCCCCACACCTAGGTGCGGGGCCGGTACCGAACGAAAGATCTAGCCGACCAACAACTCGGCAATCTGAATCGTGTTGAGCGCGGCACCCTTACGCAGATTGTCGCCCGAAACGAAGAGCGCGAGTCCGCGTCCCTCCGGGACACCCGGATCCTGACGGATACGACCGACCAGCGACGCGTTGCCACCGGCAGCGGCCAGCGGCGTCGGAACCTCGACAAGCTCGACGCCCGGAGCGTCGGCGAGGATCTCCTTGGCGCGAGCAACCGAGAGCGGGTTGGCGAACTCTGCGTTGATCGCGAGCGAGTGCCCGGTCACGACGGGAACGCGCACGCACGTACCCGAAACCAACAGATCGGGAAGTCCGAGGATCTTGCGGCTCTCGTTGCGGAGCTTCTGATCCTCGTCGGTCTCGCCGCTTCCGTCGTCGACCAGCGAACCTGCGAGAGGCAGGACGTTGAACGCGATGGGGGCGACGTAGTTGTTCGGGGCCGGGAAGTCGACGGCACTGCCGTCGTGAACCAGCTTCTCCGCGTCTCCGACTACGGCGCGCACCTGGCCGAGGAGTTCCTCGACGCCGGCGATGCCGCTACCGGACACGGCCTGGTAGCTGGAGACGATCAGACGCTGCAGACCCGCTTCGTCGTGCAGAACCTTCAGCACCGGCATCGCTGCCATGGTGGTGCAGTTGGGGTTCGCGATAATGCCCTTGACCAGGTTCTTCGTGTCCTGCGGGTTGACCTCGCTGACCACGAGGGGAACCTCGGGATCCTTGCGCCATGCCGAAGAGTTGTCGACAACGGTCGCGCCGGCAGCAGCGAAGCGCGGAGCCTGGGCGCGCGAGAGCGTCGCACCGGCTGAGAACAGGGCGATGTCGATGCCCTTCAGGTCCTCATCCGATGTGGCGGCCGCATCCTCGACGATGATCTCTTCGCCGCGGAAGGGCAGCTTCTTACCGGCGGAGCGTGCAGATGCGAAGAACCGCACCTTGTCCGCGGGGAAGTTCCGCTCTTCGAGCAAAGTGCGCATGACGATGCCGACCTGACCGGTCGCACCGACAACAGCGATAGTCGTCATGAGAAATTACCGTCCCGTTCCAGCGTGTACTACTGCTTCTTCTTCGCCACCGAGCCCGAAAGCGTCGTGGATGACACGTACAGCGTCGTCCAATTCGGTGTCCTTGACCAGCACTGAGATGCGGATCTCAGAGGTCGAGATGAGGTCGATGTTGATGTCTGCCTTGGCCAGCGCCTCGCAGAACGTGGCGGTGACGCCCGGGTGGCTCCGCATTCCGGCGCCGACCAGGGAAACCTTGCCGATGTGGTCGTCGAACAAGATCTGCGTGAAGCCGATGTCTTCCTGACGCTTGGTCAGGATCTCGACGGCGCGGGGGCCGTCGGCCGTCGGAAGCGTGAAGGTGATGTCCGTCTTGTTGGTCTCCACCTTGGAGATGTTCTGCAGCACCATGTCGATGTTGATCTCGGCATCGGAGACTGCGCGGAACACCTTGGCAGCGTGTCCCGGTGTGTCCGGCAATCCGACAACGGTGATCTTGGCTTCGCCGCGATCGTGCGCGACTCCGGTGATCAGGGCCTCTTCCACAGGAATGTCCTCCATCGATCCGGACACGATTGTTCCGGGCTTGGTGGTGTATGACGAACGGACGTGCACAGGCACGTTGTAACGACGGGCGTACTCGACGCACCGGAGCATGAGCACCTTCGCACCACACGCTGCGAGTTCGAGCATTTCCTCGAAGGAAACCGTCTCGAGGCGGTGAGCGTCGGGGACGATGCGCGGATCGGCGGAGAAAACGCCGTCGACGTCGGTGTAGATCTCGCAGACGTCAGCGTTGAGTGCAGCTGCCAACGCCACGGCAGTGGTGTCCGAGCCACCGCGTCCGAGCGTCGTGATGTCCTTGCTGTCCTGGCTGACGCCTTGGAATCCGGCGACCAGAACGATCGAGCCTTCGTCCAGCGCAGTGCGAACACGGCCCGGCGTGACGTCGATGATCTTGGCGTTTCCGTGGCTGCCGGTCGTGATGACTCCGGCTTGTGAGCCCGAGAACGAACGAGCTTCGGCGCCGAGGGAGTGAATTGCCATCGCTACCAAGGAGTTGGAGATGCGCTCACCCGAGGTCAGCAGCATGTCCATTTCACGGGCCGGCGGGGAAGGGCACACCTGCTGAGCCAGATCGAGCAGCTCATCGGTGGTATCGCCCATCGCTGACACCACGACGACGACATCATTGCCGGCCTTCTTGGTCTCGACGATCCGTTCAGCGACTCGTCGGATGCGCTCGGCGGTTGCCACCGAGGATCCGCCGTACTTCTGGACGACGAGAGCCACGCGTTTCTACCTCCAGGTCGAAATTGTTTACAGATACCAGAGGTCGAGCTTACCGAGGTGGTCCTGGGACTTCCCGATGCGTACTGCTGTTCGCCTCAGATCCGCGCGGGATCAGTTGCGAGATCCGCGATCGCATCAACGTCGCAGAACGCGAGCCACCGGCAACGTAACCGACCACCGTGACGGCAACTCCGCAGGCGAGAAGCACGCGGATACTGCTGACCAGCGAAACTGCCAGCGCGTCGTACACCGCGACTGCCGCCTCAGATGACGGTATGTCTGAATTCTGTAAATAGACTCGCCGCACGACGGCCAGCGCCACCAACAGGGCGATCATCGCCACCGCCGTCGCCAGCCCGACCAGGGACAGTGCGCGCATTCGCCTCGGCGCAACTGCGACGGCCGCGATCGCACAGGCCAGCGATACCCACGGCAGCCAGGCCGCTGCCCGGTCGAGAGTGTTCGAGAGGTCCTGGGCCCGCACCAGCTCGTCGGACTGCAGGATCTCGAACTGCGGATCGAACGTCGGAAGACGATCGACGACGGTGAATCCGCGATCGCGGAGGTTCGTCCGCAGTTCTGTCATGATCGGCTCGAGGGACAAGGTGACTGTTCCGCTGTCGTCGGACCGAACGATGCCGTCGGTGGCTCTGCCGGTCACCATCGCAGCAAGTTGCGCGTGCGCCTGACGGTTGGCCGCGGTCCAGAGCGTCGCGAACTGGTCGCTGGAGACCAACGACTGAGCCGCCTCCCGAACAAGTTTCTCGGCTTGTCTCGTCACCACCTGCGGAAACCGGTCCAACCGCTGCGTCAGTTCCTCGGTCAGCCGATCAACGACAGCCGCTTGGACAGCAGGTTCGGAAGCCAACGGGGCAACCGTCTCGACGTAACTGTCGGTGTCGTTCACCTGGGTGTGGACGAACAGCGCGAGCACCGAGCCGGCAGCACCGAGACCAGCGAGAACGATCAGCAGTGAACAGACGATCCAGCGGTCGAGCGCATCACGTGTGCTTGGCGCGCGCCGGTCGAATCTTCGCGGTGATGTGGTGAATGCGGTGATCGTCAGCGGGTATCCGGAAGGTCTCGGTAACCCGAACGGTCATCAGGTTCCGCCCGAACAACCCGGCGTCGAGGAGGTAGTCAGCCGTCAGGTCGTCCCCGTCGACCGTCCACTCCACCTCACGAATGTCGCGGATCACGCGATACTGAGGACCTCCGGAAAGGCTGCGCCGCAAATGATTCCCCGAAAATCCGGTCTTGAGCCCGACCTCGTGGCGTACCGCGTCCGGAGCCAGCGGTACGGAACTGCCATCGTGACTGCGGAGCGCGTCGAGGTACGTGCTCGCCACGGCGATTCGGGGATCCATGGACGACAGTCCACCATTTTCGGGGCCGAAACGGCAGCACAATTCGGCGACAAATTGGACATGAGGGCGAACCCCACCGATTTCTCGCGAAATCCAGGAGTAGAGTGCTGTGCATGCAGCGCGCACTCCTTCTTGGTTGCCGCGACGGGGTCTGATCCAGACTGGCCTCCCGCCGCGGGGTTTTTGTGCGCCGGTCGACCAAGCCTTCCGGACTCATGGTCTTGACCAACAGGTCAACAGGCCGGGTCCACAATCCTGGAGATCACACCCATGTCCCCCGCTGACGCATTCACCACCGGCACTCGCACCATCACCCCGCCCACGAAGCCGGCACCGTCCGACCAGCCTGCGTGGAACACGCAGAAGAACTCGTCGATGCCGACGTTCCGCTACCGCCCGTTCGCCGAAGAGGTCGAGACGGTCACGCTGCCCGACCGCACCTGGCCGGACAAGATCATCGACCGAGCACCCCAGTGGTGTGCCGTTGACCTGCGCGACGGCAACCAGGCGCTGATCGATCCGATGAGCCCGGCGCGCAAGCGTCGTATGTTCGATCTCCTGGTTCGTATGGGCTACAAGGAGATCGAGGTCGGCTTCCCGTCCGCGAGCCAGACGGACTTCGATTTCGTTCGCGAGATCATCGAGGACGGCGCCATCCCGTCCGACGTCACCATCCAGGTGCTGACGCAGTCGCGTCCCGAGCTGATCAAGCGCACGTTCGAGGCCTGTGAAGGTGCCGAGAACGCGATCGTGCACTTCTACAACTCCACCTCGATTCTGCAGCGCCGCGTCGTGTTCCGCGCCGACAAGGACACGATCAAGAAGATCGCCACCGACGCCGCCGAACTGGTCCTCGCCGAGTCGAAGAAGTACCCGGACACGAACTGGCGCTGGGAATACTCGCCCGAGTCCTACACCGGCACCGAGCTCGAGTACGCCAAGGAAGTATGTGACGCCGTCACCGAAACCCTGGGTGCGACGCCGGCCAACCCGGTCATCCTGAACCTGCCCGCCACCGTCGAGATGGCTACACCCAACGTGTATGCCGACTCCATCGAGTGGATGCACCGCAACCTGGCCCGCCGCGATTCGGTCATCCTGTCGCTGCACCCCCACAACGACCGCGGCACGGGTGTCGCTGCAGCCGAGCTGGGCTACCAGGCCGGCGCGGACCGCATCGAAGGCTGCCTGTTCGGCAACGGTGAGCGCACCGGCAACGTCTGCCTGGTCACTCTCGCTCTGAACATGTTCACGCGCGGCGTCGACCCGCAGATCGATTTCTCGAACATCGACGAGATCCGTCGCACGGTCGAGTACTGCAACCAGCTGCCCGTCCACGAGCGTCATCCGTACGGCGGCGACCTGGTCTACACCGCGTTCTCCGGCAGCCACCAGGACGCGATCAACAAGGGCCTCGACGCCATGAAGGTCGACGCCGACAGCCAGAACTCCGACGTCGACGACATTCTCTGGCAGGTCCCCTACCTGCCGATCGACCCGAAGGACGTCGGCCGCAGCTACGAGGCCGTCATCCGTGTGAACTCGCAGTCCGGCAAGGGCGGCGTCGCATACATCATGAAGGCCGATCACGGTCTGGTGCTGCCGCGTCGTCTGCAGGTCGAGTTCTCGCAGTCGGTCCAGAAGATCACCGACGGCGAGGGTGGCGAGGTCTCGCCGAAGGAAATGTGGGACGTCTTCCACGAGGAGTACCTCGCTCCCATCACCCCGCTCGAGCGCATGAAGCAGAAGGTCACCGCGTCCGAGGAGGACGGCGGCACCGATGCGATCACCGCGATCGTCAAGGTGAACGGCAAGGAGCAGGAGATCTCGGGTACCGGCAACGGCCCACTCGCTGCCTTCGTCGACGCGCTGGGAAGCATCAACTTCGACGTTCGTGTCCTCGACTACTCCGAGCACGCGATGTCCGCCGGTGACGACGCCCAGGCCGCGGCCTACGTCGAGTGCGCCGTGACGGGCCCGGAGGGTCAGAGCACCGTCGTCTGGGGTGTGGGTATCGCCACGTCGATCACGACGGCCTCGCTGCGCGCTGTGGTCTCGGCAGTGAACCGCGCCAGCTGACACTCAGCTCCCGACTCGTGAACAATCCCTGGTCTCACCCGATTTTCGGGTGGGGCCAGGGTCGTTTTCAGAGCACTGAAGATTTTCGGTCGATGTTTTCGATTCGGCATGACATTGGTCCCGAAAGAGTCGGTTAGCGAAGTTAACAAAAAGAATTCACCCATCGAGGATGATGCAGACGCCACGTGCGCGTGAGATAGTCAGCTCAGACAAATCCGACTTGTGAAATGGAGCTCGACAATGGATTCCTTTTGGGACTTCCTCTGGCTGATCATCATCAGCTTCGCGTTCATCGCGTACTTGATCCTGCTCTTCTCGATCATCACCGACCTGTTCCGCGATCACAAGACCTCCGGCTGGGTGAAGGCAATCTGGATCGTCTTCCTGTTCTTCATTCCGCTGCTCACCTCGCTCGTCTACCTGATCGTTCGCAGTGACGGAATGGCACAGCGGTCCCTCGAGGCTGCGCAGCAGGTCAAGAACGCACAGGACAGCTACATCCGTGAGGTTGCCGGAAAGTCCCCGGCCGAATCCATCGCAGATGCAAAGGCACTTCTCGACGCCGGCACCATCAGTGAAGAAGAATTCGCAGCACTGAAGGCCAAGGCTCTCGCCTGATACCGGCCCTCACTAAGCGACCCTCACTAAACCGTGAGGATTGCACTACCGAAACGGGAGCGACACTAATCGTGTCGCTCCCGTTTTGTGTTCATTCACCAACAGCTGCCCATTCACCGACAGCCGTTCATTCACCAACGGCCCTTCATTCACCGACAGCACGCGCGACGTCACGAAAGGCGTCGAGCACGACTCCGATAGCCGGACTGCGGTTGGCGTGTAACCGAGTTGCCAATTCATAAACTCGTGCAGCGCGCACTCCCGCCACCGGTTTCCTCGACACTCCGGGATGCGTGATCGCGTATCGCGGCATCAAAGCCACGCCGTGGCCCGCCGCCACCAGTTCTTCGATGACGCGGAAATCGTTGATCCGATGAGCGACGCGAGGCTGGACGCCGGTTACCGACGCAACCGACAGCAGAACGTCGTCGACCGGAAACCCGCCGCGCACGCTTATCCAGTTCTCGTCGGCCAATTGTTCCAGCCGGACCGAATCCTGCTCGGCGAGTGGATGATCAGGCCGCAGCACCAGATCGATCGGTTCACGCATCAGCGGTTGCACGCTGACCCGGGGAAACGACGTCTCGGCTCCGCGTTCGTCACGGTGGGTGAGGATCACATCGTGATCGGCCAACAGTCCAGGGACGGCGGACGCCGGTTTGTCGACGTCGTAGGCGTCGATGTCCACGTCCGAGTTCTTCAGCGCCGTCAGGACACCGGGCAGCAGGAGCGCCGCGCCGGAGGGAAAGAACGCGACTCGCACCTTTCCCCGCGGCGAGCCTCGGTACGACGCCATCTCGTCCGCCGCCCGGTCTAGCGCCGCCACCACGTCGTCGGCGCGAAGCACCAGCGCTCGACCCGCGTCGGTGAGGCGCAGCGTGCGCCCGTCCGGTTCGAGGAGCGAGACCCCCGCTTCTCGTCCGAGGATCTTGAGTTGTTGCGAGACGGCGGACGGCGTCATCGAGAGGGCGAGAGCAGTAGCGCCGACGGTTCCTCGGTCGGCGAGCTCGCGGAGGATTCGCAGGCGCGTGGCATCCATACGGTGACGAATATCCATGTAGCAAAACTACATGGATAGTGCATCTATATTCGCTTGTTCTGATGCTTCGTAAGGCTCACGATTAACGCATGACCCCCCGCGACCGTCTCCTCGGCCTGACCGTGATCGTCTTGTGGGGTCTGAACTTCCTGGCCATTCGCGTCGGCCTGGATCATTTCCCGCCATTCTTCTTCGCAGCGCTGCGGTTTCTGATCATCGCGATTCCGGTGGTCATCTTCGTGCCGCGTCCACAGGTGCCGCTCCGTTGGCTGCTGCTCTACGGATTCGGTTTCGGATTCGGCCAGTTCGTCTTCCTCTTCTGGGCGATGCATTCGGGGATGCCGACGGGTCTCGCATCACTGGTCCTGCAGTCGTCAGCACCGTTCACCGTCCTACTCGGCGCGTTCCTGCTCCGCGAGAAGCTCAGCGTCTGGCAGGTCTCCGGTATCGCCGTCGCCGTTGGCGGGATGTCCTTGATCGGCTGGGACCGCTCGCACCACGCGGCACTGCTGCCCGTCGTCCTCACACTCCTCGGCGGCCTGTCCTGGGCGTTCGGCAATCTCGGCAGCCGCTTGGCTGCGGCGAACACCGTCGGCGAGCCTGCACCGATGCGCTTGATGTTGTGGATGTGTGTCATCCCGCCGTTACCGATGCTCGCACTGTCAGCCGTGGTCGAAGGCCCGACAGTCGGCTGGCACGCACTCGGCACCGCATTCAGCGCCGACGCCTGGCCGTCGCTGGTCGGACTGGCCTACATCATTCTGCTCGGCACCATCGCCGGATCCGGGCTCTGGACGATGCTCATGGGCCGCTATCCCGCCGGCATGGTGGCGCCGCTCTCCTTGCTGGTGCCAGTCGTGGGAATCGGCGCGTCCTGGCTGTTCCTGCACGAGGATCCGAGCCCGTTGTCACTGGTCGGGGCGGTCATCGTGATCGCCGGAGCGAGTGCCGCACAGATGAGGCGTAAGCCCGCGAACACTGTTTTCTCGGACACACCTGCAGCCTCACCACCGGCGCGACTCGGCGTCTGACGACGCCCTGTGCCAAACTCGGGCCGTGGGAACTGGACTATCGATCACAGCGCGCGGAAAGCTCGCCATGCGAGCTGCCGCAGCAGCATCTTGGGCATCGCAGAAGGCCGGTCGCGGCAAGGGTTCGATGATCGGCGGGCTGATCGCCCTCAAGATCGACCCGACGCTCATGACTCAGCTCGGACGCGGCAAGCGCACCGTCGTGGTCACCGGCACCAACGGCAAGTCGACGACCACACGTATGACCGCCGCAGCGCTCGCGACACTCGGTGACGTCGCCACGCAGGCCGACGGCGCCAACATGGATGCCGGGATCGTGGCCGCCCTGGCCGCGCGTACCGATGCGACGCTGGCGGCACTCGAGGTCGACGAACTGCACGTCCCCCACGTAGCCGACGCCGTGAACCCGGAAGTGATCGTGCTGCTGAATCTCAGCCGCGATCAGCTCGACCGGGTCGGCGAGATCAACATGATCGAACGGAAACTGCGCGCGTGCGTCAACGCGCATCCGAATGCGGTGATCGTCGCCAACTGCGACGACGTACTGGTCACCTCCGTGGCATACGACGCCACCAACGTCGTGTGGGTTGCTGCCGGCGGCGGTTGGGCCGGCGATTCCGTCAGCTGCCCGCGCACCGGCGAACCCATCGTGTGGGAGGGAAAGCACTGGCGCAGTACCGGTTCCGACTTCGCGCGGCCCGAGCCGACCTGGTGGCTCGACGACGACAATCTCTACGGCCCCGACGGCCTGAAGATTCCGATGACGTTGACCCTCCCCGGAAAAGCCAACCGCGGCAACGCAGCTCAGGCCGTAGCGGCTGCAGCGGCTTTGGGTGCAGATCCGGTCGGGGCAGTTGCCGCCGCATCGACGGTTCAAGAAGTCGCAGGTCGATACAGCACCGTCGAGGTCGGACCGCACTCCGTTCACATGCTGCTCGCGAAGAATCCCGCCGGCTGGCAGGAAGCGCTGTCGATGATCGATCCCACGGTGGACGGTCTGGTCATCGCGGTGAACGGTCAGGTGCCGGACGGCGAGGACCTCTCCTGGCTGTGGGACGTGAAGTTCGAGCACTTCGAAGGTGTCAAGGTAGTGGCCGCCGGTGAACGCGGAACAGATCTGGCAGTTCGCCTCACGTACGCGGGCGTCGAGCACACTCTCGACCCGGACCCGTTGCGCGCCATCGCTTCCTGCCCTCCCGGACGTGTGGAGGTACTGGCGAACTACACGGCCTTCCGTGACCTCAACACTGCCATCGCGAAGGAGTCTCGCAATGTCTGACTCGACAGTTCGCATCGGTCTGGTACTCCCCGACGTCATGGGCACCTACGGCGACGGCGGCAATGCCCTGATCCTGCGTCAGCGTCTGCGGATGCGCGGCTACGACGCCGAAATCGTGGACATCACCCTCAGCGATCCGGTCCCCGATTCGCTCGACGTGTACACGTTGGGTGGCGCCGAGGATTCCGCTCAGCGCCTCGCAACGCGTCACCTCGCGAAATACCCTGGTCTGCAACGCGCCGCAGAGCGTGGCGCACCGGTTCTGGCGATCTGCGCTGCCATTCAGGTGCTCGGCAACTGGTACGAAACCTCCAGCGGCGAACGCGTCGACGGTGTCTCGATGCTCGACGTCACAACCTCGCCGCAGGAGAAGCGTTCCATCGGCGAAGTCATCACGAAGCCGCTGATCGACGGACTCACCGCGCCCCTCTCAGGTTTCGAGAATCACCGCGGCGGAACAACTCTGGGTAGCTCAGCCTCTGGATTCGCACGTGTCACCCATGGTGTCGGAAACGGCGTCGGCGACGGATTCGAAGGCGTCGTGCAGGGTTCGGTGATCGGGACGTACATGCACGGACCCGCTTTGGCTCGCAACCCCGAACTCGCGGACCTCCTGCTCATGCGCGCCTTGGGTGTGAACGAGCTTGAACCCCTGCATCTGCCCGAGGTCGACAAGCTCCGCAAGGAGCGACTCGCGATTCGCTGAGCCAGTGTCGTCCGTTCGGACGACTGTTGACCGGCCACGTCAGCTCGTAGCCTCGTTCCATGCGTCTTCGTGTGGCGATCTGTATTGCGGCGACTGCGATCATTGCCGTCGGGTGTTCGACGCAGGGCAGTGGCGGGCCCAAAGAAGCAGGCGGGACCCAGCAGGTAAGTGTCACTGCTGATCCGGCTTCAGAAGCGAGCGCAACGGCGCCTACCGTCATCGTGCTGGACGCCTCGGGGTCGATGAAGCAGGACGACGCTCCCGGTCCTCGAATCGATGCCGCCAAGAACGCGATTCACACTCTCGTCAGTGGCCTCCCAGACGATGCTGCGCTCGGTCTGATCGCGTACGGCACCGCCACGGGTAGCAGCGACGCCGAGAAGGTCGCGGGTTGCCGCGACATCAAGACCGTCGTGCCACTCGGACCACTCGATCGAAATGCATTCGCAGCGGGAATCGACGGGCTGTCCGCGTCGGGATACACGCCGATCATGGCTGCGCTTCAACAAGCCGCCGCCGCACTCCCCGCCGATGGTGAGCGCACGATCATCCTCGTCTCCGACGGGGAGGACACCTGCTCGACCGAACCTCCGTGTGAGTCCACCCAAGCGATGCCCCACGATCCTGACCTGACCATCCACACCATCGGATTCAAGCTCGACGCCGCTGCGTCCGCCCAGCTGAAGTGCATCGCCGACGCAACCGGGGGCATGGCGATCGACGCTGCCAACGCGGCGCAACTCACCGCACGACTGGCGGTTGCCTCGGATCCCGAATCCGCACGGGAGCGACTCTCCACCAGCGGCTTCCGCAACCTTCGGATCGGCATGACGGAGGAGGAAACGCGGAAAGCCGCCGGCGACCTTGCGCCGGTATCGAAGACCGGAACAGTGGTCGTCCAGTGGCAGGACTGCGAATTGACCTTCACCGACGGCGTTCTCGTCGAAATCGCGCCCCGGACCGGCGCTGCCACACTGGACGGACTGACCGTCGGCCAGAAGATGCAGCGTGCCGCCGAACTTTACGGTCCCTTCACTGCCACAACCAATTCCGACGGGGAATCCGTCGCAGTCTTTCCGGCCGACACCGAAGCGGGAACCGGCTATCGCATCACCTTCACACCCGAAGGCAAGAAGGCGGATGAGGGAACGATCACCCGCATAGTCCTCTGCCGATGCTTGCCTGCGACTGCGGGATCATCGGCAGGCGGTACCCCGACCGAGATCGTGAATCTTGTTGCCGTCGACGGTTCCGGCAAACCCAAATCCGGTTGGAGCGTCCAAACGCCGGCCATGAAGATCAGCGAGTGCTACGCAGCATCACAGTCGGCTGTCACGCCGGGAGTCATCACCTGCGGAAGCACCGCAGACGGGGCGGACGCGTGTTGGCCCGGTCCGGAGCCCGATTCGATTCTCTGCCTGCAATTTCCCTGGGGAACAGAACTGATCACCGCTCGGGGAGTCGACGGCGTCGAGGCCTATCCGCCGCCCGCCGACCCGACTCCCTTCGGGCTCGAACTCGAGAACGGTCTTCTCTGCCGCGTCCGACACGGCGGTTCGTGGCCCTCTACCGAATCCGACCCCCGTCTGGCGGGCGCCTACTCCTGCCGAGGGCAAGGGGCGGATACCCCCATCGTGTGGGCCGAAAACACCTATCCGATCGATCGTTCCGAAGATCGGTGGACCGTGCTGGTCGGACCGTCGAAGGGACCGTTGGAAACCGTCGCCGTCACCAAGGCGATATTCCTTGCCGCCGAATGAGCGCTCAGACGGTTTCGGATTTGCCCTCGGTCAGAATCAGTTCCACGGCCAACAGCGCGGCGCAGGCCAGTCCCGCGACCAGTTCGGGCACCGCGGTGTAGGTACCACCGAGCACGACGACTATCGCGACCGAGAACGGCACGAGGGTGCGTACCGAGGAGTCGTGTAGTCGAATGTGGATGAACCACAAGGCGGCAAGGATGACCGCGACCGGAACGGTGACGGCAGCACCCGTCACCAACGCGCTGCCGTCACCGTGATGAGTCCAGAAGTCGACGCGCGAGGCCAACCCCGCACCGATGGCGGCAGCGGCGGCGAAGATGAAGTAGTGACCGAACCCCCAGACGAAGGGTGAGACGTTGTCACCGCCGATCACTTCGCCTGCATTGCGTTGGAAGTACAACCACCACAGGCTGAAGACAATCAGAATGCCGCCGATCACGACGTAGGTGACCTGCGCTGCCGGATGCTCACCGTCGACCGCGTCCTGAATCGCGATGGTGGTCGAAAGGATCGTCTCGCCCAGAACGATGATGAAGAACAACGAGTACCGCTCCGCGATGTGATGCGGGTGCCACGGCGTCATGCCCGGCTTCTCCGACCAGATCGGTACCGCGAATTCGCACAGAACCAACACCAGGAACGTCGGGACGTAAACGGCGGACGGCACGAAGTAGAAACCGATCCAACCGATCTGGACCAACACGATTCCGAGAGCGTATCGACGCGCCGTGAGCGCATGCTCGGGGTCGTTCCGCGAGACCCTGAGCCATTGGATGACCAGTGCTATTCGCATGATGACGTAGCCGACGATGATCAGCAGGGCGTCGTCGTTGAAGAAGCGGACGATGCCGGCTGCAAGGACCAGCGATCCGAGGATCTGGAATATGGTCAGCAGCCGGGCGATTCCGTCGTCGTTGTCGTACGCCGAGGTGAACCACGTGAAATTCAGCCACGTCCACCAGATCGCGAAAAACGCCATCGCGAAGTGCCCGACGCCCGAAGCCGCGTGCCCTTCGCTGATCGCGTGGTGCAGGCCGGTGGCCGCTTGAGCGACCGCCACGACGAAGCAGAGGTCGGTGAGCAGTTCGAGCGGCGTCGCCACCCGGTGCGGCTCGTGCGGGTCCCGCGGAACCAACGGCCTGATGAACGAACTGGTGCGATTCACGAAGGGCAGAGTAGCGCGATGATTGCCGGCGCGCTGCCCGTGACTGGAACCTGTCGTCTCAGATATTCACGCCGACGCCCCGATCTGGGCTCGGATCTCCAACTGATCGGCGAGTTCGGCGCCTATCGCCCCCGCGCTCCCCAAAGTGAAGGCGATCTGCCGTCCCCACAGGAAATAGCGGTGAATCGGATAGTCGACATCCGCGCCGATTCCGCCGTGCATGTGCTGGGTCGCGTGCACCACGCACAAACCGCCGCGCGACGCCCACCATTTGGCGACCAGCGCAGCCGCTTCCGCTTCACTCTCGACTCCGCTGTCCATCAGCCAGGCAGCGCGGTGGGTGGTCAATCTTGTGCTCTCGGTGTCGAGGTACGCGTCGGCGGCCCGGACGGCAACTGCCTGGTTGGTCGAGAGTGGACGTCCGAATTGCACTCGCTCGGAGGTGTATTTCGCCGTCATCGCCAGCGCTTCCTCGCAGACGCCGGTAGCCAGGGCCGCCAGAGCGACCCGCGCACGTCGTAACGTCCAGTCTCGAACCACCGCGCCGTCCGCGGGAAGTGCGTCAGCTGCAGTAACCGCAACCCCGTCGAACTGCACAGCGCTGTTGCTCTCGCGGTTCGTCACCGCAAGCGGTGTACGCACCAGCGCGTCCCGGTCCGTCGGCACGATCATCACGGTGACACTGCCGTCCGGCATCGTCACCGGAACCACCAGTGCGGCAGCGAACTCGGCGGCCGGTACGGAGTCGACGTGGCCCGACAGAACCCAGCCGTCAGGAGCCGGCTCGGCGCGAACTGCCGTCTCGGCGTTGTAGCCGGTGTCGAAGGCGCCGGTGACGATCACCGAGCCGTCGAGCAGTCCCGGAAGCCACGACGCTTTCTGCTCCGTACTGCCGAACTCGGCAATCGGCAGCGCTGCCGTCGAAATCACCGACCAGAGCGGCACCTGGGCGACCCGGCGGCCTTGTTGTTCGAGCACCGCTGCCAGGCCTAGCATTCCGAGTCCCGCTCCCCCGACTTCCTCTGGCAGAGGAATTCCCAGAACGTCGGAGTCGGCGAGGAGCTTCCACAGTTCGGCGTCGAAACCGCCGGCGCCCTCCACTTCCCGCAGGCGGTCCACTCCGGACTTCGCCGAGAAGATCGATTCACTCAGATCCCGCACGGCGGACAAGTTGTCGTCGAATTCGAATTCCATGTCAGCTCTTTTCGTTCTGTGCAGCGGGCCGGCGACGCGCAGCAAGCGCCATGCCCAGACATTTTGCGGCGACAATTTCACGCATCACTTCGTTGGTACCACCGCCGAAGGTGTTGTTCTGGGCGCGTCGACCCAGGTTCTCGACCCGCCCTTCCAATACCGCTCCGGGTGTGCCGGGGCGCAGTAAGCCCTTGGCGCCCAGCACTTCCTGCAGCATGCCGTACGCACTGACGACGGCTTCGGTACCGAAGATCTTGGCCGCGGCCGAATCCCCGCCGCCCAAGGTGTTGGCGGCGACGTCCGCCACCAGTCGCAGGTTCATCAGGTCGGCAGCACTGAGCAGCGCGTAGACTTCCGCCAATTTCTCACGTACCCAGCCGATGTCGTAGACGTGGCCGTCACCGGCGGGCTCCGTCTTTGCCCACTCGACCACCTCGGCGAAGAGTTCGTTGGCGATGCCACCGCGTGCGGCCAGGGCAACACGTTCGTGGTTGAGCTGGTTGGTGATGAGCTTCCACCCTTGATTGAGCTCACCGACGACATTGGTGATCGGTACCCGAACATCTTCGTAATAGGTGGCCGAAGTGCTGATTCCACCCACGGTGTGAATTTCGGTGACCGAGAAACCCGGCGAGCTGGTCGGCACCAGGACCACGGAAATACCCTGATGCGTCGGCGCGTCAGGATCAGTACGAACGGCAAGCCAGACCCAGTCGGCAAACACACCGGCACTGGTGAAGATCTTGTTGCCGTTGATGACAAGCTCGTCACCCTCGATGCGGGCGCGTGTTTCGAGTGCCGCGAGGTCGGTGCCCGCATTGGGTTCGGTGTAGCCAATGGCAAAGATCAACTCGCCCGCCAGGATCGGACGCAGGAAGAAGTCCTTCTGAGCTTGCGTCCCGTGCTTGATCAGAGCGGGTCCGACGGTGTTCAGCGTGACCAGCGACAGCGGCGCATTGGCGCGAATCACCTCGTCGTAGAACACGTACAGAGCTTCGGGGTTCTCGCCCCGACCGCCGAATTCCTCCGGCCACCCCAAGCCCAGCCAACCGTCTTTACCCATCCGGCGCAGGATGCGATCGAAGACGGGGCCGCCTTCGGTCTGATCCACGAGAGCACGGCGGTCTTCGTCGTTGATGATCTCCGCGAAGTACGCCCGCAATTCCTTGCGCAGAGTCTTCGACTCCTCCGACAAATCCAAGTACATGGTGAAACTCCTAAGATCTACGAACGCGGCAGGCCGAGTACGCGCTGCGCGATGACGTTGAGTTGAATTTCGACGGTTCCGCCGCCGAACAGAATCGAGGGAAGTCCGATGTGGTCTATCGCGTAATTCGCCGACGGGTCGACAACGGCGGCACGAGGTCCGAGCAGTCGCAACAGATCCCGCGAGCCCTCACGCTGCGCCAGGGCGTTGTACACCTTCGACACGCTGATCTCGGAGCCCGGTTCCTGACCCGCCAGTCGCGCCGACACCCCGCGTAGATTCATCGCGGACAGTGCCAACTCACGAGAGATACTGCGGCCGAGGCCCTCCACTGCGTCTTCGCGAGGGCAGTCGTGGCTCGCGTCGGCAATAACCTGACGGAACAGCCGACTCGAACCGTGGTGCAGCGTGCTGCCCATACTCAGGCGTTCGTTGGACAGCGTTGTCGCAGCAAGCTTCCACCCTTGCCCCGGCTCCGCCACCAGGCAGTCGTCCGGGACGAAGACGTCGTCGAGGAATACCTCGTTGAACTCCGACTTACCGGTGGCTTGTTTCAGCGGACGTACGTCGATGCCTTTCGAGGTCATGTCGACCAGGAAGTACGACAGCCCACGATGTTTCGGAGCGTCGGCGTCCGAACGCGCCAGGCATACTCCCCAATCGGCCTCGTGCGCGCCCGAGTTCCACACTTTCTGACCCGACAGGACCCAGCCACCGTCGACCTTGCGCGCTTTCGTGCTCAGACCGGCCAGGTCTGATCCCGCGCCCGGCTCACTGAACAGCTGGCACCAGATGATGTCGGCGCGCAGCGAAGGCTCGACGAACCTGTCCTGCTGCTCGGCGTTGCCGTGTTCGAGAATCGTGGGCAGCACCCATTCCCCGATCACCGTGGAGGGTTGAGCCCAACCTCGCATCGCGAATTCGTGTGCGATGACGGCCTGTTCTCTCGGTCCTGCTCCCAGCCCGTACGGCGCCCGATAGTGCGGGGCTACCAGTTTGGCGTCGGCAAATCGGGCGCGTCGAGCGCTCCCCTTGGCCGGCGCCCAACTGGCGCTGGTGGTTCCGTCGTCGGGCAGCAGCGCAACCTCGTCCAGAACCCTGCGAACCTGCTCTCGTAATTCAGGCAGCATGTCCGGGTCTACAAAGGAGAAATCCCGTTCCGAATCGGCGGACCGGTCTCCCAACGTGTGTGCCCACTTCACCTCGGAACCCGCCACCGCAGCGATACTGATTGCCCGGCGCCAGTACAGATGCGCGTCATGTTCCCAGGTGAATCCGATTCCGCCGAGCAACGTGACACATTCGAGGGCGTTCTCGATGCCGACCGGCAAAGCGGCCAACGCTGCTTGAGCCGAGACAAGTCTGTGCTGATCCTCGCCGTGCTCTTCGGACCGAGCCGCGTCCCACGCTGCGGCACAGGCAATCTCGGAGCGGACCAGCATCATGGCCGCCTTGTGCTGAACTGCCTGGAAGCTTCCGACCGGACGGCCGAACTGCTGCCGGGACTTCACGTAGTTGACCGCGGTGCGTAGCGCCCACCCGGCGATACCGCTCGCCTCCGCAGCCAACACCGTGTTGACGATCAGTTCGACTCGGTGCGCCTGGAGACCTTCGACGATCAGCCCAGCGTCGACCTTGTGGTCGGTCAACGTCAGTGTCCCGATCGAGCGTGTCAGATCCACTCCGTCTTCGACCTCCACCGCAGCGGAAGACGACTGCTCGAGCCGGAACCACAACTCGCCGTCTTCGCTGTTCGCTTGCACGAGAACGACATCAGCTCCGGGTAGACCTAGAGCCGGGTCGGCAGAACCGCTCACGGTCCACCCTGCATCGCTGCGAGCCGCGCGCAATCCCACGCCGGTGCAGACTGCTCCGGTTGCACCGGCAGCCAATTCGGTCAGCATTGATTCCGCAGCCGGGCCGGCAGCTTTTGCGAGGATCCCACTGGCGATGACCGTCGGAACGTACGGTCCCGGGTAAAGCGCATCACCCAATTGCTCGACTACCACCGCCAGTTCGGCAAGACCTGCCCCGTCACCGCCGTACTGCTCCGGCAGGTGCACTGCGTGCAGTCCCTGACGGACCAATCCATCCCACGAGTCCGGCCGATCACCGGCGGCGTACCGCTTGACGTTGCTGCGCGTGTCGGCGATTCCACCGAAGCGGTTCGCGAATGCGGCTACCGCTTCCGCCAGGTCACGGTGATCTTCGAGCAGGGGCAGTGCCATGGCAGGTTCCTCAATCTTCGGTTCTTGTCAGATGCGTTCGAGAATCAGGCAGGTGGTTGCGGCGGACGCGCAGATCGCGATCAGTGCGATGGACTTGTCCCGGCGCTCCAGTTCGTCGATGACATTGGCCAACAGTCTGATTCCGGTTGCACCGGCCGGATGGCCCAGTGCGATTGCACCACCGTTGACGTTCAGCAATTCGGGATCGACGCCGTGAACCTGCGCGAACGACATCGGTACCGAAGCAAATGCCTCGTTGACCTCGAACAGGTCGATGTCGTCGATCGTCAGACCGGTGCGGCCGAGCACGATGTTTGCCGCGTCCACGGGACCGTCGAGCATGAACTCGATGTCTCCGCCGATGACGCACTGCGCCAATATCTTTGCCCGCGGCCGCACGCCGAGCATCCTGGCTCGATCCTCGGACATCAGCAGAGCGGCACTCGCACCGTCCGAGACCTGCGAAGACGTTCCAGCGGTGTGCAATCCGCCCTCTTGAACGGTCCGCAGTTTCGCGAGTCCTTCGAGACTCGATTCGCGCAGACCCTGATCCCGATGAACCGGAGCGTCAGAGCCCGGAGCGACCACATCGATGATGTGCGAGTCGAAGCGTCCTGCCTCCCATGCTGCTGCGGCTCGCTGCTGCGAGCGCAGCCCGAAGGAGTCGAGATCCTCGCGGCTGAAACCGCGCTTGACAGCAATCCGATCGGCCGCGGTGTACTGGTCGACGGTATCGAGTGACCACGACTCCGGACGCGGTGTTCCGAGGCCGGTACCCACCTTGTAGGTGAGTGGTGCCCGCGACATCAACTCGACACCACACGCCACACCCACGTCGACTGCACCGATGGCAATCTGCCCGGCAATCAACTGCACCGATTGCTGCGCGGTTCCGCACTGCGCGTCGATCGTGGTGCAGCCCGCCTCCAACGGAAGGCCCGCATGCATCCAGGACGTACGCACGATGTTTCCGAACTGCTCACCGAGAGGCGTCACACAGCCGCCGATGACCTGGTCGACCGCGTCAGGATCCACGCCCACCCGATCCAGCACGCCTTTCTGCGCATAACCCAACAGTTCCGCCGCGTGGACTCCGGACAGCCAACCCTCACGCTTGCCGAACGGCGTTCGTGCTGCGTCCACGATGACGGGCTTCATGCCAACTCCTCGGTTCGTAATGCTGGGTTCTCCGGTAATGCTGCGCCGTCCAGACCACGCACGGTCAGGGACCACTCGTCGATCAGGTCCAAGCTGACGCTCGAGCGCGCGGTGAACTCGGTGTCGCAATCACACAGCGCTGTGACCGCTTCCACCATTTCTTCCATAGATTCGACCTGATCCGGCCGGATAGTCTCACCGACCAGGACTCTGGCGCCCTCACTGAGCACCGCTGCCCGCGGTTGAACCGTGTTGACGCGAACCCCCTGGCCGTAGAGTTCCACGCCCATGCCGTTGCTCATCCTGTTGAGCGCTGCTTTGGAGGCGCCGTACACGGTCATGGCAGTTCCCGGTTCGACCCACGTGAACGGCGGGCCATGCCACGGTTTGACGGTGCCACTGGACACGTTCACGATCCAGCCGTGTCCGTTTGCCACCATCCCCGGCACCACGGCTTGCATCAGATCGAGCGGTGCATGGACATTTGCCTCGAACATCAACCGTCGCCGCCGCAGTGGGTAATCCGAGAGCGGCTGATAGATCGCCGCTGCCGCGTTGTTCACCAGGATGTCGATCGTCCCGCCAAGCTTCTCGATCGCCAGCGGCACAACGGTGTCGCGCTGCTGCTCGTCCGTCAGATCTGCGACAACTATCTCGACTTTGTTTCCGTACTTGGCAATTCGAGCCGCAGTCTCTTCGAGACTGCCCGGCAGGGTTGCATGCGTGCCGAGCGTCCGGGCCACGAGAGCGACGTCAGCGCCTTCCGCTGCCAGCCTCTCTGCGACGCCTGCACCGATTCCGCGGCTGGAACCGGTGACAAGCGCTCGGCGTCCTTCGAAGCGATCGGTCATGCTACTTCCACTTCGCAGCGAAGCGATTGATGCTCTCCGCAATCCGAGCAACTTCGTCGTCACGCAAACCGTGGCTCATGCCGAGTGTCATGCCGCGGGCAAAAACTGCGTCCGCTTCCGGCAAACCTTCGGCCGGCTGGCGAAATTCGATGTTGTTCATCATGGGGTGACGAGTGACGTTGCCGCTCCACACAGTTCGGGTGTCGATGCCGTCGGCCTCGATGGCTTCCTGCAGGTCGCTGCGCGTGAAGGGGGCGTTCTCGTTGATCATCACCGGGTAACACAGCCACGCCGTGTCGAGACCGTCGAGTTCTACCGGCGTCGTGAAGAATTCAGGATGGGCGCCGTATGCCGCCGAGAAGGCCGCAAATGTTGCCTTACGCGTCTTGTAGTTCTGTTCCAGCTTGTCGAGCTGCACGACGCCGTATGCTGCGCCGAGTTCGGAGGGCTCGAAGTTCCACGACATGAGCTCGAAGATGAAGTCGTTGTCGTAGTCGACGCCGTCGAGTTCTTCACGGAAGACTCGGCCGGACTTGGTACTGCCGAACAGGTTCGGCTCGCTACGACGGCCCCAGCGGCGAAGCAGCAAAGCCTTGTCACGGCTGGCTTCGTCGTCGACGCACACCATTCCACCGGTTCCCGCGCACGTGATGATGTGTGCCATCGAGAAACTGGTGACGACGATGTCCGCCCGAGACCCGGTGGGAGTACCGCGGAGCGTGGCCCCGATCGCGTCACACGAATCCTCGATCACCTTGAGTCCATGGCGATCAGCGATATCACGAATGACGTCCCAGTCCGGGCAGTTGCCGGCGAGGTTCGGCATCAGGATGGCTCCGGTCTTTTCGGTGACCATTGCCTCGATCTTGGTGACGTCGACGTTGAACGTGTTGGGTTCCACGTCCACGAACACCGGCACCAGACCGGCACGCACGATCGGTGCGATATCGGTGGAGAACGTCAACGGCGACGTGATGATCTCGCTTCCCGCAGGCAGTCCGAGCAGCTCGACTGCCAAGTACAAACCCGAGGATCCCGAGTTGCACATGACGCCGAACTTCTTGCCGGCCAAGGCCGCGATACGTTCTTCCATCTCGAAGACGTTCTTGCCGATGCGCAATCCTTGATGCCCGCTGCGCAAGACGTCGACAACAGCCTGTATTTCTTCCTCGCCGTGGGTGGCCCTGGCGTAGGTGATCCGCTCGCTCATCTTGTTCCTGCTTTCTCGAATAGGCGGCAGATTCAGCGATCTGCCGAGAGGACGAGCGCACTGTGCGGGACGGGAGAGCCGCCGGTCACGAGCACGTTGTCCAGAGTTTGGGTCGGTTGATTGGTGGAGGTGCCGCGGATCAGGCGAACACCTTCGGCAATACCGTTGACGCCGTGGATGTATCCCTCACCGAGTTGACCGCCGTGGGTGTTGATCGGCAGGCGACCGTCCAGCTCGAGATTGCCGTCGGCGATGAAGTCTTTTGCCTCGCCCCGACCGCAGAATCCGTACTCCTCGAGTTGAAGCAGAACCATCGGGGTGAACGCGTCGTAGAGAATTGCGGCATCGATGTCGTCCGGCCCGATACCGGCCTGGTCCCACAGTTGGCGCGCCACGAGTTCGACTTCCGGCATGCTGTCGATGTCGTCTCGGTAGTAGCTGCTCATCGAAATCTGTTGCGGACCTACACCTTGCGCAGCGCCACTGATGACCACAGGTTTGTGCGGCAGGTCGCGGGCGCGCTCCGCACTGACGATCACCAGCGCCTGTCCGCCGTCACTTTCCTGGCAGCAGTCGAGCAGGCGGATGGGATCGGCGATCATGCGTGAGTTCTGATGGTCCTCGATAGTGATCGGGCGTTCGTAGAACCAGGCCTTGGGGTTGTTCGCCGCATGCTTGCGTGAGAGGACCGAGATCTGACCGAAGTCGGCGCTTGTTGCCCCGTACTTGTGCATGTACAGCTTGGCGAGGAAGGCTTCCTGCTGCGCCGGGGTCAGAAGCCCGTACGGGTTGATCCAGTTCCGATACTCCTGGTCCGTCGACGCGTTGTACGCAAAAGGTGGTGGCCCGGCGCCGAATCGGTGGCCGGATCTTTCGTTGAAGGCGCGGTAGACGACCACAACGTCTGCAACTCCGCTGGAGACGGCAAGCGCTGCTTGTTGAACCGGTGCACAGGCACCGCCGCCGCCGTGTGGAATACGACTGAAAAACGTCAGTTCCGGGATCCCGAGGGCACGTGCGACCGCAATCTCGGGATTGTTCTCCATGGTGAACAGCGCAAATCCGTTCACCTCTTCTGCCTCGATGTGCGCGTCGTCGAGTGCGGCGATCACAGATTCGCACGCCAACTGCCATTCGCTACGGCCGGAGTTCTTGGAGAACTCGGTGGCGCCGATTCCGGCGATGGCTGCTTGCCTCGAAAATCCTCGTGTCATGCGATTACCCTTTCCACCGGTTCGAGAGTCACGTCGGCCGTCACGTGTGTTCCGCGGGCGTTTTTCCCGAGAACCGTCACGGTGAGAGCCCGGCCGTCTGTGGCGGTGACCTCGCCGGTGAATGTCATGGTGTCTCCGGGAAAGTTCGGAACACCAAGCCGTAGTGATGTTTTGACGATCCGTGATGCCGGGCCGGACCAGTCGGTGATGTAGCGGTCGATGAGCCCGTTGGTGGTGTTGATGCTCATGAAGATGTCGGGAGTTCCGCGCTCCTGTGCCTTGCCCGGATCGTGATGCACGTCCTCGAAATCCTGAGAAGAGATCGCGGTGGCGACGATCAGCGTTCGATCCAACGGCAATTCGAGGCTGGGGAGGACCGAACCCACTTCGCAGTCAATCAGTTTCGTCATTGCACCGAACCCCGTCGCCTCAGTTGCGGCAGCATCTCGCCGTGAGCGTGCTCGGAGAAGGTCACTTCGAGTTCCATGCCGAAGTCGAGTTCCTCGTGATCGATCCCCGCGATGTCGGCAACCAGACGCGTGCCTTCTTCGAGATCGACGAGTCCGACGGCGAGTGGGTACTCGAAAGCAGGATCCTTCGGGTGATGGATGACCGTGAAGCTGTGCAACGTGCATCGCCGCGTGGATTCGACTGTGTCCCAACTGAACGAGCGGCATTCCGGGCACGCGGGTGCGGGTGGATGGCGCAGCGTCTTGCAATCCGCACACCGTTGGATCTCGAGGCGGCCCTCTTTGGCCGCGGAGAAGAAGAAATCGTTGTCGTCGGTGACGGTGAGTCTCGGAACAGCGGTGTTGCGGGAGCCAGTCTCGCTCATGCGATTACCTCCTGGACTTCGAGTTGGGTACCTGTCTGGGCATCTGGTTTGAACCTGAGCAATCGAAAACGCTCTTCGACCAGTGTCTTTCCGCCCTGGTCGACGTACTTCTTGAACAGAGTGATGAAGCACCCGTGACCGAGAGCCGTCTGTTTGAACGGCGAGATCGCTTCGATGGTGAAATGCGCGGTGACGTGGTCACCGGGGCTCAGCTCCGCGAAATACTCCTGCTCGACGTTGGTCGCGACAACGGAGGTGTATCCGGCCTCGTCCAACAGCGCCAGCAGTCGTGAATAGGCGAAGTCCTCGGAGACTCCGTCGGCACGAAGTTGCTGGACCTGCCGATAACGTCGGTAACCCGCCATCACCCAGGTCGAGATCATGGCGGGCGGACAGACGACGTCTCGACGACCGGTACTGCGGGCGGCCTCGGCGTCGACGTAGATCGGGTTGCGGTCGTCGTGCGCCTCGACCCAGTGGCGGATCATCGCCTCGTTGACGGCGTAGCGGGCGACGCGGGGTGGTTCGGCCTCTGCGCCGATGAAATTCGGAAACTGCGTCTGCAGGCTCTGCACTGAAATCCTCCGTGAACGAAAGTTGAGCAAGCGCTTGATTTTGAAGCTAGCATAGGAATCCGGAAGTGGAAACACGCGATCTCACCGACGAATTGGTTCGAGCCGGAGCTATCAGGCAGGATTGCGCTACGTTCGACGCCGGCAGCCCGGCACCCCCGAAACCCTGCCCTGAGCAGGACCGACAACCAGTGGAGATTTCAGTGGCATCACCAGATCGTCGGGAGAAGATCCTGGAGAGCTCAGCCGAGCTGTTTGCCAGAAAGGGTGTCGCCACCACGACCGTTCGCGAGATCGGCGACGCCGCCGGTGTGTTCTCGGGCAGCCTTTACCACTACTTCAAGTCGAAGAATGCGATAGTTGCCGAGCTCATGCGCGGCTTCATCACCGACATTCAGCTCCGCTTCGATCAGGTGGAGAAGACGGCAAACGACCCCGAGGAAGTCCTGCGCGGCTTGATCCGCGAGACGCTGGTCGTCATCGAACTACACCCGCACCCGACGGCGATCTACCAGAACGATCGGGCTTATCTTCGCGACAACGATCTCCTGCAATCCGTCGACGGGCCTTCCCGCCAAGTCCGCGAGCATTGGATGAAAGCGATTGCCGAAGGCGTCGATCAGGGAATCTTCCGCAAAGACGTGGCACCGGAAATTTTCTATCGATCGGTACGAGACACCTTGTGGTCGACAACGCATTGGCCGGATCGCCAGAAGTACACCACCGACGAGTTCGCGGATCTGATGATCACGCTCTTCCTCTCGGGATTCAGGGTCGCCTGACCAGATCCGGCAAATCCAGATGTTTCGGGGTTCGTCCCTGCGGCAACAGGATCGACACCGCGAACACGACCACCGCGCAGCCCGCGCACACCAGGTAGGCGACGGAGAATCCGGTCCACGATGTGGAATGTTCCGAACCGCTGATCACGAATGCAGCGAGAATGGTTGCCACCGTCGCACTGCAGATCGTGCTTCCGGACGTCCGCAGAAGTGAGTTCACCCCGTTGGCTGCCGCCAGTCGCTGACGAGGCACGGCAACCAGAATCAGCAGCGAGAGCGTGCTGTAGACGATGGCGGTCCCGACTGCTGTGATGCCCAGTGCTGCAACCACTCCCCACAGCGGCTTACCGGCAACGGCGTGAATCCCGTACCCGCCGGCGAGGAACACGGCACCGGTCAACATCGCGGTCCGTGAACCGAAGCGGTCGGTGATCCGCACCGCAACCGGTGAGAACAGCACCATCGCGATACTCGCCGGAATCTGGCAGAGCGCTGCTGCGATGATCGACAGGCCGTACCCGGCGCCCGGCCCCTTCATCCCCTGGAGGAGTTGTGTAGTGATCAGTGTGTTCCCGAAAAATGCGAACCCGACCAGCAGAGCCGCCAGATGCGGGATCAACACCGCACGTTTCACGAGAGCGCGGACGTCGACCAGCGGATTGACGTTGCGCCGCTGTTGAATTACCCAGAGCGTGAACAGCACCGCCGACGCGGCCAGCATGGAGATCACCGCTCCACTGGTCCACCCCCAACTCGACCCCTGAGTGATCGGCACAAGCAGAGCAATCATCGCGGCGCTCAGACCAACCGCCCCGACGCCGTCGAATCTTCCCGACGGATTCGGCTCGGACTCTCGAATGAACAGCACCGCAGCAAGAGTCACGGACAGCCCGATGGCGGTGGTTACCCAGAACAGGACGTGCCAGTTCGAGTACTGCGCGATCATCGCGGAAAACGGTATGCCCAAAGCGGTTCCGACGCCGAGCGTCGAACTCATCATGGCCACTGCGCCGTTGACCTTGTTGCGTGGCAATTCGTCACGGAGCATGGAGATTCCGATGGGGATGACTGCCGACCCGGCCCCCTGCAACGCTCTCGCGAAGATGAGGACAGCGATGTCCGACGACAGCGCACACAACATCGAGCCGAGAGTCATCATCGAGAAAGCAACCAGAAGCATCTTCTTCTTGCCGAACATGTCGGCGAGTCGACCGAAGATGGGAGTGACGACAGCGCCGACCAGCAGCGTGACGGTCACCAGCCAGGACACGGCCGTGCGTCCAGCGCCGGTGAAGTGCGGCAACTCCGGCAGCAGTGGAACGATGACCGTCTGCAGAACAGCCTGGAACACTGCGGCGGCGACAACGATGGGGAACAGGAAGCGGGAGCGCGGCTGCGCGAGTCCCGCATCGGAGGTGGTGACTGCAGGCGTGCCCGGCGGACGGTCGAGCGTCGTCACCCCACACCGCCTGTTCTCACTAGGTAAATATCCGTTCACCTACATTAGGTGAACGGATATTTACCTAGCAAGAATTGTGACGCCGCTCACCCGTCGAGCAGCTTTTGCACCAGCGGTGCGTACAGCGCAACCACCTCGTCCTGGGTGCCGGTGGCATGGCCGGCCATCATCCGTCGGCGCATGATCGCCACTCCGACCACCATCGACATCGCCAGTTCCGCGCGCAATCTCGCGTCGGGGCCGGACAGGCGAGCGGCGAGGGTGTCGATCATCTGCGTCGAATAGTTCTCGCGCAGCTTGCGGTTGCTCTCTTCACTGACGCCGCTCATGAACAACAAGCTCATGGACAGCGGCTTGTACGACTCCAACGGCTTGGTGAACAGCGAGACCATGCGCTCGCCGAGCGAGTCGTTCGGGGCATCGAAGACCGTGACCGCCGCTGCCCGGAAGTCGACCAACTCGTCGTACAACTGCTCTTTGGAACCGAAGTACTTGATGATCAGAGGCGCGCTGACGCCTGCGTCTTCGGCGATGTCCTTGAGCGTGATTTCGCGGTACGGCCGAGTCGCGAATGCTTTCCCGGCCGACGCGATGATCTGCGCACGCGTCTGCTCGGACGTACGACGCACCTGCTGACCTTGCTCCGTGCCGCTCATCAAGCGTTCCGCGACAATTCACGACGGCCGGACAATGCCCGACCCAGCGTCAACTCGTCTGCGAATTCGAGATCGCCACCCATCGGAAGACCCGAAGCCAACCGAGACACCGTCAGCCCCGGAATGTCTCGCATCATGCGAACGAGATAGGTAGCTGTCGCCTCACCCTCCGTGTTGGGGTCGGTGGCGATGATGACCTCGGACACGTCGACGCCGTCCTCCTGATTTGCGATGCGAGCCAACAACTCCCGGATACGCAACTGGTCAGGCCCGATCCCCGAGAGCGGATTGAGCGCACCGCCGAGCACGTGATAGCGACCCTTGAACTCACGGGTGCGCTCGACGGCCTGGACGTCCTTCGGTTCCTCCACGACGCAGATCACCGTGCGATCGCGACGTGCGTCGGCGCAGATGCGGCACTTCTCCTGATCGGAGACAGTTCCGCACACCGTGCAGAACTGAACGCCGTCACGGATGCGCTGCAATGCATTTTTCAAACGGTCGATCTCGGGAGGCTCCACGGAGAGCAGGTGAAAAGCGATGCGTTGAGCGCTCTTCGGCCCGACTCCGGGAAGCTTCCCGAGTTCGTCGATCAGATCCTGAACCGGACCTTCGTACACGCGTTCTCGTTTCTAGAAGCCGGGGAGACCGGGAAGGCCTCCGCCGAGTCCGCCGGCCAACGGGCCGAGCTTCTCAGCAGCGACTTCCTGTGCCTTGCGCGAAGCGTCCTCGATCGCGCCGATCACCAGATCCTGCAGCGTCTCGACATCTTCGGGGTCGACGACCTTGGGATCGATCTGCAGACCGACAACCTCGCCGGTGCCCTTGACAGTGGCGACAACCAGTCCGCCACCGGCCTGACCGGTCACTTCGGCCTGAGCCATTTCCTGCTGCGCCGCCATCAATTGCTGCTGCATCTGCTGAGCCTGAGCCAACAGAGCAGACATGTCGGGTGCTCCACCTGGTTGCACGAGCGGTCCTTTCTACAGAGTTATCCCCACCAGCGTAGTCGGTGCGCGCTACCGTGAGCGGGTGCGCCGGAACCAGTCAGACACCGTAAAACCGTCAAGAGGGTCAAACATGGCATCACGTGTGTTCCGCTCCACTGCCCTGATCGCCATGGTCGGGGCCGGGCTTCTGAGCGCTGCGTGCACGATTCCGACCGAGACTGCCGAGGCCACGACTTCGGTCGAGGTGTCTCCGCTGAGCACTGTCGCCGCTGACGTCCCCGCTGCGCTCACCGGCAAGGTCGTCTTCCTCGATCCCGGGCACAGCGGGGCGAACGACGACAGCATCAACACCCAGGTCCCCACGGGCCGCGGCGGCACCAAGAACTGCCAGACCACCGGCACCAACACCGATGCCGGGTTCCCCGAGCACACCTTCAACTGGGAAGTCGCGAGCCTGGTCAAGAGCGAACTCGAAGGCCAAGGCGCCACAGTGGTCCTGAGTCGACCGGACGACATCAGCGTCGGATCTTGCGTCGACGCACGCGCCGAAGCTGCCAATTCCTCCGGCGCCGACGTAGTGGTGAGCATTCACGCGGACGGCGCAGCAGCCGGAGCCGAGGGCTTCCACGTCTGCTACTCCGCGCCCCCGCTGAACACGGTGCAGGCCGGCCCGTCCGTCGCCTTTGCCGAAACCATGCGCGACTCACTCGTCACCGCCGGGCTCACCCCGTCGACCTACATCGGTGACGACGGGCTGGCACCACGCGCCGATCTGACGGGACTCAATCTGTCGCAGCGGCCGTCGATTCTGGTCGAACTCGGCAACATGCGAAATGCCGACGAGGCAGCGCGCATGACGAGCCCGGACGGTCAGCAGGAATATGCGTCCGCCGTCACCAGCGGAGTCACCGCCTTCCTCACAACCCCCTGACCTGTCTTCTGTGGAGAAATTCCACTTGTCCACAGGTATGTCGGCACCGCCGAGGTAGCCCGCTCACCTGGATACGGTTCTGCCATGGGGCCGATACTTCAGGTAGATTTCGCTGCTCTGCAGCAACTTTCAGCTGATCTGTCTCGAATTGCGGATCAGATCTCGGGGATCGATTCCGCCGGCCCGATTTTCGAAGCCGCGGCGGCCCTGAACTCGTCCGCTGTCGCGGCTGTGTCGACTGGGAATGCCGGCATCATCGCCGACGCGTACCGGCACCTGGCTACGCAATTGGGACTCATGGCGTCGGGAACCGCTGCCGCAGCACGTCTGTACGACGCTGCCGAGGGCGAAGTGGTGTCCGAACTGCGCGGAGCCTACTGATGCAGCCCACCGTCTCTCAGCTTCGAACGTGGTCACCGGAGAAATTGCGCACAAGCGCTTCGGAACTGATCGACATCGACCGGCAGATCGAAGTCCTCAGCAATGACGCCGGACGCAGCATCGACGCCGTCCGCGAATTCTGGCAGGGACAAGCGTCGAGCGCAGCCGCAGTGCAGTGGTCTGGCATCTCGCTTTCCTCGTCGCGGCTGTCGATTGCAGTTCGCGTAGTTGCGGATCTGTATGGCGGAGCGTCCAATACGATCGGTGCGGCGCGAAAATCAGTTCTGGACCTGGTCGAGGAGGCGACTCTCGAACACGGCTTGACGGTGTCAGACAGTGGAGCGGTATCGGCACCTGAGACGAAGCAGCCATGGAATCTGGCCGACGCCATGCAAGATTCCGAAAACGCCACGGCTGCAAAGGTTTTTCAGCAGAAGATCTCCACTGCATTGACGGCACTCGACGACGAAGACAACCGGGCCGCGACTGCTCTGCGTGCGGCCTTCCGAGAGATCGGATCACACCTTGGCAATCAGCCTGATCGCCTCGACCGCACTGTCGTCGACATCCTCGACGGGAGGTCGACACTCCCCGGGACACCAACGGAGCTACACCGACTCTGGGAATCGCTCACGCCCAACGAGAAAGACGCGTTGGCGAGGTGGGATCCGTCCATCGGTAGCCGCGACGGCCTTCCCGCCCTCGACCGGGACTACTACAACCGGCGGTACCTCTCTGCGCTCGAGCAGTTGCCGGATCGAACGGTAGCTGCCGGATACACGGCCGTGCGCGGCGAACTTCGACCGGACACGTTCCTTCTCTCGGTCACGGATGGGCATGCCGTCGTGGCAGTCGGTAATCCCGATGCCGCCGGCAACGTCGCAACACTGGTTCCCGGAACCGGCTCCGGGCTGTCGGGCGTCGGCGGAGACCTGCAACGAACCAAGGCCATGTACGACGCGTCCGTAAGGGCAGCACCGACGGAAGCCACATCAGTGATCCTGTGGTCCGGATACGACGCTCCCCCAGGCATTCCCGACGCAGCATCGGATCGGTACGCCACCTCCGCAGCGCCGAGGCTCGACAGCTTCCAGGACGGGTTACGAACCTCGCATGACGGTCCGCCTTCGCACAACGTGGTGATCGGTCATTCCTACGGCAGCACCGTCGTCGGTGCCGCGACTACCCGTGGCGCTTCTCTCGACGTCGACGAACTGGTTTTTGTCGCAAGCCCCGGCGTCGATGCCGAGCGCGTGAACGAACTGAGCCTGGACGGCGTCGACTCGGACGAGGTGGCGCGCCATGTTCATTCGACGACGGCCTTCTGGGATCCGGTCCAATTGATCCCCACGATCCTCGGAGTCCACGGGTTCGACCCGTCGGATCCGGAATTCGGCGCGCAGGTATTCACCGGATCTCCCGGGGAGCCTGGGTTCGGAGTTCACAGCGATTACTGGGAAAGCGGAAACCCCGCACTCACCGAATTCGGACGGATCATTACCGGCCCATGAAAGAAGGCGCCGTACCGGTGAAGGTACGACGCCATCTCGGTGATGCAGGATCGGTTAGACGAGTTCGCGCTTGAGGTTGTCCAGGACCTGGGCCTGGATGCGCTGCAGACCCTTCGGAGCGAACGTGCGCTCGAAGAAGCCGCCGATACCGGTGGCACCCTGCCACTGGGTGAGCGTCGTCACCGTCGTTCCCGTGCCGTTGGGGGCAACGGTCCAGGTGGTGACGAGGCTGGAGTTCGCGTCCTTCTCGGTGATGACGTTGCCGTCGACCGTCACTGTCGCCTTGACGTTGCGCGAGCGCTTTTCCGTCGCCTTGAGCGTCCACTGCGCGACGGTTCCGTCACCCTGGCCACCTTCGACGACCTTGTAGTCGAGGTACTGCTCGGACAGGATTCGCGGGCGAACCGTCTCGTAGTCCGAGAGCGCCGTGAGCACCTTGTCGGGTGCTGCTGTGACGACTGTCGAACTCATTGCATTGACCTGACCCATATGCCCTACGTCTCCTTGCTCGACCAACGCGGCTCGATACCGCGAATGACTACCCGAATCCGCACCTCGAACTGCGCAGATATTCCTTTCCATACTGCCTGCTGCGCCCGGGTATCTCGACCATCTACCCATTCCGTGTGAGCTGGTTCACCACTCGGAGCATTTACCGAGTTCGATTGCAACAACTCGATCAAATTCGGGCATTAATACCCCTCCGGATAGCTTGCACACGCAACTACCGATAGCGTCAGGGTGTGACTCTCTCGTTCAATGGGGTAGTTCAGAAGTTAGATCGAATCCGGACAAAGCAAGGCCCGGGTTCCGATGCTGCGCGTGAAATGGGGTTCGAGCAGCACAGAGAAGGCGTCGAACGCCTACTCGCGTCATACCGCGCCATTCCCGCCGATGCTTCTGTACGCCTGGCAAAGAAGACATCCAATCTGTTCCGCGCTCGCGCCAAGACGTCGGCCCCCGGCCTCGACGTCAGCGGTCTGGCAGGTGTCATCGCCGTCGATGCGCCGGCGCGCACAGCCGACGTCGCCGGCATGTGCACGTACGAGGACCTCGTCGACGCGACGCTGCCCTACGGGCTGGCGCCCCTGGTCGTGCCTCAACTCAAGACCATCACCCTGGGCGGTGCGGTGACCGGCCTGGGCATCGAGTCCACCTCGTTCCGTAACGGCCTGCCGCACGAGTCGGTACTCGAAATCGACGTACTGACCGGAAGCGGCGAGATCATCACCGCAACACCGGACGGCGAACACGCCGAACTGTTCTTCGGTTTCCCCAATTCCTACGGCACCCTTGGCTATTCGACGCGATTGAAGATCGCACTCGAACCCGTCAAGAAGTACGTCGCCTTGCGCCACGTGCGCTTCGATTCGTTGAAGAAACTCGAAGAAACGATGGATCGCATCGTCACCGAGCGCGAGTACGACGGGATCGCCGTCGACTATCTCGACGGGGTGGTCTTCACCGATTCCGAGAGCTACCTCACACTCGGCGTGCAAACCGACGAGGAAGGCCCGGTCAGCGATTACACCGACCAGGACATCTTCTACCGGTCGATCCAGCATTCGTCACTCACCCAGCCCAAGACGGATCGCTTGACCATTCGCGACTACCTGTGGCGCTGGGACACCGACTGGTTCTGGTGCTCACGAGCTTTCGGTGCACAGAACCCGAAGATCCGGCGCTTCTGGCCCAAGCAGTACCTGCGCAGCAGCTTCTACTGGAAGCTGATCGCCCTCGACCACAAGTACGACATCGGAGATCGCCTCGAAAAGCGCAAGGGCAAGCCCCCGCGCGAACGCGTCGTCCAGGACGTCGAGGTACCCATCGAACGAACCGCGGACTTCGTCTCGTGGTTCCTCGAGGAAATCCCGATCGAACCACTGTGGTTGTGCCCGTTGCGTCTTCGTGAGCCAAGCCCGGCCGCCGCTTCTGCATCACGGCCGTGGCCCCTCTACCCCCTCGAACCCAAGCGCACCTACGTCAACATCGGCTTCTGGTCTTCGGTGCCGATCGTTCCCGGTGAGCGCGAGGGGGCAGCAAATCGACTGATCGAAGAAAAGGTCAGCGATTTCGACGGACACAAATCGCTCTACTCCGACTCCTACTACTCGAAGGAAGACTTCGAGGAGCTGTACTACGGCGGCGACCGGTACATCGGACTCAAGGAACGCTACGACCCGAAATCCCGTTTATTGGATCTATTCTCTAAGGCGGTGCAACGTAAATGACCACGTTCAAAGACTCCAAAAGCCAGGACAAGCTCTCTATTGCCGAGATTCTCGAGACGCTTTCCGACGGCATGCTGCCGCTTCGATTCACCGCGTACGACGGCAGCACCGCCGGCCCCGAAGATGCCGACTACGGACTGCACCTCAAGTCGACTCGCGGAACCACTTATCTCGCAACAGCTCCCGGTGACCTCGGCATGGCCCGCGCGTACGTCTCCGGCGATCTCGAAGCCGAGGGTGTCCACCCCGGTGATCCGTACGAGATCCTGCGCATCATGGGTGACGAACTCCACCTCAAGCGCCCGTCCGCACTGACGCTCGCCAGCATCACGCGCTCCCTGGGCTGGGATCTGTTGCGGCCCATCGCCCCGCCGCCCCAGGAACATCTCCCTCGCTGGCGTCGCGTCGCAGAAGGACTGCGTCACTCCAAGACTCGTGACGCCGAAGTCATCCATCACCACTACGACGTCTCCAACACCTTCTACGAGTACGTCCTCGGCCCGTCCATGACGTACACCTGTGCCGCTTACGACAATGCGGAACAGACGCTCGAAGAAGCCCAGGAGAACAAGTACCGCCTGGTGTTCGAGAAGCTCGGACTCCAGAAGGGTGATCGACTTCTCGACATCGGCTGCGGCTGGGGCTCGATGGTCCGCTACGCGGCCAGGCGCGGCGTCAAGGTGATCGGCGTGACTCTCTCTCGCGAGCAAGCGGATTGGGCACAGAAGGCCATCGAGGACGAGGGCCTCGCCGATCTCGCCCAGGTCCGTTTCTCCGACTACCGCGACGTGGCCGAGACCGGATTCGACGCAGTGTCCTCCATCGGCCTGACCGAGCACATCGGCGTCGGAAACTACCCGGCGTACTTCGAGTTTCTCAAGGGCAAGCTGCGTGAGGGTGGGCGTCTGCTCAACCACTGCATCACCCGTCCGGACAATCGAAGCAGCGCCAAGGCAGGCGGATTCATCGACCGGTACGTATTCCCTGACGGGGAGCTCACCGGTTCGGGTCGCATCATCTCCGAGATCCAGAACGTCGGCCTCGAGGTGCGTCACGAAGAAAACCTTCGCGAGCACTACGCACTGACGCTCGCCGGATGGTGCCAGAATCTCGTCGACAACTGGGACGCGTGCGTCGCCGAGGTCGGCGAAGGAACCGCCCGCGTCTGGGGCCTGTACATGGCCGGCTCACGACTCGGGTTCGAGCGCAATGTCGTTCAGCTGCACCAGGTTCTGGCCGTAAAGCTCGGCCCCAAGGGTGAGGCGCATGTGCCGCTTCGCCCGTGGTGGAAGGCCTAGGGGCAAAGCCCCTGTGCGCCTTTTTGGTAGTCGGCACTACCAAAAAGGCGCACAGGTGCCGCAGGCACCCGACTGCGTCCTCACCCAACCTCCCCGCCGCAAGACCGTCTCCACCTCGTGCGCAACCTGGCACGGAGTCTTCATCACCTCGTCGAATCCGTAGACCAACCGCGGACGACCTGCCAGCTCTGCCGCATTGTCACGGCGGCGATCACGAAATGCCACTTCTGCCATGGAATGCGCCCACCGACCGTCGAGACGCACGATCAGCGGCACATTGACTTCGCTGTAATCGCAGTCCTCGTACAGCGTGCGGCCGTCGACGCGGACCGGAGACTGGCGTCTGGCCGACGGCAACCCGTGCGCCTGCTCCACGTCGACCGCATAGTGGTATTCGAGCGTTGACTGCACCCCGTCTGCCAGGAGTCGTACCGCATCGGAAAGCGCGCCCTTGAATCGATGTGGTGTTCGTTCGTCAATCCGACGACGCACATCGTTCAACGGAATTCGCGCATTTGTCACCGTGGTGATGAGTGAAACGTAGGCGCTTCGCGCTGTGGATTCGGCGGTCGCAAGATCAATCGCGGTATCCGCCCGCGACGTTCGAGGTATGACTGACGGCACGCCGATGTATCGGTGGGCTCGGGATCGGTGGACGACTACCCCGGGGTGAACCACGCCACCCACTCTGACAAGTGCACCCGACGTTCGCACTGGAACTCGGCGGATTGTCGCGGACTGACAGCGAGCAGACTTGCCGTATGGCACGGTGACATGGACTGGCTTGTCTGCGTCGATGCGACGCATTCCCCATTCCTCAGCTGCAGTGTCGTGGCTCAGAATCGCTTGCGGGCCACCATAAAGCCAAGCGGCGTTCAAGATCATTTCTCTGGTGAGCGGGCCAGCGGTCACTGCATACACGCCTTGTAGAACGCGCTGCCATTCGCCGCGGTCCAGAAAGTTCCGCAGCATCCCTCGGTTGTATCCGAATGACGAGAGTTGCTGTTGCCGTACCAGACCGGATTGCGCATCGAGAATCCGGAGAAACTCGCTTCCACCATGAGACGTAGTCATGGCACCAAGCGTCAGGCCGAACTCCGACAGGACTGACGTGAAATTCGCTGTCGGAGTTCGTCTGTGGATAACTCACAAGCTGGGGATAAACCCCTGTGCGCCTTTTTGGTAGCCGTAACTACCAAAAAGGCGCACGGGGGCTATGCCCCTAGCGAAGCCGGCGGGGTGAACCGCGGGCCGTACTGCGCAGCGAGTTCCTTTGCGCGAGCGACGAAGCCAGCCGTGCCGCCCTCGTAACCGACGATGAACTGGTGAACGCCACCGGTCCAGGCCGGGAATCCGATACCCATGATGGAGCCGATGTTGGCGTCCGCCGTGGTGATCAGGACGTTCTCGTCGAAGCACTTCTGCGTCTCGATCGCCTCGATGAACAGCATGCGGTCGATGAGGTCCTGGATCGGGGCGTCGGAGGTTCCGGAGTTGAAGTTCTCGCGGAGTCCGGACCACAGGCCGGTGCGCTTGCCCTCGGCGTAATCGTAGAAGCCGGCTCCACCGAGCTTGCCCTTACGATCGAACTTCTCGACGAGGGTGTTGATGACCTCGCCGGCCGGATCTGCCGGCAGTTCCTTGCCTTCGGCCTTGGCGGCGTCGGCAGATTCCTTGCGGATCTTCTGCATGAGGGTGAGGTTGAGCTCATCCGAAAGCTGAAGCGGCGCAGCCGGGTAACCGGCCTGCATACCGGCCTGCTCGATGGTGGCGGGCTCGACGCCCTCGGCGAGCATGCCGATGGCCTCGTTGATGAAGGTTCCGATGACACGCGAGGTGAAGAAACCACGCGAGTCGTTGACCACGATCGGCGTCTTGCGGATCGCCTGGACGTAGTCGAACACGCGAGCCAGAGTCTCGTCGGAGGTCTTCTCACCGCGGATGATCTCCACCAGCGGCATCTTGTCGACGGGCGAGAAGAAGTGGATGCCGATGAAGTCTTCCTGACGCTTCACGCCGGTGGCGAGACCCGTGATGGGCAGCGTCGAGGTGTTCGAGCCCAGCAGTGCCTTGGGATCGACGATGTCCTCGATCTCCTGGAACACCTTGTGCTTGAGTTCCTGGCTCTCGAAGACTGCTTCGATGACGAAGTCGACGCCGGCGAAATCTGCCGGGTCAGCCGTCGGGGTGATCTTGGCGAGGAGTGCGTCGGACTTCTCCTGCGTGGTCTTGCCGCGCGAGAGCGCCTTGGCCTCAATGCCTTCGGCGTACGCCTTGCCCTTGTTGGCAGCCTCGATGCTGACGTCCTTGAGCACGACGTCGAAGCCTGCCTTGGCGGAGACGTACGCGATGCCCGCGCCCATCATGCCCGCGCCGAGGACGCCGACCTTCTTGATGGTGGACTTCTCGATGCCTGCCGGACGTGAACCGCCGCCGTTGATCGACTGCAGGTCGAAGAAGAACGCCTGGATCATGTTCTTCGCGACGCGGCCGGTCACCAGCGAGGTGAAGTAGCGAGCCTCGATGAGCAGCGCGTTGTCGATGTCGACCTGCGAACCCTCAACGGCTGCGGCCATGATGGCGCGCGGAGCCGGCATCGGAGCGCCCTTGAGCTGCTTACGCAGGTTCGCGGGGAACGCCGGAAGGTTGGCAGCGAATGCCGGAGTGGACGGAGTTCCGCCAGGGATCTTGTAGCCCTTGACATCCCACGGCTGAACGCCGCCTTCGGGGTTGGCCTTGATCCATGCCTTCGCAGCCGGAACCAGTTCTTCTACCGAGCCGACGACCTCGTCGATGAGGCCGACTTCCTTGGCCTGAACGGGTCCACGCTGCTGCCCCTGGAGCAGGACGCCCATGAGCGCGTTCTGCAGGCCGAGCATCCGCACGGTGCGCACGACGCCGCCGCCGCCGGGCAGCAGGCCGAGGGTGACCTCGGGCAGGCCGATCTTGACGCCCTTGACGTCTGCCGCGATGCGGTGGTGGGTCGCGAGAGCGATCTCGAGACCGCCGCCGAGTGCCGCACCGTTGATGGCGGCGACGACCGGCTTGCCGAGAGTTTCGAGGCGACGCAGGTCTGCCTTGATCTCGACACTGTGGTTGTAGATCTCCTCGGCCTGCTCGGGGCCGACCTTGATCATGTTCTTGAGGTCGCCACCGGCGAAGAAGGTCTTCTTGCCGGAAGTGATGACGGCACCGGTGATGGAGTCCTTCTCGGCGACCAGACGGTCGACGGTGGCCTTCATCGACGCGATGTACGCGTCGTTCATGGTGTTTGCGCCCTGGTTGGGATCGTTGATGGTGAGCACGACGATGCCGTCGGCGTCCTGGTCCCAGTTGATGATGTTCTGATCAGTCACTTTGCTTGACTCCTGGTAAGCCTCGTTGGAAGGACGGACGCCGCGTCAGACGCGCTCGATGATGGTGGCAACGCCCATACCGCCGCCGATGCACAGGGTGATGAGGGCGCGCTTGCCGCCACGACGCTCGAGCTCGTCGACCATCGTTCCGGTGATCATCGCGCCGGTTGCACCGAGGGGGTGGCCCATGGCGATAGCGCCGCCGTTGACGTTGAGCTTCTCGTCCGGGATGTTCAGGTCCTTCTGGAACTTCAGGACGACGGAAGCGAATGCCTCGTTGATCTCGAAGAGGTCGATGTCGTCGACCGTCAGGCCGGCAGCTGCCAGAACCTTCTTCGACGCCGGCGTCGGGCCGGTGAGCATGATGGTGGAGTCGGCGCCGCTGGTGGCGGTGGCGACGACGCGAGCGCGCGGCGTCAGACCCATGTCCTTGCCGGCCTGCTCGCTACCGACGAGCACGAGGGCAGCGCCGTCGACGATTCCCGAGCTGTTACCGCCGTGGTGAACGTGGTTGATCTTCTCGACCCAGTGGTACTTCTGCAGCGACACGGCGTCGAATCCGCCGATTTCACCGATCACACCGAACGCGGGAGCCAAGCCGGCGAGGTTCTCTGCCGTGGTGCCCGGACGCATGTGCTCGTCGTTGTCGAGGATGGTGATGCCGTTGATGTCCTTGACCGGCACTACCGACTTGGCGAAGTATCCGCCGGTCCACGCCTTGGCGGCGAGGTCCTGCGAGCGCACGGCGTATGCGTCGACGTCGTCACGCGAGAAGCCCTCGATGGTGGCGATGAGGTCTGCGCCGACGCCCTGCGGCACGAAGTAGTTGTCGTAATTGGTGGCGGGGTCGAGTGCCCACGGTCCACCGTCGGATCCCATCGGAACGCGGGACATCGACTCGACGCCACCGGCAATCACCAGTTCGTCCCAGCCGGACCGAACCTTCTGAGCAGCCATGTTCACGGCCTCGAGGCCGGAAGCGCAAAAACGGTTGAGCTGAACGCCGCCGACGGTGTCGGGCAGTCCCGCATCGTTGACTGCAACGCGGGCGATGTCCATTCCCTGATCGCCAACGGGGGTGACGACGCCCAGGATGAGGTCGGAGATCCGGTCCTCGTCGAGGTCGGGAAAGCGCACGCGCAGTTCCTGGATCAGACCCGTGACCAGCGAGATCGGCTTGACCGAGTGCAACGACCCGGTCTTCTTGCCGCGGCCTCGCGGGGTACGGATGGCTTCATAAATGAATGCCTCTGTGGTCACTGTGAGGTGTTCCTTCCGTGTAATTCGTCGAACCGGTCTGCAGATCGTCCGCGCCACCGTCGGTGGTGGCGCATGGCCGAGGTACAGACCTCAGCCCTTTCACTGTAGAACGTGTTCCAAATTCATGGGAAGGACCGAAGCGATCCTGCTAGGTGACCGAGGTGATCAGGTGCGCGAACGCCTGCCCGCTTCGGTTCATTTCGGGTGCGCCCCCGGAAGCACTCACGGCACGATGCGATACGGCAACATCATGTCGTGATCTTCGTGATCGAGTAGATGGCAATGCCACACGTATCCCTGGAGTCGACCAGAATCAGCCATATCGTGGCGCCCACCGCCCGTCATCCCACTACCCGTCATCACACCGCTCGGAAGACGATCGAACATCGCGTCGGGATCGAAACCCAGCTCATCCGCGGTGGGGAATCGCACGATGATCCGGGTGACAGTGCCGCCGTCCACCCTGACGGTGTCCTTCATCCCCGCTTCCCACGGCGCCGGCGCGATCATCGGCCCCGCCTCGAACCCGTCGGGCGACGGAGTCCACTTGTTGCCGATCACCGGCTGAGGATGGCGGATCAAGTACTCCAGCGTCCGCATCGGTGTTCTGCCGAGAATCCGGAAATTCACCAAGTGCAGGTGTATCGGATGCGGGTCCGGCGTGGTGTTGACGATGTTCCACTGCTCGACGGTGCCTTGCCGCGGCCTCTCGACGTCCGTGGTGCTGAACGTCAGGTTGTTCAACGTCATCTGAGCCGGTGGATTCCGCAGTTCCAGTTGCTGGCTCACCGTCACCGTGCGAATTACCGTCGGCTGCTCCAACGGGGCGAGAACGTCACGTTGCCGGCGCCCACCGCGCAGTTGCGACGGAACACCACCGGTGAATCCGCGCCTGGCGTCACCGCGGAACCGGCAGAACAGCGGCATAGTCACTTCACCGATGACAGCGGCGGGTAGCGGGGGCGCCTCGTCGTTGCGAAGCTCCACCGTCGAACCCTCCGACAGTCCGGTGAAATCGACGAGGAGGTCGTACCGCTCCCCCGGTGCGCAGCGGAAGGCATTGACCGCGACGGGTGCGTCGAGCATTCCGGCGTCGTTGCCGATGACCCAGAACGTCATCATGTTCGAGAAGTGAAGATTCCACACACTTGCCGACGACGCATTGACGATGCGGAGGCGGTAAAGGCCCCGAGCCACGGACAGTTCCGGCCACACCTTGCCGTTGACCAAGCCGACGTCGCCCACCGCGCCGCCTTCCCACGATCCTTCCGGGATCAAGATGGTGGATCGGCCGTTCTGGGCGCCTGTCGGCGTGAATATCTTCTCCTGCAGGATCAACGGGATCTCGAATTCCTCGGCCGGCAGCCCCAACGGGTTTCCCAGTTCGCCGGTGTCGAATTCATCCCTGATCAGGTAGTTCCCGATCAGACCGGCGTAGACGTTGAGCCGGGTGATGCCCATCGCATGATCGTGATACCAGAGGTGGGCGGCTTCCTGACCGTGCAAAAAGTGATGCATCGCAGCCTGTCCCGGCATCACCAGCAGTTCCGGGTGGCCGTCGCTCTCAGGTGAAGTGACTCCACCGTGCAAGTGCAACGACGTCGGCGGGTGCGCACGAAAGTCGGCATGCATTCCGTGCAGCGTCATATCCATGTCCGCTGCCAACGGATGTCCGGTCAGATCGTTCTCGAACGTCAACATGATCGGCTCGCCGGAATGCGCCTCGACGGTAGGGCCCAGATAACCGCCACCGATCTCTCCGCTGCGGTACGACAGTGCTGGGGACGGGGGAAAATCCCGATGAAAGGCATGTTGCCCCACTTGCGCTGTCAGTGTGATCTCGTTTCCGGAAAGCGTTGACAACGAATGTAGTTCGTCACAGAACGGCTCGAACTCCGGCGAATGAAAAATCAACGGAGACTCGATATCCACACTCCCCGCCGGAGCAGCACCTGCCTTTGCGCCCAAAGCAACAGCCGCTGTGCCGACTACCGACCCTTTCAGAACCGATCTTCTGGAAACCCCGATACCCATACATTCCCCTCCCCATCGAAACGGGTTGCGTTCTCCCGCAAGGAAAACGCAACCCGTCTCTCCACTTCGATCTCGGAAAATCCCCCGCCTACTTTCCGTCGATCGCCTCCAGCACCGAATCGATCAGCGACTGTGGAAGTTTCGACGGCGGAGAGATTTCCAGTTCTCCCGGAGCGCCCGGCATCGTCCAGACAGTTCTGTGCCGAGCGATCGCGAGCTTCTCCCGTGATCCGTCCTCATTGACCTTGAAGTACTCGAACTCGAGGTCGATCCCCCTCTCGTAGAGGGCAGACAAGGACATCGTGACCAGGACGTCGTCGAACGGCATGACCTCGCGCAGATGCTCAACCCTGGTGTGCACACAACGAAGTTCCCCGAGAGCGCCTCTGGCCGCCATGGCCTCACGCTGAGAACGGACCAGGAACTTGTCCCGAACCCTCGACTGCCAGATGTAATAGTTGCCGAAGTAGATGTTGCCCACGACGTTTCCGTCCTGCAACGTCGTCGAGAACACCTCGGATTCGAGCAGGTACGGATTGCGCGGCACCATCGGAGCCGAGCGGATCACGGAACCACGATCGACGTTCTTCGGTTCGGTGGGAACAGCGATGTTCTTCGTCCCCGTCGGAATCGTCATCGGCTCGATGAAATCGTGGAAGTACTGCGGCATCGGCCGTGCCGCCACCACACCGTGGGAGAGGATTTCCACCCACGTCGTCTGCATCGCACTCCACCCGATGTGAGTGCGCGTCTCGCCGTCGACCCGGCACCATTCGACATGCAGATTGGTGGTTGCCCGATCCGGACCGGTGAGTTCGGTGATCCAGATCGTCCCCTCGACAATGTCGTCGGTATACAGGTTCGCATCGATGAACACCTCGGAGTTGTTGGTCACCATGCCCCAACGACCCGTCGCCATGTCCTCCACGATCTGCTTCGAGATCGGTCCGGTTCCCCTCTCTCGCAAAGCGCCCAACCACAGCGCGAAGCTCGCGAACCCCACTGATCCACCCACGTTGCACGCGTCCCGGAACCCGACGGGGAACCGGATCGTCACCGCCGGATAGCCGCTCCGGGCCACCACATGCACGTCGGAGCCGTAGGCCATCGGATCGAACTGCGCGAGAGACTTCGCCGACAACGGGCCGGAGTCGAACTGTGGTGCCGAGTCCTGCGCCGGGTCCTCCGCATCCTCCTCATGAGTCACAAACGCGAGAATCCGCTCCTCGTTGTCCGTCAACAGAGCTGGAAAAGTCAGAACCACCACGCTTCCGTCTGCGCCGCCGCGGAAGGTCACTGCGTCGTCCTCCCTGGCGCCCATCGCCAGAGAAACCGACCTCTGCCCCGTGGCCTTTCGGATCGCCTCGGCCGCCGCCCACAGCCTGGTTCCCGCACGATCGAGTGATTCGCCGCCCGCGATCAACTCGTCCAGCAGCGGAATCCGCGCCGAACCCAGAAGCGCCTTCCACTGCATGACGGTTCGGGCGCGAATCGGTTCGATGTCACATCCCTGAGGCCAGTCGCCGGCCGAACTGAGTGACTTACTGCCGTCGTGCGAGAGCGAGACATCCACAGAGGGTGGAATATCACCGACGACGACGGGCTTTCCGGTTTCCTGCCATTCGATGGCAAAGGCATTACTCATTTGATCACCACATCCTCATCGAGATGAATGTTCACGGCCGCCTCGGCGATCGGTTTCTCCTGCTCGTGGCGTTCCGACTTGGTCAACTCGTGAATCCCCGGGGTATGCGCGACCACAACCCGCGGGCTCTTCACTCCCAACGCCCGGCTGTGTTGCGCGAGCTTGTCGAGAATGATCTGTGCGTCGCGCGCAGTCGGATCCGCGATTTCCTCAGCCGTAGGACGGCTTTCGTCGTGGGAGAGAATCTGGGAGCGATATCCCTCGAGCTGCATCACCACTCGTCCGTCCTTCACCACCGCCACGTCGGCTTGCATGTGGGTCTCGGTCTGCACCTTGTCGTAGGCGTACGCGGTGAACGAACGAGCCTCGAATCGTCCGTCGTACATGTCGATTCGCGCAATGTTGACCGGAAGGCAGATCTCCCGCGGAACCATGATCTGACCCGATTGGAGCAGGGAATCGAGGAAGTAGGGATCACCGAGGAGGTGCTGCTTACGGTCGGCTCGCGAAATAGCGCTGAAGAGAATGTGCTCGGAATCGAGGCTCGAGATCTCTTCGAGTCGGCGGAAATCGCCCTCCTGGAACAGCAACCACGAGTAGAGATCGTCCAACGGATCGATGTCGAGCACCGGTCGCGGCAACTCCTTCTCGAACTCCGGCAGTGTTTCGTCCAGCCCGAAGATGAAGTCGGCCGAGAAATGGGGCCGTCCGTACCCGGTCCGTTCGGTGCCGATCGTGACATGCACCCGCGTTCCTGCAGCATCACGATCCTGCTCCACGACGCTTGCCTTGATCTCGACTCTGGTGCCCTCGACCGTGTCGACGACGATCGGTCGATCCAGCTTGATGTCGTCGATGCGGACGCGGCCCAGAGTCACGCGTCCGGTGACATAGGCCGCCGCCTGCGACATCGCCTCGAGCCCGAACACCGTCGGAAGCAGCGCCGATCCCTTCCAGACATGATCGAGGACAAAGGGATCCGCCGAGGTGGACAACGTCGTCCGGGTCACCAGTTCTACCTGCGGCTCGAATGTCACCACTTGGTCGATGTAGCGCGACACCGCCGGCAGAGCCGGTGCTGCCGGCGCCCAGGTGTCCAGACCGCCGAGTCGACTGGTCACGACGATACGACTCGCCTCGGGTCCGCTGTCGACCAGGCGAAGGAAATGATCCACTCCCGCAGCCGTCGAAATCGGCATGACACCCATCTTCGCGAGGTGGTTGACACTGCCCATGCGGGCGCCCATTCCGGTCTCTCCCCACACGCTGTACGCGAGCGAGAACGTCCGAGTCTTCGGGTGCCCGGCGGCATACCGCACCACCATTTCGTCGAGAAGCTCGTTTCCGTATGCATACCAGCTGTTTCCGGGCATACCTGTGAATCCGATGATGGAGGAGAAGCCCACGAACAGCTTCAAGTCGCGATCAGCGAGCGCTTCGACGAAGTTGGCTGCGCCCAGGACCTTAGGTGCAACCTCCTTGAAAGCCGCAGCGCTGTCGACTCTCTCGAACCGCCGCGGAACATTCGCCCCCGCACCGTGGACAAACCCGGTGATCGGCCCAACCTCGACCTCGATCTGGGCGACGACGCCGGCCACCGCCGCAGCATCCGTGACGTTGCAGCGATAGTAGTGAGCGCTCAATCCGGCAGACGTGAAGTCCGCAAGAGTGGAAGCGATTTCGTCACCCGCTTGTCGCTGAGAGCTTCCGATCAGCACTAGTTCGGCGCCTGTCTTTCGACCGAGAGCCAGAGCGCATTGCGCCATGATGCCTTTCGCGCCACCGGTCACGACCACTACATCCGAACTCCCCAACCCGCTCTCGCGGACGGTGTAGTCGCTCGAGGCGAGAACCCGCGGTTGCAGTGCCGTGCGTCCCATCTCGGTGCCGTAAGTCGCGAACACATAGGATGCAACCGAATCCAACTCGGAGACGACGGTGGTTGCCACCACCGCGTCCGCAGTCGAGCCGTCGAATCCTATGACGCGGACATCCAGTTCGGGGCGCTCGTGATGCACCGAAGCGGCAAAAGCCGCCGCACTCGATACCGGCGCCGGATTGCCCAACTCGACATCGGTGAACTGAATCACTGCCAATGTGGTTCGTGCGCCTCCGCTTTGCTGCGCCGGAACCATCTTGTACATGTGTTCGATCCCACGGCGCAAGCCGATTTCGGTGACGGAATCATCGGTCACACGCGGCATTACGGCAACCACGTGCTGTGCATTCGCAGGAGCGCCGTCGGAGAATGTGCGAATGTCGACCTGAGCACCACGCCCTCGCAGTTCGGATTCCAACCTTCCGACCAAACCGGCGTCGTCACCGATGACGACAAACGTCGTGTCCGTGAGGTCTCGGACTCCGTGCAACGCTGTCTCGCTCCGAACCTTTTCCAGGGTGTAATCGCGAACCCAGGTGAAGCTGTCGGCTGATAGACCCTTTGCCTTCACCGGCAGCGCCCGCGCAACCGGCTGCTGCTGCCCCGACTTCTCTTTCGCGGATCGATCGAGCACTTCGATGAGTTCACCCAGGCTGACGTTGACGAGTTCGGCCGGATCCAGATCACCCTGAACACCCAATCGCGTTGCCACAGTTGCTATCGCATCGGCAGCCTTGATCGAGTCCATGTTCAGGTCGTCGAGCAGGTGGAGATCCACATCGAGAGACTCCACCGGAAATCCGGTGTCCTCCGCGATTACCTCGAGCAGTATTCGCGACACGTCCGACTGCACCGAACTCGCTGCTGGAACGGCAGAACCGGGATTCGGTGATGCCGCAAGGATCAGCGATGCTGCTTCTCCGATCGTGGCATTGGCCAACTCGGCAGGGTCGAGGTCGACAACCTCGAACTGATGCGCAACCTTCGAAATAGCCTCTGCCGCACTGATCGAGTCGAGATTCAGATCATCGAGCAGACGCAGATCCGTCGTGATCGACTCGGCGGGGAATCCCGTCGTATCGGCGAGGATCCTGATCAGCTCACTTTCCACGGACCCAGCGCCCGCGTCAGCCGGCTCTTCGACTACCGGAGCCGAAACCGGCGAAGGAGCTTTCGCTGCCACGGATTCGTGGCCGTTGGTGACTGCCCGCGAAGTCGGAGCAGATGGAGAAGACGGAGAAGTCGCTCCACTGCCTACATCAGCACGAATCACGTCGACGAGGAAGGTCCCGCGTCGGCTCAGGTAATCGGCCAGCGCCGCAGCCGGATCCCCGCCGGACGTACCAAGTGCGAGCGGTTCGGGAGCAGAGGTAACCGTCAGCTTCGCCTCGGCCAGGTTCTCGATGAACACCTTCTGATCGGCAGGAACGAATTCGCGCACGAACCGGCCGTCGAAAAGTTCGTTCCATCGGACCTGAGCGCCGTGGACGTACATCGCGGCCAGTGCGACATTGAAGTCCTCGTCGCGTCCGGACTTGGACGCAACGGGGAAGCAGCGCACGCCGTCGGTCCCATTGATCGCCTTGGTGAGCCCGGTCAGCACACGGCCGGGTCCGACCTCGACGAGCAGGTCCACGTCCTGCGAGATTCCACTTACCGTCTTGACCCAGTCGACCGGTGAGACAACCTGTTTGGTGACCAATTCGCGAAGTGCCAGTGGCGTCTGTACGCGTTTCCCTTCGACGCAGGAATACACGGGGCAAGTCAGCGAATCGACTTGCTCGTCAACGGGCGCAGTGGACTTCAGCTCCCGCTCGGCCTCGTTCATCATCTCGGAGTGGAAAGCATTCGACACGGCAAGCGCCTGAGCCGACACTCCGCGCGTCTTCGCGATGGCAACCACATCGTCGACCGCGTCTTTGGTGCCCGAAACCACGGTCTGTGTAGGCGTATTCAGATTCGCGACGGTCGCGTAACCCTTTGTTTCCGCGATGATCGCCTCAGCCGTCGATCGGTCGCAGGTCAGGCTCGCCATCGCGCCGTTTCCACCACCACTGACAGCCATGGCCGCACCCTTCGCCGCAGCCAAGGTGATCAGCGTCTTCTGGTCGTAAGCTCCTGCCGCGTAGAGCGCGGTCAACTCGCCGAGACTGTGGCCGGCGACAGCACTGGGTGTGACACCCAATCGGCGGAGGTACTCGAACCAGAGCAGCGAAGCCAAAGCGACGGCAGGCTGGGTGAACTGCGTCTGGGTGAGATCCCGCTTCCACTTCGCCAATTCCGCAGCGTCAGCGCTCTTGACCGGGTTCCGCAGAATTCGAGGCGTGATCGCCTCCGCTCCAACTCCCTCCAACCAGCCGTCCGCCTGGGTCGCCAGTTCGCGTGCCCACTCGAAGCGCTCGATCAGCACGCGCGCCATCTCGAGTTGTTGGGATCCCTGTCCCGGGAACAGGAATCCGATGTCATGGTGGACGGCGTTCGAGATCGAGATCTCGTTGCTCACGACCTTCACCTGGCCGGATGCAGGAGCGGAGTTCTCGCAGATCACGGCAAGCTGACGCATGCGTTCGGCCAACTGCGCGGGACGTCCGGCCACCACTGCAGCACGGAAGGGCGCGGTCGGCGAGATCACGCGAGAGAGCTTCGCCGAAAAGTCCAGCAGCTCGGCAACACTCAACGGAACCGCCAGATCTGCAACATCCCGCGCTCGGGTCGCCAAGTCCATCGCAGAATCTGCAGAAAGTACGAAAACCTCGGTGTCCTGATACGACGCCATCATCGTGCGGACGTCTTGCGAGGGTGTCAGCTTGCTGGATGGTGCATCAGCCGATTCGATCGCGACGTGGCAGTTGATACCGCCGAAACCCATGGCTTGCGCACCGGCACGCATCTTCTCGGACGGATCTCTGATCTCACCGTTGACGAGCGGAAAGAGTGCCGGCGCTTCGGTTCCGAACGCCGGGTTCGGGTCGGTGCAACCGGCGAGCGGCGGAAGGATTCGTTGATTGACGGCCATGGTCGCCTTGATCAGCGCAAGGATGCCCGACGCCGCCTTCGTGTGCCCGATCAACGACTTCAGTGACGTCATGCCGATGCTACGAGCCTCGACGGGCCCGTCCGTCTGAGCGGCCTGCTGGACGCCGGCCAGTTCGACGGGGTCTCCGACGGGAGTACCAGTTCCGTGTCCTTCGACGAAGGCAACCTCGCTGGCCGCGAATCCCGCTCGCGAGTATGCGCGACGGATCATCTCGGCCTGAGTTTCGGCGCGGGGCTTGGTGATTCCACCCTTGCCATCGGTGGAGATGCCCCAGCCGCGAATCGTCGCGTACACGTAGTCGCCGTCCGCCCTGGCGTCCTCGAGTCGTTTCAAGGCCACGAATCCGCAACCTTCACCCGGGATGAATCCGCTTCGGCTTGCGTCGTACACGTTCATGTCGCCACGGGTCAGTGCACCCAAACGGGCGAATCCCACCAGTTCCAAAGGATCCAAGCTGACGTCGACTCCCCCTGCCAAGACGAAGTCGGCCGCGCCGGACGCCAGCTTTTCGGCTGCAGTCGCCACCGCGAGCATTCCGGACGCGCACGCACCGTCCACGACGTACCCGCCGCCGTTGAAGTCGAGATAATTGCAGATCCGGCCGGCAATCGTATTCGACAACATGCCGGCGAGAGTGTCTTCACTCGGCTCCACCAATGGGCCCTTGTAGACCTCTTCCATCGTCTCGGCGAGAGCATCGGCGACGGAACTGTCCAACTGGCGCGCTTCGGCTGCGACAGCGAGTGCGCGCTTGACGTAAGGCCAACGCAAACGCATCGACCACATCCGGGATTCTTCACCGGTGAGGGAGTTGCCGACGATTGCGGCGCTGCGTCCAGTGGGTACCGATCCTCGGCTGTAGCCCGCGTCGGTCAAAGCCCCGAGTGCTGTTTCCAGAGCCAACCAGTGTGTGAGATCTGTCGACTTGAAGGTCCGCTCCGGTATCCGGCGACCGACCCAGTCGAATTCGAAACCATCCATGAACGCGCCGCGATCGGCGTATGTCTTGTCGACGTCGTCAGGGCTCGCGCTCCAGTAGTCGTCGAGGGACATCCGTGACTCCGGAAACTTTCGGAATTGCATCCGACGCGCGAGGACGTTCTCCCAAAATCCTTGCAGATCATGTGCACCGGGGGACCACATGCTCATCCCGACTATCGCAATCGCAGGATTAGTTGAATCTTCAGTCATCTTACACTTCCTATTTTCGCGCGCATCCACGGGAGACTCAATCGACCGAAGACTAACCACGCCCTCATCGGTGTGTAAAACGCAGATTCACCTCAAGGCATAAACAAATAACAAGGGTTGTTCGGCGCAATGAACGTGTTTCAGCAATTTGACAGCAATCGAGAGTTAGCTGTAACTCGGAGTTACTTATTTGCTTCGCAACCGGTCATGCTCCTGCTTGAACATCCGTACCGGATCCCGGTTTCACGGCCGCCATTTTCTCGCGATCGGCAAATATTCAGTTGAATATGCACCGAAATGCCGCAATGCCGAATATGTGGCCAATTCGCCGAATGTCCCAAATTGGTCGATCCCCGCAAATCAAACATCCGACAACTATCAATCTGAACATTCGTGACACACCGAAATTTAACAGCAGCACTCGAATGCCCATCAGACAACGAGAAATTCCAGATATTCTTCGGCGACCATCGTCCGAATCGACGTTTCGTTACACCGGAACTGAGCGAACGAATGTGCCAGCAAACCAGCCACATACAATTCAGCTTTGCGAGGCCGAGCCGGCGCGCTTTCGAGACGCGCGCGCACAAAGGGAACGGCACTTATAACAATTCGATCACACAGTGGTGCAGCTGGATTCCGACCGCTGTTTCACGCACACGGACCGACTCGGCAACTCAGCTTTCGAGGCGGCGAGCTCCGAGGACGTCCTTGAGGAGTTCCTTTGCAACATCCTCGGGATCACGTCTGGCAGTCGGATCAGCGGGCTCCGCCGCCTCCGCAAACATCTCGTCCTCATCCTCCGGCGTTGCAGGCGGAGGAGTTGCCTCGTAGTCGACCTCAGGAGCAGGGGCCGGTCCAGGGTCTTCCGGATAGTCGGGGGCCTCGGGCGGCGGAATGTCGTCCGAATCTCCGCGCTGGGGCTGCGGGGCCTTGGGCTGCTGCGCTGCGCGCTCCTGACTGGGGCGAGAGAAGCGGGGCGCAGCGGCAGGGCGGCTCGGAGCTTCCGTCGCCTTGGTTGCGCTCGATACTGTCGGCGCTGTAGGCGCACCTTCTTGATACTCGACCTGCCAAGTGCCACCGAACATTTCGGCAAGGACCTCGCAAATGACCGCCGCGTTGTGCGGTTGCGTCACACGAGCACCCAGGACCGGTGAGCCGTGAGCGATGACAACGACATGTCCACGCACGTCGTGAACCGTCGCAGCGGACAGCATGGCCGGAAGAACCTTGTTTCGTTCACCGACCTTGTTGCGCAAGGTGTTCCACGATTCACGGAGAGTCTCGACTGTGGGGCCTGCCGAGACCGGCGCAGCTTCGGCAACCGCCGGCTCGTCGAACTCGGGCTCGGGCTCGTAGTCGGGTTCCGGCTCGGCAAGCCCGATCAGCTCTTCCGCCTCGACAGGAGCAGTAACCGGTGGTTCAACCACAGGAGCTTCAACTATTGGAGCTTCGGCAACCGGAGCTTCAACCACCGGAGCTTCGGCAACCGGCGGTTCCACGATCTCGACAGTGGGAGTCTCGACGACGGGAACTGCCGCTACCGGAGGTTCGACGACAGGAGCCTCCACAACCGGCGGCGCCGCAGCTGGAGCAGGCGCGGCTGGTTCCGGCCGTGCCTCAGGCTCGGCCTTGCGTTGAGAGGGCCGTTGGAACTTGGAAGCAATCTCCGGTTCGAGCGGCGGCACGGTGGGTGCCGGCGTTGCTGCCGCGCGAGGAGCAGCCGCGACTCCGGCAGCCGGAATACCTTGTTCCAGGCGCTCCAGCCGCTGCAATACAGCTGACTCGGTGTCGGAGGCCGACGGCAGCAGCATTCGCGCGCACATCACTTCGAGCAGTAGCCGCGGCGCCGTCGCACCACGCATTTCGCTGAGTCCGGCATGGACAGTCTCGGCGAAGCGGGTGAGCGTGGCCGGGCCGACTCGTTGAATCTGCTCACGCATCGTGACCAGCTCCGCTTCCGGAGCGTCGACCAATCCTCGTTCGCTGGCGTCGGAAACAGCCTGCATCAAGATGAGATCACGCAGGCGCTCGAGAAGATCGAGCGCGAATCGGCGTGGATCGTGACCGGCGTCCATCACGCGATCGACAGTGCCGAACAACGCGGCCCCGTCACTGGCAGACAGGGCGTCTACTGCTTCGTCGATGAGCGCGACGTCGGTGACTCCGAGAAGAGAGAGCGCGCGCGGATACGTGACACCTTCTTCTCCTGCGCCCGCGAGCAGCTGATCGAGGACACTCAACGAGTCACGAGGGGAACCGCCGCCGGCCTTGATGACCAGTGGATACACCGCAGGCTCGACCGGTACGCCCTCCTGGGCGCAGATCTTTTCCAGGAGTCCGCGCATGGTCGACGGCGCCAACAGGCGGAACGGGTAATGGTGTGTACGCGAACGGATGGTCGGGAGAACCTTTTCCGGTTCCGTCGTCGCAAAGATGAAGATGAGGTGTTCCGGCGGCTCTTCGACGATCTTGAGCAACGCATTGAAACCCGCCGCCGTCACCATATGTGCCTCGTCGATGATGAAGACGCGGTAGCGAGAAGCAGCGGGTGCGTGGAACGCCTTGTCTCGGAGTTCTCGGGTGTCGTCGACGCCACCGTGACTTGCGGCGTCGAGTTCCGTCACATCCAGGTTGCCTGTGCCGCCCGGGCCCAGCGAAACGCACGAGTCGCACACGTTGCACGGCGTCGACGTCGGTCCCTGCTCACAGTTCAGCGAACGCGCCAGGATTCGCGCCGACGACGTCTTTCCGCAGCCGCGCGGGCCGGAAAACAGGTAGGCATGGTTGATGCGTCCGGTGTCGAGGGCCGTGCTGAGCGGTGCGGTGACATGCTCCTGCCCCACCACCTCGGCGAAGGACGCGGGTCGATACTTCCGGTACAGGGCCACGCGCAAAGACTACCGGCGACCCACGACAGGTGGTCCGGTGCGGGTGCAACGCCGACTTCTCCCGAAACATGTTCGCAACACAATCGCAGTGCGGAGGAAACCGCACGCACTCATCGTGGGTTCCGTGCACGCGGGCTGGTCCGCGTGCGTGAGGAGAAAACTGTGCCCGCCACCATCGATGCCGGAGCAACTGCCTGGTTGCTCGTCAGTACTGCACTCGTACTTCTGATGACGCCAGGACTCGCACTGTTCTACGGCGGCATGGTCCGCTCGACGGGCGTACTCAACATGATCATGATGAGTTTCGTCTCGATCGCACTCGTCACGGTTGCGTGGTTGTTCGTGGGCTACAGCCTCGTGTTCGGCGACGATCACGGTGGCATCATCGGCGGACTCGAGCACATCGGCATGGCGGGCATCGACCCGTCGACGGTGCACGGGAATGTCCCGGAAGTGTTGTTCGCAACCTTCCAATTGACGTTCGCAATCCTTACTGCAGCGCTCATCAGTGGTGCGATCGCCGACCGCGCGAAGTTCTCCGCCTGGATGATCTTCGTCCCCATCTGGTCCTTGCTCGTCTATGTCCCCGTCGCTCACTGGGTGTGGAATCCGCAGGGATGGCTCGCCCAGATGGGCGCACTCGACTACGCCGGTGGCCTCGTGGTCGAAATCGTGTCCGGAGCGTCGGGTCTGGCATTGGCACTGGTCCTCGGCCAGCGGATGGGTTTCAAGGCCGAGTCGATGCGTCCGCACAATCTGCCGTTCGTCCTGCTCGGCGTAGGCCTGCTCTGGTTCGGTTGGTTCGGATTCAACGCCGGCTCGGCCCTTGCGGCCGACGGTATGGCCTCGCAGATCTTCCTCAACACACTCGTCGCCGGTTGCACCGGACTACTCGGCTGGCTGTTCGTCGAGCAGAATCGTGACGGACACCCCACCACGTTCGGCGCAGCTTCGGGCGTCGTCGCCGGTCTGGTCGCGATCACCCCGTCGTGCGGAACGGTGAACATGTTCGGTGCGCTCGTCATCGGTCTGATCGCCGGCATCGTCTGCTCGTACGCCGTGGGATGGAAGCACAAGCTCGGCTACGACGACTCCCTCGACGTCGTCGGCGTGCACCTCGTCGGCGGAATCGTCGGCTCGTTGTTGATCGGACTCCTCGCGACGGCCGTGATGACAGGCGGTCCGGAAGGTTTGTTCTTCGGCGGTGGATTCGCGCAGTTGGGCAAGCAGTTCGTCGGCGTCGTCGTGGTCGCGCTCTATGCCTTCGGTGTGACCTACGGTCTCGGAAAGCTCATCGACAAGACCTTCGGCTTCCGCATCTCGCGTGAAGACGAGGCCCGCGGAATCGACGTTGCCCTGCACGCGGAGTCGGCCTACGAGCACGGAGTCCTCGGCCACGGTCCGATCGGCGGACAGAACCCGAGCCCGTTCCTCCAGCGTCAGCGGGAGGAACGGGAGAACCGCGAGCGGGACTGACCGCCCTCACCGGTTCGCGATTTCCTCCATCAGGATCGGAACGCCGACATTGCAGGAATGAATCCCGACGACGGTGGTCAGTTTCAGCACCTCGAGAATCTCCTTCGGGGTCACTCCCATGTCGAGCGCGGCGCGAATATGGCGTCGTACGCCGGGTGCGTACATGTGTGTGCTCGCCGCATCGACGGCTATGCACAGCAACTGGATCACCTGAGGTGACAGCACCCCACTGTTCCAGGGCTGCATTGCTGTCTTCATGTACAGCTCGGTCCACTCGGGATCCAGCTCCGAAAGGCCGTCCCACAACGGATTCCAGCCACCCGAATCCTTCATGGCCTGGGTCACGGGAAAAGCTTCACTTGCTCGAACGTCAGTCATCGATCTCCTCAGACCATCGAAAATGCTTGATTCAGTTCACGTTTGAGAATCTTTCCGGTTGCCGTCATCGGCAGCGACGGCACGAACTCGATGCGACGCGGATATTTGTAGGCGGCCATCTGTTCCCGCGTCCATTCCACGAGATCCGATTCGGAGATCTCTTCACTCGGCTCTCGGATCACGAACGCGACAACTTCTTCGCCGAGGCTCGAGTCCGGCACCCCGACGACGGCGACGAGTGAGACGGCTGGGTGAGTGAGCAGAACCTCTTCGATTTCGCGTGGGTAGACGTTGAATCCGCCCCGCACGATCATGTCCTTCGCGCGATCGACGATGTAGTAATTTCCGTCGGTATCGACCCGTGCCAAATCCCCGGTGCGAAACCATCCGTCGCGCATGACTTCCGCCGTCGCCTCTGGTCGGTTGAAATAGCCCTTCATGACGTTGTGCCCGCGAATGGCCAACTCTCCCACTTCATCGGGGCCGGCGATCGTGTGCCAAGAGTCGTCGACAAGCCGCGCTTCGACGCCCCAGATCGGCACGCCGATCGAACCGGGCCGGGGGTCGCTCTCCGGGGCACTGAACAAGGCCAGCGGAGAGGTCTCGGACAACCCGTACCCTTCGAGGATCTGAACACCGAAGCGTTCCCTGAACTGTGTCAATATTTCCACGGGAAGCGCTGCGCCACCGGAGATCGCGCACCGCATGTTCTGTGCAACGGTCTCGATATCCACCCCGGATTTCACTACCTCGTCCAGCACGCCGAGCAGTCCCCAATACATGGTCGGGACGCCCGCGAAGACCGAGATCTTTTCGCGTTCCATGATCTCGAGTGCCGCGGTCGCGTCGAAGCGCGGCATCAACACCAAGGTGGCACCGACGCAGATTCCCGCATTCATGGTCACTGTCTGGCCGAACGAGTGGAACAACGGCAAAGTCAGGAGATAACGCTCATGCATGGACGGAACGCTCTCGAACAACCGGTTGGTCGACAGTGCATTCAAGACCATGTTGCAGTGAGTGAGTTCGGCGCCCTTGGGCTTTCCGGTCGTGCCGCTGGTGTAGAGGATGACCGCGGTGTCCGTCGGTTCACGAACAACCGCGACTGCAGGCGTTTCCGTGCCGGACACGGACGCCAGTGCTTCGCCTAGAGTCTCGACTCCGAGGATCGACGACGGTGCACCCGACTCGGCGCTGATCACGATCAGGGCCGAACAGGTCTCGCTCTGCTCGAACCCGGCGATGGCGTACTCGGCGATCGGCAATTCGGGACTTCCCTCGAAACAGAAGTACAGCTTTGCTTCCGAATCAGCCAGGTGATAGGCGATTTCGCGCCCCTTGAGCAGAATGTTCAGAGGAACGACGACGCCGCCGGCCTTGAGAATGCCGTAGTAGACGATCGGGAACTCGAGAACGTTCGGGCAGGACAACGCCACCTTGTCACCTGGCTCGACACCCCGCGAGACGAGCAGATGGGCGATGCGATTCGCGTACGCGTCGAACTGCGCATACGTCAGCCTCGCTTCCCCGAGAACCAGCGCATCCCGTTCCGGGTACCGCCGGGCCGAGTCTTCCAGCAGAGCAGCAAGATCAAGCATGACTGTGTTCCTCCTGCGCATCGGAATCCGTGGCATGAGACGAGGCAGCGCGCGACACCGACTCGAGCAGTTCCCGCACCAACGATTCCGCCCGCGGCCAATACCCGTATCCGGACGCCGGATTGAGATGTCCGACCTCACCCAGATCCAGCAACCGACTCCCCCATCCTTCAGCCAGACCCACAACTCGGCGATACCCGGCGAGCGGATCGTTCCGACTCGCCGCGACCGTGCTCGGAAACGGCAGACGCTGACGCGGTATCGGTAGCCACCCGTGACGGTCGAGATCTTCGAGAGACGGATAGGACTCGGGCAGCGGAAGTTCGAGATCCGCCGGCGTGACCAGAAGTGCGCCCGCAACCTCTCGATGATGCGCCCTCGCCCAGTGAGCAACTGTCATGACTCCGGCGCTGTGCCCGACCAGGACCACCGGCCCGCAGACACTTGTCAGCACCTCGTTCAATGCCGCAACCCGCGCATCGCGGCTGAGCTTGTCGGTCTCGAGGGGAGGAACCGTCAGAACGTTGTCGAGCCTGCGCGCGAGGTGAGTCTGCCAATGATCTTCGACATGATCCCGCAGACCGGGAACCATTACTACCGTAGTTGATTCATTCATCATGAGCTCCGAACGTCTGTTACTTCAGTGGCGCCGGGGATCTCGGGCCGATTCTGCAACGTCGCCAGCCGCCTCATCCCGGCGGGATAGGCACGCTTGCCGGCTACCAACGCGAGGGCCGCGACGACATAGACGAAGGGCGAAAGCTGTAGAGCACCGAGAAGACCCAGGTGATCGGCGAGGATGCCGACAACGAAGGGGCCGAGCGCCAGCCCGAGAAGGTTGTTGGCAACGGTGAGCGTCCCCATGGCCGACGCTCGAATCGAGTAATGGGTAAGGTTCGCGACCATAGCTGCCGTCAGCCCCGACGAACCGGCGGAGAAGAATGCACCGATACCGAGCAACACGAGTTGTGCTGTCCCCGTGCCTAACCGGAGCCCGATGCTCAGCGTCACCAACGAGATGGCGCAGTAAACGATGGCGGTGGTCCATTTTCGCGCCGAATCGTCGCGGCTGAATCGATCTGTGATGAAACCGCAGACCACCATCCCGCTTCCGACCAGGAGGACGAATACGGAAGCTGTGACGCCGGCCTTGTCCGGGGCCAAATCGTAGTAGCGATTGAAGAAGCTCGGCAACCACGCCAGAAGTACAGCGGCGGTGAACATCTGGAGACCACCACCGATGTAGGCGAACAACACGGCGGGATTGGTGAACAGCGAGGACACCGGCGCACGAAAACCGTCGTGTCTCACCGCTTCCCCGGCGGCATCCGGCGCGGCCTCGACGGCGTAAGCGGTGAGCTTCTTCTCGGTGACGAGGGCACGGAAGAGCGCGACCAGAATCAGACCGAAGATTGCCATGGCGGCAAAAGACCACCGCCAACTGAACTGGACTGCGATGAACCCACCGATTGCCACACCGATGACCGAACCGAACGATCCACCGGCCATGAAGGCACCGGCAAGAGCTGCGTGCACGCGGGGCGCAAACACACTGAGGACCACGGCGATACCCACGCTGCCGTACGCCGCTTCACCGACACCGACCAGGAACCGGGCGCCCAACATCTGTTCGTAGGTCTGAGCGATTGCGCACAGCAACGTCGCGACACTCCACAACACCGCCATCAAGATCAAGCTCTTGACGCGGCCCCAGCGGTCCGCGAGCAGCGACAACGGGAACGTCAACAGCCCGACCATCAATGCCACCACGCTGCTCAGGGAGGCGAGGTGCGAATCGGAGAGATCCCAGTCCGCTTTCAGGATCGGGAAGACTGCACTGAGCACCTGCCTCGACATGTAGTCCGAGAGCAGAAGACCGAAAGCCAGGGCGAAAACGATCCACGGGTATAACTTTCGTCGTCCGCCGATTCCGAGCGCGGTGTCCACACGTGGCGTGGCGGGAGCTTGCAGTCCCATGACTCTCCTAGGAAGTACTCGAGGTAGACGGGGGGATTCGGGGGTACGAACCGTCGCGGTTCGTACCCCCCCGGATACGAGAGGGTGCGGACTCAGGCGTGCTGCGTGAATCCCAGCTGGCCGATCCGGCGGTTGGGCGCGTAACCCAGCTTCGCCAACGTCTCGTCGGTGTCGGCATACGTCTCACCGATCCGGTAGATGTCCCGAGCTTCCTTCGCGGTAGCCACCTCGCGGCCCAATTCGCCTGCAATGCGCACCAACTGCTCGATCTGCTGCACCGACGTCATCTTCTCGCCCTTGCGGCCCCAGATGGTGTCCTCGTTGCCGCAGCGAGCGTGCAAGCCCATCGCGATGGCCATCGTGTTCACCGGCAGGACGCTACGCATCAGCGTTTCCAGCGTCAGGCACGCACCGTCGGGAACACGCTGGACGAAGTTCATCATGTTGTATGGGTTGGGTCCGTCGAAGCCGCCGCCGATTGCGACCCACGTGAGGTTGACCGGACCCGTGTAGATGCCGCGTCGGATCAACCGCTCCACCGTTTCGAGCTGCGGAATACTGGACAACTGGAAATGCGGCTGGATTCCGGCGGCCTGCAACCGGCGCAGGTGCTCTGCCACCCACTCCGGACCGGCGGGCACAGTCATTTCCCGATACGTATCGGCCAATTCCGGACGCTGCATCGACGTACCCGCGATGTCGTCGTCGGTCATCAGTTCCATGATGTTCATCTGGCTGGTATTGATCGCGATCGTCACCTGATCGGGAGCCGGCTCCAATTCCGCCAGCATGTGACGCACGTCGTCGGACAACCACTTCGCATCGGCACCTTCCCCCTCCGGGGCAAACGAAATCGACCCGCCGACCTGCAGAATCATCTCGGGAACGGCCTCACGCAAGCGACCGAGAAGCTCGTTGAACTTCGACAGACGCTTCGAGCCCTTGCCGTCGAGTTCACGCACGTGGATGTGGAGAACTGTGGCACCGGCGTTGAAGCAGTCGACGGCTTGCTGGACGTGCTCGTCCATCGACAGAGGGAGGTCTTCTGCAAAATCGTCCGGCTCCCACTCCGGTCCGTAGGGAGCAACGGTGATGACAAGCTTGTCCTGGGTTTCGGGGAACAGTGAATCGTCGTGGAAATGCATAGCGTGACTCCGATCGAGTGAATGAATTTATCTTCGGGGCTGGGAAGAGAGATCAGAACGGTGCGTCGCCGATGATTCCGGCGCGCTCCATCTTTCGAACCGCGGGCCAGTAGTCCTGCACCGCGTAATGCTGTGTCGAACGGTTGTCCCAGATCGCGACGCTGTTTTCGGTCCAACGCCACCGAACCTGGTACTCGGGAATCTGAGCCTGGCTCGCCAGGTAAGTGAGCAGATTCCCGGCGCCGGGGGCGTAATCGATTCCATAGCGGACGTTCTCGGGCGTGTGATAGTTCACGAGGTGTGTGGCGAACGAATTGACGAAGAGAATCTTCTCGCCGGTCTCCGGATGTGTTCGTACCACGGGATGTTCGGCGTCGGGAAAGCGTTCCTTCAGCTGGTGCCGCTGTTCGATCGACATCCGAGCGCCGAAGGTCGACTCGATACTGTGCCTGGCACGCAGATCCTTGATCTGCTCCTTGACCCGCGCCGGCAGATTTTCGTAGGCGAGTGCCATGTTCACCCAAATCGTGTCGCCGCCGACAGGAGGTGTTTCCACACAACGCAATACACATCCCATGGGCGGGTTAACGCGCCAGGTGGCGTCGCAGTGATATGCATTCTCGAAATGCTCCGGCGGGCTGTCCAGATCCTTGTAGATGCGGACCAGGCCCGGGTGGTCGGGGTCGCTGCCCAGAGCCGGATGATCCTCGAGTTCACCGAATCGCTGGGCAAGTTCTACGTGCTCGGCTTTGGAGAAGGTCTGGTCGCGAAAGAACAGAACCTTGTGTTCGAGCAACAATGCCTTGATTTCGGCGAAGAGTGCATCATCTCGCGCGACCTCGCCGAGATCCACCCCGGACAACTCTGCCCCGATCGAACAGGTCAATTTCTCGACGCGGATCGTATTCCTCGACGAGGGAAGGTTTTCTGTGAGCGTTGCGGTGTTGGTCATGACAATTCCTCTGGGAAGTACTGTTTCGGTTCAGACGGAGAAGACGGAGGAACCGATACTGCGACCGGACTCCATGTCGTGGTGCGCACGCACCGCATCTTCGAGGGGGTATCGCTGGTTGATCTCGATCTTGATTCGCCCGGACTCGACGTGTGAGAACAGTTCGCCCGCCAGTTCGGCACGTTCTTCGGGATCCGCGATGTAATCGGCGAGAGCCGGACGTGTGAGGAAGAGTGATCCCTTGACTGCCAACTGCATTGCCTGAATCGGCGGAGTCGGTCCGGACGCCGTTCCGAAGCACACCAGCAGCCCCCGCCTGGCAAGGCAATCGAGAGAGATGTCGAACGTGGATTGCCCGATACTGTCGTAGACAACCGGCACGCCGACGCCCCCGGTGATCTCCTTGACACGCGCGACGACGTCCTCGCGGGTGTAGATGACGACTTCATCGCAACCGTGAGCTCGGGCAACGCTCGCCTTCTCGTCGCTCGACACCGTTCCGATCACTTTGATTCCCAACAGTTTTGCCCACTGGGTGAAGATCAGTCCAACCCCGCCCGCCGCAGCATGTAGCAACACGGTGTCTCCCGCTTTCAACGGGTAGATGCGACGCAGAAGGTAGGCGGCAGTCAGTCCTCGCATGGTCATGGCGGCCGCGGTGTCGAAGGCGATGCCGTCGGGTAGCGCGATCAGGTCGGACGACGCCATGATCCGCTCGGTGGCGTACGCACCCAGCGGACTGCCGGTGTAGGTCACACGGTCCCCCACTGCAAAATCGACTACTCCCTCGCCGATCTCTTCGACCACACCGGCGCCCTCGACGCCCATCCCGGCAGGCAATTGCGCAGGATAGAGGCCACTTCGAAAGTAGGTGTCGGCGAAGTTCAACCCCACCGCTTCATGACGAACCCGAACCTCTCCGGCGCCCGGTCGTCCTACCTCGATCTCTTCCCAACGCATGACGGACGGTGTGCCGATCTCGTGGAACCGAATGGCGTTTGCCATCAATGCTCTCCAATTCTGTGGGCGGGCTCGACTCGATTACGGTCGAGCTGTATTCGTACGCAACAACTTCCAGAAGTCGGTGCTCGGCTTCGTGGTCGTGCCGAACTGATGTGAACAAACTATGTGAGATCCGGCTCACATGCTTAACTTGACGAGACACACAACACAACATTTCGGGACATCGAGTAAAGGGGGCCCTATGAAGCCACTCGCCCGCTACGCGTCACTGAACCGATACGTCGACCTGTGCCGAACAGTGGATGTGGACGCTGTTGCCCTCATGAGAAGTGTCGGCCTGAGCCCGGCAAGCCTGGCGAACCCCGACCAATGGGTACCGGCCGCCTCCATCGCATCGCTCCTGGAGCGATCGGCAGCGGAGTCCGGACACGAAGACTTCGGGCTTCTACTCGCCGGCCTGCGTCGACTGTCCAATCTCGGCCCCCTCAGCTTGGTCATCAGGGAAGAACCAGACGTCAGGAGCGCACTCGACGTATTGATGCGATACGAGCACACGTACAACGAGTCATTACGCATTCGATTGAACGAGGTCAACGGACTCGCCACCCTGCGAATCTCGCTCGAGGTCGGCGAACCGGTCGACACCAGACAGAGCGTCGAACTCGCAGTCGGCGCGACACTGCAGATCCTGCGGAGTTTCCTGGGTTCTCGATGGCAACCGGTCAGCGTGGGATTCACGCACAATGCCCCGAAAGACACGAGCACGCATCGGCGAATCCTCGGCGAGACGGTGGAATTCGATCACGAGTTCACCGGTATCGTTTTCTTCGCCGCCGACCTGGATGCGGCTAACCAACTTTCCGACGAGTTACTCCGGCCGTACGCTCGCCAGTTCCTCGACTCGCTTCCCGCCTCGGAAACCTCCGATACCCTCAGCCGCACCAAGGAATTGATCGAAGTTCTGCTTCCGACCGGCCGCTGCTCTGTCGAGCAAGTGGCACGCAGTCTCGGATTCGACCGGCGGACACTGCACCGTCATCTCGCCGAATCCGGAGATACGTTCACGGCCGTTCTCAATTCGGTTCGAAGCTCCCTCGCGGAACGATTTGTCTCCAACCCTCGCTATTCGTTGACCGAAGTGGCTGTGCACCTCGGGTTTTCGACGCAGGGTAGTTTCTCGCGCTGGTTTCGCACTCAGTTCTCGATGAGCCCGAGCGCGTGGCGGACTCAGCGCTCGATCAGCTGACCAGCACGACTCCGACGTAGGCGATCGTTGCCACCCACACAGTGGAAATCGCGGCCAGCACGAATGGCCGGGCGCCAACTCCACGAATGACGCTCAACCGCACCCCCAGCCCGAGTGCGAACATCGCGGCGGCCAACAGCGCCGTCTGCACCGTCTTCGCCAGCCCCAGAAGCTCATCCGGCAAGATGCCCGTGGAGCGCAAGCCCGTACAGCCGATGAACGCCACGACGAAAAACGGAACCAACGGAGGACGCTTGGTGGCGGTGCTGTCGACCATCCTGCGTTGCCGGATGCTCAGAAATGCCATGACCGGCGCCAACATCAACACGCGCGCAAGTTTCACCACGGTCGCGACACCCAACGCGGTGGCGCCGAGAGCGCTGCCGGCAGCCACCACTTGCGCCACTTCGTGGATCGACCCACCGGCCCACATGCCTGCACCGACCTCGTTCATACCGAAAGCGTTGGCCAACAGTGGGATTGTCGGAATCATCAGAGTTCCGAAGATCACCACCAACGCAACAGCGGTGAGCAACTCTTCCTCTCGCGCATTCACCACACCGTCCGCAGCAGCCACGGCGGCAGCGCCACAGATCGAGAAGCCGCAGGCAATCAGAATTCTCTGCGACCAACTCAATCCGAGAAATTTTCCGGCATACATGGTCCCGGCGATACCGAGGAACACAATCGCAACCACAACGGCGATCACTCCCCAGCCCAAACCGACGATGTCGGAGAACATCAATTGCAGCCCGAGCAGAGCGATACCCACCCGAAGTAGCCGTTTCGCCGAGAATGCCAGGCCAGGTTGGAATTTCGCCGGCAAAGAGACGGTATTCGCCAACACCGCACCCGCCACGATCGCAATCAGCAACGGACTCACGGCGGAGGTGAACTGACCGGCTATCAGCGCGACCGTGGCCCCCAAGGCGCACAACGCAACTCCGGGCACCAATGCAGCCACACTGGACCACCGTCGTACTTCTGACGAAGGGGCGACTGCGGGTTTCTCGGCCACGGACTTCACATCACGGTTCACTCATCCAGCGTCCTTGAGCCACCATCGCTCCGGTAGGGCGATTTCTACCATCACGGCATATCAAATCGATATGAACGTGAAGTTGGGTATAGCCTGTTTGCATGACCAGACGGTGGCCCGACCTCACCACTCTCGAGCTACTCATCGGCATCGATGATCACGGAAGTCTCAGTGCGGCAAGCCGTTCAGCAAACATTGCGCAGCCGAATGCCAGCCGCGCCGTCAAAGCACTCGAGCGGCAGCTCGGGATGCCACTCATACACCGTAGGTCGACGGGGGCGGCTTTGACTCCGCAGGGGACCGTAATCGTCCACTGGGCGCGCCGCGTCCTCGCCAACTCGAGGCAGCTTCTCGACGTCGCCGAAGGGATGCGGACCGAACGATCCGCGGAATTGACCGTGTGTGCCAGCATGACCGTCGCCGAACATCTGATTCCGGCCTGGCTCGGTATCTTTCGGTCACTACATCCTGGTGTCACCGTCCACCTTCAGGTCTACAACTCGACCCGCGTCCTCGAGGCTGTCGAGGTGGGAATGTGCGACCTCGGATTCGTCGAGTCACCGACCGTTCCGAAGAGCCTGTCCAGCGTCACCGTCGCGCGTGACTCGCTGGTCGTGGTCGTTCATCCGGATCATCCATGGGCGCGTCGACGAAAGCCGCTGACCGTCGCCGAACTGGCAGCGACGCCGCTGCTGGTGCGCGAGCCCGGATCGGGAACCAGAACGACTCTCGACCTGGCGTTACACGAATACGAGCGCGGTGCACCGTTGTTGGAACTGGGTAGTTCGGCCGCGATTCGAACCAGCGTGCTCGGTGGCGTCGGCCCGGCGGTACTGAGCACGCTGGCCGTCGAGGACCAGGTGAAGCAGGGAGAACTTCGGGTCGTAGCCGTCGAAGGCTTGGAACTCGACCGATCCCTGCGTGCAGTGTGGCGCCCGCCGCGTCAGCTCGAGGGCCCCGCAGGCGACCTGATGAAAGTAGTGCGTGCCAGCGGGTCCCGGAAATCCTGAAAGCGGCTTACTTCTTGTCGGCCTTCGCTGCTGCCTTTGCGGCCTTCTTGAACTCGCGGACCTCGAGCAAAGACTGTTCGTCGACCACGTCTGCAATCGAGCGCCTCGAACCTTCGAGCCCGTAGTCGCCGGCCGCTTGGCGCCAACCTTTCGGCTCGACGCCGATCTGTTTTCCGAGCAACGCCAGGAAGATCCGGGCTTTCTGATCCCCGTAACCGGGTAGGGCTTTGAGCCGCTTCAGTACTTCCTTGCCGTCGGGATTTCCCGAAGTCCAGATCGCCGCGGTGTCGCCGTCGTAGTTCTCGACGATGAACTGGCACATGAGCTGGATACGCTCGCCCATCGACTTGGGGAATCGGTGCACAGCCGGAGGCTCGGCACAGACGGCGATGAACTCGTCGGTGTCCATGTCGGCGATACGCCTGACGTCGATACCGCTGAGCCGATCCGCCAGCTTCTTCGGACCGAGGAAGGCCGTTTCCATCGGAACCTGTTGATCGAGAAGCATTCCGATCAACAACGCCAACGGGTCCTCGGCGAGGAGAGCATCAGCTTCGGGGTCACCGACAAGGTTCAGTTGAAGTGCCATGAGTCCGATACTGCCACGTCAGGCGGCAGTTGTGACCGGCGCCGACGCATCCGGGGCCGGAATCTTCCACTTCTTCCAGCCGAACAGAACCACCGTCGAGACCGCGGCAAGCGTGAAGACCCAGAGGTAGACGCCGACGGTCGGAATCCGCAGATACTCGGGCGGCACGAACATGAACAAGCCCATTCCGATGAAGCGATCCGTACCCGGAATGACCGACGGGTCCCACCAGGTGTGAGACCAGTTCAAGACCGGGAGCAGGAAAACGAACGGCGCCACCCACGCCCAGCGCTTCTTCGACACCATCGCGTAGTGCGCGGCGAGGACGACCAGCGGGACGAACCACACCCAGTGATGGCCCCACGAGAACGGCGAGACAGTGGTCGCAGTCAACCCCGTCATGGTGAGGCCGAGCAATTTCTGATCATGGCGGTGAGCGACCCACGCTGCCCCCAGCCCGAGGCACGCGGCGACTGCACTGCACGCGAGAACCAACAGTCGTGACGGAGTCGGTGTGTGGGTTAGTTGAGCGATCAGACCGGACACGGACTGGTTGCTCGGAGCGTCCGTCGGTCCGACGCGTTCGCTGTCGACAAGAGTGCCGGTCCAGTACGTGTACGCATCGTGGTACATGACGATGAAGCCGAGGGCGACGGTCGCTGCAAACGTCACGACTGCAGTCACCAGCGCGCGCCATTGGCGCGTGATGAACAGGTATACCCAGAAGAAGGCCGGAGTCAGCTTCACACCCGCGGCAATGCCGGCTCCGATTCCCCGAAGGCGACTCTTCTCGTCCCGCCCGAGGTCCCACACGATCAAGAGCAGCAGGAAGATGTTGATCTGCCCGAGCCAGAGCGTCGTACGTATCGGTTCCATGAACAGAAAGATCGTCGTCGCCAACGCACTCACGGCGTACGCCTTCACGTCGAGCCGATAACCGAGGTACTTCCAGCACAACAAGATCACTGCGAACAACGCAGCGATGTTCAAACCCGTCCACACGACAATCGCCTGTTTGAACGAGAGCACCGCCCACACCGTGAACAGCAAAGCCGCAAACGGGGTGTACGTGAACATCATTCCGTCCAGGACTGGCCCGTCGTACAACGGAAGGCCCTGAACCACAACGCTGCCGCCGTGGCGGTAGACGTCGAGATCGAGGAAATTTTCGAAGATCCCCCAGTACCGCGTATTCATCGGCACGGCGAAAAGAACCATCAGCACGGACGCGACTGCCAGAACACCGAGTACAGAGAATCCGAGAACACCGACACGGAGGGTGCGTCGCGGTATGTCAGCTTCGATGACCGACTCTGATTTCGCGGTGTGCGCCTCGAAAGAAGGCCCATCCGAAGCGTTGATCGCGCCCGTCACTACAACCTCCGGGATTTACACCCTATGTCGGGAATTGATGCTCCGAACGGTACAAGACAAGACCGAAAAGTACCGACCGGGCACGCCGCTTCGAGAACTCAGATCTCGGAGAGACGCGATTCGGTAGCTGCGAGCAGAACACACGTAGCCACGCCGTCCATGGCAACTTCGAGTTCAGCCTTGGACGGGAAGCTCGGGGCCAACCGGATGTTCCGGTCGTCCGGATCCGTGCTGTACGGGAAAGCCGATCCGGCAGCGGTGAGCGCGATACCCGCGTTCTTCGCCAGTTCGATGACCCGCTTGGCCGTGCCGTCGACCACGTCGAGGCTGATGAAGTATCCGCCCTTCGGCTCGGTCCAAGACGCGACCTTCGATGCACCGAGACGATCCTCGAGGATCCGCAGTACGAGCTCGAACTTGGGCGCGAGGAACGCGCGATGCTTCTCCATGTGCGCACGAACGCCGTCGGCATTGCCGAAGAAACGCAGGTGGCGAAGCTGATTGACCTTGTCCGGTCCGATGCTCTTCTTGCCCAGGAACTTCTGGTACCAGGCAAGGTTTTCCGCCGAGCTACCGAAGAAGCTCACACCAGCGCCGGCGAAAGTGATCTTGGACGTCGACGCGAACACGAGCGGACGGTTGGGGTGTCCGGCCTCCGCTGCCATCGAGAGAATGTCGTAGGAAGGCGCAGTCTCGCCGACAAGCGGATGTACGGCGTACGCGTTGTCCCAGTACAGGCGGAAGTCGGGCGCGGCCGTCGGCATCGACGCGAGCGTACGGACAATTTCTTCGGAGTACACGGCGCCCGTGGGGTTCGCGTAAACCGGAACCGCCCACATGCCCTTGATCTGCGGATCTGACGCAACAAGTTCGGCGATCTTGACGACATCCGGGCCGTCGTGGTTCATCGGCACCGCGATCATCTCGATGCCGAGGGACTCGGTGATCGCGAAGTGGCGGTCGTAGCCCGGCGCGGGGCAGAGAAACTTGATCTTCTCTTCCTGTGCCCACGGCCGGGCCGAATCCGGAGTGCCGTGGAGCAGTGAGAACACGACGTTGTCGTGCATGATCTCGAGGCTCGCGTTGTTGCCGGCGAGAAGGTTCGCAACGGGGATACCCAGCAGCTCACCGAAGATGGCGCGCAGTTCCGGCAGACCGGTGAGTCCGCCGTAGTTACGGCAGTCGGTGCCGCTTCCGTCACGGAAATCACCGTCGCCGGGCAGCGTCAGCAGCTCTGCGGAAAGGTCGAGTTGTTCCGGGGAAGGCTTACCGCGGGTCAGATCGAGTGCGAGCTTCTGCGCCTGGAGCTGCGTGTACTTCGCGCTCTGGCTCTCATGCTCGGAGGTGAGTTCTTCATGGCTCATCAACCCGATCTGGGTTTGGATAGGCATCCGGAGCGGCCTTTCACCGACGAGGCGGGGTCGGGTATGTGAAAAAATAGAGGACCCCGCGCACCCGGCAGAGCCCGTTGACCCTTGCTGCCTTCCGGCCCTGGGGGAGTTCACAGGATGCGCGCCGCGCGGGATCCAATGAACAGTGTAGACGGCTTTCGCCGGCCGCTGCACACCACCTACCGGGGCCGAGATGCAAACCTCGAGTTCCACCGGTTCTTCGCAGGTCAGGTACCCGTTTAACGCTTCGCGCCCGCAATTGGGTATGCTGCTCCACGGAGGATTCGCCTAGTGGCCTATGGCGCTCGCCTGGAACGCGGGTTGGGTTAACGCCCTCAGGGGTTCAAATCCCCTATCCTCCGCCAAAGGAACCCCTGTGAACTGCTGAGAAGCGGTTCACAGGGGTTCTTTTCTGTCCTCATGCAACGAGTAATGCAACAGGGTCTCGGTTCAGCTCGATGTTCTGCGAGCTCAGACGGTCTGCCGACTCGTGGTGGTTTCGATCCCGCAGCGCGCCGAATCGGAATGCTGCTGCGTGATTTCGAGTGGCCCGCCGATGGCCCGAACCCGATTCGGGAAGCTATGGCCACATCTGCTCCTGCAGCCCGCGTTGGTCATGAAATGACACCCGCGCCGCAAGTCTTATTTATCCAGATCCCATTCTGGATAAGATAGGCATGGAAAGCAAGGCGGCAATATAGCGTGGATACGGGGAGAGACCAGATGGCGTACAGGACGTTGAAATCGATCTTTCACCAACGAGATCGTGCTGGTGCCGATGCTGAGGAGCGAGCGCGACGCGATTCTCCCGCCGCCGTCCACTGGGACCTACTGATCGGCGAACACTCGACGTTCGCACTGATGACACCCGAAGTCGCAGCGCTGATCGAACGGATCATGAGCTTCGAGCCGAAGATCCGGGCTGAGTGGAACGGGCTGCCGGCCCTCGCGCGCACCCACTACCTGCATCGCATGGTGATCGACGAGATCCAGGCAACGAACGAGATCGAACAGGTCCGCTCAACCCGGAAGGAGATCAGCGAGGCAATCGAGATGGTGTGGGCGGAGCAACCCCTCGCGAACAAGCGGTTCGCCGAGATGGTGCGGCTCTATCTCAATATCGGCAACGACCAGGCCGAGAGTCCGCAGACGCTCGACGACATCCGAGACGTCTACGACGCGGTAACTCGGGGCGAGATTCGCGACGAGGACGCCCCCGATGGGAAGCGGTTCCGGCAAGGGCCAGTATCGATCACGTCAGGAATCAAGGTCGTGCACACCGGTGTGGTACCCGAGTCAGCGATCGACGACGCGCTGACCCTCATGCTGAGCCAGGGGGGCGACGACTCGATTCCACGACTGATCAGGGCAGTGGTCGCGCACTTCATCTTCGAGTACACGCACCCGTTCTACGACGGCAACGGCCGAACCGGACGCTACCTCCTCGCGCTGGACCTTCGACAGGTGTTGGCTCCGTATGCGAGCCTGGCATTGTCGGCGACCGTCGCCGACAACAAGGATCGTTACTACAAAGCATTCTCTGACGCGGAGAATCCATTGAACCGCGGAGATCTGACGCCCTACCTGATCGATATGCTGGAGATCATCGCCGAGGCGCAACATCGACTGCTGCTCGACCTCTCCGAGAGGCGGCATAAGATCGACACACTCGAGGCGCGTATCCGCGTTCTGGTGGAGGATGAGGAATTTCCGCTGAACTTGGGACTCGATCGCGAGTCGACGCCGCCGGTTGATAGCAACCACATCGGCGCAGTCCTGTTCACCCTGGGTCAGGCCCACTGCTTCGAGGCGAACCGCGCCATCAAGTTGAACACCCTGGTCGAGGTGGTGGGTCGATCCAGCCAGTTCGCCCGCCCGCGACTTCAGCGCCTGGACGATGCCGGGATCATTGAGACGGTTACGAAGAGACCGCTGCGCTTCCGGCTCACGGCACGGGGGGTATCGCTCCTCGATCTGGATGGGGAGTGATTTTCGCCAGGTCGCAGATGGGCTAGGTGGCGATTGGGCGCACGATCGACGTTTCCATTCCCACTCGCGAATGGAGTGCAGTGGCCGCAACATTTGTGGTCTTCGTCGGCGCACTGGTTCTGCCGCCGGGTACCGCACGACGATTGGTTGCAGCGAGCTGGGCCGTCCACCCGATTTTCGACCTACTTCACGAGCGTGGTCCAGAATCACGTCTGCCGGATTGGTACCCCGCAATTTGCGCGGGATACGACCTCGGAGCCGCTGGACTTCTTGCTGCCGAACCACGCAATTTCGTTTGACAGACTCACAAACCCGAGGACAGACTTTCCGTCCAACCCAACCATCGGGAGTACGCGTGATTGCCGGCCAGACCAATCTGCTCGCAGATTGCAGCAGTTGCTTCGGTCTGTGCTGCGTCGCACTCCCCTTTTCCAAGTCCTCCGACTTCGCGACCAACAAGAATGCCGGCGACCCCTGCAAGAACCTGCAGCAGGATTTCCGTTGCGGCATTCACACCGGATTGCGAAAGAAGGGCTTCACCGGTTGCACCGTCTACGACTGTTTCGGTGCGGGACAGAAGGTTTCACAGCAGACCTACGACGGCGTCAGCTGGCGTGATGCCCCGGAGACCGCGTCAGACATGTTCGAAACCTTCCCTGTCATACGCCAGTTGCACGAACTGCTCTGGTATCTCGCCGAAGCCCGCTCGCTGAAGCAAACCCACTCGATACGAAAGGAACTCGACGCTGCACTCGTAGAGACGGAAAGCCTGACCAACGGCACACCTTCGCAGATTCGAGCCGTCGACGTCTCAGCACACCGAGCGGCAGTCAACACACTGCTCTTGCAGACGAGTAACCTTGTGCGCTCACCGATCTCAACCAAGAAGGGTCGAAAACTCGACCACCGCGGCGCAGACCTCATCGGCGCCAAATTTCGTGGTTCCGATCTACGTGGGGCCAACTTTCGCGGGAGTTACCTGATCGGTGCAGACCTCCGCGACTGCGAACTCGATCGAGCCGATCTGATCGGTGCAGACTTACGCGGCACCGACATTCGCGGCACAAAACTCCGCGGCAGTATCTTTCTCACTCAGTTCCAGATCAACGCGGCGATCGGCGATTCGGCTACCACGCTGCCCGATTCACTGACCCGCCCCGGCCACTGGGCCTGAGCCAGACGACTGTTGGCGACTGTCAACTCCGTCGACTGTTGACGACTGTCAACCCCGTCGACGGAGAACGACCTTGTTAGCTTCCGGATCGACAGACACCCACGGCGGGTCACCATCCGTTCCGTCCTCACGATGCATCAATGCGCTCTGACGCTGTTCGAATTCATGATGCTTGGACCCCTGAAACAGGGCAGCAACCTCTTCGAAGCCCGCGGCCGAGACCGGACGAGTCGTACGTCCCCGAGTCCACGGCAGTGCCCGGCCGCCGGTGAGCCGGTTCCAGAGAGTCTCGGCGAAAGCGAACAGGACCAGCAGCACGAGCAAGCCTGGCAGCGTCAACGCGAACAGAGTGCCCATGAAAGAAGTCTAGCGACGAACGCCCCCGGTTCCCTCGACTTCCGATCGGCCGCCCTATGTCTGGTCCCGCGGTCGATGATCTGCCAGAATGCAAGCTGTTACGACTAGTAACACCTTCGGGGGGAGGATTTCACATGAGCTTGATACTTGCAGCTACCGACCGTTCGGAGCTTGCCCAGACACTCGGTACCGAATTAATACATTTCGGGCACCAGATACAGCTCGTCCGCACCGGGCGCCGCCTACTCGATGACCTGGACACCGACAGTTTCGATATCGCCGTGATCGATCTCCTGTTGCCGGACATCGACGGCTACGAGATCGCACGGCAGATCCGCTTGCGCAGTTCGATGCCGATCATGATGCTGGTGGATACCTACGAGGACATCGACGAAGCACCACATCGCGCTGTCTCGGACTTTGTGCTGAACCCGATCGATTCTCACGCGCTCGATCTTCGGGTCACCGAAATCCTTCGTGAAACCGCACATCCCGCCCCCGGCAAACACCAACGTCACGGTGACCTGCTCCTCGATCGACGTGCGATGACGGCGACGATGGGCGGAAAGCTGCTGGTCCTCAGTCGGACCGAATGGCGGGTACTCCTGGAGCTGTCGACCGAGCCTGGGCGCGTGTACTCACGTGATCACCTGATCCGAAACGTGTGGGGTTCCGACCACGAAAGAACGCGTGTGGTCGACGCAACCATTCTCAGCCTGCGGTCCAAACTCGAATCCGATCCCGCGAAACCGAAGTACATCAAAACCATCAGGGGATTCGGATACCGCTTCGGCCCGGTCGACTGAAGTCGCCTTCGTGTCGGTGCCGCTCGATAAGCTCTTGTCATGGGTTGGTACACACCACAATCGGTCGCCCCGGATCTCTCCGACATCCTGGTGTGTGGCTGGACGGCGTGCGCAGAAGGAGAACACCTCCTCGTGCCCGATGCTTGCATGGACGTGCTGTGGATACGCGGCGTCGGCATACGCGTCTGTGGCCCCGAAACCGCTGCATGGTCATTCACTCTTCCGCCCGGAACACGCTCCGTGGGTGTTCGATTCCGCCCTGGATCGGCATCGCCGATGTTGCGAACCTCGGCGTCCGAGCTTCGGGATTCTCGCGCCGATCTCAGCGATGTAACCGACGCACGCACGGAACGAATACTGTTGAACCGCTTGGAAAATTCCGAAGACCACGAACAGGTCTCCATCCTCGAAAGCGCTGTTCGGAGTTGGGTAAGTTCGAGTTTCCGTCACGATCCGGTGATCAACCACGTTCGCACCGCACTGTCCGAACATTCGTGGAATGTCAGCTCTCTCGCCGACGCGGCGGCACTGACTTCGCGCCAACTCCAACGTCGATGCAACGACGCCTTCGGATACGGCCCGGCAACGCTGCGCTCGATCCTGCGCCTCCAGCGCTTCATGGCGCTCGCTCGCAGTCGACCCGCGCTGGGACTCGCTGAATCCGCCGCCCACTGCGGATTCAGCGATCAGGCCCACTTGACCCGTGAATGCCGCCGAATCTCGTCGCTGACCCCGGCGGCTCTACTCCGCACCCAAGCCCCCGACTGGCACGGGTCGGATACCGTTGTCGCGCTGGCGGAGGGAGACGCGGTCGCGTAATCCCGACCGCGCTCCCCCGCCGTCACTTCTGGCTGAAAAGCGTCCTTGCCGACCACAGCCCACCGAGGGAAAGAACTGCGACCGTCATGTAGTAGTAACTGGGGGCGTCGAGCGAGCCTGTTGTACTGATCAACCAGGTCAAGACCAACGGCGCGATTCCGCCGAGCAAAGTCACTCCGAGGTTGTACGACAATGACATTCCGGTAGCCCGGATCTCTGCCGGGAACAGCGAACTCATCAGGGCGGGCAAGGGACCGAAGGCAAACGCCATGATGACACCCAGGACCGAAACAACCAGGACGAGGGTCAGAGTCGACGGGTGATCGACCATCAATTTGAAGAGCGGCCAGGCCAAGACGATTGCCGCAACGGCGGCCCAGGTCATAACTCTCGCCGGTCCGACCCGGTCTGCAAGATGCCCGATCAACGGCACGGTGATCAAGGTGACCAGTCCGGCGACGATGCCGCCGAGATAGCCGGCCGAGGCGGAAACTCCGAGGTTCTTCACGGCAAACGTCGGCATGTACAAGATGAGGTAGATCGAGATAGTCGCGACGCCCACTACTGCGGCACCGGTCAGCACCCGGCCGAGATGCCTGGTCAGCGTCGTCTTCAGCGGAGCCCTTTCCGGGACGCTCGTCTTGAAATCGTCCGTTTCGTCAAGCTTGGCACGGATATAGAGTCCGACCGGCCCGACGATGATGCCGAAGAAGAACGGAACGCGCCAGCCCCACGAGTAGAGCGCTTCATGCGAAAGGTGGGTGTTGAGCACGTATCCGAACAGCGATGCCAGGAAAACCGAGGCACCCTGGCTGGCAACTTGCCAGGAAGAGTAGAACGCCTTCTTGTGTGGCGCAGTCTCCACGAGGAAGGTTGTAGCAGTACCGAATTCACCGCCGGCGGAGAATCCTTGAATGAGACGCGAAACAAGGATGACGACGCCGGCCCACGGTCCGATCATCGAGGTCGTCGGCGCCACGGCCATGATGAGCGTGCCGATCATCATCAGCATCATCGTCAACGTCAAGGCGTTCTTGCGCCCGCGACGATCGGCGTAGCTACCGAGAACCATCCCGCCAAGCGGCCGGATGACGTACGAGATCGCGAACGTCGCGAACGTCAGTATCAAACCGAGCGTGTTGTCGCCGCCGGGAAAGAAATTATGGGCGATCACCACTGCGAATGATGCGTAGACGATGACGTCGAACCATTCGAGCGCAGCGCCGAGCGAACTGCTGATCACCGCCTTGCGAGCAGCGGCCAGGCGTTCCGGGGTGACTGTTCCGGAGGTTGGCGTAGTTGCCGTGGACATGGTTTTCCTTAGGGGGTCAGGGTGGGTCAGGTGCGGGCGTGAGCGATGACGTTCCGAACGAACTGCTCGCACTGTGCCAATTGGTCAAGTGTCACGTACTCGTCAGGTGCATGCGCCTGAGTGATGCTTCCCGGCCCACACACGACAGTGGGGATACCGATAGTCGCGAACATCCCGGCCTCGGTGGCGTACGCGACCTTTTCGTCCGAGGCCCGACCACCCCATTGTTCGACCAGTGCGGCCGCCGAAGCATTCGCATCCGTCTCCAGGGGAGGAACCGAGGCCGACACGTGCATCGTCACGGAGGCTGACGGGTTTTCTTCTTGCATCAGGTTTTCGATCCGATTCGCCTCGGCGGCAAAGCGTTCGAGCAAATCTGCGGCGCCAGCTGAGCTGATGCTCCTGAATTCGAAAGTGATGGAGCAATCCTCGGGGACAGTGTTCACTGCGATCCCGCCGGATACGAGATTGACCGAACACGTCGTCCAGGCCACGTCGAATGCGTCGTCGTACGGGCCGGACGCACGGAGCTCGTCGGCCGCGCTTCTGACGAATCGAATCAACTCCGCGCCGTATTCGATCGCGTTGACTCCTTGCGGAGTGAGCGACGAGTGCGCCGAAACACCATGCAGATCAACACGTATGACGTTCATCGACTTGTGTGCGCGAATGACCCGCATCTCCGACGGCTCTCCGACGACGCACACATCAGGGCGCAGGTTCCGGGAAACAACCTCCTCGACCAACCCGGCCGCACCGATGCAGCCGACTTCCTCGTCGTAGGAGAATGCAAAGTGAATCGGCTTCGCCAGCGGCCGAGCAACGATGTCGGGGATCGCAGCGACGACGATCCCGATGAACGACTTCATGTCGCACGTGCCACGTCCGTACAGGCTTCCGTCGCGAACGTCGGGCGTGAAAGGCTCGCTACTCCAGTCTTGATCGTCGACCGGCACTACGTCTGTATGGCCGGAGAACATCACACCGCCGGCAGTACTTCCGTCAGGAGGAGTGAACGTTGCCAACAAGTTGAGCTTCGTTCCCTCGTCATCGGCAACAAGTACCGGCTCGACCCCATGGCGACGTAGTTCCGCCGCAATGAGATCGATCAACGGTCGATTGCTCACGGCACTCGTCGTATCGATTCCGATGAGGCGTTGCACCCACTCGAGGCTTCTCTCTGTCGGAACAGCGGGCAACGTGGTCGATGACATCTGGTTTCTCCTTTCACAGCATGAACGCAGTGGGCACTCGCCACCGCGTTCTGCCCTTCGAGCATGAATGAAGTGATCCCAGACACAGTGAAGATGCACGATACTTGCACCATGATCGAAGAAACGCAGGATTCCGCCGTACTGGACGACGTCGACCTCGCCCTGATCAATTGCCTGCAACTCGACCCGCGAGCGTCGTGGCGCACGGTTGGCGACGCGCTCAAAGTGGATCCGGTTACCGTGGCTCGCCGCTGGCAGCGGTTACAGGATTCCGGCACCGCCTGGGTCTCTGCCAGGGCAACCGGCCATGGCCGTCCGGAGTCGTGTCTGGCTTTTGTCGAAGTCGACTGCACGACTTCGAACGCGTTGACGATTGCAGAACGACTTGCCCGCTGGCCGCACGTACTGAGCGTCGAACACACAAGCGGCCCAGGCGACTTGACACTTCTCGTCGAGGTCAGAGACATGGCTTTCCTGTCGCGCTTCCTGCTTCGGTCGCTCGCGTCGGTACCCGGGATCGTCAGTTCGCGTGCACACCTCGTCACCGAGGTCTTCGCGATCGGAGACGACTGGAAATTGCAGGTACTCGATGCCGCGCAGCGAGCGACGATGACAGACCGGCCTGTGCGATACAAATACGCGCCGACGGATCAGCGCCATCACGGGAAGACGTTCGACGCTGTCGACCGCCAATTGATATTGAAACTGGGTGAGGACGGTCGATCCTCGATTGCCGAGCTCACGGTCGGTACCGGCCTCAGCGAAAGTACGGTCAGGCGGCGACTTGCCGAATTGACGTCGCGCAACCAGATCGTGTTCCGCTGCGACGTGTCTCTGCCACTGTCCGGCTGGCCCCTCGTGACCTGGGTGTGGGGATATGTCGATCCCACGGACCGGTCGACGATTCGTGCCCTGGTGGAGCGAGTGCCGGGAACGCGGGTGTGCATGCGGATATCCGGTGGACGCGCCAACACACTGCTCGCGATCGCCGCACACTCCCTTCGCGAAACTCCCATTACCGAAGTACAACTCGCACAAGAGGCACCGGGCCTGGTGGTGCTGAACAGGTCAGTGGTGCTGCGATCGATGAAGAGGGTGGGCCGACTTCTCGACGACGAGGGCAAGAGTGCCGGGGTTGTACCGATGGACATCTGGGCGGAAGCCCCGGAGATCGAGTGAATGTCCGAAATAATCAATCACGATGCGCTGTGGCGGTGAAGGATTGTTGTCATGACTTCAACAGAGATCTCCCCCGCCCAGCGTTATCGGGATCTGGCCGCCGGATTCACGGCCCGGATCGACGCCGTACCCGCCGACCGCTGGGACGACGATTCCCCCTGCGAGGGCTGGACCGCCCGCGACGTGGTGAGACACGTGCTCGACAGCGAACGAGACATGGTCAAGGTAGTCGGCCTGGAATTGGCACCCGGTCCGTCGGTCGACGACGACCCGTCGGCAGCCTGGGCGGCCGTCCGCGATTCGATGCAGGAAATTCTGGACGATCCGGCAAAGTCCACCCTGGAATACGACGGACACTTCGGCAGGACCAACCTCGGGGCCACGGTCGAAGGGTTTTTGTGTTTCGATCTGGTCATCCACGGTTGGGACCTCGCGGCCGCAACCGGCACCGATACGACGATGCGAGACGCGGACGTGGAGTGGGTGTCGGAGATCGCCGCGGGCCTGGGCGAGTCGATCCGCATGAGCGGTGTGTGCGGCCCGGAAATACAGGTTCCGGACAACGCTGACAAAGCGACGAAACTCCTTGCCTTCCTCGGCCGGAAGGCGTGAAAAAGCACCCCTGACGTGGGCATTACTTCCATACGCATGTAATGTCGCGGTATGCCGGAACGCCGAAAATCCTCCACGAGTCCAGACCTGCTTGCGGCGGCATTGTTCGATGTCGCCGCGGAATCCGGACTGGAAAATGCCAGCGTTCGCGAGGTCGCAAAACGGGCGGGTGTCTCGATCGGCGCAGTGCAACATCATTTCTCGACCAAGGACGAGATGTTCGCATTCGCACTGCGAACACTCGTCGATCGATTGTTGACGCGACTGGCCGAATCGTCCGCCGACGCGGACCCGCATACCGCCCTGTTCCAGGCACTCTCGCAACTCCTGCCCCTCGACGAGCAACGCACGCGCGAGGCACATGTGCTCGCCGCGTTTGCCGTGCGTGCCGCAACCAGTGAGTCACTCTCCGAAATCCGCCGGACAACCCTGTTCACAATCCGCACCGGCATCTCGACAGTTCTGATCGGCATCGGAACTCCCGAAGCGGAAACCAGAGCGGCACTTCTGCTTTCAACCGTCAATGGATTGGCACTCGACGCACTCGGAAGCCCCGCCATGTATCCGCCGCAGTACCTCGATCACGCTTTGGAAACCCAGATCCGCCTCACCCTGCACGACGCCGAGAACCCGCTCGCCTCCGTCGGGCTCGCCAGCTGACGTGGAAGGAGCAGGACGCTTCGCGCCGAGCCCGTCTGGCGATCTCCATCTGGGAAACCTCCGAACCGCCCTCTTGGCTTGGCTTTTCGCCCGCACCAGCGGGCGCGACTTCCTCATTCGGGTAGAGGATCTCGACCGTGTCCGCCCCGGCGCGATGGAACGACAACTCGACGATCTGCGCAGGCTCGGCCTCACGTGGGACGGCCCAGTCGTATTGCAGTCACACCGTCTTCCCTTGTACCACAAGGCTATCGACCAATTGCGCGAGCGTGACCTGACCTATCCCTGCTTCTGCACACGCAAGGAGATCCTGCAGGCACCGTCAGCGCCCCATGCTCCAGACGGCGCCTACCCCGGCACGTGTCGGAACCTTTCGGAGGCCGAACGCGCCGAGAAATCGGCAAGTGGCCGATCTCCCGCGCTGAGGCTACGGGCCGGCATCGACTCGTTCACCGTCCATGACGAACTGTTCGGCGAGGTGACGGGACCAGTCGACGACGTCGTCCTGCTCCGCGGAGACGGGGTGCCCGCTTACAACCTTGCCGTTGTCGTCGACGACGGTGCACAGAACATCGACCAGGTGGTTCGCGGCGACGACCTCCTGACCTCGGCTCCACGTCAGGCATACCTTGCCCAGCTGCTCGACATCGAACCACCGTCGTACGCCCACGTTCCTCTTGCCTTGAACAGTGAAGGCAAGCGACTCGCGAAGCGCGACGGCGCAGTGACTCTGGCAGATCAACTCGAGGCCGGACGCAGTACCGAGCAGGTTCTGACGATGATCGCGTCGAGCATCGGTCTCGCCGAACCCGGCGAGGTTGTCACACCACCCCAATTGGCGGATCGATTCGACTCTCGCAAGATCCCCCGGACCCCGTGGATTTTCCCGGCGAAGTAAGTGACGTATCAATCGGTGCCTCGTCGGAACAAAACTACGATTGTCCGATATGACAAAGCCGTCCGCAATAGCTATTCGTTGGCAATTCTCGAATAGTGAAGTACGGTCGAGACTGGCGAAGGAAATTCAGGGCGAGTTGTTCCTGCAAAACCACGCCCGGGATCTGAACCTGGAATCCGACCACAGTACCCACTTGCAGCATCCACGCTGACACGCACGTGCGGCACGGGCGACTCAGGACGAAAAGGAATACGCATGGTCCGCGAGCTTCGCGAGGCACTCGACGACCATCAATTCGAGGTGTTGTATCAACCCCAGGTCAATCTGAACTCGTCAGCAATTATCAGCTATGAAGCTCTTTTGCGTTGGCGCCATCCGCTGCGAGGGTTGATCGAACCTCAAGATTTCATGCGCTCCGCCGAATCCTCTGGGCTCATCATTCCCATCGGGCTACAAGCTCTGGAAATGATTTGTGCCCAAACAGCGTCGTGGCCTGAGCACATGATGGTCGCGGTCAACTTTTCGCCTCGCCAACTCGCTACCCCGCACGCCGCTCACGAGATCCTCGGAGCGCTCGACAGTTCACAAACACCACTGAGCAGAATAATCGTGGAAGTCACCGAACTCGGCGTCGTAGGCCGGCATGCCGCCGAGACTCTTCATGTCTTGCACAACGAGGGAATTCGAATCGCGCTGGATGATTTCGGGGCGGGCTTCGCGTCCTTCTCCGCATTGTCGGAATTGCCGCTCGACATTCTCAAGATCGACCAATCCTTGACCTGGGCCGTCAGCGCAGCGGGTCGTGCTGGAGACCGTGCCTTCATGGTCATGGAGTCCATCGCCGACATCGCTCGGAAGCTAGGGCTTGATTCGATCGCAGAGGGCGTCGAAACCGCGGAACACGCAGCCAACGTCTTGCGGGCCGGCTGCGACATGGGCCAGGGCTATTACTTCGGCAAGCCACTTCCTGCGTCGTCCGTCGTCACTCCCGTGTGAGCGCTCGCCACTTCAGCACGACGGCACTTCAGTACGACGACGATGCACTCGCTATGAGTGCGACTACGAGAATCACGGCAAAAATTGCCAAGAAGGCCGCGCCGACCGCAATTCCGGCTATCGCAAGCCCGCGCCCCTGTTGACCTGTCTGCTTGATCTGATTGAGCGCGACAATTCCCAGAATGATTCCGACGATTCCGCCGAGACTGTAGAAGCAACCACCCGCAAGCGATACAACCAGCGATGCAATTGCGAGACCATTGGTGCCGACCGGCTGCATCGGCGGTGCGTACCCACCCGCGAATTGATTCGGTTGACCGTACGGGTTCGGAGGTTGGCCGTACTGAGGCTGTCCGTATTGAGCCTGTCCGTATTGTCCGGGTTGCTGATATTGATTCTGCTGATATTGATTCTGCGGTCCGAAATTCTGCGGCGGCAGGTACGGGTTCGGTTCACCGATTCCGCCCGGCTGGGGGTTATTACCGGGCGGGTTGTACGACGGCGGTGGATAACCCGGGTACTGCTCGTTGGGAGTGGTATATCCGGGAACTTCAGGTGAAGACTGCGTTTCGGACGGGGACACGCCGTACCCCTCAGGAGGCAGGCTCGGAAATTCTCCGTACCCAGGTTTTGCCTGGTAATCGCTCGAAGAATCGTCGTTGTTGCCCCCGGAACTCGTCATACAACGCAGCCTAAACCACAGGTGACCTCCGAATCCAAGTGAGCAGATGTCATCCACATCGCTCTTTGATCCCAGTAGGGTCATATCCACTGTCACACTCGAGCGCGATATTTACGACTGAGGGGAACACATGACAACCGGTGGGTACGACCCCAACCAGAATCCAGAAGGCGGGAAGCAATTCCCACCCCAGGATCCATATGGCCAGCAGGGAACACCTCCTCCCGGAAGTTACCCCCCTCCCGCCGGCCCCCCGCAAGGCGGAAGCTACCCGCCCCCGCAGGGCGGAAACTTCCCGCCCCCTCAGGGTGGCAACTACCCGCCTCCCGGTGGATACCCGCCGCCGCCCCAGGCCGGAAACTTCCCGCCGCCTCCGCAGTTCAACGACCAAGGTGCGTACGGCGGAGGAAACCGGCTGCCTTCGGGTGCTCAGCCGGGCGATCTGTGGATTCGACTCGGTGCCCGCATCATCGACGGCATCATCGTCGGCGTCATCGCCGCGATTCTGGCTCTATTGGTCAGTGACTCCGACAGCTTGATTCTGGTCTCGGGACTGTTCTCGGGAATTCTGACCTTCGCTTACTTCATCGCAATGGAAGTAACGCAGGGTCGGACTTTGGGAAAGATGATTCTGGGCCTTTCAGTACACGGTCCGGGTGGCGCACCTCGCCCCTCCGTCCAGCAGTCTGCGATTCGCAACGCCTTCACGTTGCTCTCGATCATTCCGATCATCGGCGGAATCCTCGCGTTGGTCGCCTACATCGTCATCGCGGTCACGATCAACAACAGCCCCACCAAGCAGGGCAAGCATGACGAGCTCGCTGGTGGAACTCAGGTAGTCAAGGGTTAGGTGCGCATATGACAACCGGTGGGCACGACCCCAACCAGAATCCCGAGGACGGAAAGCAATTCCCGCCCCAGGATCCCTACGGCCAGCAGGGAACGCCTCCTCCTGGGAGCTATCCCCCGCCGGCGGGGCCTCCGCAGGGTGGAAGTTATCCCCCGCCCGGCGGCTACCCGCCGCCCCCACAGGGCAACTTCCCTCCACCCCCGCAGGGTGGAAGCTATCCCCCTCCCGGTGGCAACTACCCACCGCCCGGTGGATACCCGCCACCTCCCGGAGGCGGCAACTTCCCACCGCCGCCCGCCAATGACTACGGCGCAGGATTCGGTGGACCGCAGCTTTCCGTGGGCGCCGCAATTACCTACGGCTGGAACAAGTTCAAAGACAACGCATTGGTTTGGATCGGAATCTCGATCATCGCCTTCTTGATCGCCGGACTGATCCAGGGCGCTTTCAACGGTTTCGACTACACCAATACCGAATTCAGCGCGCTGTCCATTGTGGGTGGATTGGTCACCGCTATCGTCGGCTACATCATCCAAGCCGCATTCCTTCGTGGAGCGTTGAGCGAATTGGATGGAATCAAGCCGGCTTTCGGCACCTTCTTCCAATTCACCAACATCGGCGCAGTTGTTCTCGGCGGTTTCCTGGTAGCAGTGGCAACTTACGTCGGTTTGGCTCTCTGCATCCTTCCCGGCATCATCGCGGCGTTCCTGCTCTACTACACGCTGACCTTCATCGTGGACAAGAATCAGGATGCGATTTCGGGCATCAAATCGAGTTACGCGTTGACCTCGTCGAACGTCGGAACGTTGGTCCTGCTGGCGCTCGCTCTGATCGGTATCAACATCGTCGGTGCGCTGCTGTGTGGAATCGGTCTTCTGGTGACGGCGCCCGTCGCGTTGATCGCCAGCACCTACGCATACCGCGTGCTGACCGGCGGCCATGTAGCTGCCTGATCCGTTCGTTTGCATCACCGAAGGCCCTGCGGTTCCACGTGAAACCGCAGGGCCTTCGGTGTGTTCTGCGCAACTGGACGGTCGCCAACTCGCATCCGAGCGCCTTGTGGTGCTTGGATGACGGACGTGACAGCTCAGGATCAGCAAGACGAATCGACCCACGAAACCAAATTTGCGCACGTCAGCCGGGGTTATTACCCGACGATCGTCGCGCTCTTCACCGCAACGCTGCTGATCTCGAACGTGGCGGCGACCAAGGGGGTCGCCTTCTTTGCGGATTCCGACTTCTCGCTCGGTCCCTTGCAAATTCTGCCCATCATCACCGATGGTGGATTCTTCTTGTTCCCGCTCGCCTACGTCCTCGGTGACGTGCTCAGCGAGGTCTACGGCTTCAAAGCGACCCGACGCGCGATCTACCTGGGCTTCGGCGCACTGATTCTTGCCGCTGCGTGCTTCTGGATTGCAGTGCAACTCCCGTCGGCAGAGTTCTACGAGAACCAGGCCGCCCTCGAAACCGTGGTCGGTGTCATTCCCCGGCTACTGGTCGCGGGCTTGGCCGCCTACCTCGTCGGACAGCTACTGAACTCACTGGTTCTGGTCATGATGAAAAAGCGCATGCAGGAGAAGCATCTGTGGGCGCGGCTGATCGGCTCGACCGTCGTCGGCGAATTCGCCGATACCCTCATCTTCTGTTCCATCGCGGCCGGTGTCATCGGCATCAGCACATGGGAAGACTTCATCAACTACGTGCTGGTCGGCTTCCTGTGGAAGACGCTTGTCGAGGTTCTGGTCATGCCGATCACCTACCGCGTCATCGCATACGTGAAGAAGCGCGAACCGACCTACGCCTGAGGTGCAGGCGTCTTCGCCGCGTAGAACTTTCCGAGCATGTCCGCCTTGAAGTCGTGGAAATACCCACCTTCGATGCTGGCTCGGATATCGTCGACCAACTTCACGGTGAATCGCTCGTTGTGGATGGTGCAGAGCGTCGACGCGAGCATTTCCTTCGCCTTGAACAGGTGATGGATGTACGCGCGGGTGTAATTGGCGCACGTGTAGCAGTCGCACTCGTCGTCGATAGGCGTGAAGTCACGACGGAATCGGCTGGTGTTGATGTTGAACCTGCCGGAGCGGACGTAAATCGCAGCATTGCGAGCAACACGCGACGGGTTGACGCAGTCGAAGGTGTCCGCACCGTTCTCGATTGCGACGAAGAAGTCGTCCGGTTCACTGATGCCGAGCATATGACGCGGCTTGTTCTCGGGTAGTTCCTCGTTACACCAACGCACGATCGTTCCGAGGTTCTGCTTCTCGAGGGCGCCGCCGATGCCGTAGCCGTCGAAGCCGTATCCGTTCTCGCCTTCGATCGACTCGAGTCCGCGGCAGGCTTGACGTCGCAGATCTTCGTACTGCGCGCCTTGGATCACGCCGAAGAGAGCCTGATAGGGCTTGTCAGCGCGTTCGGCGGTGAGCTTCTCGTGTTCATTGATACAGCGGATCGCCCACGCCTGCGTGCGCTCGACCGATCGCTCCTGGTAGCCGCGGGTGTTGAGCAGCGTTGTGAGCTCGTCGAACGCGAACATGATGTCGGCGCCGAGCTGATGCTGGATCTGCATCGACACCTCGGGGGTGAAGCGATGCTTACTGCCGTCGAGGTGCGATTTGAACGTCACGCCCTCGTCGTCGACTGTCGCGAGACGCTCCTTGCCCTTCGCGATGACGTCGTCGGACTGCACACCGACGGCCTCCATCGCGAGCACCTTCTTGAACCCGACACCAAGCGACATGACTTGGAAGCCACCGCTGTCGGTGAAGGTGGGCCCGTCCCAGTTCATGAACTTGCCCAGCCCGCCGGCCTCGTCGACGATGTCGGGTCCCGGCTGCAAGTACAGGTGGTACGCATTGGCGAGCAACGACTGCGCACCGAGTTCCTTCATGGACTCGGGCAGCACGGCCTTGACCGTGGCCTTGGTTCCGACGGCCACGAACGACGGCGTCGCGATATCGCCGTGCGGTGTGTGGATGGTTCCGGTTCGTCCGAGCCGGTCCTCGAGCCTGGTCCCTATCGTGAAAATCGACTCGGGACGCTTGTCGACGACGGGCTCGGGCGGTGTCGGTACTGCAGAAGTCACGGGCTCAATCCTGTCACAGGAGCAAATATCGCCGTGATCACAGCGAAGAAAGTTCCTACGCGATCAGCATCCGCATTGGTCTACTGACCGAACCCGAGCGGTACCGCCGCGTGAGGGTCCCCACCATACTTCCCACTACACATCCCCCGGCTCGACCGGTTTACCCCGCCAACCCGCTGACAGGAGCTCACTTGACGAGACAGACCGGCCAGACCTACAACTTCGTCACCGTCGACGTCACAGACTCGATTGCCACCGTGACTATCGACAAACCTCCAGCCAACGCATTCAACCCCAGCATGATCGCCGAGCTTCTGGAGATACTGCCGGTACTCGCGTCGGACCAGACCGTCCGCGTCATTGTCGTGACGGGCACTGGACGGTTCTTCGTCGCCGGTGCGGACATCACCGTGATGCGCGAGCTGACGGAAGAAACTCAGCGCGCGATGCGCCCGTGGGTCGACGTACAGCGGATCCTCGAGTCGGCTCCCAAACCTGTCGTCGCGAAGATCAACGGGCACGCACTCGGCGGCGGAGCAGAACTGACGTTGGCCTGCGACTTCCGCATCATGGCGCAGTCGGCGACCATCGGCTTCCCCGAGATCGGACTTGGGCTTTTTCCGGGTGCCGGTGGCAGCCAGCGACTTCCACGCCTCATCGGGGCTCACCGAGCCAAAGTGCTCATGATCGAAGGCAAGCGCCTCAGCGCCGAGCATGCACTCGATATCGGCCTGGTCGACACCGTCGTTGCGGACGCCGACCTCGATGCGCATTGCGCTGACCTCGCACGCGAACTCGCGACGAAACCCACTGCCACCATCGGAATGATCAAACGCATTGTCGACGAGGGCATGTCGTTGCCGCTCGATCAAGCGCTGAATCTCGAATTCGAGGCAGTGCTCGACCTGATCAAGACGGACGACGCTGCTGAGGGACTTCAGTCATTCCTCGACAAGCGGTCCCCCACCTTCACGGGACGCTGACAGCTCCCATTTACCGAGAGGCCATCATGCTCAACAAATTTCAGAAGAAATGGGTGGGCGCAGTCGCTTCTCTCGCCGCCCTGACGATCGCGGTCAGCGGATGCACCCGGCCCGCTACCGACAACTCCGCGGAAAGTGGTGGCCTGGTACGGATCGCGGTGGGTGTAGACCCGTCGTACGCCCCGATTTTCCTGGCCGACCACGAGGGCATGTTCGAGGCCGCCGGCCTCGACGTCCAGGTCATCCAGACGGAAGGCGGGGCGGCGGGCGCCCAGAACGTCGTAGCCGGAACTTCGGAACTCTCCGGCAATGCCGACTCGACGGCACTGTCCGTCATGGCCGCCAATCCGAGCCTGCGGGCGCTGGGCGTATTTCAGGAATCCGACCGATACTTCCAGGTTGTACTGAGGAATGGCGTCGAGCCGAAGTCGATCAAGACCATGGGCGTCTTCCCCGGCATCGGCCTCTACTTCACGAACCAGTACCTGGCCAGTCTCGGCATCGACCCCACGACGGTCACACTCGTGAGCACAAGCCCGCCCGAACAGCCTGCTTTGCTGGCGCGCGGTGACATCGACGGCTTCCTGTCCTTCGACCCCTGGGTGACGCAGAGTGTCAATACCGGCGGGCGCGTTGTTGCCACGACCGGCGACTTCGGCGCCAAGTACGCCCAATGGATCATCGCTTCGGACAACTGGTTGTCCGCGAACGAAGAAACCGCAGGCAAGGTGTTCAAGGTGATCTCGGAAGCGTCGGCAATCGTGAACTCGGATCCGGATCGGGCTGCAACCGCAATTGCCGCGTCTATACAGATGGACCCAGCCGAGGCCGCAGACCGGGTGACCCAAATCGATTTCGGTGGACGCGGATTCACCGAGGACGACGTGGAGCGCGCAAACGAACTTGTTGCATTCTTCCGCGAGCAGGGCAAGATCTCCGCGGACATCGATCCGTCCGCTGTCCTCCTCTCGGGATGGTTCGAGCAGAACGCCGCCTGAGCGGAGAGTGAGAACGGGTCCGGTGTGCAGACCGAAATCATGTCGCCCACCGGGCCGCAGAACTACGTTCGACACCAGTCGGTTCGGCGATATCTTTCGATTGAAACGGAGTAGTTGTGGTGCATCCCCCGGTACGGGTCGTAGAGATTTCCAGTCCGTTTGCGCGATTCGCCGGGCGCATCCTGGTCGGGCTGGGTTTCGAAGTCATTCTGGTAGAACCACCCACCGGTGACCCCAGTCGCACCGAGTCCCAGGGTGATTCGTACTTGCATTGGCATGCGGGCAAGAAGTCCGTTGTCCTCGATATCGACGACAGCAACGATCGCCTCGCTTTCGAAGCACTGCTGCGCAGTGCCGACGTCCTGCTCGACGGCAGCGCGACCGGCGCTCTACGCGACAACCGAGGATCTCTCGTTCACGTACGAGTGACACCCTTCGGCACAACCGGACCGCGAAGTGACTGGAAGGCAACAAATCTGACCGTCGCGGCACTCGGCGGGATGATGGCCCAGGTCGGCGATCCCGAGCACCCTCCGCTGCTGCTCCCCGAACTCCAGGCTGAGCAGCTCGCCGGAATCAATGCCGCAATCGGCGTGCTTCTCGGACTGCGTTCGCGATCCAAGGGCCACAACCCGTTGCTGGAGATCAGCGCTCAGGAATGTGTTGCCGCCGCGCTGGAAGCGGGCACTCTTGCCTACATTCACGAGGACCGCGTCCCGCCGCGTCCGGGCCGGGTACATCCGCTCGTTCCGCACGGACTGTTCCAGGCCGCCGACGGTTATGTCGGTGGCGGCCTCGGCGGTAGCCCCCGCATGTGGGACGGCATGTTGGCCTGGCTGATCGACAACGATGCTCAGGACGATCTCGATCAACCGGAGTGGTCCGACGCGGTCTACCGAAAGACGCATCAGGAACACATTTTCGACGTTCTGTCCGCCTTCATCGCGAAGTGGCCGAAGGAAGAATTCGCGGTCAGCGCGCAGTCACGCAAGTTGCCGTGGGCAGCGGTCGACCGGCCCGAAGAACTGCTGCGTAACCCGCAACTCAACGACCGGGACTTCTTCACCGACGTGACCGGAGATCACGGTACCTACCGCGATCTCGGGTTCGGCTTCGCTTTCCCCGAAGGCCGGCGCATCGGAACGCTCGAGGCTGCCCGGTTGGGCCAGCATCAGGAACTCTTGAAGGCCACCTCGCCTGTGGCAGTGAACGAAACCCACGAGTTCAGCGGTGGCAGCACGCCCAGCCTCGAAGGTGTCCGCGTCCTGGATCTCACGTGGGTGTTGGCGGGCCCGTACGGCACCAGAATCCTTGCCGACCACGGTGCCGATGTCATCAAGGTCGAGTCGATCGGACGCCCGGACCCGACTCGCTTTGCACCGTTCATGCATCTCTCGCGAGGACCGCACGACAATCCGAACACCAGCGGGTACTTCAACGACGTCAACCGCAACAAGCGCAGCATCACACTCGATACCCGATCCGCAGAGGGCCTTTCGGTACTGCGCGACCTGATCAGGAACTCCGACGTCGTGGTCGAGAATTTCAGCTCGTCGGTCATGGACAAGATGGGGCTCGGCTACGAACAACTCCGGGAGCTCAACCCGGACATCATCTACGTGTCGATGTCCGGGATGGGTCACACCGGTCCTCGCAAGGACTGGGTGTCGTATGCCGACATCGTTTCGGCAAGTGCCGGTTTGACCGCACTGACCGGCTGGAACGCCGATGACGTTGTCGGAGTCATCTACGGCCATGGCGACATCGTCGCCGGACTGCAAGCCGGCGTCGCGATGCTGGCAGCCCTCGACTACCGCGACCGGACCGGCCGGGGACAGCACGTAGACCTGTCACAACTCGAAGCCATGGCAGCGCACATGGGTACCAGCGTTCTCCGAGCCGCCCGGTCACAGTCCCCCGATCCGATCGGCAACAGCCATCACGAACTGGCACCACACGGCGTGTACCCGTGCCTCGGCAGCGACCGGTGGTGCTCGATTGCCATTCGCGATACCACGGAATGGAATGCATTGTGCCGCATCATCGAAGCAGAGAAATGGATCGGCAATCCTGACTTCGCGAGTGCAGAAAGCCGCCAAGCCGATCACGAACGTATCGACGACGCCATCGCCGACTGGACCAGGACTCTGTCACCCGAAACCGTCATGGAACGCTTGCAATCGGCGGGTATCGCGGCCGGCACCGTCCAGGACGGACGCGACCTGGTCGAGAGCGATCCACATCTTCGGGCACGCAGTTTCTATTCGGCACAGGAACATCCCCTCGCCGGAACATTCCTCCACGAAGGCATCCCCGTTCGCCGGAACTCCGAACCCGGCTCGATCCGACGCGCTGCGCCGGTGCTGGGCGCGGACACCGACGACGTCCTCGAGTCGGTGCTCGGATACAGCGACGAACTGATCGCCGGACTTCGCGACCAGTCGATCCTGTCCTGACCGCACTCATATTCAGTACATCCATTCACAGATCGCTACTAGGAGACACAATGCGCGCGGCCCGACTCCATCAGTTCGGCACTTCACCGGTCATCGACGACATCGACATTCCCACACGTGAATCCGGTCAGACGCTCGTGCGCATCGACGCTGCCGCGCTCGGCCATCTCGACATCACCGTCGCGAGCGGAAACTTCGGAGTCAAGCCGAACCTGCCACATATCGGTGGAACAGACGGAGCGGCGACGGTAATCGAATCCGACACCTATGAGCCTGGCACCCGCCTTCTGGTCCGAGGCGGCGGAGTCGGCCTGTTCAAGAACGGTTGCTGGGCTGAGTATCTGGTAGCGGCAGACAAGGCGTTCACACCCTTTGATCCCGCACTGTCGCCGGCCGTCGCCGCAACCTTCTTCCTGCCCAGCACAACCGGCTATGTTGCCGTCAACGACATTGCAGCCGTCGCTCCCGGCGAACGAGTTGTTGTCGCCGGAGCATCCGGCGCTGTCGGATCGATGGCAGCACAGTTCGCTCTGCTTGCCGGAGCGTCCGAGGTAATCGGTGTTGTACCGCGCGAAGATCAGGCTGCCTTGCTTCCGGAGGGTGTGCGTCCCGTCGTCGGGCAAGGCGACGAACTTGCCGGAGTGGTGGGATCCGAGCCTTCCGTCGACGCCGTGATCGACACGCTTGGCGGCGACGGCTTGCCGCACCTTCTGGCGAGTGTTGTCCCCGGTGGCCGGGCTGCCCTGATCGGATATACCTTGGGTAAGAGCCTCACCCTGGACTTACCGAACTGGTTGCTCAGCGATGTCCGGATCCTGCCCGTCAACATGATTCGCAAGACTGCCCGGCAAGCCGAACTGGCACCTGAAATGATCCGGCTGCTCATCGAAGGCAAGATTTCCGTTGCAGTGCAGGAGTTTCCGCTGGATGACATCGCAACGGCACTGCAGTTGATGGGTGAGGGCAAGGTTGCCGGCCGGGCCGTCGTCGTACCCTGAGGGATACAATTACCCATGTACCACGACGCACATGCCATTCCGCGCTCGCTTCCGGATTTGATCCGGAGGCGAGCTTTGGAGCGTCCGGAGCACCCGGCGCTCGTCGTCGACGGGATCACGGTCACCTACCGCGAATTGCGGGATCGTGCAGCGTCGATGGGGGCGGATCTCCGTAATCACGGTGTCGGCCGTGGGGAGCGCGTGGCGGCACTGTCCGGCAACAGGATCGAACTGGCAGACCTTGTTCTCGGATGCGCGTGGATCGGTGCGGTTGTCGTCCCACTCAATACGGCCCTCCGAGCCGACAGTGTTGCCAGCGCACTCGAACAGGCTGGTGTACAACGGATCCTGGTTTCACCCGAATACTCAGGCGCTGTAGCCGGATTCGACGGCACCGTGTGGGTCATGGGTGAACAGTGCGTCCCCACTGCCGGTTCGCATCCGGGCTGTGAGCCCGAGACCCTCGATCCGCTCGACCTGGCCGCGATACTCTTCACCTCCGGCACCACCGGTCTGCCCCGAGGCGTCCGATGCCCGCACGCGCAGTTCCTGCAGTGGGGCAAAGGCGTCGGCGCCTCACTCGGGCTCACCGGGGACGATGTGCTGTACAACTGCCTGCCGCTGTTTCACACCAATGCTCTCAATGCCTTTGTTCAGTCCCTTTGGGCCGGGTCTACTTTTTTCCTGGGACAACGCTTTTCGGTCCGCAATCATTGGCGCGAAGTTCGCGAGATCGGCGCAACTGTCGACTACCTGCTGGGTGCGATGGTGGCCATGTTGATGAACGCGGACCCATCGCCGCAAGACCGACAGCATAGCGTCCACGTGGCACTTGCCCCCGCAACGCCGGCTCATCTGATCGAACCGTTTGCCCAGAGATTCGGCGTAGAACTCGTGGACGGATTCGGAAGTACCGAAACCAATCTCGTGATCGGCACACTTCCGGGAGATCGGCGGGCCGGGTACATGGGGCGGGTGATGAGTGGCTACGACGCCGCAGTCGTCAACGACGGTACTGCTGCCGCAGACGGGGAGCCCGGCGAACTGGTGGTCCGCAGCACGATCCCCGGCGCCTGTTCACTGGGCTATCTGGGCGAGGAGATTCCGGCGACGGAGAGTTGGATACAGACCGGTGACAGGGTGATTCGGGAAGCAGACGGCTGGTTCCGATTTGTCGATCGCATCAAAGACGTGATTCGGCGCCGCGGTGAAAATATTTCCGGGGCCGAAGTGGAAACCGTTCTGGCGTTGCATCCGTCGGTCGGTCAGGTTGCCGTCTTCCCGGTACCGTCGGATCTGGCCGAGGACGACGTCATGGCAACTGTAATACTGCGCCCCGGAGTATCTTTCGACCCCATTTCGATTCTGGAGTTCTCCCAGCAACAGCTGCCGTACTTTGCACTTCCCCGGTACATCGACGTCGTGGACACGTTGCCACTCACCGAAACCGGCAAGGTACAGAAAGCAGTGCTATGTGAGAGGGGCGTCGGCCCACACACCTGGGACTGCGAGAAGAGCGTGTTCCGCGCCCGGCGATAGACCGCGCCTCGCTACTTGCCGCAACCGTTGAACGAACACATCACCGGACTGCAGATCGTGCGCAGAGCCAGCGGGTCGCTCGGCGAATGTGTGCACTTCATGGCATGAAGTTTTCGGGTGATTCCGGCGCCGGCAGTGCGCAGGGCCCCGGTGATGCGGCTGACGTTGAGGCGAGCCGTCGGCGCTGTCACAGACAACGCGCCGGCCAGAGTGCGCGGGCCGCTGAACACCGGCACTGCGACGCTCATGTACCCGAGCCGTGTCTCCTCGACCTCCACCGCGAGTTGTTCCTTACGCATCCGCTCGGTTTGCTGGCGCAGCACGCTGACGGACATCGTCGTTCGACTGGTCAAGGCGGTGAAACCCTGCTCGACTACCTCGTCGAAGACCGATTGCGGGGAGAAGGCAAGGATGATCTTGCCGGTGGCGGTGCAGTACAGCGGGAGCCGACCGGCCACCCGCGACTGCTGATTGAGCCCGCGGTGTCCGATGATCTTCTCGATGTAGAGGACGTCGATGCCGTCACGAACCGCAAAGTGAACCGTCTCCTGCGTCGCCAGCAGTAGGTCCTCCATGTACGGCAGCGCCGCGTCGCGCAGAATCCGCTGACGCGGCACCAATTGGCCCAGCTCGAACAATCGCAGGCCGAGCCGGTACTTGGTACCCGCGCGCTCGAGCAATCCCCACTCGACCAGCTCGCCGGCCAACCGGTGAACCGTCGCTTTCGCGACCCCACTGCGCCGGGTGAGCTCCGTCAGAGACAGGTCACTGTGGTCGGTATCGAAAGCGTCCAAGATCATTCGAGCCTTGCCCAGGACCGAGGACAGTTCACCTGCAGGCTGCGATGCAGCGGTCGTTTCCGACGCGATGGGTAGTACGGATCCGAACCCGACGGATTGCTGTGGAGCGGCCATGAGTGTCCTCCTGAACGATCTGTGACAGCCTGCCGAGACCGAGTGCCACAACGACCGAGATCGGTCGGGGTCCTCGTTAGGTGCAGGTGCTTCGAGACTGACACTATGGTGACGACACGATGAGACGCACGCCACACGGTCCGCTCAGTGAACCCGTCCCGCAGAGTTTACACGGGGCGCCTACCTGCGTAATTCTCCAGAAACATGCGGACGGCGGATGCAATCTGCGGAGCGTGCTCCTCGACGAGTGCGACGGTCCCCGATTCGACGATCTCCGTTTCCACCACTGCCGCACCCGTCAGGTGTGCACGCAACGGCGCAATGTTAGGCATCGAGAAGGGATCCTTCTGCGCGCCGATCAGCAAAACCGGCGCAGTCACCGAACCGACTCTCGCCTCCATGACGTAGCGGGCGCAGGCTTTGTGCCCCTCCGCCGGATCTACCCGGTAGGCAAGCGCGTCTCGGATGAACCTGTCGAGCAGTGCGGTGCCTGGTTCGGAGTAGTAGGGGCGACGCATCTCCCACAGCCTGGTGAGATGGCTACCGTCTGCGGCCCGGTCGACGCAGTCGATCCCACCGGGTCCCGAGTGCCCCTCGCGGTAGTTGCGGTCGGTCCACGGGCACGACGAGAGCACGGCAGCGTGCACCCTCTCGGGGCGTGATGCCGCCATCTCGAGCGCCACTGCCGCACCGGTGTGGTGACCGATGACCGTGACTCGATCGACGCCCAGGGTGTCGAGCAATTCCCACGCGCCTCGCGCATAGGTCTCGATGGTCTGCGGGCCGGGCACCGGAGCACTGTTGCCGTACCCCGGCATGTCCATCGCGACAACGCGGAAGTCGTCGGCAAGGAGTGGAATGAACTCGCGGAACTCGTCCCACGACCGGGGCGCCTGATGAAGCAGGAGAATCGCCTCACCCGAACCTTGCTGCGCGTAATGCAATTGCCCGAAAGACGAATCAACGTATCCGAGTTGCAGGCCGCCAGCCATCAGAACGCCGCAACCATCGGGGTATCGACGCCGACGATGTCGATCTTTGCCGAACCACCCGGATTTCCGACGGGCTCGCTACGGGTAGGCAAGACCTCGAGGAAGAAGCGCTTGTTGTCTTCCTTGAAATCCGGGTCTGCTTTCCGGTCGACGGTGATCGCCTCCACCGGGCAGGCCAATTCGCAAGCGCCGCAATCGATGCATTCGTTCGGGTTGATGTAGAGCTTGCGATCACCCTCGTAGATGCAATCCACGGGGCATTCTTCCATGCATGATCGGTCCGTGTAGTCGATGCATGCTTCACCGATGACAAATGCCATTGCCTAGCTCTCCTGTTCGGTGGAGTGTCCAGGGAAGATTTCTGCTTCCGGATCCAGCACTGCCGCAGCGTTGTTCACCGCAGTCGCGGCCTCGCCGAAACCGACGGCGATCAAGCGGACCTTGCCGGGATAGTCCGTGATGTCCCCGGCGGCATACACACGCGGAACATTCGTCTCCATCCGTGTGTTCACCGCGATGTGGCGATTGTCGATCTCGATTCCCCACTCCATCATCGGACCGAGGTCGGCCGTGAATCCCAATGCAGCGATGACGGATTGAGCGAGCAGCGTGGACGTGCTCTTGTCTTGTTTGTGGGTGATGTCGACCTCGCCGATCCACCCGTTTCCACGTACCGCCGAGACATCGGCGTTGACGAGAACCTGGACACTGCTTTCCTGCACCTTGGCGACTGTGGATTTGTGCGCGCGGAAACGATCTCGCCGGTGAACCAGGGTGACGGACTTGGCAATCGGTTCCAGGTGAACGGCCCAGTCGAACGCGCTGTCGCCGCCACCGACGATGACAACGTCTTTCCCGGTGTGCGCCGACAAATCCGGGACGAAGTAACTCAGCCCCCGATCCATGAACTCCGAACCCTTCGCCAACGGACGCGGGGTGAAGGTTCCGATGCCGCCGGTGATGACAACCGCGCCGGCCACCACGACCTGGCCCGTGCTGGTGGTGATCCGCACCCGGCCGTCGTCGTCATGCGACAGCTCACGAGCCTGCATGCCCAGAAGGTACACCGGATCGAACGGGGCAGCCTGCGCCATCAAACCCTCGATGAGGTTGCGTCCCTTGACCGAAGGGAATCCCGCGATGTCGAGGATCGCCTTCTCCGGGTACATCGCACTGACCTGTCCCCCCGGTTCCGCAAGGGCATCGATCACGGCAACCGAGAGGCCGCGGAAGCCTGCGTAGTACGCGCCGTACAGCCCGGCGGGGCCGGCACCAATGATCAGAATATCGACGCCGATCTCGTTGTCGGTCGCCGTGGAAGACGTTTTGTTCACACTCGATACCGTATTGCGCCGACGGACTCACGCAAATGAAACCGGTCCGCTCAACAGACCTCGGTAACAGTTGCGGGACAACACGAAAAGGGCCCGCCGACCTCTCGGTCGACGGGCCCAATGCTCGCAGGAATTCAGTGCGCGAAGAATTCAGTGCGCGAATACCTCGGGTTCGTCTGCTGCGATCTTCTGGATGATGGTCGAGTACGCAAACCACCCCACCTTCTCGGTGCCGACTGCTTCGTAGGTCTGCGCCGCGATCTTCTCGTGCAGGACAACCGGATCACCGGCGGCTCGCGCCGTCAACTCCGCCTGCATCGACCGCTCCATCGACACATACCACCACACTGCGCTCTCCACGGAAGTTCCGACGGTCAGATGACCGTGGTTGGTGAGGATCACGGCCTTGTTCGATCCGAGGGCATCCGCGATGCGAATCCCCTCCTCTTCGTCCAGCGCCACCCCGTGATACTCCTCGTAGATCGAGTGATCCTCGTGAAAGGCGCACGCGTCCTGAGTGATCGGCGTGAGGCGGGTGTGCAGCGAGGAGAACGCCTTACCGTTCAAACCGTGAGCGTGAACAGCTCCGATGACGTCGGGACGAGCCTCGTGAACCTTGCTGTGGATGACAAACGCTGCTCGGTTGAGCGGTCCGTCTCCGGAAATGACCGCGCCGTCCGACGCCACATGCAGCAATTCCTCCGGCTGAACCTGGGAGAAGTGCCGCCCGAACGGCGCAGTCCAGAAAGTCTCCGGATCTTCTGGGTCTCGGGCGGTGATATGTCCCGAGATTCCCTCGTCCAAACCGAATTTCGACAAAATCCGATACCCGCCGATGACAGCGGTCTTGCGACGTCGCCGCTCACTCTCGATATCGGTGAACTCGGGCGGTCCCGGAATTCCGGCCTGCTCGGCAATGCTCAGCGGGTGATTCATGCTGCGCTCCTGACTATTTGACGCCGTAACGGGCGAGGTACCGCGAGGACAGAATGCGGAGAATCCGGTCGAAGATGAAGCCCATGATGCCCAGGACGATGATGCCGACGAACGTCCAGTCGATCCGGCCGTAGTTTCGAGCCTGCCAGATCATCGAACCGATACCCTGGTCGGCGGCGACGATCTCCGCCGACACGATGGTGAGGAAGCTGTTGCCCATCGCCAGGCGAGCGCCCGTGACGATGCCGGGGATCGACGACGGCAAGACCACCGTCTTCATGATCTGAAGTTTGTTGGCACCAAGATTTGCCGCTGCCTGCAGTTTGTTCTCGCTGATCGCTACAGTCGCGGCAATCGTGCTGACCGTGACGATGAATACCGAGGTGTAGAAGATCAGAACAACCTTCGACGTCTCACCGATGCCGAACCAGACGACGGCGAGAGTGACAAACGCAATAGGCGGAATGAACCGGAAGAACTCGATGTACGGATCGAGGAGCTGTCGCACGATGGAAATGCGGCCCATCAGAATTCCGACGGGAGCACCGATCACGACACCCAGGAACCAGCCGATGAGAATTCGCTGACCCGATGCGGTGATCGACGACCACAGAACGCCGCTCTCCCACAGTTCCTGTGCCGCCGACCATACTTCGGCCGGTGATGCAATGGTGGTCGGCCCGTACCACCACGCCAGGAACGACCAGATGCCCAAACCGATTGCCGCTGAGGCTGCATACATCAGCGTCGCTTTGACAATCTTGGATCGCCGCGCCGACGAACGCTTTTTTGTCTCCGCCACCTTCGCTGTTCTCACACCGGCTGAACCACCGGTCACTACAGCCGTCACAGCTCGTCCTCCTCAATGCCTTGGTTCCGCAGCGACGCAACCACTTCTGCCCGAATGTCGTCCCGCAGCTTCTCGTAGAGCTCGATCACCTCGGGATCGTTGCGGTCTCGCGGACGAGCCGCATTGACCTCGTAGACGCTCTTGATCCGGGCCCGCGGGCCGGCCGACATCACGATCACACGGTCAGCCAACGTCAGCGCCTCGTCGATATCGTGAGTCACGAATACCACGGTGCAGCGGGTGTGCCGCCAGATACGGTCGAGTTCGGTCTGCAGAACCTGACGAGTCTGAGCGTCCAACGCACCGAACGGCTCGTCCATGAGAACCAACGACGGCTGGTTGGCAAGAACTCGTGCGATCTGAACACGTTGCCGCATACCGCCGGACAGCTGCGAGGGGAACTTCGCACCCGCGTGGGGCAAGCCGACCATCGCGAGGTACTCGGCCGCGATACTCGCCTGCTCGCTGCGGTTCGCTCCACGCATCCTGGGGCCATAGGCCACGTTCTGGCTCACGGTCATCCATTCGAACAACGCTTCGGAGCTCTGAAACACCATGCCGGCGTGGCGGTTACTGCCGGCGACGACATCTCCGTCGCACACGATCTCGCCGGCGCTGGGTTCCACGAAGCCGGCCATGGACGACAGCAGCGTCGACTTGCCGCAGCCACTCGGACCGAGCAGACAGACGAATTCACCTGGCTGCACGTGCATGTCGATTCCGGCGACGATCTCCGCCGCGCCGAAGCTGATTCCGAGGTCGACCACGTCGATGGCAACACCGGTGTTCTTCTTGCCGGGGCCGGCTGTCCCCGCGCTATTCGTCGAGCTGGTCGTTGAACCACTTGTTGCGATACTCACTGTGCACCATCCTTGTACCAATCCAGAAGCATTGCCGATTCGAGATCCGGCTGGTCGCTGAGAACACCGATCGACTTGTAGAAATCTACGATCGACTGAGCCGACTCGACATCCGCAGCTTCGAGATTCACCACGGCGAAGTCGATCTCGTCCACCGCGGCAATAGTCTGATCCTCGCTGACGTTCACAGCCGCCTTGGTCGCGGACGCTGCCACGCCCGGATCCGACTCGACCTTGCGCGTTGCCTCGTCGAGCACCTTCGCGACGGTTCGCGCTGTCTCTTCGTTGGCCGACAACCACGGAGCCGTCGTGATCGCCCAATGATGATAGAACCAGCCGTAGTCTCCGGTTACTGCCACCACGTGGCCGGTTCCCTGATCCAGGGCGGTGGCCGGCCACGGCTCCCACAGGACAAACCCGTCGATGTCGCCGCGACTGAGCAGTGCGGGCATGTCCGTCGGGGTCGCCGAGATCATCTCGACCGAACCGGGGGCAATGGAATTGGCAGCGAGGTACTTGTCCGTCGAAATCTGGCTGAGACCCGGGACGATGCCCATCTTCTTGATCGCAGCCGGTGAGTCGACACCGTTACGCAGCACGACCTTGATGTAGTCACCCGACGCCTCGTACGAGTACATCGCGCGCAACGACGGATTCTGACGCAACTGGGCGATCGTTGTCGTATCGGAGCTACCGGCGATCTGGACCTGCCCGGTCGAGAGTGCGTCGACGGCCTCGCCACCACGACCGAACTGGACGAGTTCGACGTCCAAACCGGCAGCGTCGAACATGCCTTCCTGATCCGCTACGAAGAACGGAGCGTAGGAAGCATCGATTCCGACTGCGATACGCAGTGGTCCACTTCCGGCGGAATCAGCTGTGCTTTGCGTCGCCGGGCGGCTGCATGCGCCGGTTGCAACGGTCAGCAGCAGCGCAGCCGAAACAAGAGCAGTCCTTCCAAACTTTGACAGCGAGGCCATCTACTCACACCTTTGTTTGTGATCTGTGCCGCAGTTGCGGGTCGTGGAGAGCAAACCTAGCTGTGTGTACCTACACCCGAGAACCAACCGGGTCCACCGTGCGGACCGGGGACAGGAACTTACCTCGGCGAAACACTGCACCTGGAGGAACGTGCGGACCGAAATACTTCGGTAACACGGCCCTCGATCACAATGTCCACCGAATCACAATGTCCACCGAATTGTCTGCGAGCGCAGCGCACTGGCGACATTCTGCGCCGTCATCGAATAGACCGACGCACGCGCTCCGGCGCTGCCGCCGGCGACGTGCGGGCTCAGGAGGGTCGAATCGAATCCACGGAGCGCGCTCGAAATCGGTAGTGGTTCAACGTCGAACACATCGAGGGCAGCGCCGCCGACATGCCTGGAACGCAAGGCACGCGCCAATGCCGCGTCGTCGACGACAGCGCCGCGCGCCACATTGACCACGATCGCTCCGGTGGGCAACTGCGCAACTCGATGGGAATTGATCAGTCCCCGAGTTGATTCCGTAAGCGGGACGGCCAGCACCAGGACATCCGCGAGAGGCAGTAACTCGTCGAGTGACACAAACGTCGCAGCCACAGTGTCACGCGGTCTCGAACGCGCGGTGACGTAGACGTCGCAACCGAAGGCGGCAAACAATTCTGCACACCGGCGGCCGATCGAACCAACACCTACGACGCCGACCCGGCGCTGCGCCAGATCGCGGCAATCGCGCGTCAGGATGGATTCCTGTGGCCATCGACCATCGGTAACCTCGTTGTGCGCCCAGAACATGGAGCGGCACAACACACCTGCCGCGAGCACTGCCCACTCCGCAACCGAGTTCGCGTTTGCACCGGGAGTATTCGCCACCGGAACTCCGGCGGCGCGCCAGGCTTCGGCATCGATGAAATTGGTTCCGGCACCAGGCTGTTGGACGAGGAGCACATTCCGGCCGAGCTCTGCTTCCTCCTTGCCCAGTGGCAGATCACCACTCCAGTCCCCCACCACGACGTCGCATGTCGGCAACTCCGCACGGAGCGCCCCCGTGGTGCGCTCAGGTAATCGAACTACCTCCGCCTCACCCCTGACGGCGTCACGGATTGCGGTACCGAGTCCGTTGTCGGCGTCGGCCGTCAGCAGAAGTACTTTCTTCACGAGAACTCCTTCGCTGTAAGACGATGACTGTACCTTCGAAAACGCGGAAGCCGGCCTCCCAATCGAGAGACCGGCTCCATTACGCAGCAGCATATTTGGCAGGAACTTCTCAGATAGCTGCCTTCGCGCTGGCTGATGCCTTTGCCAAGAACTCGAGGCTCAGCGGGTTGTACTTCGCTGCCTGCTCGTGCTGCGGCCAGTGACCGCACTCCGAGTAGAGTTCGAGCTGAGCGCCCGGAATATCCTCGGCCATCTTCTTCGCTTCCGGAACATCACCGAACGGATTTTCCTGACCCCAGACCACAAGAGTCGGCGCCTTGATGAGTGCCATTCGATCCGGGCGCAGCAGGTTCCGCTGGCGAACCTCCATCTCCTGCAAGGAAAGGAGGTTGTGGATGTTGGCGACAAAGTCAGGCTGATGGTAGATCCGGTGACGAGCCTGAACCAATTCCTCGGTTGCATCGGCGGGATCATGCATGAGCAACTGCATACGTGCGCGGGTCAATTCGATGTCGTCACTCTGGACGGCCTTCGCGGTCGACGTCTTGATGCGCTCCATGACTACCGGGTTCGCGACTGTTCCGCCTGCTGCCAGCAACTGCAGCGACAGAACACGTTCGGGCTGCTCGCTGGCCAGGTAGGCAGCGACCCAACCACCGAGGCTTTCACCCACCAAGTGCACACGGTCCAGTCCGACCGCGTCGAGGTAGTTCACCAAATGCTCGACGTAGCGCGGAATCTCGTACGGGTAGTCAGGCTTGCCGGTGTAACCATGGCCGAGCATGTCGATCGCGTGAACCCGGTAAGACTCGGCGTGCGGTGCAATATTGCGTGCAAATGCCTCGAGGTGTCCGCTGGTGCCGTGCAGGAAGATCACGGCCTCGTCACCGGATCCTGCCTGCAGAGAGCGCGTGGGCACACCGCCGGCGTCGACGGTCGTCAACTCGAAATCGAGCCCGGCAAGTTCGTTCCAGATTGTCATCAGAGAAACTTCCTTTACTGAAGGTGCAGATTATGTTGTTGCGCTGTCTGTTCCAGCTGGATCGAGAATCGTGACACCCATACCGGTGAGCCACTCGGGAATCGCTTCGTAGGCAAGGCGTTCACCCGGAACGTAGTCGAGCATCGCGGCCATCATGAGCCAGGTCCGCAACTCCTGCGCACCGTTGCCCGCCTCGTCTTCGATCTGCTGCGTCGTGAACTCGGCAAGCTCACTTGCCTTGCCGCTGGCAAACAGATCAAGAATTCGGTCATCGAACTCCGGAGTGATCGCGGCATCGGCTGCGCGGATGATCTGGCGTCGCCGGACGTCGTAGTCGGACCAGTTCTCCCGGCCGTCCAGCCAGGCTTGAACCATGAAATCCTCGTCCTCACCGTGCGGATCCCGCCAGTCCGGCCAGGGCAGACGATGAGACAATCCACCGGACGCGATCACCACGACCCGGGTATCCGCCGGATACGACGCAACGGCATCCCGCAGGGCCTTCGCCACTTCCTCACATCGCTTGAACGTCGGGAGGGGCGGCGCGAATACGTTGACCACCAACGGAACTATCGGAACATCGATTCCGTCGAGAAGGTACTGAATCGCGTGAGACTGACCATGATCGATCTGCAATCGCGCCGAGTAGGCAAGATCGAACCGGCCACCTTCGATCAGCTCGTTTGCAAGGTGCCTGGCGAACTCCACGTCGACCCGTTGCGGCCCCTTGGGTGTTCCTGACTCGCCACTGGAAATGCACTCTCCGACGCCGAGAGTGAACGCCGGAATCAGATCCAGCCAGAAACCGCGAAAGTGGTTGGAGCCGAGAATCAAGACAACATCGGGTTTCGACGCCGCGATCTTCTCCCGGCTCAGATACAGCGCGTCCCGGAAGCGTTCGGCCTCCGCCTTGTGCGTCGTCTCTTCCCAATGGGTGTTCATCAAGGTGCTGTGGGAGGCACCGATACCCAGAACTATCTTCGCCATCAGTCGATTCCTACTTCCTCGAGCGAGCGGGTGACGGTGTCGAGGGCCACTCGGATCAGATACTTCGTAAATCTCTCCGCCGCAGCCAGGTCCACAGTGTTCATCCCCATCGCGAAGTCCACCTCGAACGGTGCGTCGACCACCTTGGGCATACCCACCCGAATCGTCGGGATGCCGCGGCTGCGCAGGATGTTTGCGTCGGTGGCTCCACTCGCGTCGAAGAAGTCCTGATGCGGCTCTCCTTCGGCAGCTTCCCACGCGTGGACTGCGGCGCGGCGCAACCACATTCGAGGGTCGGAACCCTCACCGGGGATGGCAAGAACCTGTTCGATGTCGATCTGCAGATCCAGCGATTGTGCGATCTCCGCAACGACGGCTTTGAGTTCGCGCTTGGCCGCGGTGGGCGTCGTCCGCGGGCTGAGCCGTAGATCAACGGTAAGGCGCACCTGCTCGGGGGTGAACGACGCTGTTCGCTCCCACCCGCCGCGGATGTTGGCAACGATCCCCTGAGGCGCAACCAAACCGTCCTGATGCGCCGCCGAGTACTTCGGGAACCATTCCTCCAACTTGGCGACCACCTCGCCGGCTGCGGTAATCGCGTTGCGGTACGGCAACCGGTGGCGCGAGCCGACGTAGGTGTGCAGACCGTGCACCGTGATCTCGAACCAGGCCAGTCCCACTTCTTCCCAGGAAACCGTCCAGCCGGGCTTGGCGATCAACGCGCAGTCCGCCCACACTCCCTGTTCCAGGAGGAACGAGCAGCCGACGCCCTGGCCGGTGTTGCGTCGGGGGTTTCCGACACCGGGGCGGGCATTGGTCGGCATACCACCGGCGCCGAATCCGAGCACCAGGTCACCGCGGAGCGGAATACCGGCTGCGGCAATTGCTTCGGCCGCCGCGACAATGCAGACGGCGTGGCCTTTGGGGTTCGACGCACCCAATCCGATCACGTAGTTCTCGTCGAACTGGGCGTGCGGCGTCAGATCCGCTCGCAGCTCATTTCCCACCCACGGCAGGTCTTCCGCCGGATCGCCGGTCGTGACGGTGTCGATCGGCGCATACAGCAACAGGTCCGGTCCGGACCCGTCACCGCGGAGCCTTCCCCACGAGTTCGCCTGCCGATCATCGAGATCCATTGTGTGGGCCTCGATGCCCGACGCTGCCAGGACCGCCGTGATGTGGCGGGCCAGCGGTGCTTCGTCACCCGTCGGACTGGGAATGTTGACCACCGAAGTGGCGAGATCCCGCAATCGCGCACGATCGACATGGGCGTAGGCTCGCTCGACCCATTCCCGGCGCTCGTCGCCTAGGCCTGCGAGAGCATCGGCCCTCGCAGTGGTCATGGATTGACCTGATGTACCTGAGTATTGCTGCGCTCGCCGGCCAGCTGCCACAGCTTGGGAACTGCCACTGCAACAGCGGCACCGATAGCGACAGCCGTCAGAATCTTGAACATGTATCTCTCCTATTCGCTGGTGCCGGTGGGAATCTGAGCGTCGGCGACAGGGGCCGAGCGGGGCGTTGGCGTCCGGCGCTCTCGGGTGGGCCTGACCGGCGCCTTGGGGGTGTGCTTGGCCGCGTCGGCGATCTTCTCGGCGTACTCTTCCTCTGCCAGATTTCGCCACGTCGTCAGCGACACGTCCGGTCGGTACAGCTTCTCCGGCGGTGCGTCGGTGACCTCGACCATCCACGCATCCTGACCCGAGAACTGACCGTGGAACAGCCAGCGGATCGCGCCGAGGTACTTGGCGTAGAAGCCCAATTTTGCTGCGCCGGAGACGAAGTTGACCATGAGGCCGACGTACTTGTGGTTGTCTTCGTCCACCGGGACGTAGAACTCGTAGTGAATGAACTTGGGGTACGCGATGCGCAGGACACCCGGCATGGACAGTGAAGCAAAACCGGGGAAGTTCTGAGCTGCGATCACAGGATTGACGTCCAGACCGGCGCCGACGTTTCCGATCTGCGAAATCTGGGTCTCGTCCGGCTTCTTCTTCCACCACCGCTTGTTCGTCCAGGTTCCCACGCCCGGGAATTCCGCCTCCCAGTACACCTCTTCCTGCACGCGGTAGATCCAGCGTCCCTCCGGAACGATGCTCGTGATGTTCCACGTCGGCATCGGCTTGAACAGACGCCACAATGCGGTGCGGTGCAGGTACTTCGCATGTCCCTCGTCGAAACCGTTCTCACATGCGAAGCGCCAGTTGCCTTCTCGGGGCTGAATCCGACCACCGACGATACCCTTGTTCTCCACCAGCTCACGCGGCAACTGGTCGTCGATGGACGGCGCCGGCTCGTTGGCGATCGGGATGTACACCCACACCAGACCGAGTCGCTCCTCGATCGCATAGGTCTGGACGTTCAGCTTGCCGCAGATCTTGGAATCCGGACCGTCGGTGATGACCGCGGCCAGCTTGCCGTCAGTGAGCCGGTACGTCCAGCCGTGGTACGGGCAGCTGACAGTTCCCGGGAACTGCTGATCGCCCTCGGACAACGGAACGCCGCGGTGCGGGCACCGATCGTGCAGGGCATATGCCTTGCCTGCGTCGCGGATGATCGCCAGCTTTTCGCCACAGATGGTGAAGCTCTTGGGGTCTTTGGTGATGTGGTTCGACCACGTGACCGGGTACCAGTAACCGCGGTATCCGCTGCCGGCTGCGTTGTAACCCGGCCATGCCGTCCAATCCTGCCGACCGGCCGCTCGTGGCCGCTCGGGCAGCGCGAACGTGGCTTCCGACGCCTCGACACCAGTCATGTGAAGTCCTCTCGACACTGAACGTTTGAATGAAACAGATCTTGGGTGAGATTGCGGTCTACGCCAATGGATTCGGTTCGCTCAGCAGACCCGGACCACCACAGCGGTTCCGACGGCACACAGCACGCCATTGTCCGAATGCTCCCGCAATGCCAAAGTTAGTTGGTCACTGTTGATTTGGGACACTTCACCCGACACCTCGAGTGTGGTTCCGACGGGCGCGGGCGCACGATTCTGCCAGGAGACGGACACAACTCCTTCGTATCCACCGGCAAAGTGTGACGCGGCACGAAAGAACAGCGTGCCCTGCAACTGGGCCATGACCACCGGTGCGGACAACCCCTCCGTCTGCGCATAGGAGGCGTCGTAGTGAATACGGTGCGAATTGTGCGTCGACGCCCCGAATCGAAGGATCCGAACCGGATCGCAGACCAAGGTCACCGATTCGATCGGCGTGCCCACGACTACTGTTTCGGTCATCGGACGATGAACTTCTCGACGACCTCGGCGAATGCGCCGGACTGCGCACCCCGGTAAGTCTTGGTGACCGAGAGCAGCAGAAACTCGTCCGGAGCCCGGCCCTTGGTCGTCACGGTATCGAGTACTCGCCCTACGACGACAGCCTCACCCAGCGGGGCAGGTCGCAAGAAAGTCACACTCTGCCCGCCGGCCATCAAGCGCACGTCGATACCGTCTGTGCCCGGCACTTCGTCACGGAACATGCCGTCTGCTCGGTACTCTCGATCGGAGCCACCTTGCGGTCCTCGCAAAAGCGAAGGCAGATACATCGGATGGACGGCAAATGCCGGGTGCTCCGGGTCGAGAAACCGGGGGTCCGTCTCGGCGGTGGCAACCGCAAACGCAACCGACTCCGCCGGACGCACCGTTCCCAACTCTCGCGTTTCCCGCGTACCGATCATCGCCTCCGCGCGATCACGCGCGTGCTCGAGTTCTGTTCTCATGCCAGCACGCTAGGCATTCGGAAGTCTCACAGCCACGAACCGGGTTCGCCTGCCGGACCGCGATACTTCCCATACCGCTCACCTCGAGGTCAGGTATAGCCATGGCTGATCAACCGAAGAGCTTGTACGCCAAAGCAGATGGCGTCACATTCCATTACTACGACCTCGGCGAGGGCGACCCCACGATTTTCCTGCACGGAGGCGGCCCCGGCTGCACTGCGTGGTCCGACTTCGGGCCAGTGGCACCGCTCTTCGCCTCGGATCGACGAGCGATTCTCGTTGATCTGCTGCAATACGGTCGGTCCGACAAGTGCACCATCGCCGGCCCAATGTGGGACTTCCACGCCGCCAAGGTGGTTGCCCTGCTCGACGAACTCGGAATCGAACGCGCAGACTTCGTCTGCAACTCGTGGGGCGGCACCATAGCGCTCAATCTTGCGGCAAAGTACCCGGAACGCGTTCGCTCCCTGGTGATCACGGGCAGCATGCCCGTCTTCTACGGTCCACTCGCGCCGCTCCCCGAGGATGGCCGTCGTGGCCGCAACGCCCGCGACGTCTACTACGGCGGCACCGGCCCCACCCTCGAAAAACTCCGCACCTTGATCACCAGTCTCGAATGGTTCGACGGATCGAAGTTGCCCGCCGAAACCCTCCAGATGCGATACGAGCAAAGTCTCGACCCCGAAGAAATGGCCCTGGCTGCCTCGGCGGACTCACCTCGTGGCGATTGGCAGGATCTCACAGCTGAACTCGGCCAGATCCAGGCGCCGACGCTCTTCGCCTGGGGCATGCACGACGCATTCCTCACCCCGGACTACCCGCTCATGCTTGCGCGGATGATTCCCCATGGCCATCTCTACATCATGGACAAGGCGTCGCATCATCTTCAGGAAGAACGACCATACGACTACTACAGTGTAGTTTCGGGTTTCCTTGACCAACAGCACAACTGAACGAACAGTGATCGCCCCGACGGGCGGTGCACGGATCCGATTGGTACTGCTTCTCGGAATTCTCACCGCCCTCGGGCCGTTCACCGTCGACATGTATCTTCCTGCGCTGCCACAGATCACGCAGGAATTCGGCACGTCGGACACGATGGTTCAGCTGACCCTGACGGGCACACTGCTGGGTCTGGCTTTCGGCCAGTTGCTCATCGGCCCACTGTCCGACATCTACGGACGTCGACGTCCCCTGCTCGTGGGCACAGTAATTCACGTCGGCGCGTCGTTGGCCTGCTTCTTTGCTCCGTCCATCGAAGTCCTCACTGCGCTGCGAACCCTTCAAGGTTTCGGCGCCGCCGCGACAGGCGTGATCGCGATGGCAATCGTTCGTGATCTATTCACCGGACACGATGCGGCAGTTGTACTTTCGCGGCTGATGTTGGTCATGGGCGTAGCGCCCATCCTGGCCCCCTCCATCGGCGGGGCACTGATGTCCGTAACACAGTGGCGCGGAGTCTTTCTCGCTCTCTTCATCCTGGGCATCGCGATGATCGCACTCGCGGCAGTATCGCTGCCGGAAACACTTCCACCCGAGAATCGGTCGGGCAAGGGCATCGGCGCCATCGCGCGAAACTACATTGCGCTCGGCAAGGATGCCCACTTCATGGTGTTGGTGCTCGTGTGCGGTCTCGGCCGCGGCGTTTTGTGGTCGTACATCGCCGCGTCGTCCTACGTGATGCAGGAACAGTTCGGACTGAGCCCCACCGCATACGGATTTGCCTTTGCCGGCGGCGCCGTCGTTCTGATCGGTTCGTCCCAGCTCAACGTCGTGCTTCTCGGCCGGTGGTCGCCGAATTCCATCACGATCTGGGCAATGTGGGGCAGTAGTGCCGTCGGCGCTGCATTTGTTGTTGTTGCCGCCACCAACTCGTGGGGATTCGTCGGGTTTGCCGTCCCCATCCTGCTGATGCTCTGCGCAACGGGTTTTGTCATGCCCAACGCACCGGCGGTTGCACTGTCCCGTCACGGAGAAGCCGCAGGCTCAGCAGCCGCGCTGATCGGATTTGCGCAGTTCGGCGCTGCCGCTGTGGTTGCGCCCATCGTCGGCCTTCTCGGCAACACCAGTCTTGCCGTGGCCATCTCCATGACCGGGGCTTCGGTTCTCGGCGTGATCGCGCTGCTCTGCGTGCGTCGATAAAACGGTTATGCCGAGCGTTCGAGAACCGATACCTTCCGGCTGATCCCTTCGGCCGCCGCGCGCAACGGTTCGGCAAAACGCTCGGTGTCCATTCGATACCGCGGACTCGACACACCGATCGCGGCAACTGCTTCACCAAGTCCACCGAAGATCGGGGCAGCGATACTCGATGTTCCCAGGCGAACCTCCTCGGTCTCGACCGCCAACTGCTGCGAACGAACAGCGTCGAGTTGCCTACGTAACCCGTCTTCCGAGTTCACCGTCCGATCGGTGAACTCGACAAATCCGTTGCCTGTTACCGCTCGAAAAACGGAATCCGGTGAGTACGCGAGTATCGCTTTGCCGGTTGCCGTGGCATACATCGGCAGCCGGCCAGCCACCCGCGACGGCAGGTCCACCCCGTGATGACCGGAGATCTTGTCGATGTACAGAACATCGAGGCCGTCGCGAATCGCGAGGTGAACCGTCTCCCGGGCCGCCGCGTGAAGATCCTGCACATACGTCAAGGACACCTCGCGCAGAATACGTTGACGAGGAACCAACTGCCCCAGTTCGAAGAGCCGTAACCCCAACCTGTACTTGGTTCCGACCCGTTCCAGTAGACCAAGAGACACCAGTTCACCGGCTATTCGATGCACCGTCGCCTTCGCAACACCACTCCGATTCGCAAGTTCGGTCAGCGACAGCGCACCCGAATCCGCATCGAAGGAATCGAGTATCAGGCGCGCTTTCCCCAGCAACGAATGCATCGCCGAGCGCCTCCAGTACACAGAATGTGGTCCACCCAGCGGACCAAGTCTGCTCCAGTCTACTGAGGCATCAGATCTCCGCGCCCACGAATTGGCTGTTGTACAGACGGAAGTACGCGCCGCGGGATTCGAGCAGAGCCTCATGGCTCCCCTGCTCCACGATCCGGCCTTCCTCCATCACCACGATCAGGTTCGCATCACGAATTGTCGAAAGACGGTGCGCGATGACAAAGCTGGTGCGGTCGTTGCGCAGAACCGCGGTGGCGCTCTGGACCAGCAGTTCGGTGCGTGTGTCCACCGAACTGGTCGCCTCGTCGAGGATCAGGATGGACGGCTGCGAGATGAAGGCGCGGGCGATGGTGATGAGCTGCTTCTCGCCGGCACTGACGTTGCTGCCTTCCTCGTCGATGACCGTGTCGTAACCCTCAGGCAGAGAGTGCACGAACTTGTCGACGTAGCTCATCTCGGCCGCGCGACGAATCTCCTCGTCGGTGGCACCAGGCTTGCCGTAGGCGATGTTCTCGCGGATGGTTCCACCGAACAGCCATGCGTCCTGCAGAACCATGCCGATCCGTGAGCGCAGATCGTCTCGCGTCATGTCGGCGATGTCGATGCCGTCCAAAGTGATTCGGCCCGAATTGAGTTCGTAGAACCGCAGGATGAGGTTGACGAGGGTGGTCTTGCCTGCGCCGGTGGGTCCGACGATCGCAACCATCTGGCCCGGCTCGGCAGTCAGGGACAGGTCCTCGATCAGCGGCTGTTCCGGCTTGTAACTGAAGGTGACGTTCTCGAACTTGACGCGACCCTTGTCGACAGTGGGCGACTTCGCGCTCTTCGGGTCCTCCGACTGCTCGTCTTGGTCGAGCAGCGCGAAGACCCGCTCGGCCGAAGCGACGCCGGACTGCAGCAGATTGGTCATCGACGCTATCTGCGTGAGCGGCTGGGTGAACTGCCGCGAGTACTGGATGAACGCTTGCACATCGCCGAGCGTCATCGTTCCGGATGCGACGCGCATGCCACCCACCACTGCGATGGCGACGTAGTTGAGGTTGCCCAGGAACATCACGGCCGGCATGACCAGACCGGAGATGAACTGCGCCTTGAAGCTGGACTCGTACAGATCCTCGTTCTGCTTGCGGAAGCGCTCCTCGACCTCCTGCTGGCGACCGAACACCTTGACCAACTCGTGGCCGCTGAATGCTTCCTCGACCTGCGCGTTGATTCCGCCGGTGCTCTTCCACTGCGCCACGAAGTGCTTCTGTGAACGCTTCGCGATAAACGCCGTCACCATGATCGACAGCGGAACAGTTGCCACCGCGATCAAGGCGAGCAGAGGTGAGATCCACAGCATCATCACCAGAATGCCGAGGACGGTCATCACCGACATGACCAACTGGCTGAGCGTCTGCTGCAAGCTCTGCGCGACGTTGTCGATATCATTGGTCACGCGTGAGAGAACATCACCGCGGGCATGGGTATCGAAGTACCGCAAGGGAAGTCGGTGAATCTTCTGCTCGACGTCCTCACGCAGACGACGAACGGTTCGCTGGACCACGATGTTGAGCAGATACGCCTGCAGCCAACTGAACAGCGACGCGCAGACGAACAGCAGCAGCACGATCATCAAGACCTTGCCGACTGCGTCGAAATCGATTCCGGTACCAGGCACAACTGCCATGCCGGACACCATGTCGGCGAGCTGACCCTGCCCCGAAGCGCGCAATCCTTCGACAGCCTGTTCCTTGGTCGTCCCCGGCTGGAGTTGCTTGCTGACGATTCCGTCGAAGATCAGGTTGGTGGCGTTTCCCAGGATCTTCGGAGCGATCGAGGAAAGTACGACGCTTGCGGTCACCAAAGCGAAGATCAGGACGACGATCGGCTTGTCGGGGCTCAAGCGACCGAGGAGACGTTTGAGCGAAGGGCCGAAGTTCATGGCCTTCTTTGTGGGATCGCCGCCGCCGGGCGGGCCGATGGGAGGCGAGGAAGTCGGTCGATTGCTCATGATGCGTCCTGTACGGCTAGCTGAGAGGCGACGATTTCGCCGTAGGTGGGACAACTGACCACGAGTTCGTCGTGCGTGCCGATCCCCACGATGGCGCCGTCGTCGAGCACGATGATCTGATCGGCTTCCACGATGGTGGAAATACGCTGCGCGACAACGACGATGCAGGCGTCTTGCGTGACCGGCCGGAGCGCCGCACGCAGCCTCGCATCAGTAGTGAGGTCGAGTGCCGAGAAGGAATCGTCGAACAGATAGATCTGTGGCTTACGCACCAACGCTCTGGCGATGGCGAGTCTCTGACGCTGACCGCCCGATACCGTCGTACCGCCTTGTGCCACCGGTGTGTCCAGGCCTTCGGGCATGGCGCGGACGAAGTCGGCAGCTTGGGCGATCTCGAGGCACTCCCACAGCCATTCGTCGGTAGCTTCGGGGTTTCCGTAGCGGAGATTGGTGGCGACAGTGCCCGAGAACAGATACGGCTTCTGCGGGACGAGACCGATCACCGAGCAGAGCAGTTCCGTGTCGATGTCGCGGACGTCGACTCCTCCCACCGATACCGATCCGGAGGTGGAGTCGATCAACCGCGGAATCAGGTTAAGCAGAGTGGTCTTTCCCGATCCGGTGCCGCCGATGATCGCCGTCGTCTTGCCGGGTTCGGCACGGAACGTGATGTCGCGCAATACAGGTTCCTCGGCTCCGGGGAACTGGAACTGAGCGCCACGAAGTTCGACGACTCCCGGGTCCTTCAGTTCTCGGACCGGGTTCTCGGGCGGAATCACCGACGAATCCGTGTCGAGCACCTCGGAGATACGTTCGGCGCACACCGACGCACGCGGCAGCATCACCGCCATGAAGGTGGCCATCATGACGGCCATCAGGATCTGCATGATGTAGCTGAGCATCGCGGTGAGCGAGCCGATCTGCATCGAGCCCTCGTTGATCTGATGGCCACCGAACCAGATGACCGCGACGCTGGTGACATTGCTGATCAGCATCACGAGCGGGAACATCAGTGCCATGAGGCGGCCGACGCCGAGTGCAGTCTCCGTCAGCTCACGGTTGGCATCGCCGAAACGCTCTACCTCGTACGGTTCCCGTACAAACGCTCGGACGACGCGGATGCCCGTGATCTGTTCGCGAAGAACACGGTTGACGGCGTCGAGGCGGCCCTGCATGACCCTGAATCCGGGGACCATCCGGGCAATCAGGAAACCCATCGAGACTACGAGAAGCGGGACGCTGATCCCCAGGATCCAGGACAGATTCAGGTCCTGACGCAGAGCCATGATGATGCCGCCGACGCACATGATCGGCGCCATGACGAGGATGGTGCAACTCATCACGACCATCATCTGCACTTGCTGGACGTCGTTGGTGTTGCGGGTGATCAGCGAAGGCGCACCGAAGTGCCCGACCTCTCGGGCCGAAAAGGTCCCGACCTGATGCAGCACCGAAGCCCGGAGATCGCGTCCGACGCCCATGGCGACTCGCGCACCGAAGAAGACGGCACCCACCGAGCACAGGATCTGCGTGAGCGTGACCATCAGCATCATCCCGCCGGTGGAGAGGATGTAGCCGGTGTCGCCTTTCGTCACGCCGTTGTCGATGATGTCGGCGTTGAGACTCGGAAGGTAAAGGGCCGCCATAGTCGAAATAAACTGCAGGACGACAACGCCCGTGAGTTCACCCCGGTACGGCATCAGATAAGTGCGCAGCAGCCTGATCAGCATAGTGAGCGAAGGTTACCAATCCTGGCCGACATGTGCCGCTGGATATTTCGATACACAAAAACTGCTGTGCGCCTTTATTAACCGCGGGGGGTTAATAAAGGCGCACAGCAGAGATCAAGCAGATGCGGACTGAAGCTCCGCTTCCTTTTCTTCACGGAGGGCCTTGCTGAGCTTCTCACCCTCGATGTCGACGTTCGGCAGAATCTTGTCCAGCCACTTCGGCAACCACCACGCCTTGTCGCCGAGCAGTGCCATGACGGACGGGATGATCACCATGCGCACGATGAAGGCGTCGAAGAACACCGCCGCGGCAAGCGCGAAGCCGATCGACTTGATGAACGAGTTCGGTTCCGCGATGAAGGCACCGAACACGGAGATCATGATGACCGCGGCCGCACTGACGACCCGGGCGCCATGGTTGAAGCCGATGGTCACGGCCTCCTTCGCGCTCGCGCCGTGGACGTACTCCTCACGCATACGCGTCACGAGGAACACCTGGTAGTCCATCGCGAGTCCGAACACCACACCGATCAGGAAGATCGGCATGAAACTCACGAGTGGTTGCGGGTTCGAGATGATGCCCAACCAACCGTGCTGGAAGATCGCCACCGTCGCACCGAATGTCGCGAGCACGCTGAGCAGGAAGCCGAGCGTCGCCGTCAGCGGAACCAGGATCGAACGGAACACCAAGAGCAACAAGATGAATGCAAGGCCGACGACGACGGCCAGGTAGGGCACCAATGCATCCTTCAGCGTGTCCGAGACGTCGCCTTCGAGTGCGGTCTGACCGGTGATGCCGTAGCTGACGCCGATCGAATCGTTGAGTCCGCCTTCGGCTCCACGAAGGCTGGACACCAGATCCATCGTGGCGGGGTCGGTCGGACCACTCTTCGGAGTGATCAGTACCTGCGCGGTGTCGCCGGCCTCGTTGACCCCGACGACCTGTGCGTTCTGGACGTCATCGAAGCCCGAGATGGTCGAGACGACCTCCGCAAAGGCCTCCCCGGCGGGAACGCTGGCCCCCTTCGCGTCGACAACGGCGATGAGCGGTCCGTTGCGACCGTCACCGAAGCCCTCGTCGATCAGGTCGTATGCCTGACGCGCACTGGTCGCCGGGTCACCGGTGGCCTCCGACGGCAGTGCCAGGCTCAATCCCGTTGCGGGCAGAGCCAATGCGCCCAGAAGCACTACTCCACCGATCAGCGGCACGAGCGGACGACGGACGACGGCACTGATGAAGCGCAGAGCCAACTTCGGCTTGCCCGAATCTTCGTCTTCGGACTCCTCTGCGCGCTTGCTGAGGAAGGGAATCTTGCCGGCAAAAGCCTTGCGTCCGAACATACCCAGGATCGCAGGCAGCAAGGTCAAGGCGATCAGAACCGCGATCAGCACGGTAAAGGCCGCTGCCGCACCCATATCGGAGAGGAACGGGATGCCGACGACGCGCAATGCAACCAGCGCGATGATGACCGTCAAACCAGCGAATACCACTGCGGAACCGGCAGTTCCGACAGCGCGACCTGCTGCTTCGGCACGGTTGTCGGTGAGGGTGAGCTCATGCCTGAACCTGGACATGATGAACAGCGAGTAGTCGATCGCCACGGCCAGACCGATCATGATCGCCAGCGTCGGAGTCATCGAACTGAGATCCATGAATCCGGTGGCAACCGTGATTCCGAGGCTGCCGATAGCGATACCGATGATCGCGGTGAGGAGCGGAAGCCCTGCGGCCACAAGCGAACCGAACGTGATGGCCAGAACGACTGCGGCAACGGCGATACCGATCAGCTCGGTGACACCACCGGGCATCTCCGCTTCCTGAGCAGCAGAACCACTGACCTGGACGTTGAGTCCCTCGGCCCGACCGACATCGGCTGCGGAGTTGATCGAATCACGCAACGCCTGATCGAGATCGGCGAAGTCACCGCTGAACGGAACCTCGACGTACCCGACTGTGCCGTCGGCACTGAGCGGCGACAACGCACGCGCGTCGTCCACGGCCTGTGTCTCGGAAGATCCAGCCGCAGCAGCCTTTTCCTTGAACATCGCAACCATGGAGTCGTTGCCGGTAACCGGATTGACCAACGCCTTCGCGGCCTGTTCCGGAGTGGCAGTCGCCGGGTCCACCTTGGCAGAGTCGGCGACCTTGTCGATGCCACGAATACTCGCGAGCATGTCGTCCATGGCCTTGACGTTCGCCGGATCGGCCAGCGTCGTGCCTGCCGGAGCTTGCACTACGTATCGCGCGCTCAGCGAATCCATAGGATTGGGCGCGTCTGGAAAACGCTCCGCCATCAGGTCTTGCGCCTGCTGCGCCGGGGTTCCCGGAATGGAGAACGAATCCTTGGTGGGGCCGGACAGAGTCGCTGCCCCGACGCCCATCAGGACCAGGATTATCAGCCAAACGCTGAGGACCGCGCCTTTTCGCCGGTAGGCGAACTTGCCGATCCGATAAAGATAGGTGGCCACGACGGGCTCCTTGCTGTTTCGGTGCGTGTACGTGGACAGGTATTACGTGTGGGGCTCAGAGACGAGACATCTCAGGGACGCGACATCTCAGGGGCAGGCGGCGGCGCGGGCAACCCGGCACGAATCTGCCTAAAAGCGTCGTGAACCAACTCTTCCGGACTGGAAGCCTCCGACTTTCCGCCAGTCCAGACGTCGATCACCGATTTAGCGGCTCCGCCCACCGCTCCCAGGAGGAGCGTCGGGTACAGGTCCTTCTCGGCGTCGGTACCGGTGCGTTCCGCCAATGCCTGAACTACTGCACGGTTGATCCGCTGATGCATGTCTGCGGCATCCCGGTAGAGCGCGGGACTCGAATCCGACAGCAGCCAGATACTTGCCTTCTCACTCCCACTCGGACCTGAGTCGTTCACGATTTCGACCACAAGTTCTTCGAGGACGTCGAGAATAGGTTCGTCCGCGGGCCGCGACGCAAGCGCCTCGATCCACAGGTTCACCGATTCCTCGAAACTGGCGAGCACTGCCTCCTCCTTGCTGGAGAAGTAGTTGTGGAACGTCCTCGTCGACACTCCGGCCTCGGAGGCGATTGCGTCAGCGGTGACGCATTCGATCCCCAGCGCACGAGCGAGCCGTGCTGCCGCGCCGCTGAGTGCGGCACGGGTTGCTGCCTTCTTGCGGTCACGAAGGCCTTGTTCGATGATCACCCCAACACGGTACCGAACTTGCAGAGCTCTGCAACTTTGCAGAGGTCTGCAATATTGTGCGATCGAACACACGGCACGGAAACTCGAGGCGTACCTCACACTCACGCACGGCAAATGCCTGAACAGCGCGACGGAGAGAGTTGCGAGCAACTCCGCAGCCTGACGCCGCCTGCCAAGTTGACGCGTGAATCAACATGGCCTGACATACTTTGCGGTGAATTAACCGTAATTTGCTCGGCGAAGGAATCTGATGGACCCGCTCCTGCACACCTGGCCGGTTTCGTCCACGGTGATGCTGTGGGGATCGAAGTCCGGACGAGGCTCCGTACTACGTCTCGTCCGTCTCACCATCGGGTTCTGCTCACTCAATTTCTCGATCGTGGCGTTCCTGTTTCTCCTCAGCGGAGAGGGCCCGGACGGACCGTTTGCGCGCAGTTGGCTCGTCGGCATTGCGGCCGTCAACCTGATCCCTACGATTCTCTGGTTTGTCGGCCGAATCAGAGGTTCACGCATGCTCAAGCTCTACGGACTGTGGGCGGATCTCGGAACTGCCTCGGTTCTCATCACCTTCACCAGCCATAACGCCGCCCTCTTCGGCGCGGCACTCTTTGTCGCCACCGGCGCCTACTTCACCTATTTTCTCGATTACCGCTGGTTGGCCTTCCATCTCGCCTTTGCCACGACATTTGTCATCGCCCTGACGGTGCTCGGCCTGACGAACGGCGACTACTCGACAACCAGCGTGATCGCACGCACGGACGTCGTCCTGTGTGCCGTGATCTTCATTCCGGCCACAATTCAGTTCACTTGGCGGCAATTACTCGCGCGCGCAACGGGATCCAAAGTGGATGCGCTTACCGGCCTGTTGAACCGACGAGGACTGTGGGACATGTCGGAGCGCATCTGGTCGGTCGCGTCGGCAAATCGTGCCGACATTGCTGTTGCCGTCGTCGACATCGACAAGTTCAAGGCGGTGAACGACACGTTCGGCCACGAAGTCGGTGACGCCGTCATCATCCGGACCGGAACGCGCCTGCAGGCGCATGTGAACGGTTTCGGTTACGCCGCGCGCACCGGCGGCGAGGAGTTCACCGTTGTGATGATCGGTACTCCGTACGGACTTCGCAAACGAATCGCGACGCTCCCCAAAGCCGTGGTGAACGCCTCCGACGACCCCCTGGCCACGGTCAGCGTCGGCGCAGCGACGCTACCTTTCATCCCACATCAGGAAGAGTTCGACTACAACGAGTTCTCCCGAGCAATCGTTGCAGCCGATCATCTGATGTACGACGCAAAATCCGCGGGAGGCAACACCGCGAACACTGCTCCTATGGCAGTTCCGCGTCGACGAGCACACTGAAACCGGGCTGTATCAGCGCCGATTCCACGCCTCGGGATCTGCCGTCAGTTCGTGAATGAACTCGGGCAACTCTCCACCTGCAACATCGGTGAGTGTGACATTTTCGAGCACAGCACGGAGGTTGACTCGCACTGCAATCCACACCTCCTTGAGGGGCGTTGCCGGTCCCCCGTAGTCGACGTCTTCCGGTCGCTGACCCCGAATCGAAGCCAGCGGTCCTTCGACAGCTCGTATGACGTCGGCAATCGTGATCTCGTCCGCGGACCGAGCGAGCCAGTATCCCCCGTCCGGGCCTCGACGGCTGTTGACCAAGCCGCCCCGCCGCAGGTCCGAGAGCACCGCTTCCAGGAACTTGTGGGGTATTACCTGGGATTTGGCGAGAAACTCGGCCTTGGCCGGGTCAGGACCGACTGCCGCGAGCTCGACCAGAGTCCGCACGGCGTAGTCCACCTTCGCGGTGATATGCACCGGCAATTCCTACCATCGTTCTATGAATAGTCGCAACAAACCTGCGAGTTCTTCGCCGCAAAGGGTTCCATGACGTTACATTTTGATGCATGATGTAACGATCGGAGCTAAAGAACAGGACAAATCGCGTGTGGGAAACCCTTCTCGAATCATGGAAGTCACTGCTCGAACCGCTCCATGATCCCGTTACGCTCGCAATCCCCGCGTTTGTCATCTTCCTCGCAATCGAATGGTTCGCGGCCCGTGCGCTCGAAGATCATCCCGACGACGCCGACGGACGCGCACGGCCGGCACAGGGCGGCTACCGAAGCGCCGACGCCAGAACCAGCGTTCTACTCGGACTCGTGTCGATCGCAACGAGCACCTTCTGGAAAGTGCTGGCGCTGATCGGCTATTCCGCAATCTGGGTGTATCTCGCTCCCTGGCACCTCTCGCCGACTGCCTGGTACACCTGGGTGATCCTGCTGCTCGGAATCGACGTCCTCTATTACGCGTATCACCGCATCGCACACCGAGTTCGAGTCATCTGGGCCACACACCAGGCTCACCATTCGAGCGAGTACTTCAATTTCAGCACCGCACTGCGGCAGAAGTGGAACAACAGCGGTGAGATCATCATGTGGCTGCCGTTGCCGTTCCTCGGGATCCCGCCGTGGATGGTGTTCGTCGGCTTCTCCGTCAGCCTCGTCTACCAGTTCTTCGTCCACACCGAACGTGTCGGAAAACTCTGGCGGCCCATCGAATTCATCTTCAACACGCCGTCACACCATCGCGTACACCACGGCTCCGACGCCGAGTACCTCGACCGCAACTACGCCGGAATCCTCATCATCTGGGACCGGATGTTCGGAACCTTCGCAGCCGAAACCCACCGGCCCACCTACGGACTCACGACGCCGGTCGGAACGTACAACATCTGGAAGCTCCAAACGCGCGAATATGCTGCCATTGCTCGTGATTGGAAGGCGTCGACATCGTGGCGGCAGCGAGCCGGCTACGTGTTCGGCCCGCCCGGCTGGGCGCCGAAAGCCGAGGTCACTTCAGCAGAATCCACAGCCCCGTCGCACTGAGCAGGAGCAGAGCGACCGCGAGAGTTGCTCCCATACCCAAAGCGGGCGTTGCCTTTTCGGCCGAAAACTGGGCCAACCGCCTGGGCCGCGACCGACGTTCGTAGACCGTCACCGCGACGACGAGCACGGCAGCGACGGACGGGCCGATCAGGGCCACCGACCCGAACGGCGGCAACCATCTCAGACAGGCGGCAGACAAGCCGAGGATCGACAGACTCGTACGCACGAACGAGAGCGATGTGCGCTCGGACTGCAAGCCCTTGTCCGGAGGCTTGACACCTTCCGACGGTTCCAGCGCGGTCAATCAGTTCACGACCTCGACCACCAGGACGGTCGCGCAGATCACCAGCACGATGCCGACGACCGGCGCCATGAGCGGCACCGGCAACGAGCGCTCAGTTCGCAGTGCACGCTCGGCGCTGATCCAGTGGACAAAGGAAGTGATGGCGATCAGAGCACCGCCGACGAGCAACAACGCGGCCAAGCCGGATCGAACCGTCGGATTGAGAATGTCGCCGCCGAACGCTTCGAGTCCGACGCCCGACGCGACGAAGGCCGTTGCAGTGCGGATCCAAGCCAGATATGTCCGCTCATTGGCGAGCGTGAACCGTGGATCGGGGTCTTCGCCCGTTCGGAACGGTCTCCACCGGGGCATCACCTGTTCATTCCGTCCGGGCAGAGATCGCACACTGCCTTCGGAACGGACAAGAAGAAAGGAAGGTCATGTCCTTAATCTTCCCTGCCCGCCCCGAAGCAGTGCGAATCGGGTGGACGTAATTCAGCTCGCGGCGAGTGAGACCAGGAAGTCCACCGAACCGCTGCCGTCGACGGTGACGAAACCGAGGGACGGAGGCTCGACTCCGAAATCGGTCCAGGTGACCGGAATCGAGCCCGATGCGATCAGCGAATCACCCGAATGCAGCACGGTCATGTCGACCGACACCGGCTTGGACTGACCCTTGAGCGTCAGCGTTCCTGACACCGTGACCGTCGCCGTTGTTCCGTCCGTCGGTACAGCAGACAAGTCCACCGGCGAGTCGATCGTGAACGTCGCCGTCGGATACGTGCTGGTATCCATCACATTGCCCGTGAACTGGCCGTCGCGCCGATCCGAGTCGGTCTTGATGCTTGCCACCTGCACCGTTACTTCGCCGGAAGTGAGCTTTTCACCCTCGACAACCGCGTTTCCGCTCACCTCGCCAGTGGTTCCGACGACGGTCACACTCGATCCGTTGAGAATCTCGTGCACGGTGTACCCAGCTGCCGTCTGGTTGTCCCCCTGCCCGGCGACGACGGTCCACTGCCCGTCGATCGATCCGGACGCCGCCTCCGCGCCCTCAGTGGACACCACGGCCGCCGGTGCATCGTCTTCAGCGATGAACTTCCCGTACGCCCACGGCCCCACGAGCAGGGCGAGTACGACCACAACTACTGCTCCGCCGATCCACCAGATCTTTTTCATGGGCTCGACGATAGTTGCAGCTTCAACAGTTGTCAGGACTTACGACCTGGGAGAACCCTGTGAAAGTGCTCCACGACCACCGAAGGGTGAGCCGCGTCTACAGCCATTAGTAATCATTTGGTAAAGTCGACTGTGCATTCCGGCCCCCAGCCTGGAATGCCTGGGCCGTGCGCATCGAATCATGCATCGATCCCGATGCGCACGGTCTGCCCGAAACACGAATCACACCGATCGAGGGAGCTCGCGATGGCGGACCTGACGCTCCTGACCGACGACGAGTTACGCGAGCGTCGGATCGCCCTCAGTCGATCCCTCACTACCGCAGCAGATTTGATCCCCACCCCGCCACCTTCGTTCTTCGAGAAGCTGAAGCAGGACATCGATGCCGCCGCTGCAGAGTGGATCGCCCGCCGCTCCTGAATGTTCGAATTGCGCACACAGAACCGGTTTTCGATTTCCTCACCGGTTCACCCCGCAAGGGTGATGATGCAGCGGACGGTCACCGGCACCATGACTTCATGGACTCCCCGACCGACTCAATCGCACAAGGTTTCACGCCGGCACACGCTCAACTGGCGAGATCGGCCGGAGTTCCAGCAACGCTCGCCGCTGAGAGTTACGTGGAAGCCCTCGCCCGGATCGTCTATTACTGGGGCTATCCAGCTGTGGACACCTTCGGCCGTACAAACATGTGGGAGATCATGGATGGCAAGACCGGACTCCAACTCGGCCTTCTGCCAGGCGCCGCCAAAAATTACACAGGTGCCCTCACCGACTACATGAGCCCGGCGCAGCGGTGGGTCGTCTCACCCAACAACGACACGATCTACGGCGCAGGATTCGCCGATCTCACCGACGAAACCGCAGTGATACAGACCCCGACCGAGGTACCCGACGGCCATTACTGGACTATCCAGATCGTCGACGTGCTGACCAATGTGACTCACCAACTTGGTTCGGCGACAGGCACTCCCGGCGGAAAGTTCCTTCTGGTCGGACCTGATTGGGATGGCGAGTTGCCGGAAGACTTCCTCGATGTGCTTCGATCACCGACGAACGTGGCTGGTGTCTTCCCTCGCAGTTTCGCAGCACGTTCCGAGGCGTCCAAGCAGCAGGCGCGGTCGGTGCTCGACCAGATCGGCATGTACCCGTTCAGCGAGGATCGACCCGGCCCGCGGTCCTTCGGCTACGAGGCCCACGCCGCGAACTCGATCTACCCTCAGGGCGTCACCGCCGAAATGTTGGCGGTCGATCCCGACGCCAGTCGACCTCAATGGGTGAAGCCGGAATCTTTCTGGACTGATCTTGCAGCAATGCTCGACTTCAACCCGACCATGGGCGCAGCAGACACCCCGATGGCTGATCAAGCCAAGACGCTTGTCGCACTGTATCGTTCGGACAAGTCGTACCGAGCGCTGCTCGACCGCGCCGCACTCCGCGCCGACGTCGCCCTCCATCAATCGGCGAGCTACGTCCAAACCGGGGTCGACGCAGGCAACGGATGGCAACGGCAACGCAACAGTGGCCTGTGGGGCACCGACTGGTTCGGACGGGCGCTCGCGGCCGTCATCTACATTTACGTCAACGACTTTCACGAGGCTGTCTACCTCATCCGGGGTACCGACCACGACGGAGCGTTACTCCACGGCCGCGAGCGGTACACCATGACCTTCACAGAAGACGCGCTCCCACCCGTCGACCGCAGTCGCGGCGGCTTCTGGTCTCTGACCATGTACGACAAGGACGCATTTATGCTCGCCGACGCACCGGGTAACCGCGTCAACCTCGGCACCGTCAATCTCGACGCGGGCGATCTCGTCTGACGCGGGCGATCTCGTCTTTCGTGACGGGAAGCTCACCTTGCACCTGTCTCACGACGAGCCGACCGATCCGGATGCTCGTGCCAACTGGCTACCCGCTCCGCACGACAAATTTCGACTGATCATTCGCAGCTATGTCCCCGACAAATCAGTCCTCGATGAAACCTACCGATTCCCCGACGTCGTCCGAGCAACGGGACTATAGGCGCCACCAAGCACAAAAAAGCTCCCCACCTGCGTGAACAGGTGGGGAGCTTTGGCGGTGGCGGAGGGATTTGAACCCTCGGACGGGGGTTACCCGTCACACGCTTTCGAGGCGTGCTCCTTAGGCCGCTCGGACACGCCACCGTTGGTGACTTTACCGGATGGAGTGCCCGTGGCTGAAATCGCCAGGTGGAGCGGTATTACGTGAGCTTGTCCTTGATGCTGGAAGCGGCGTCCTTGACCTTCTCGCCTGCATCCTTGACGGCCGATTTCACCTGGTCGCCCTTGCCTTCGTTTTCGAGGTCCCGGTCACCGGTAGCGCTGCCAGCAGCTTCCTTGGCCTTGCCCCCGAGGTCTTCGGCCTTGTTCTGAGCCTTGTCTGCGATTCCCATGAGTACTCCTCTGTGAACGCGAACGAATCGCCTTCCGACGATCCGCCGATGCCCTGACGGCATCTGCCTCCACCATGCCCTCGATTGATGGATCCGGCTACCCGAGTGTGCGATCACTCTCGATGGGGAATACCGAATTCAGGCCCGCTGCTCGCGGAAGAAATCTTCCAAAAGCCCAGCGCATTCGTCCTCGAGGACCCCGCCGCGCACCTGCGGCCGATAGGTCAATCTTTTATCTCGAACTACGTCCCATAATGATCCGACGGCTCCGGTTTTCGGCTCCCACGCCCCGAAAACGACCCGAGAAACCCGGGCGAGGACCAGAGCGCCCGCACACATCGTGCATGGCTCGAGGGTCACGGCAAGCGTCGCACCTTCCAGGCGCCAGCCGTCACCGTAGGTTTTTGCGGCAGCACGCAACGCGAGGATTTCGGCGTGCGCGGTCGGATCGGACGACGCTTCCCTGGCATTGGAGGCCCGAGCAACTTCAACGCCGTCTGCGTCGAACACCACTGCCCCGACCGGGACGTCTGCGTCGGAGGCGGAACGTGCGGCCACGATGGCCGCACGGATCATGCGCTGGTCGTCAGCGAGAGTCATCTAGCGCGGGAGCTTGTCGAGCGCTGCGCCGAACTCGGATGCGAACCCGAGTCGCTGCGCGATCATCCCCAACTGCTCGTCCGGATAGAGATCGGTCTCGGCCGCAATGACGGCGAGCACGGGTTCCGGCAGGCCCAGATCGGCCAGCACGGACAGATCGCCCTCTTCCCAGGGTTCGACATCGTCGAGGTCGTCCGGGTCGATGTCGGGGATCTCGATGTGCAAGGCGTCGAGGACGTCGGCTGCGATGTCGTAGTCGATGGCGGCGGTCGCGTCGGAAATCAGCAACTGCGTGCCCGACGGCGCCGGACGCAACACGATGAAGAACTCGTCGTCGACGTCGAGAAGACCGAAGACGGCACCCGAACTTCGCAGCTCACGCAGCTGCGTTTCGGCGGCCGAGAGCGAGGTCAACGCGTCGGGCGTCAGTGCCTTGACCGTCCAACGCCCCTCTTCACGGACCACCGCGACACCGAAGCCTTCAAGCTCCTCCGACTGGTTCGAAGAGGCGCTCTTGTTACCCGCGCGCTGTGCACCCATGGCGCAACGGTAGCCCGCCTGGTGCCAGTGAGTGAAGTCCGAGCATCGATGTGCCAACCTGAACTCGTGTCTGCGATCGATTCCGCCCCACCAGTCTGCGTTCTCGGCCTCGGATTGATCGGCGGTTCGCTACTTCGCGCCGCCGTCCGATCCGGCCGCCGGGCGTGGGGTTACAACCGTTCCAGCGAGTCCGCCGACGCGGCCCGAGCCGACGGTTTCGACGCCGACACCGATCTGGTTTCAGTGCTGCAGAGAGCAAACGAAAGCGGCGCGATCATTGTGATCGCCGTGCCGATGCCTGCCGTCGACGCCACCTTGGAGGCAATCGCCGCGCATGCGCCCGACAATCCGATCACGGACGTCGTCAGCGTCAAGGGTGAAGTGAAGGCCGCGGTCGAACGAGCGGGCTTGAGCGCCAAGTTCGTGGGCGGTCATCCGATGGCGGGGACGTCAGCTTCGGGTTGGGCGGTCGGGGATGCCGATCTGTTCGTCGACGCGGTATGGGTCGTTGCCACCGACGAGGGCGTCGACGCAGACGTGTGGTCGCAGGTCGCCGACCTCGCGCTCGACTGCGGCTCGGTCGTCGTGCCGGCCGAATCTCTGGAACACGATCGAGCAGTCGCGCGAATCTCGCATCTGCCTCACCTGCTCGCGGAAACGCTTGCGATCACCGGAGCTGCCGGAGGCGAACTGGCTCTCGGGCTGGCTGCCGGATCATTTCGCGACGGCACTCGCGTGGCCGGGAGCGCTCCTGGCCTGGTGCGGGCGATGTGCGAGGGCAACCGCGACGCCCTGCTGGTCGCGCTGGACGAGGCGCTCGACCTTTTGCAGGGCGCACGTACCGATTTGCTCGACAACGGCTCGACGGCACGATTGGTGGACGCAGGGTTCGCGGCGCGCGGCGCCTACGAGTCGCACGAGCGGTGGGACATCGAAGACGTTCAGGCCGGAGAACCCGACTGGATCAACCGGATGCGAGACGCCGGTCGACGCGGCGGCGTCATCCGGCGATCCGCAACCTAGAACTACGCAACCTGGAGATACGAAACCTAGATACGAGTTGCCAGACCCGGGTAGTCGAGGACAAAACCTTCGGTGTCGACGGACAGCGTCGAACTGGACACCGGGGACAGCACACTGATTCCGTCGGCGCCGGAGCTGTAGGTGATGGTCGCACCCTCGACGCGCAGGTCGAGGAGATTGACGTAGACGACCGGGACCTCGGCGTCTTCGATGTCGTTCTGCAAGCCGACGCGGCGGATGGGCAGCGTGTTGAAGAACGGGCTGAGGATCACGTCGACATCGAGTGCGCCATCGAACGCAGAGCGCTGGTGACTGGCGCCGTTCTCGACCATCCAGGTGCCTTCTTCGTCCCGGCTGATCGACATCTGACGCTCACCGGCGGCCAGGGCGGTCCGCACGGACAACCGGCGGGTGATGCCGGCCTCGTCGGTGACCAGGTCGTACGACGCGCTGAATGCCGGGTGCTCACTGCAGGCTCCACCGATGATCCGGCCGGAAGCCTTGATGCGATTTCCGTTCAGCTGCACACGAACAGACTCCATACGAGGAGCGTTGTGGGCCTGCCAGGTCAATACCGCGGGCCAGGACGCGTCACCGGAAGGTTGGATGCTCACCCGACCACGGTAATGGACGAACGGGCACGGAGCACCGCTGGTTCGGGTTATTGCTTCGATCAGGGACCTTTTAGGGACTTCGATCGGCCCCGAAGATCTCGATGTAAGGCGTTTCACAACGGTTCTTCCGTAAGGAGCACGCCGCGGACCGAATAGTTGGCAAACGGTGTCGGAGTTCTCGAGTACCGTGCTTCTAGGTCGGTTCGTGAGGAAGGGTGCTGTGACGTCGTCGCGGAGCATGGTGGGTTTGTTTGCCGGTATCGGTGGTCTCGAGTTGGGGCTCTCGGAACATGGGTGGAACACCGAACTGCTGTGTGAAATCGATCCGGGCGCGCAGGCAGTTCTCCGTTCGCGTTTCGCCGACGTGCCGTTGCACGGTGACGTCACCAAACTTCGCGCGCTGCCCAGTGACATCGAATTGGTGGCCGCCGGTTTCCCCTGCCAGGACCTCTCTCAGGCCGGCAAAACGGCAGGCATCACCGGCGCACGCTCAGGCCTGGTGGACGAGGTGTTCCGTCTGGTCAAGCGTAAGAGGGGCCCGCGCTGGCTGTTGATCGAGAACGTTCCGTTCATGCTCCAGCTCGGCAAGGGCGCCGCCATGCGGCACATCACCGACGCCCTCGAAGACCTCGGATACACCTGGGCGTACCGGGTGGTCGACGCCCGCGCCTTCGGACTCCCCCAGCGTCGCCAGCGAGTCATCATGCTTGCCTCGCGCACAGACGATCCCCGCGAAATCCTGTTCGGCCAGGACGCCGGCGAGCGCCTGGGTGGCGATCCCGCGGACTACCCCTGCGGCTTCTACTGGACCGAAGGCACTCGCGGTCTCGGATGGGCCGTCAATGCCGTGCCGACGCTCAAGGGCGGCTCGTCCGTCGGCATCCCCAGTCAGCCGGCAGTCCGGTTGCCGTCAGGTGAGATCGTCACTCCCGGTCTAGTCGATGCCGAGCGACTGCAGGGTTTCGATCCCGACTGGACGCTGCCGTCCGTCGAGGTTCCCGGCCTACGCCACAGCCATCGCTGGAAGCTCGTCGGCAATGCCGTGAGCGTGCGGATGGCGTCGTGGGTCGGTGGCCGGTTGAGCGATCCCATCGAATACGACGCCGCGGGCGAGACGCCACTCGAACCGGGCGACGCCTGGCCGAGTGCGGCCTGGGGCCGTAACCGCCAGGCCTTCCGCGTCCATACCTCGACCTGGCCGGTCCAGTACGACTACGAGGATCTGAGCGGCTTCCTCGAAGACACGCGGTTGCTGTCGGCTCGGGCCACCGCCGGCTTCCTCAAGCGCGCACGCATGGGTAATCTTCGGTTCATCCCCGGTTTCATCGAGGACGTCGAAAGCCATCTCGAGCGGATGGGCGGATACCCCGAGGCCGCAGCATGACGGACTCGCTGTTCCCCGAACCTGAAACGCTGTTTTCCGAACCGGAACACGAACCACTGTGGAGTGCACTGCAACTCGCGGGCGACAAGCCCCCGGCCGACGCCGATCGCGGCGAGAAGAAGAACTACGCCCAGCGACTGTCCAATCAACTGGCACAGACGGTGGCCGACGCTCTGCGTCCGCTGTATCCCAACATCACCCCGACGGCGTCCGGTGAAGGCCAGGAGGCAACAGTCGATGTCGCCAAGGGCCGAAAGCGCTTGGACGTCAAGGCACTCGACCCCACTCTCGGCCTGATCCTCTGCGTCTCCATCAAGACGTACAACTTCCAGGACTACAGTCCCCGCAGCGGCAAGCTGGGACGGTGGACCAAGAACATAGTCCGCAACGACCACGAATTGCGTGGCGAGGCAATGGTTCTGCATCAGCGTCAGCCGTACAGCGTGTTGGTCGCCGTCATGTTCGAGCCGTACGCCACGTGCGACGACGGCGACCCGACCAAGACCAGCGACACCGGCAAATCCTCTTTTGCACACCACGTCACGACGCTCTCGAAGCGCTCGGGCCGGGGCAAGCGCGCGGTGGTCGGCGTTCCCGGAAAGGCCTGGGTGGATCTCGGCGCCGAGGACACCCGCTACGACCTCTTCGAGAAGGTCTACATCGGACTCTACGAACCCGATGGTGCAGTCCGGTTCTTCGACGTCGACGAACCGCCGCCGCGCAACGGCCGCCCCACCGAAGCTCAGACGCTCTCGTTCACCGACTTCGTGACCGTCGTGCACGGTGAAGTGGAGCGTCGCAACAGGTTTGCGCCTACCTGGTCCGATCCCGAAGACAGCGACGATTCCGACGGCTGAGAGAACCACGGTGCCTGCGACGGATCCTGCCACCAGCGCTCGGATGAGCGCTCAGCGTCGGCGCGACACCAAACCCGAAATCGCACTTCGACGCGAGCTGCATCGACGCGGACTCCGGTACTTCGTGGATCGGGCGCCTGTCAAAGGTGTTCGCCGACGGGCCGATCTGGTATTCCCACGCCGCAAAGTCGCGGTGTTCGTGGACGGATGCTTCTGGCACAGCTGCCCGCAGCATGCGACGTTTCCCAAGAACAACGCGCAGTGGTGGACGGACAAGTTGGCCGCTAACGTGGTTCGAGACCGCGACACCGATGCACGTCTGGCAGAGCAGGGTTGGACCGTCATCCGCGTCTGGGAGCACGAAGATCCGCTGGTAGCGGCCGAACGCGTCCAGAAAGCCCTGCTCGGTCCGTAAGCTCGATTTCGTGAAGGAACGCAACGTTGCGCGGTGGGGTTTGGTGGCTGCGCTGGCTCTGGGCGGAATCGTCTACTCGTCGTGGATTCTCGAATTCTTCCTGGACACCGGCCTCGACCCGGTGACATCGTTCCTCAGCGAACTCGATGCCGAGAACCAGAAATACCGCGATGTCTTCGGTAACGCCGATGTCCTGTCCGCAATCTTGATGTTGATCTCCGGAGCGCTGGGTCTGCTGATCACGCCCCGGCGAAGGCTCTACGTCACGGGCTGGATTGCGCTGGCGGTGTTCGGCATCGCGACCATCGCCGACGCGTCGTTCCCCCTCGAATGCTCGGGCGAGGGTTGCCCGTCGAGCGCACCCGACGGTCTACTTCCGCAGCTCCACCATGTTCACGCGTTGACGAGCAGCGTGGCGGTCTTCGCGATCTTCACCGCGATGATCGCATTCACCGTGGGAGCGTTCAGGTATCGCGAGCACCCTTCTTTGCGGACGACGGGTCTGACCATTCTGATCCTGACTTCCCTTGCGACGGTGTGGATGTTGACGACCAACAGCATCGAAGTCTCCGGCGGCGGTAATCTCGGACTGGGTATCGCTCAACGTGCGCAGGTGCTGGGAATGTCGTTGTGGTTGTGCACCCTGGCATTTGCGATGTCGAGGCCGCCATCCACCGGGCTCCCGGCGTCGCCGCGCTGACAGGTTTTCCGGCAAGCGATTCGGGCGATCCTGGAACTACAACTGAAAATGGCTGCCCCGAACTAGCGAAGGTGTGCCCATGTCTCTCGCGTCGTCGTTCTTCGCCCATCCGCACCAGGCGTTCACTGCTGGTTTCTATCGCAACGAGTCCTTCGACTTCGAGCTACGAGTCGTTCTCGGGCAAGCCACCTTCGGCGCGGCAGATACCGGCGAAGTGCTCTCGGCCATCGCTCACGTCGGCGAGAAGGACCTCGAAGGCTGGTACGAGGCCTGGTTCGACCTCGGCACACGGGTATTCGGGCAGGCCGATGAGGCAGCCGAGGCCGGGCATTCGCGAAGCGCGTCCAACGCGTACCTGCGGGCGGCGTCGTACTTCGGTGTGGCGATCAACGCAGTCGACGGTCTCAGCGACGATTCGGTTCTGGTCCCCACTTTCAAACGTCACCGACAGGCGTGGGACCGCTTCGTCGACACCACCTCCCAGCCCGTCGAACGCGTCCGGATCCCTTACGAGGACACCTACCTGCCCGGGTACTTCTTCCGGCCGCCCGGGGACGTGCGACGGCCGACGTTGATCATGGTGAACGGTAGCGACGGCCCGATCAGCGGGCTGTGGGGCAGCGGCGGTGCCGGGGCGCTCGAGCGGGGCTACAACGTGTTGATGTTCGACGGTCCCGGTCAGCAGTCGATGCTCTTCGAGCGCAACATCCCGTTCCGTCACGACTGGGAAGCCGTCATCACGCCCGTCGTCGACTATCTCGTGGACCGGCCGGACGTCGATGCGTCGAAGCTGGCGATGTACGGGATCAGTCAGGGCGGGTACTGGGTGCCGCAGTCGTTGGCGTTCGAGCATCGGATCGCGGCAGCGATCGCCGATCCGGGGGTCGTGGACGTGGCCGCGTCGTGGCTCGCCCACATCCCCAAGAACATGCAGAAGCTGCTCGACGAGGGGAAGTCGGAGGCCTTCGACCGCGACATGGCGATAGGGCTGGGAATGAAATTCTCCAAGGACAGCGCCCGAATCTGGCGTTTCCGAGCGCGTCCGTACCTCGCCGACGGCTACTACAACACTCTCGCCGAGGTTCGGAAGTACCACCTCGAACACGTCGCCGGCTCGATCTCCACTCCCCTGCTCATCACCGATCCGGAAGGCGAGCAATTCTGGCCCGGTCAATCCAAGCGGCTTGCCGCCCTCGCCGGCGGACCGACGACGGTGGTTCCCTTCACCGCTGCCGAGGGCGCGAACTTCCACTGCCAGCCCATGGCGAGGCGTCTGACGGATCAGCGGATGTTCGACTGGCTCGACGAGCAGTTGGATCTCTGAATCAGGCCCTCGAATCAACGATCGAATGATGGCGTATTTGCTGTGCGCTCGATGGAGTTCGGCATTCGTCGGGTATCGATCTGTGGAAGCGTGCGAGTGTGCCTACCTATCACGACTATGTGTGGATTCAGCAGTACCTCAACACGAGCCTGTCTCTCGGGTACTGCGCTGCACTCATCCCTCGGTCCACTCCCGCACAGGTGTTGAGTGCCCTCGGCGCCGACGAGAACACACAATCGGAGGCAATCGGGATCGCCGAACTCGGCGAGGTGATGTCCGATCTCACTGAACAGCCCGAGACAGCCGGGGCTGGGCAGGTAGTCGCAGTCGCGGCGGTGGGCGACGACAGCACACTGTTGATGCAGATCAACGGCGGTTCCTTCGCTATCTCCGAAGAATTGATGCGGCCCCTTCTATCCGATCGCGAGGTGGCTTCGCACTATCTCAGCGTCAATGCCGACAGCCAGTTCATCTGGTGGTCGAACGGCACACGCGTGGCTGAATTCGAACTCTTCGGATCCAGCCCGGTGGTCGGGGACGATCGGATGGTGGATTTGATTCTCGATGTCGGCGGAATCGGAATCGACGATGACGCCCAAGGCTATGCAGGTGAGCATGCGTTGGAGGGCGCCTTTGCTCTCGCCGAGCAGATCACCGGCGTCGCAGTCCCCGCCTCGCTATTCGTGGAAGGCCAATTTATGGTGGCCGTTGTCCCCAAGTCAGGACAGTCCCCCTCGGCAGATGTGCCATCTGAGGCTTCTCCGCGAAAGTCGCCCGCTGCGTGGAGCGAGGTAGCGCGACGTTACAAAGCGGCGGAACGGATTCCGCTACATGGGGTGATGTTCCGCGGGCGACCCCCCGGCGGTCGTCCCTCCGTGCGACTCGAATTCTGGTTCAAGCCGCGCACCTGCATCCGTCTCGAAGACGAGCAGGGAGTGCTGTTTCTGCAGAACCGACAGAAGCAGACGTGGTTCCGCACCGACGGGGTCCTCGAACGACGAAACGGCGGATACAGTCTCGACATCCATATCGAACAACTTCTCCAGATACACAGAACCTGGCCGTACACACCTTTCGCCGACCTACGCCCACCCGACACGACAGGGCGGGAAGTAGAGGTCGACGGGCGGAGAGCGTGGGAATTCGCGATGCCACCGGATTGGGCCGGCCGTGATGCCACGGTGGCGTTCGACGCGGAAACCGGGATCCCTTTGCGGTGGGCGGACCGAACGGGCAGCCATGAGATATCGGCGCTGGAAACCGGTATCGACGTCGACGACGGCTTTTTCTCCGGCCCCTGATAATCGAAGCAAGCGAGGCGTCTGACGGATCAGCGGATGTTCGACTGGCTCGACGAGCAGTTGGATCTCTGAATCAGGACACTTTCTCCTTTTTCGTCAAGAGAGTGGCGAGCATCGGCAACAGCAGAACCGTGATCGCCCCGGCCGCGACAAGAATCGACGCGTTGTCCGAGGACATCTGATGCGCGTCGACGGCCGCGCCCGTGACCGCCACGATCATGGGCAGGCCGGTAGCCCCGTACAACGCGACTTGCGCACTTTCGCGCGTGGTGAAGGGTGGTTCGACCTTCTCGAACTTGGTCACGAAGAACACCGGCACGCCGCGGACTACAACGATCAGGATCAAAAACGCAATCAGTATGCCGGGACTGGCGGCGACCGCCGAGACGTCGATCGCCATGCCTGAAGTGATGAAGAAAATCGGGATGAGGAACCCGAAGGCGATCCCGTCGAGCTTGATCTCGAGGCGCTCGTCGCCCTCTGGCATCAATCGCCGCAGGATGAAGCCGGCCGCAAATGCACCGAGAATGACGTCGAGTGAGAACACGGCCGACAGCACTCCGAGGCTGACCAACAACAGAACGGTGAGGCGGACCGTCGTCTGCGCCGTCGTGTCCGCCCCTGCCCGCACCAGGCGATGTGTCCACGAGCCTTCGTGAATCAGCTTGCCGGGCAGCACCGCAACGATGACAGCGATCAAGGCGAAGACGGCAAGAACGATCAGCGACAGTACGGCACCACGGGCACTCAGCAGCACCGCCATCGCGACGACCGGCCCGAGCTCGCCGACGGCCCCGTGGTTGAGGACGGTCTTACCCAAGCGTGTGTCGAGGAGTTTGTTGTCCTTGAGGATCGGCAGCAGCGTGCCCAGAGCGGTCGACGTCATCGCGATGGCAACAGCGGCTTCGGCGGAGATCACGTTCCTCATGCCAAGCAGCGCGACCACCGTGAACGCCAGCGCGAGGCAGAACAGCCACGTGTAGAGCGCTCGACGTCCGCCGCGCCCACTGAGTTCCTGTCGGTCGATCTCGTAGCCGGCGAGCAGGAACAGCATGCCGAGGCCGAGTTCGCGCAGGATGCCGACCGCTTCGCTGTCAGCTGCGATGTTGAGGGCGAACGGCCCGACCACTGCGCCCGCGACCAGTAGCAACACCACTTCGGGAACCAGTCGACGCGGGATCAGGCCCGCGACTATCGGCGCAATGGCCGCGATCAGCGCAATCCAGAACAGCGAGGAGGCAATTGAAGGCACGGATCATTATCGGACATAGGTGACGGATCTGCGCTCAGTACAGGTACTTGCGGTACGCCTCCTGCCGAGCCGGCTCCAGATCCTCGACCAGCAGGCTGTGCTGCTCGGCCATCATGTCGCGCAGACTCGGTACGTCATCGGATGCGGGCCACGTCGACGGATCCCACAGCTTCGCCCGCAGAATTGCTCTCGCGCAATGCAGATACGCCTCGTCGATCTGCACGATCACCGCAAGCTGTGCAGGCTTGCCGTTCATCGCCATCGAATCCAACAGATCAGGATCGGTGGACAGAGTCGCCGTGCCGTTGACGCGCACGATCTCGTCGTGCCCGGGCGCGAGAAAGAGGATCCCCACGTGAGGATTCTCGATCATGTTCCGGTACGAGTCAGCGCGCCGGTTGCCCGAACGATCCGGGAGCACGAGCGTCTTCTCGTCGGGAAACAGAACCTGACTGACCAAGTCTCCGCGCGGCGAGCAATCGCAATTTCCGGCCGCATCGGATGTCGCGAACACAAAAAACCGTGCCTGCTCGATGAATTCACGGATCAACGGAGTCGTGTGAGCGGTCTGCTTCTCCATGATCGTCGGATGGGGCTGTCCGAGAATCGCATTGAGTTGTTCCACGGATTCGATCCGCCCGCCCGGGGCGTTCGACGCCGTCACGTCGACACGTCGTCGAGCACGTGGTGGCGCCCGAGCGGCAACACCAACGGCTTACCCGAGATGGGGTCGGGGATGATTCGGCTCTCGAGACCGAAAACGGTGCGGACGTTGTCGCTCGTGAGCACCTCGGCAGGATCACCCTCCGCGTAGACCCGGCGATCGGCCATGGCGACGAGGTAGTCGGCGTAGCGGGCGGCGAGATTGAGATCGTGCAGAACCATGACAATCGTTGTACCCCGAGTCCGGTTCAGGTCGGTGAGCAGGTCCAAGACCTCAACCTGGTGGCTCACGTCCAAGAAGGTGGTCGGCTCGTCGAGTAGAAGCAGATCGGTTTGTTGGGCGAGCGCCATCGCAATCCACACACGTTGGCGCTGACCACCGGAAAGCTCGTCCACCGATCGTTCGGCCAATCCGGTTGTGTCCGTGGCCGCAAGCGCCTCGGCGACAGCTGCGTCATCCTCGCGGCTCCACCTCGACAGCACCCGCTGATGTGGATGACGACCACGGCCGACGAGATCGGCGACAACTATCCCTTCCGGTGCGATCGGTGACTGCGGCAGCAGACCGAGCGTGCGAGCGAGCTTCTTCGCAGGCAGGCGATGAACATCCTTGCCGTCCAACAGAACATGACCGCTTCGGGGACTGAGTAGCCGCGACATCGACCGCAGCAGTGTCGATTTGCCACACGCGTTGGCGCCCACGATGGTCGTGATCTTTCCCGGCGGCACCGCGAGGTCGAGCGATTCGACGACGGTCCGTCCTCCGTAACCGAGTTCGAGGTTTTCGGCAGTCAGAGTATGGGATTCGGTCACAGCGAACCTCCCGTTCGGTTGGAGCGAATGATGAGGTAGACGAGATACGGCGCTCCCAGCGCGCCAGTCACCACGCCAACGGGGTAGCGGGTGCCGAAGGCGTACTGTCCGCAGAAATCGGCAACTAGCACCAGCAGCGCTCCGACCAGCGCCGACGGAATCAAAAGTGATGTTCCCGGACCGACGATGCGGGCGGCGATGGGCCCTGACAGAAATGCGACGAAGGCGATGGGCCCCGCAGCGGCAGTGGCAAAGGCGATGAGTCCGACGGCCGCAATGATCGTCAGAATGCGCGTTCGTTCCACTCTGACGCCGAGCGCTTGTGCTGCGTCGTCACCGAGCTGGCTGGTCGAAAGGTTGCGCGATTGGCTCAGCAGCACCGGTCCGAGGACAACCAGCGCCAGGAGTACGGGAACCGTCGAACCCCAGTTGGCACCGTTGAGACTGCCGGTGAGCCAACGCATCGTCTCCTGCAGATCCCATGCGGCGGCGGTACTGAGAAGGTAGGCGGTGACGCTGTCGAGCATCGCGGCGATGCCGATACCGATCAGTATGAGCCGAGTGCCCGCCACACCGTCCCGGAAAGACAGAACGTAGATCAAGACTGCGACGCCCAGACCGACGGCGATAGCAAAAACCGATACCTGTGAACCGCCGAGTGAAAGCGAGATGATCGCGAAAGCCGCTGCAGCGCTTGCGCCGGAGCTGATTCCGATGATGTCGGGGCTCGCGAGCGGGTTGCGCAGCATCGTCTGGAACGTGATGCCGCCCAAGCCGAAACAGATTCCGGCGACCACAGCGAGGACAGCGCGAGGCAGACGGAGGCGACCGACGGTGAACGAGGCACCAGGCACGTTCTCCCCCAGCACGACGCGAAGCACATCTGACGGCGGGTAGAAGGTTTTTCCCACCATCAGAGTGACCGCGAAAGAGGCGACGGCGAGGACCGTCAGCACGGCAATCACGATGCGGCGGCGTCTACCTCGTCGGATACGGCTTGCTCCGACTGCGTCGACCTCGACTTCGGGAGTAACGAATGTAGTGGTCACAGCTCACGTATCTTCTGACGGCGGACGATATAGATGAAGAAGGGCGCTCCGATGAGCGCGGTGATGATGCCGACGTCGATTTCGCTCGGCCGGGCGACAATTCGTCCGAGAATGTCGGCGGCGACGAGAAGGCCGGCACCTGTCAGCGCAGAAAACGGTAGTAGCCAACGGTTGTCGATACCGATCAGCAGGCGGCACAGATGCGGGACAACCAAACCGACGAAGCCGATCGGTCCGGCAATGGCAGTGGCTGCACCGCAGAGCAACACTGCACCGAGCGCTGCCACTGCACGAACCACCGCGACGCGTTCGCCGAGACCTGACGCAACCTCGTCGCCGAGCGCAAAAGAGTTGAGACTGCGCGCTGACAGCAGACAGATCACGAAGCCGACAATGAGGAAAGGCAGACCCTGCCGGATCACCTCGAAACTCGCGCCACCGACGCCGCCGATCTGCCACGAACGAATGTTGCCCGCAATATCGTTTCGCGGCAGCATGATCGCAGTGATGAACGAAGCAAACGCAGCCGATGTTGCGGCCCCGGCAAGAGCCAACTTGAGTGGCGTGGCTCCACCTCGCCCGAGTGACCCGACTACGTAGACGAACAATGCCGCCCCGGCTGCACCGAGTACGGCCACCCAGATCATGCTGGTCTGGGTCCACAATCCGAACCACGCCATTCCGATCACCACGGCGAGCGAAGCGCCCATGTTGACGCCCAGGATTCCGGGATCCGCCAAAGGGTTTCGGGTAATCCCCTGCATCACAGCGCCGGCAAGACCGAGCGCAGCTCCCACGATTATCGCGAGCACCGTCCGCGGAATGCGCTTGGCAATCGCACCCTGACCGATGTTGTCCGTTGAACCGCCCAGTGCGGCAACAATATCGGACCAGTCGACCTCACGAGAGCCGATGACGATCGAAGCGCACATGAGCACCGCGAGGACAACGAGAAGGGCGATCAACCACAGCGAATTGCCGAACGTCGGGCGCCGCGTATCGCGAGCGCCCGACGTCGAATCCTGCGAGGTTACAGTCACTCCGACTTTCCAGCGGCCCCGGCGAGCAGATCGACGTAGTCGCCGAGTACCCACGAAATTGCGAGTGGAGTCGGGTTGGCCGCCGTTCCCATCGGCCCGGTTCCATTGAGGAACACGATCGCGTTGTTGGCGACGGCAGGCATCTGCGAGAGCAGCGGGTCAGCCTTGAGTGCGTCGACAAGTGCCTGGTCACCGTAGGTGACGATCAGTTCGACGTCGTCGAAGACGTCCACACGCTCCGCACTGACCTTCTTCGAGAACTCACCACCCGTCGAGGCGTCGGCAACGCTCTTCGGCGTCGAAAGTCCGAGGTCCTCGAAGAACGCGGCGCGCGTGTCGTTCGCCGTGTAGAAGCTGACCTGGCTCAGATCAGCGGTGTCGACGTGCGTCAGGAACATGGTTGCCTTGCCGGCAAGCTGCGGATGCGAGGCAACCTCGTCGGCGATCTCCTTTTCGATGGTGGAGATCAGTTCCTGCCCTTCGGATTCCATGCCGAGGCCCATGCTGTTGAACTTGATGACGTCGCGCCACGACGTCGCCCACGGCCCCTCGGGATACGCCACAACCGGAGCGATCTCACTGAGAGTGTCGTAGTCCTCCTGCGTCAATCCGGAGTACGCGGCAAGAATGACGTCAGGGTTCGTATCGGAGACGGCTTCGAAGTCGATGCCGTCGGTCTCGTCGAAGAGCACCGGCGGCTTCGCGCCAAGGTCATCGAGCTTTTCCTCGACCCACGGCAGCATTCCGTTGCCGTTGTCGTCACCGAAAGTCGCCGCTGCCATTCCGACGGGAACCACGCCGAGAGCAAGGGGCACTTCGTGATTGGCCCAGGCGACGGTGGCAACTCGCTCCGGCTTGGCGTCGATCGTCGTAGTTCCGAAAGCGTGCTCGATCGTGACGGGGAAGGAGCTGGATCCGCTTCCGGCGTTGCCGCCGTCGGCGGTCTCCGAGGAGTCGGAACTGCAAGCTGTCACGCCGAGGGCGACTGCGACCGCTGCTGCGGCCACCGCCAAGAAGCGTTTTGAACGCATGAAAACAGAACTCTCTCGAGAAGGGGTACGGCCCTCAACCCGGCTCAATCAGGCACTTAGGTGAGGTTTGCCTAAACCATATACGGGAGGGCAATGTGGCGCAATCGCGTGTTTGGGACACCCCGTGTAGCGATCGAGACAAGGTGTGATGGCCGATCAGCTAGCCCGGAACATCCCTGGTGTAGCGCCTGTAGTGCGCCGGAATGCCGCCCCGAATGCGCTGGTCGAGTGGTAGCCCACACGCTCGGCAACCTCTTGTAGATCCAAGCCGTGGGCAAGAAGGGTCACCGCTCGTTGGGCGCGCACAGCCGAGACCCACTGCCCGAAACTCATCCCGGTCTCCGACCGAAATACCCGGGTGATGGTTCGCGGGCTGACACCGAGGAGCCTTGCCCAGTCGGACAGCGTTCGCATGTCACTCGGATCGTCACCGATCGCATCGACGATGGGTTGCAGAAGTGGCGAGTCCGGCACCAGCACCAGCAACTCGTTCGGCGACGGTGCCAGCACGTCGATCACCATCTGCTCCGTGAGCGAGCGCGAAGGAGCTCCGAGTGACTCGTCTGCCAGTCGCTCGAGGAGGTTCCGCAGCAGCGGAGTGACCTCGATCGCCACCGGCACGTCGGACAGAGAAGGAACCGATGCGATGTCGAGCTGAGCGGCGCGATACCAGGTGCCGGCCGGCGCGATCGCCGAGTGCAGGACGCCGGCGGGCATCCACAGACCGACGGTCGGCGTAATGGTCCACGTGCGCGATCCCACCGTGGCGCTCGACGCTCCCCGCTCGTTCCACAACAATTCGTGAGTCGGGTGCGAGTGCGCATCCCACCGGGTCTCGCGGGAGACAAGTTCGTCCATGCCCGCAATGACAAAGGGCACCTCGACCGCCCCGGCCGAGTAGACCGGGAGCGTCCGACTGTCGACGGTCTCCAACGGGTTCTCCTCGGTTCGCGTGGCTGCTCCGCAGAAAGCATAGGTCGCGGGGATCGGTTGTCGGTTCCCACGATCGCGAGGATCACCGCCCGAAATCGCCGAGGTGACCTCACACACATTCAAGAATTGCGTATGCACCACAACAAAAAGAAGGTCACAGACCTGAAGTCTGTGACCTTCTTTCTTGTGCGCCCGAAGGGATTCGAACCCCTAACCTCTTGATCCGTAGTCAAGTGCTCTATCCGTTGAGCTACGGGCGCATGTTCTGTTGTCTTGCTGGTCTTGCGTGTCTTACCGTCGTAATTTCTATCATTTCTAACCCGCCGGTCAAAATCACCGGCTTGGCGGAGGCGAGAGGATTTGAACCTCCGGTCCCTCGTAAAAGGGACAACTCATTAGCAGTGAGTCCCATTCGGCCGCTCTGGCACGCCTCCCTGGGGGTTCCGATCCTTTCGGACCGCCGGATCGAAAGATTACACACCCTTCGCCACCAAAGGCAAAACGTGTGGTCAGCGGGCTGTTTTGTGGACTTACCGCAGGTGGCTGTCGAACCAGTCGAAGATCCGGGTCTGAGCTTCGATGATCGAGGCCGAATCAGGGTCGTCGAGGTCAGCGTCCTCGGACAGCTGTGGCGGCTCGTCCGCCCGGTGAGCCAGTCCGGCGTAGCTGACCACCAGTGTCGCGACGTCGGCCTTCGCGGTCGCTTCCCGGAGCAGAGTCACGTGTTCGCGAGGCGTGCTGGGATCGTCCTCGCCGTACAGCGCCAGCCACGGCGCCTGCAGGGAAGTGGCCGCGTCGACAAGCGCCTGAGCATCCACCGACAAGGCTTCGACGATTCCCCGGGCGGCGACGCTCACCGCGGCGCCGACCGGACGGCTGGTGGCCACGAGCATCGCGGCGGTACCGGCGTCGTCGAATCCGAGCACCCCGATGGTGTCTGCGAGAACTTCGCGTCCGACGAGCCAATCGAGGGTCGCGTCGAAGTCGGCGAAGAGGTTGTCACCGAACACCTCACCCTGCATGTGTTCGGGTTCGCGGTGAAACAGGTGAGGTGCGACGCTCACCCACCCTTCGCCGGCAAGCGCGCACATCAGATTCAGCAGAGCCGGGCTGAACTTCCGGGCTTCATGCAGGACGACGATCCCGCCCCGCGTCGGGCCGTCCGGCTCCACCACGGTCAGCGGAACAGCCGTGGCGACCTCCCCTTCGGCTCCGCGCAGATACGCGGTGGCTCGGAAGATTTCCGACATCTTCTAACTCTGACACGCAGACGGCCGCTACGCACCAAATCGGTGCGCGCATAATCGACTCGTGACCGCACACATTCGCCCTGACCTCGCCTCCATCCCCGCCTACGTTCCCGGACGCAATTTTCCGGGTGCGATCAAGCTGGCGAGCAACGAAACGACAGTAGGGCCGTTGCCCGGTGTGCGTGACGCCGTCGCCGACGCGGTCGCCAATGCCAACCGCTACCCGGACAATGCTGCGGTTGCACTCATCGAGGCGCTGGCCGCCTTCCTGAAAGTCGAGCCGGCCAACGTCGCCGCTGGTTGCGGCTCCGTGACACTGTGCCAGGAACTCGTGCAGATCACGTGCGATCAGGGTGACGAGGTCATCTACGCGTGGCGTTCGTTCGAGGCGTACCCCGTGGTCACCCAGGTCGGCCATGCCGTCTCGGTCAAGGTTCCGCTGACCGAGGACTTCGGCCACGACCTCGACGCGATGCTGGCCGCGATCACGGATCGCACGCGGTTGATCTTCGTATGCAACCCCAACAACCCGACCGGCAATGCACTGTCGAAGGCAGAGCTCGAGAGCTTCCTCGACGCGGTCCCGGCGCACGTCGTCGTCGCACTCGACGAGGCGTACTTCGAATACTCACGCTCGGACGCCGACGGCATCGAGCTGTTCCGCAGCCGCCCCAACGTGGTTGTTCTGCGCACCTTCTCGAAGGCGTACGGCCTCGCGGGAATCCGCGTGGGTTACGCGGTCGCGGATCCGGAGATCATCGTGGCCCTCGGCAAGGTGCACACCCCGTTCACCGTGAGCGCTGTCGCGCAGGCCGCCGCAATCGCTTCCCTGGCTGCAGCAGACGAACTGCTTGCCCGCACCGAAGGTGTCATCGCCGAGCGGACGCGAGTTCGAACCGCTCTGATCGAAGCCGGGTACACCGTCCCCGAGTCGTCGGCGAACTTCGTCTATCTCCCCCTCGGAGAACTCTCTCCCGCTTTTGCCGAGGCGAGTACCGAAGCGGGCATTCTGATCCGCCAGTACGGCGTCGAGGGCGTCCGGATGACCATCGGCGATCCACACGAGAACGACGCGTTCCTCGCTTTCGCGAACACCGACGTCGCGAAGCAGGCCGCGGGCATCGGCGTCACCGCGTGACACTCGATACATAACTGTTACGCCGGGGACTGGAATTCGTTTCGGCAGACGGGCACACTCAGGGAGGTTCGAAGCCGGTCCGAGTGAGGGAGCACGACGCATGACGCGACGCATGACACGAACGTGTGCCGTGCTCGCAACGACCCTTCTCGCCACCACCGCGACCTCCCTGAGTGGCGTCGCCAACGCAGAGTCCCAGGACACGGTGTCGGTACGTCTGTTGGCGTTCAACGATCTGCACGGCAGTCTCCGCCCGCCGGAAGGTGTTCGCAGCGAGATCAGGCAGGCCGACGGCTCTCTTACCCCCGCAGGTGGCGCGGCGTATCTCGCTGCTTACGTGACGCAACTTCGCAGCCAAGCCACCAACTCGCTGCTGTATTCGGTCGGTGACAACTGGGGATCGTCGGCGCTCGAGTCGGCGATGTTCAACGACGAACCGACGGTCGAACTCCTGAACCGGATGAAGATCGACGCTTCCGCGATCGGCAACCACGAACTGGACAAGGGACTCGCCGAGTTCCGTCGCATGCAGTCCGGCGGTTGCTCCGCCGTCGATGCGTGCACGTTCAGTCCGTCCTTCGACGGCGCCAACTTCCCACTGATGGCCGCGAACATGACGTACACCAACGGCACCCCGGCCACATTGCCCTTCACCGTGAACATGGTCGACGGCATTCCGCTCGGAGTCATCGCGATATCCCCCGCCAACACATCGCAGATCGTGACACCGGGCGGGATCGCCGATCTGCAGTTCGGCGACGAGGTCGAAGCGATCAACCGCACCGCCGACGTCCTCGACTTCTTCGGCGTCAAAGCCATCACCGTCCTCCTGCACCGTGGGGACGAACCGGCCGTCGAAGGTGGGCCCAACGACTGCAACGTCGAGTCCGGGCCGGCCCGCGACATCGCCCTTCGTGCGTCACCGAAGGTGGACGTCATCTTCACCGCCGACAGCCACCAGCAGTACAACTGCGAATTCCCTGATCCCGCAGGCAATCCCAGAGTCGTGATGCAGGGCGCTTCGCACGGCCGGATCGTGTCCGTCGCAGACGTCACCATCGATCGCAACACACGCGAGGTCGTTCGCGATCAGACGTCCGCGTTCAATCAGATAGTGACACACGATATTTCGCCGGATCCCGATATTCAGGCTCTCGCCGACCGGGCCTGGTCGGAGGCGTCGGACAGCGCTCAGCGGCCGGTGGGGACCATTACCGCCGATCTGACACGCGACCGCGTCCCCAGCGGCGAATCGACACTCGGCAACCTGGTCGCCGACGCTCAACTCGCCGCCGGATCGACACGAGGCGCCCAACTAGCGTTGACGAACCCCGGCGGCATGCGCGAGGACTTGGACTTCGGCACTTCCGGCCAGGTCACCTACCGCCAGGCCTACGGTGTTCAGCCATTCGGTAACAGCCTCGAGGTGCTCTCCGTCACAGGAGCGGTGTTGAAGGACGCTCTCGAACAGCAATTCCAGATCGACCTCGACGGCACCGCTACCGAGCGCATCCTCTCCCCGTCCGCGGGCTTCACCTACGCCCTGGACCGGCGGGCGGCACCAGGCGCGCGAATCTCGGAAATGCGTCTGAACGGGCAGGACATCGCGCCCGACGCCGTCTACAGCGTCGTGGTGAACAAGTTCCTCGCCGAGGGCGGGGACGGCTTCACCGCGCTGAAGAACTCCACCCAGATGACCGGTGCCGGCAACGACCTCGACGCCTTGACCGCCCTGTTCGCAGCCGGGTCGCCGGTCTCGCCACCTGCCACCGACCGCATCCGCACCATCGGCTGACTAGGCATCCCCGCGCTCGATTGCCTAGTCTCGACGGGTGATCATCGCGACCCATAACGGCAAGTTCCATGCAGACGACGTCTTCGGCGTATCGCTGCTCAAGCAGCTGTACCCCGACGCCACCGTCGTTCGCAGCCGTGACGAGTCCGTCCTGGGCAGCGCGGACATCGTGCTCGACGTCGGCGGTCGCTACAACCCTGCCAAGGGGCGCTTCGACCATCACCAGCGTGATGCCGGCGAGCGCAGCAACGGCATCCTGTACTCCGCCTTCGGTCTGCTCTGGCAGGAATACGGCCTGCAGTTCTGTGAAGGCGACGCCTCCGTGTTCCGCCGTATCGACAGCCGACTGGTCGAGGGCATCGACGCCGTCGACAACGGCCAAGAGATCTACACCCTCAACGACTACGGCACCAAGCCTTTTGATCTGTCGTCCGTGCTGGACCTTTTCAATCCGATCTCGTCCACCGACGAGGAGTTCGACACCCAGTTCGAGCTGGCCGTCGTTCTCGCAACCCAGGTCTTGATTCGCCTGCGCGCCAAGTACGCCGGCGACGCGGCCGCCGAGCGCGAGTTCACCGAGACCTACGAAAAAGCAACGGATCCGCGCTTCGTCGTCCTGGAACGCTTCGTTCCCCACGGCCGCGCCGCGTCGGCCCAGCCGGAACTGCTGTTCACCATCTTCCCGAACACCAACGGCGGCTGGTCGATTCAGACGGTCAAGCCTGCTGACTCCAAGTTCGGTTCACGAAAGCTGTTGCCGGAGCCGTGGCGCGGCCTGAACGGCTCGGATCTTGCCGCCCAGACGGGCGTCGACAGTTCGGTCTTCTGCCACAAGGCCGGGTTCATCGCGGCTGCGCAGACCCGTGACGGCGCCCTCCAATTGCTCGAACTGGCACTGGCCGAGTAGTTCTCAGCTCACATTCCCAGCGCCGTCTTCACCGTCGGCCAGGAATCGTGAAGCGCGTCTTGCCAGTACGGCCACGAATGGGTGCCGTCGTTCCGATACGCGAACACTGCGGGAATCGACAACTCCCCCAACCTCGCTTCGAACAGTTGTGTGCACGTATTAGCGAGCGCCTCGAGCGGTCCGCCTTCGATGGCAGTCTGCAGTCCACTCGGGGTGAAGACGTTGTCGTATTCTCCGGGCGCACCTGTACCGGAGGACACGTAGATCGTCTTCCCACGCAGCGTTTCCGCGTTGGCGGACGGGTCGTGCTTTTGCCAGTCGGGGTCCGACGCCGGGCCCCACATGTTGGTGGCGTCGCCCGCCTTGCTGGCCACGGTGAGCCGTACGGAGTCCTGCGAGGACGATTCGGAGTTGTCGAGACAGCCACTGTACGAGGCCAATCCGGTGTAGAGCTTCGGGTGATGTGTGATGAGGTTGGCCGCGCCGAGCGCACCCATGGACACCCCGCCGACCACGTTCGTCCCATTTCCGGAAAACGCAGAATCGATCAACGTCGGAAGTTCTTCTGCGAGAAACGATTCCCACTTGTTCACACCGAGGTTCGGATCGTCGTTCTTCCAGTTGGTGTAGAAACTGCCGGTGCCGCCCACGGGGAGAACGACGTTGACGTTCTTGTCGGCGAAAAACGTTTCGATGTCGGTCTTCTGGGTCCAGGTGCTCTCGGAGTATCCGGATTCCGAACCGGCACTGACTCCGTCGAGTAGATAGAAGGACGGACGTGAACCGGCGCTCGACGCTGGATGCAGAACCTGCACTTGTACCTCGCGTCGCATGGCCGGCGACTCGACGAACACGGCACTGCGTGTGGGCGACAACTGCTCTATGCGATTGATGTGAGCCCCGGCCTGACCGGCCGAATCTCCTGGTGGGTTTTCAGGTGCCGGTTCGGCATACGCCACTCCGCCCACGACAAGCGCGAGCACGACCAACACAATCCCGACAAACCCAAATCTCCGCATCCGTCAAGCGCCCCCTGAGCATCGCACGACTACCGCTGACCCTCGATTGGACAGGACGAACGTCCCGGGGTCAACCCACTGGTTGGGATTTATTACTCGCGGGTATCCAATGGAGTTGGACAGTTCTCCACCGATGCACACACAGGTGTGGATAACTTCATTCACATCCGCTTCCCAGTTGTGCATAACCTGTGGACAAAAGGATGAATTACAACATAGTTATTCCTTCTACCTGCAACGATTCGTTTCCCCACAGTGTGCATAACTTTGTCGAACAGGGCTCGCGAGACGCCGGTTTCCGGGCGTGTCCATGCAGTTCACACCGCCGCGCCACTCTTTGTTCACAGGCACGACACCACCGGCCGACAATGCTCCCCACCCCGACTTCATACTTGTTGCATGCTGACCGCTCTGCTCGCCGCCACAGCTGTGCTCGCCCTACTGACTCTGGTCCCCGGGCCCGACATGGCCGTCGTGACGCAGGCTGCTCTCGGCGCGGGCAGATCCGCCGGTTTCCGGGTAGCTGCCGGCATCGTCTCGGGCCTTCTGGTGTGGGGTCTGTTGACCGTCCTCGGGCTGTCGGCGATCCTCGCCGCGTCGGCCGAGGCGTACACGGTGGTCAAGCTCGCCGGCGCGGCTTACCTGATCTATCTCGGTGTGCGAGCACTGTGGGAGAGCCGGACGTCGCGGATGCAACACAATGCCGACGCTCCACGATCGCAGAAGGCCGGGACATGGAAGACGGGCTTCACCACCAACCTGCTCAACCCCAAGATCGCCGTCTTCTACACCGGACTGTTGCCGCAGTTGGTTCCGGCCGGGTGGCCGACGGGACCGTCGCTTGCATTGCTGGTGCTCATCCACGCAGCCATCACCATCGTGTGGCTCAGTGGCTACGTGGTCCTTCTCTCCCGAGCGCGTAGCACCTTCGAGAAGCCCCGAGTGCAACAGGCACTCGAGCGCATAACCGGAACAGTTCTTCTAGGATTCGGAGCGAAGATCGCGCTCGAAGCGCGCTGAGACGGCAATCGGAAAAGAGTAGACAGTGGGCGCGTGGGGATCGGGACCGTTCGAGAACGACGGTGCAGGGGATTTGATCGCGTCCATCGGACACGGTGACTTCACCTTCGAATCGGTGGAGTGGGCATTCGAGGACGACTACCTAGAGGTGGACGGCGGCCAAATCGCCGTCGCCTTGCTCGAATTGGTACTGATCGTGCGCGCCGATCGCAAGCGCGACCCCGCCACCCAAGACCTCGATCTCGATTCCTTCACCGCGGCCCTGACCAGCGAGCGGCTCACCTGGCTGATCGAAATGGTGGAGCGCACCATCGCATCGACCGATTCGGAACTGTTCGAACTGTGGGACGCGCAGGGACCGGAAGAGCTTGCGTCGTGGAGAGTTCCCGTCGTGGACGGTCTCGAGGATCTGCGCGTTCTGTCGGTCTGATTCCGTCGCCGCTCCATCACGTTTGCTTATCGGGCCACAACGGTTCGGTCTTGGTCAGATGCCCTGGTAGGACCCTATGGTCGAACGGATCACCGAGTGAGAACTGTGGCTCGTCGACGACGGGAATCCACGCTCACCCCGGACCCAGGAGCAGACCATCATGGCGACTTTCGTTCCGGCTGCGCGCGTCGACAGAATCAGGGAGTCGCCGAGTGTGGCTGCCGCACAACGAGTGCGCGAGCTGAAGGCCCAGGGCCGTGAAATACTCGACCTGACCGTCGGGGAGCCCGATTTCGACACACCCGACAACATCAAGTCTGCGGCGATCACTGCGATCAACACGGGTCAGACCAAGTACACCGCAGTCAACGGCATCCCGGCTCTACGCGAGGCAATCGCAGCACGCGCGGCTTCGCGAACCGGAATCCAGTACGCGGACAACCAGATCACCGTCGGCGGCGGCGCGAAACAGGTCATCTTCCTCGCTCTCATGGCGACGGTCGAAGCCGGCGTCGAGGTTATCGTTCCCGCCCCTTACTGGGTTTCGTACCCGGATATGGTCCTCGCTCACGACGGAACTCCGGTGATCGTTCAGTGCGAGGAGTCCGACAACTTTCTTCTCACAGCCGAAGCACTATCCGCTGCAATCACTTCGAACACCAAGTGGGTCATCCTCAATGCCCCGGGCAACCCCACCGGATCTGTGTACACCCGCGAGCAGCTGCAGGCCCTCGCCGAAGTGATAGAGGCCAATCCCCATGTCAGTGTGTTGGTCGACGAGATATACGACGAGATCAACTTCGGCGACGCTCCGATCCCGAGTCTGCTGCAGGTCGCTCCGCACCTCCGTGATCAGGTACTGGTCACCAACGGAGTCTCCAAGTCTCATGCCATGACCGGGTGGCGACTCGGATACGGACTCGGAAATTCCGGATTGATCGGCGCCGTCAACAAACTGCAGGGTCAAAGTTCTTCCTGCCCGTCCTCGATCAGCCAGGCCGCAGCCGTGGAAGCCCTTACCGGCGACCAGAGTTTCCTCACCGAATCCGTACGAAGTTACCGACGACGACGCGACCTCTCGGCTCACCTCCTCAGTGTTGTCCCCGGGCTCGAGCCCGTCGTGCCGCAGGGTGCGTTCTACCTGTTCGTCAACTGTGCCGGCTTGATCGGCAAGCAGACCCCGGATGGCACCGTGATCGAGTCCGACCAGGATCTCGTCCTCTATCTCCTCGACGAGGCGTCGGTTGCCACCATTCAGGGTTCGGCTTACGGCGCATCGCCGTACTTCCGTATCTCCTTCGCCACCTCCGAGGCCGTCCTCGAAAAGGCCGCGGCACAGATCGCCGCGGCAGTCGAACGCCTTTCCTGATCTTTCATACTTTCTGGAGTACAAGATGATTCACGTCAAGACGAAAATTGATCGCGCGGACAAGGACCTGATTGCCGAACTGGGGACGTTCTCCGCGGCCACGATTCACGAGGCACAGGGACGTAAGGGGTCGCTGCATCCGGCGATCAAACCGATCGACCGCGACATGAGGTTCTGCGGCTCCGCCTTCACAGTCAAGTGCCATCCCCGTGACAACCTCATGCTGCAGGTTGCGATCAGCTACGCACAGCCGGGTGACGTCCTGATCGTCTCTTCAGGTGATCAAGCCGCCGGCCAGTTCGGCGATGTCCTCGCCAATGCCTGTGTTGCGCGCGGCATTACCGCACTGGTCACCGACGGCGGAGTGCGCGATACCCGGGAGATCCGCGAACTCGGATTCCCCGTCTTCTCCAAGCACGTGTACATCGAGGGAACCGTCAAGGAATCTCTCGGCCCGATCAACCATCCCCTGGTCTTCGGAGAACAGGTCATTTATCCCGGTGACGTCGTCAAGGGTGACTGCGACGGCGTTGTCGTGGTCCGCCGCGAGGAGGTTGCCGAGGCAATCGAACTCTCGCGTGCCCGTGACGAAGCCGAAGCCGGGTACATCGAGCGTTACAAGCGAGGCGAGACCCCACTCGAGGTGAGCAATCTGACTGCCCTGCTGGAAGCCAAGGGCCTGGTGGTCGAATAACCTGCTGTGCGCCTTTATTAACCGCCCGCGGTTAATAAAGGCGCACAGGGTCGAAGGACTCAGAACCGCAACAGCACCTTCCCCGACACCGAAGCATCCTTGGCGACTGCGAAGGCTTCCAGAGCTTCCTCGACCGGATATTCGTGTGTGAGAACAGCATCGACAGCAAGCGAACCGTCGGCGAGGGCGAGCAGCACCTCGTCGATTTCGTCGTTGAAGCGGAATGAGCCCACCAACTCCAACTCTCGCGTGATCGCCAGCGAAATGTGTACCGGTTGAGGTCCGGACGGAAGAAGCCCGAGCATGACCACCCGTCCACCGCGCGTCGCCCCGCGAATAGCGGATTCGAGCCCGCGATGATTGCCGGTGCACTCGACGACCACGTCGGCATCGGATGCGGCGACTGCCTCGGCGTCGGTGGCCTCGAGAACCCGATCCGCACCGAGCGTCGACGCGATCTGCAGCGGAACGTCGTGCACGTCGACCGCGGTGATCGACTGCGCGCCTGCTCGTCTGAGCACAGCCACGACCAGTGCGCCGATGGGTCCGCAGCCGACGACCAGCGCCTTCTTACCGCGTACGTCTCCCGCTCGCGAAACAGCGTGCCAGGCAACGCTTGCCGGTTCGGCTACCGACGCAGTCCGCAGGTCCAACCCCTCGGGCAGTTCCCGGAGCATGCGCGTCGGGAGCACTGCGTATTTCACGAAGGCGCCCTCGGTGTGTGGGTACTGCGCTGCACTTCCCAGGTATGTGCAGCAGGGCGAGAGGTTGGGCCGATCGCTCGGGAACCGAGGCGCGGTCCCACCGGGCGTTGCGGGGTGTACGGCCACGGAAGTTCCAACTGCCGGCCCCGTTCCGTCCGCCGCGGCCGTCACGACCGTGCCGACCACCTCGTGACCGAGCAGCATCGGTGCCTTCAGAATCGACTCCCCCGCCGCGCCGTGCGTCCAGTAGTGCAGATCTGATCCACACACACCGCCGTAAGCGATCTCGATCACTGCCTGCTCGGCGGTCGGCGCAGTCAACGCAACATGCTCGACCCGCAGGTCACCTGCCGCATGGGCCACCACTCCGAGCGTCGTTTCCGGTAGTACAAAACTCATGATGCGCTCTCTCAGTCGTTGCGACGGATGAAGTCGAGGCCACCGGGCACCTGGAAGGTGGGGAGCACCTCGATGAGACCAAGATTGACGTGGCCAGGGGCGTCGATCGCGAACTCGATGGTATCCGCGATGTCCTTGGTAGTGATGGATTCGTAGCCTTCGTAGAAGGTCTCCCACGCTTCCTTCATGGCTTCGGGCGTGCCGCCGAGGTTGCGACCGAAGATCTCGGTCTCGACCCGGCCAGGGCAGATCTCGGTCACTCGAATCCGCTTGCCGATGCAGTCGTTTCGCAGCTGGCGCGAAATCTGGTGCACCGCAGCCTTGGTCGCGTGGTAGGCAGTGTGGCCGTAGAAGTTGTACAGGCCGGCGATGGAGCTGATGTTGACGACATGACCTAGATCGCGCTCCACCATTCCCGGCAGCAGAATGCGGCACAGGTGCAGCACCGCACGAAGATTCACGTCCACCATCGCGTCGACCGATGCTTCTTCGGCGTCGAGAATGTTTCCGGTTGCGGACACCCCCGCGTTGTTGACGAGGATGTCGATCTCCAGTCCGCCGACAGCTTCGGCGAGCGCGGCGGTGTCGGTGATGTCCACGGGCAGAGGGATCATTCCGGTGCGATCGGCAACCTCACCGAGCTTGTCGGCATTGCGGGCGACGCCGTAGACCGTCAGTCCGCGCTTGGTGAACATCTCGGTGACGGCGGCACCCATTCCGGTGTTGGCGCCGGTGACGAGAGCTGTGCGGTAATCGGAGAAAGGCATTGTGTGCTCCTACAGGAAGAAATTGGTATGACCCGGCGGCCGCCGCGGACTGCAGGCGGCCACCGGGCCGGATCAGGAGTGACTCACGCGAGAAGTCACAGAGTGTCGCGTAGCGGAACGTGGGCGCGATCGGTGATGGTGCTGACCGCGATCAGCGTGCCGATTGCAGTGATGACCGCGTAGAAGGCGGGAACGTAGATACCGAATTCGGGGATCAACCAGGTCATCAACAACGGTGCGGTACCACCGAAGAGTGCGGACGAGATGTTGTAACCCAAACCGTAGGCGGAGTAGCGAACCCGCGTGGGGAACAGTTCGACGATCAGGACGTGGATGACGGCTGTGTGCCCGGCGAAGATCACTGCCATGAGGCAGGCACCGAGAACGGCGAGGCCGACGTTGCCGGTCACGATCATGGCATAGCAGGGGATCGCTCCGATCGCCATTGCCGCAGCTGCACCGGCGATGACCTTCTTGCGACCGATCCGGTCGGAGAGAGCACCCATGAACGGAATCGCGAAGCAGATCGCGACCAGGCTGGAGGCGGTGACGAGAAGCGCTGTCCCGGTCGAGAATCCGATCTGATCGCCTTTGAGGAACGTGGGCATGTACGAGAACAGAACGTAGTAGCCGGAACCATTCATCAGGGGAATGAACAGGGCGAGGATCATGGCGCGACGGTGCTCGGGAGTGGAGAATGCTTCCTTGAGCGGATTGCGCGACAAACCGCCGGATTCCTTGAGCCGCTCGAAGTTCGGGGTATCGGAGATCGCGCGGCGGATGTACCAGCCGATGATTCCCATCGGAATGGCCATGAGGAACGGGATGCGCCACGCCCACGATGCGAGTCCGCCGCCGTTGATCGCGTCGGCGTTGAGCCACGGCGACATGGCAAACGCGATCATCGTTCCGGTCAGCAGTGCGAGGAACGACGCGATCTGCGCGTAGCTCGTGATCAAGCCGCGCTTGCCTTCCGGGGCGTGTTCGGCGAGGAACGTCATGGCGCCGGCAGCTTCACCACCGACGGAGAATCCCTGCACGATCCGCAGAAAGATCAGCAGTGCCGGTGCCGCGATACCGATGGCCGCGTAGGTGGGCAGCAAGCCGATACCGGCGGTCGCCACGCTGATCAGCATGATGACGAACACCAACATCTTCTGTCGACCGATCCGGTCGCCGAGGATGCCGCAGACCACCGCGCCGAGGGGTCGAACGAAGAACGAGACCGCGTAGCCGGCGAACACCAGCATCAGCGCGTCGCTCGACTTCGATACGTCGAAGAACACGATGGCCAGTGCCGTCGCCATGAACGCGAAGACACCGTTGTCGTAGAGCTCGACGAAGATGCCGACGCAGCCCGCTGCGACGACTTTCCGGACCTTGCGCGGGTCGGCTACCTGGCCGTCTACCGCTTCGATGGTGTTGGTCATGCTGTCTCCAAAATAGACGCGCGGCGCGGAGCGCTCGCGGGGCGTGTGGTGCCGACGTGGCTCGGTACTCGGGCTTCCGAGGTGTGAAGAGGTATCCGGAGGGTGGTGAATACGTTCTCCACACGCCGCCTCAGCAAGGCGATGCGGTGCTGCTGTTCGCGGTGCTCTGCAACCGCCGTTGCGACGCTGCAGTTCCGGAATCGGACGCGGTGCCCGGGTCGGGCCTGTCCCAGCTGTGAGAGTGAAACGGTGGTGACGACTGCCAGCACCGGATAACCGGCGGTGACGCCTCTACCTCGATGCAGGACCAGAAGTTCGTTGCCAGCGGGTACTTCGACGGCACCGATGGGGACGCCGCGCGAGAGGACCTCGCCGGTGCCGGTGCGCTGTGGGAGCGGCTGCTCATCGGTAGATGCCAGCCGAAGCCCGATGTGATTACTCTGATCGCCCACCACGAATTCGGTGCCGAACAGCGCGGCTGCACTCTCCCCGAAGTCGTCGATGTCGGGGCCGTCGGTCACGTCGAGCGTCCACACGTTGCCGAAGGACGGTCGGTCGGGCAACAACCGGAACAGCGGTAGCCGGAAGACCGGGTGGTCGATCGGCGGGCAGTCGGTGTCGACGACCAGCGTCTCCCCCGCGGTCAAGTGACGGCCGAATCCGAGGACCTGGTCGGGAGCGCAGCTGCCCAGGAGGTAGTCGGCCGTCAGCTCTCCGTGGACGGCGACGTAGACGCGCAATCCGTCGTGGATTCCGGTGACGGCAAGCCGCTGACCGGCTCGCCAGACGATCGGTTCCCACTGCGGTTGCCGATGTCCGTCCACCGTCACCGTTGCGGGTGCACCCGTGAGGGCGATCAGCAGATCCGTGGACGCCGACGCTGAAAAGTCGAGGGCCGTCAACTCCAGTAGCGGGGCCTCGCGCCTACTACCCACCAACGCGTTGGCGATCTCCGCGCTGATCTGGTCGGCTGCGCCGCCCGTCGCCTGACCGAACTGTGACGCCGATCCACGCCCCAAATCCTGGACGGAGCTGATTCCGGGAGTCAGGACGGTGACGGTCTCAGCCATGGGGATCACCCCCTACGGGCAGGAGCGAGCGTCCGTCGAAGTCGTCCCAGCGATCGGCGTCGATCGCACGGAAGACGAACAGATCGCCCGGGCGGTAGGCAGAAATCTGCTCCGACGCCGGATCGACCAAGATGAGCGGGGTCCGGCCGATCACTGCCCAACCGCCGGGCGCAGGCCTGGCCGAAACGACTGCCTGACGTCCGGCCACCGCAACGGAACCGGCCGCGACGTGCGGTCGCGGGCTCGATCGGCGCGGGATGGGAAGGCCGAACGCCGGGCCGTCGAGCATCGGGGCGCCGCCGGGTGAGCCGTAGCAACGCATGACCAACGGGGCTGCGGAGTGAAGGCGCACCACTTCGGCTTCGGTGACGCCGAGAAACCGCGCTGTATCACCCAGGTCCGGGCCGTGTTCGCCCCCGTAGACGACGGGGATCTCGAACGTCCTAGGTTCACCTTCCAGCGGTCGGGGGATAGTCGTTGCTTCGCGAACCAGGCCGCGGACGGCGTCGTGGTCGGTGAGGAGGTTGTCGAACTCGACCAGCAGGGCGTCGTATGTCGGGATGACGCTGACGATGCCGTCGGCACCGAGATCGAAACGTGCAGCGATCGATCGAACGGTGTTCCAGTTCTGCTCGGCGGTCCCGCCGCTGACACTGACGCGAACGGCGGCGTCACCGCAGTCGGCGACGTAGGTCTTCACGCGGGACACCCGACATCACGGGCCCGCCGTGACGCCACGACCCGGGTCAGCGGCGCAATGGTGACACCGGCGGCCTCGAGCGCGGCGCGAATCGCCTTCGCGTTCGCGACGGCACCGGGGTTGTCACCGTGCACGAGGACCGTATCGGCGACAACCGGGATCAACGTGCCGTCCACAGCTTCGACGACTTCCTCGACCACCATCCGAACGGTCCGCTCGACCAGAACGTCGACGTCGTGAATCACCGCTCCCGGCTCGCTGCGGGGCACGAGAGTTCCGTCGGAGTTGTATGCGCGATCCGCGATTCCGACGATGCCGACGCTCAATCCGCGGGCAGTCGCCTTGTCGGCCAACGCCCCGTCCTGGGCGAGCACGATCAACGACGGATCGAAGGCCGCGACCGCATCGACGACGGCGCGCGCGTAATCCTGGCGTACAGCAACAAGATTCCCGAGCTTGCCGTGGGGAGCGATGTGCGACAACGACGTTCCGCTCGCGACCGCAAAGGCGTGAAGGGCGCCGAGTTGGAACAGCACGTCGGTTCGGACCTCGTTCTCACTGAGATCCATCGCGCGACGTCCGAATCCGGCGAGGTCCGGAAAACTCGGATGCGCGCCGATGCCGATACCGCGCGATACGCACCCCCGCACGGTCGCATCCATCGTTCGTGGATCGCCTGCATGGAATCCGCAAGCGATGTTGGCCGAAGTCAGCGTGTCGAGCAGAGCATCGTCGGCGCCCATGGTCCACGTGCCGAAACCTTCGCCGAGATCGGCGACAAGATCGATGCTGGTTGCCATTTCGGTCCTTCCGGTTCGTTTACTTGTTCGTACGGGCGCCGTTGCCCGCGGTTGGTCCGACTGTCGAAATTCTGTGTGTCGACTTCGGTGTTTCTGGGACGCTACTCAGGAACGCCAAAGGGTTGTTAATACCGTTTCGCGTTGGGGTGATCGGAATTCGATATGTCCGTTGAGCTGGTAGTTTGCACAGCATGGACACGAGAAGGCTCTACTCGTTCGTACGAATTGTCGATGCCGGCAGCATCACCCGAGCCGCCGACATCCTGCACATCGCACAACCCGCCCTGAGCCAACAGATGACGTCGCTGGAAACGCAGTTCGGTCAGCAACTTCTGATCCGCAGCAAACAGGGTGTCGAGCCGACCGATGCGGGGCACGCACTCTATCGGCATGCTCAGGTGATTCTGCGTCAGGTGGAGAGTGCTCAGGCCGAGGTGTCCGTGGTCGGAAGGGCGCTGGCGGGTGGCGTCTCGGTCGGCCTCGCCCCGTACAGCACCGCGACGGCAATCGCCTTGCCGCTCTTGGCCCGTGTGCGCGAGCAGCACCCGAATATCTTGTTGCACATCAACGAGAACTTCGGTGGCGTGCTCAGCGAAGCGATGATGACCGGTCGCATGGATCTGGCGTTGTTGTACGACGCCGGCCCGATCAAGGGTGTGACGTTCGAACGCTTGCTCACCGAGGAGCTGGTGGTGGTTGCCCCGTTCGGTACCGGACTGGCAGGCGAATCGGGATCCGACATCTCCCTGCCCGAGATCGCCGAACTGCCACTATTGCTTCCAGGTCGGATGCACACCATCCGCAAGGTGGTGGAGCAGGCTTTCGACCGTGCAGAGCAGCAACCGAACGTCGTGGCCGAAGTGGAATCGGTGATGACGCTGTCCGAGGCCGTACGCACCGGATTGGGCGCGACGGTTCTGCCGTGGTCGGTGGCCCGCAGGGTCATGGACGTCGAAGCGCTCGAGCTACGACGCATCGAGCCGGGCATCGAAGTGCATGTCTCCCTTGGCACCCCGGCCAATCAGCCCCTCTCCAAACCGGCCGAGGCGGTGCGCGATGTTCTGCGCACCGTCGTTGCCGATTACGTGAAGGGAACCAACGCGAGCGGTCAGTAGCCCGCCGACGGATCGATCACGGCGGCGAGGTCCTCACCTGCGGCGAATCGGGCGACGTTGGCTGCAACGTGATCTGCCAGGACGCGGGTGAGCGTCGTAGCCGGGTTGGCGACGTGTGGAGTGATGATCGCGTTGGGCAGCTTCCACAACCGATGCCCGTCCGGCAACGGCTCGGGATCGGTGACGTCCAGTGCCGCCCCGCCGATCGAACCGGCTTCCAGTGCGTCGACCAATGCGTCCGTGTCGACGAGGGTGCCACGCGCGATGTTCACGATCCAGCTCGACTCCGACATCTGGTCCAGTTCGGCCTTGCCGACCAGATGCCGCGTCGCGGATGTCGACGGTGCTGCGATCACGAAGTGATCTGCCTTGGACCAGATTTCGCCGGTGCGGTCGGCCGAGAGCGTTTCGGAAGCACCCTCGACAGGGGTCCCGGAGCGGGTGATCGCGATGACCTTGACTTTGGACGCGGCGAGGTACGGGATCAACGCACGGCCGATTCCGCCGCAACCAATGATCGCCACTGTCGAGCCCTGCAAAGTGCCCACCCGCGGGTCGAACTCTTCCTTGCGCCACGACTGCGCCGCCAATTGTTCGGGGAGAGAACGAACTCCGGCGAGGAGAAGCATCATCGTATGTTCGGCAACATTGCCCGCGTACACTCCGGCAGCAGACGTCCAGACCCGCTTGTCGTCGATCACCCCGGCGTCGAACCAGGGCTCGATGCCGGCGAACGGCAACTGCACCCAGCGAACCGAATCGGGTAGCGACGACGGGAACGTCTCCGGCCCGTGTACCCACACGACGCCCTCGGCGTCTGCCAGTGGAACGAGAACTCCACCGGCTCGGCGTATTCCGTCGGCGACGTGAGGATCCTCGACGGGACCGAGGTGGATGCGAGGGGCGCTGGCGTCTGTCATGTGGGTGCTTTCTGTTCGAGTAGCGGACGATCTAACAGCGGACAATCAGACGACGGCCGTCATTCCGCCGTCGACGTAGAGGATCTGACCGTTGACGAAATCCGAAGCCGGGGAGGCCAAGAACAGTAGCGACCCGATCAGCTCCTCGGTACGGCCCCAACGTCCGGCGGGTGTCCGCTTGGCGAGCCACGCGGTGAACTCCGGATCGTTGACCAGCGCAGAGGTCAGTTCGGTGTCGAAGTATCCCGGTGCGATCGCGTTGATCTGCAAACCGAAGGGTGCCCAGTCGGCGCACATCCCGCGGGTGAGCATCTTGAGCCCGCCCTTGCTGGCCGCGTACGGTGCGATTCCCGCTCGGCCGAGTTCGCTCTGCACCGAGCAGATGTTGACGATCTTCCCGTGTCCGCGCTCGACCATGCCGCGGGCGAATTCACGTCCGACGTAGAACGCACTGGTCAGGTTGGTGTCCATGACACGCCGGAAGTCGTCGTCGCCGAACTCGAGAAGCGGGGCGCGGTGCTGCACGCCGGTGTTGTTGACAACGATCTCGACCGGGCCGACCTCCGCCTCGATGCGTGTCGCCGCATCCCGGACGGCGGCCGAATCGGTGACGTCGAACGCGTATGCGTGCACCGTTGCGCCGGTCGCGTCGGCGATGCGTCGACGCTCGGCTTCGAGCACGTCGGAATTTCGGCTGTTGAGCACCACCACCGCACCCGCCTCGGCGAGACCAGTCGCGAGGGCCGAGCCGATGCCTCGGCTCGAACCCGTCACCAGCGCGACCTTCCCGGATATGTCGAACGGGCCGGGGCTTGCGGTGCTACTCACGCTGTGACGCTCCTCTGAGATGTATGGATGTAGTCGACTGCCTCGCCCACCAGTGTGCTCGGTTCGGAGACGACATTCAGCGTGATGCCGCGCTCGTCGTCTGTAAGCGGTTCGAGAGCCTCGAACTGGGAGATGAGCAGACTCTCCGGCATGAAGTGCCCGGCGCGGAAACGCATACGTGCGGAGATAGTCTCGAAATCACCGGAGAGGTGGACGAACTGCACGTCGAGACCGTCCGGGCGCAACCGGCCCCGATAGTCCTTTCGCAGAGCCGAACAGGCAACGACGCCTGTTCGTCCCGCATCGGCACGCTCGGAAAGCCAGGCCGCGATCGCGTCGAGCCACGGCACACGGTCTTCGTCGGTCAACGGTGTCCCCGAACGCATTTTGGCGACATTGGACTCGGGGTGCAGATCGTCACCGTCGACGAAGTCTGCCCCGAGAGACGTGGCGAGACCCACTGCCACGGTGCTTTTTCCAGCACCGGCCACACCCATCACAACTACCTGCACGGTCATGCTTCGACCATGCCCGACTACCGGAGGCCAGACAATACTCGAGCGATACCGGTTCGCGAGGGTGCCATAGCGGAACGATCTAGGAACTTCTGCGCGTTCGAGCCCTATCCGTTCGCCTTTGCGATCGAATCCTTGCCCTCGGCCGCTCCACCCTCGATGGTGTCGTGCTGGATGGGAACGAACTTCTTCTTCGGCAGCAGGAACAGCCACGTCGCGAAGACGAACGGGCCCGTTCCGGCCGGCAGGCTGATCGGAGCAAAGGCAGACACCAGCGTGCCGTGGATGACAACAGTCACCAGTACTCCGAAGACGGTGTAGACGAACACACGCCACGACGGGTTGTAGAACACCGATCCGAGAGCAATTGCCGTCAGCACCGAACTGAGCCCGTAGAGACCATTGCCGATGTCGACGGTGTTTGCGCCCAGCGCCAGTACCGAACCCATCGCTATCGCGGAACCGATGAGCGCGAACAACGCCGCCCAACGCGACGCGACCAGCAGCGCGATCACGAAGATAATGCCGGTGACGGTGTTGTTGATCAGAAAGATCTGGGAGACGTTGCGGAACAGCGTGTCCCACAGGAAGCTGAAAGTGATGTCGGCATGAACTGACGCGTCCCCGATGTGCTGGGGAAACTGGCCCGCGCTGAGGTCTGACGTTTCGATCCGCAGGAACTGGAACGCCGCAAGAAGGAAGAACCAGTTGACGAGGTTGAACGGAAAGGTCAGCGCCGGTACGCCCCACGTCTTGAAGACATTGGCAACGGCCAGGAACGCGATCGTCGACGCGGCAGCTCCCACCACGAGGTAGATCCACAGCATCACGCCCCCGGCAAGGAACGTCGGAAATGCAGCTCCCACAAGAATTCCGTTGTATCCGTACAGGCCGATACGCATCGAATCGTCGTCGGAGTGCAGCATCATGCCGGTGACGGTGGATACCACCAGACCCACCACGGCACCAATTGCGACGGTGATCGTGTCCGCGGCTATCGCTCCCCAGAAGATACCGACCAGAAACAGCAGGCCCGTCAGCGCATTGCCCTGGAACATCACCTGCCCGGAGCCTTTGAGATTGGTGTCGATGAATCTGAGCACGACGTTCTTGTCCGCGACGTCGTCCCAGGGTTTGGTGATGGTGGTCATCGCACGTCCCTCGATCCCTATCAGGCGATCCGCGTCATCCCCAGAGCGGGACGGGCGGAATGGTGGTGTCCAGAACTGCCTTTCGCACCAGAGCCCAGAAATCACGAACCTTCGCCTTGACGGGTTCGCTCTCCGGACCGAGGACTTTGAAGATGAGACCGGCGTCGTTCGGTAGCCGACTCGCTCCGGAAACGACCTTGCCGTCACGGCCCGGAACTACCTCTTCGAGAATCGCGTCGGCGTGCTCCTTCGGTGTCAGCAGGATGACATTGCCGAACACGTCGTGGTCACCCATGATTCCGCCGTATCGCACGGGGAAGCGTGCCGGTTCGATCACCAACTTCTCGGTGAAGAGATTCTTCCCGTCCGGGCGCTTTGCCTTGATCAAGGTGGAGTACAGGTCGTAGACGAACATCTCTCCGCCGTCGTGATACTTGCGACCCGGCATCACGATCTCCGAGAACAACAGCGTTGCAGTCGGATCCACCGTGATGTCGGTGCGCGCGTAGTACCTCGCGTTGCGGTGTGGGATCGTCACTCCCGGCATCAGTTCGAGATACGAATTCTCGGCCAGCACCACTTTCTGGAGTTGTGACGCGTGATTGGCATCCATCCGGTGGACTTTGGTGGCCGACTGGGTGGTCACGTGTGCGAGGGAACCCGGCTCCATTTCGATGGTCAGGAACAACCGATCGCCTTGCAGCACACTGCCGGACGTCGAGATCATGTAGACGCACGGCATGGTCGGCAACGCTTCGTCCCAGTACAGCGCCTGCTGAACCAGCAGCGGTGTCTTGCGGTACATGTCCCGCAGAATCGTCTTGTCGCCGCGGTCGACAAATCGCATCTCGAGAACGCCAGTCTTCCCGACTTTGCCGGCCGGGGCCTGCTTCGGCTGGTCCTGGTACTGGTCGAGTTCCGGGATGGTCGGGATCGGCCCCGGGAGCGACCGCGATGCTCCCGGGACGGACGTTGCGCTCACGGTGCGCTCGCTCCCACTTCCTCTTCGTCGAAGAGGACTCCGTGCACGATGAGGTCCACCACTTCCTTGATGCCTTCCCCGGTCATGCAATTGGTGAAGACGAACGGCTTGTCGCCGCGCATCCCCTTGGAGTCGCGATCCATGACTCCGAGATCGGCGTTGACGTACGGTGCGAGATCGGTCTTGTTGATGACCAGGATGTCGGACTGCGAGATTCCCGGACCGTTCTTGCGCGGAATCTTGTCGCCTGCGGCCACATCGATGACATAGATGAAGAAGTCGACGAGAGCCGGACTGAACGTCAGTGTGAGGTTGTCGCCGCCACTTTCGATGAACACCACGTCGGTGTCGGGGAACGTCTTCTCCATGTCCTCGACCGCCGCGAGATTCATACTCGGGTCTTCGCGGACGGCGGTGTGGGGGCAGGCTCCCGTCTCTACGCCGACGATACGTTCCTCCACGAGAACACCTTTGAGAGCCTTGCGCACATGCTTGGCATCTTCGGTGGTGACCACGTCGTTGGTGATGATCAGAACGCTGGTGCCCCGCTTGATGAACTCCGGTGTGATCGCCTCGATGAGCGCGGTCTTACCCGAACCCACGGGTCCGCCGATTCCGATGCGCGTTGTCTTCTTCATCGTTCTCCTTCTAGTTCATGAACATTCGGACGTGCGCCTTGACGTGCACCGCAGCCAGAATGTCGATCATCGGGGCGAAATTGGACATGTCGTCGAGTCCGTAGTCACGCACTGCGGCGTACTCATGGCCGGCAGTCTGATTGACCTCGAACAGAATCTCTTGCGTCGCGAGGTGATCGACTCGGACGATACGAAGGGCAGCGCCGAGCAACGTCATCGCGACACCGTACTGATTGACCGTGAAAGCGTCCTCTTCCGGAGAACCCATCTCCGCGAAAGCAATTCCGAGGCCGACGGGGTAGGTACCCGGCGTCTCCCCCGATGCGATCGCGGCCAACCACTTGTTGAACAGGGTCTCACCGGCCAAGCGCCCGCCGAGTTCGGCCAACTTCTTACCCATGCGGGTACTCATCGTGCGTGCTTCTTCGTTGAGTTTGCGTTCGATCACTGCATGATCAGCGGCGAGGATCGCCGAGAAATCACCGGCTGCCGCACCCCGGTGCGCCGCGAGTACGGCGATACCGTCGCACGTCGCGCCCTGATGGGCGGCCGAGAGCACAAACTCCCGCAGCGACGGACCACCCGTGACAATTCCCTGCGCCACGGCCGATTCCAAACCGTTGGAGAACGAGAAGGAACCGACCGGGAACATGGAATCGGAAAACTGCATCATCCGCATCGCGCGGTTGATGCTGAGCCCGGATCCCTCAGACGAGAGGGTCATGGGTATGCCCCTCGCCCTCACGCGCGGCCGCACCGAACAAACGGCGTGCCTCGTGTGGAGCGATGTAGGGAATGACCTCGGCGCCCGGGATGAAGGTGTACTCGATGCCCTCGAAAGCATGTGTCCGCATCACCGAGCCCATGACCGCCTTGTCGACGGTCAACGGAACGTAGACCTTCATTCCCTTCACCACCGCAGGCCAGTGCTGGTTACCCACGGCATGTCCCAACTCCAGGCACGTCTGAATCATCTTCTCGGGCGTGACGTCGACCAGCGCGCTCAGGTCGATCTCCAAAACGTCCTTGAGGTTGATCCTGGCCACGACCACGGTGTTCGCCGGCTCGTCCCACAGCAGAATGTCGCCGTCCTGCAACTGAATACCCCGATCGAGCGAGACGGCCAATTCACGGCCACCGATCGTGGTGCGTCGTAACCGACTCTTCTGCGCTTCCCACTGATCGAGCGACAAGACGTCGACTACCGCATTGTCGAGTCGACCGGCCCACTCCTCGTCGGTCTCCTTCCCGAGCAGCGCGTCGACTCGCGTCGGCTTTCCGCTCGGCGCGGTCATCTCGCCGTGCGTGTGTGGCGTCGCATCGGCGCCGTGCGTGTGTGTGATTGTTCCCGACACTGGAGACCCCTAACTGAAGAAGTAAAGTTGGTTCAAGCGAATGGATTCGGCAGGTTCGACGTATGCGTGGACGCCGTCCGCAGTCACCGCGAAGGTCTCCGGGTCCACCTTGATTTCCGGAGTGGCCGAGTTGCGAACCAGATCACGCTTGGTGACTGTTCTGGTCCCCTCGACAGCAACAACTTGACGTTCGAGACCGAGCCGATCCTTGATACCGTCGTCGAGTGCCGCTCGCGAGACGAACGAGACCGAACTCTGCGGCAACGCCTTGCCGAATCCACCGAACATCGGCCGGTAGATCACCGGTTGTGGTGTCGGGAGCGACGCATTCGGATCTCCCATGGCGTGCCAGCTGATCAGACCGTTCTTGATGATCGTCTTCGGCTTCGCGCCGAAGAATGCGGGCTCCCAGAGAACAAGATCCGCCATCTTCCCGACACCGATCGACCCGACCACATGCGAAAGACCGAACGTCAACGCTGGATTGATCGTGACCTTCGCGACGTAGCGCAACACGCGGAAGTTGTCGTGTGTCGGTGAATCCTCTGGCAGCTTTCCGCGGGACCGCTTCATGCAGTCCGCTGTTTGGATCGCGCGAAGCCAGTTTTCTCCGACGCGGCCCATCGCCTGCGAGTCACTCGAGAACATCGAGATGACGCCCATGTCCTGCAGTACGTTCTCGGCACCGATCGTCTCCGCGCGAACGCGAGACTCGGCAAACGAAACATCCGAGGGCACTTTGGGATTGAGGTTGTGACAGACCATGATCATGTCGAAGAGCTCGGCCTGAGTGTTGATGCCGTACGGCAACGTCGGATTGGTCGACGCCGGAAGTACGTTGTCCTCGCCCGTCACCCGCAGAATGTCGGGTGCGTGACCACCACCCGCACCCTCGCTGTGATAGGTGTGAATGGTACGGCCTTCGAAGGCCGCGATGGTGTCCTCGACGTATCCGGCCTCATTGAGGGTATCCGTGTGAATGGCGACCTGAACGTCCATTTCGTCTGCCACCCGAAGAGACTCACGAATTGTGGCCGGTGTCGCGCCCCAGTCCTCGTGGACCTTCAGACCGGCCGCACCGGCCTTGATCTGTTCGACCAGCGACTGATGCCCGGACGAGTTCCCCTTGCCCAACATGCAGACGTTGACCGGCAAACCCTCGTTGGCCTTGAGCATCATCTCCATGTTCCAGATACCGGAAGTTATGGTGGTGCCGTTGGTTCCGTCGGTCGGGCCGATGCCGCCACCGATCAGCGTCGTCACTCCCCCACTGAGCGCGTGGTACGCCTGCTGTGGTGACACGAGGTGCACGTGCGGATCGATGCCGGCTGCAGTGAGGATCATCTGCTCACCGGAAATCGCGTCGGTCGCCGGACCGGTGGTCAGCCCCGGGGTGACGCCTTCCATCGTGCTGGAGTTTCCCGCCTTGCCCCAGCCGACGATCTTGCCGTCTTTGATTCCCACGTCTGCCTTGACGACACCGATGGTTGCATCGACGATGACCACGTTGGTGATCACGAGGTCGAGGGCACCGTCGATGCTGCACGACTCCGGATCCTGGCCCATGCCGTCGCGCAGCGTCTTGCCGCCGCCGTAGATCAACTCGTCGCCGATCGTTCGAAGATCTTCCTCGACCTCGATGTACAGGTCGGTATTACCCAGCCTGATCTGGTCACCCGTGGTGACCCCGAACAGACCTGAATACTCTTGTCTCGAAATGCTTGTCATGGGTGTTGCTCTCCTTCGTCCGCCGTGAACGAGAATCAGTCGGTTTGAGGTTCGGACAGGAAGCCGAGTTCTTCGGCACGCTGGACGGCTCCGGGGAGCCTCGGCCGGTAGGCGGCGTGGGTCGGCGCCCAACCGTCGACAAGTCCGTTGAAGCCTTGCACTCGTTGCTTGCCGCCGAACGGCACCAACGTCACTTCCTTCTCGTCGCCCGGCTCGAACCTGACCGCCGTGCCCGCGGGAATGTCGAGGCGCCAGCCGAAGGACTGTTCACGATCGAAGGACAACGCGCGATTGACTTCCATGAAGTGGTAGTGCGAACCCACCTGGATGGGACGGTCACCGGTGTTTCGGACTCGCAACTTCAAACGTGGACGGCCCTCGTTGAGTTCGATCGGCTCGTCCCGCAACACGTATCCGCCGACCGGTACTTTCTTCTCGCCGCCGGAATCCTTCTTCGTCGATTTGCTTGCCATCTTGGAGTGCTCCTGACATCTCGGTCGGGCTACTGGATCGGAGAGTGCACGGTGACGAGCCGGCTACCGTCGAGGAACACCGCCTCGACCTGCACACGTGGAATCATCTCCGCCACACCGTCCATCACGTCGTCGACCGTCAAGGCGTGCGATGCGTCGGCCATGACCTCCTCGAGAGTCTTGCCCTCCCGAGCTCCCTCCAGGGCGGCTGCAGTGATAACTGCGACGGACTCCGGGTGATTGAGTTTGAGCCCCTTTGCCTTTCGCCTCAGTGCGACATCCGCCAACATGAGGATTGTCAGCTTGTCGAGTTCTCGCGGTGTCAGATGCATTCTGAACGCTCCTTGTCGATCATGCGGTAACTCCCTGTCGTCGAATACATGTCAGCTCCCCTGTTCCGTCGCTTCGGTGAGAGGTTCGGCCGCTTGCTGGACGAAACCGCTCCTCCTGCCGCCCGAGTACTCGTTGATCGCGTCCAGAACCGCCTGTGCATGTTCCGAGGCGACCAGCACCTCGACACGCAACCGCTCGGTGAACACGACGTCGTTGCGTTGTCCGCGGAACTTGAGCGAGGCCGAGTCACTCGCGGAGACATGCGCTTCCGATACGACTATCGACTCCGCTCCGGCGGCCAGCAGCGCCTCCCGTAGCTTCTCGGACTCGATGGTCTGCAATACCGCGGTGATGAGTTCGTGCTTCGGGGCGCCGAGGTTCGGAACAAGTTTTGCCCCCTCGACCAGGACCCCCGAGTCGAACCCGCTGGTCTGCGGCGCACCACCCGCGTCCACGAATGCGGCGTTGTAGCGGTATGCGTCCATGCCTTGCTGACGACGGTCGATGTCCACCTGGTCTTTCGGGGCCAGCTTGAGACCGATGGTCTTCTCGATGCCCGTGGCGATCAGCCAGGTCACCACGAACGAGAAAGCAATGACGACGATCAACGCCAGCGCCTGCTCGCCGAGTAGTCCTGCCCCGCCGCCGAAGAAGAGTCCGTCGCGGCCGATCGAATTGATGGCTTTTTCGCCGAACAAACCGAGAAGGAGTGAACCGAGGATGCCGCCGATGAAGTGGACCGCGATGACGTCGAGCGCGTCGTCGAACTTGAAGATCGACTTGAGCGCGAGCGCGAAGTGGCAGACCAGTCCGGCAAGCGCGCCGATCGCCAACGCGGAGAAGGTGCTGACGAAGCCGGCGCAAGGGGTGACGGTCGCGAGACCGGCTACCGCGCCGGTGATTCCGCCGATCGCCGTGGCCTTGCCCTCGGTGTACCTTTCGATGACGAGCCAGACGACCATACCGCCCGCTGCGGCGATGTGAGTGTTCATCAAGGCTTGTGCCGCAACACCATCGGCGGCCAATCCGTCGCCTGCGTTGAATCCGAACCAGCCGAACCACAGGATGCCTGCGCCGATCAACGCCAGAGGCACCGAGTGCGGGACTGCCTCGGCGTTGGGCCATCCCGGACGTTTACCGACCACCAGCAAGATTGCCAGGGCGGCGGCGCCGGCGGATGCGTGGACGACAATTCCGCCGGCCCAGTCCTGAGCTCCGCGGAGCGCCAACCAGCCTTCGGGATTGAAGAGCCAGTGCGCAATCGGGGGGTAGACGATGATCGACCACAGCACGAGCAGAACGGCCCAGCCCAAGGGCTTGAGCCGGTTTGCGGTCGCACCGGTGATCAGCGCAGGCGTGATGATCGCGAACATCATCTGATAGACCACGAACGCCAGAGTCGGTACCGCGACTGCACCTTCGATCAGGTGGAAGCCCGGGGCGGCGGCAGTGTGTATGTCCTGCAAGCCGAACAATTTGAGGTCACCGAGGAAGCCGGAACCCCAGTCTCCACTGAACGCGAAGCTGTATCCGAACACGACCCAGGTAATCGAGACGAGTCCGAGTGGGACGAGGTTCTGCTGCAACATGACGAGCGCACTGCTACCACGCACCAGACCGGCGTAGAAGAAGGCGAGTCCGGGAACCATGAAGAGAACCAGACCCGCGGAGATCAGCACCCACGCCGTGTCCCCACTGTCTATCACTGCTTCGGCTAACACCATTTCCATCGACATCGACGACCTCCGAGCATTATTCGGACCTGAACAAAGTCATTGGTTAGAGCAGCAATTCGCGATGTTCCGGTTCGCTGCGACAGTTACGCTACGCCCCATAGTTGCACCTTCTCAGCAAAATCGGGGGAACATCCGGTTTTCACGTTTAGTAGAGCATTGTTCTGGGAAAAGATGGGACTTTGCCTAAACATTGCGGACGCTCCACAACCTACAATTGCGGGACTAATTCTCGCCGAAAGTGGTTTAAATCTTGCAAAATGGGGAACGTAGCCGCAGGTAAGCGCCACTTTCGGAGCAGAAATGCCGTTTCCAGCTCGGGACTTAGCTCCCTAACCAAGACAGCTGCGAGCGCCTTATTTGATTACCAACGTCGGTGACCCGCCTATCCAATCGGGTAGGTAATTTCACCGAACATCTTCTCACCTGTTCAGATGATTAACCTTCACCGCAGTGAGGGCAATCCTGTCGTTAATATGTTCTTCATCCGTACTGGATATTTCGACCGGAAAGTCGAAGATCACCTTTCGATAACCTTTAAAGGTGAAATAATTTTCGCTGTAACTATTTTGTTATGCAGAACCTAGAGGGGAGGATTGATCCCACCAGGCGAGCACTCGGATGCCGGACAAAGTCAGCCACTTCGACGGCTCCCCCGCCTTTGTGTCGACCTCGAACCACACCCGCCCCGGTTGGCGACCGGCCTGGAGCCACGTCCCATCCGAGGCTCGAGCGGCCCGGATCATCTCGATCGCGTCCGCCATTCGCGGATCAGGCTCATTTCCATCCGACAACGACGCTTCGCGGAAGTAGTCGGCTGCGTTGAGCACGTTGTAACGCCACCGGAACGGGTACGCGAACCGGCCGATCCAGTCCCCCACCGGTTCCCCGGTCGAGAGTCTCCGGAACAGACCGCGCTGCAGCAAGAATTCCTCACCGGATCGTCGAGCCGCGCGCGTCTCAATTGTTCCCCCGGTCGCGATCTCGTACGCGAGAAGCCCTTTGAGTGAATTGAGGGTCGAATGGAACGACGATCGGGTCGAACCTTCGATCCACTCGCAGTTCCAACCACCATCCGGAAGTTGATGCCGCACAAACCAATCAGCCAGTTCATCAACGCGCATGTCGAGCCACACACCGTTTGCCACCGTCCAGGCGTTGATGCAGCAATCGACCTCACCGTCCCAGTACGGCCGGCCCTCGTACTCCCAGCGACAGTTCTCCGCGAGCAGTTCTGCGGTACGACGCTCCCGCAGAACACTGGCGTCGAGGCCCCACTCCCGCAATGAGTTGAGCGTCCAGGTTGTTGCCGTCCAGGGTTGCGAACTTTGTTCTGCTGCTTCGGGTCCCGCAAAGTCGAATTCAGCCGGGAAGAACGCCCCACCCGCCCATTGGCCGTCTCGGTCCTGCAATGAAAGCAGGCGTGCACCAAATCCTTCGGTGGCGATCGACGCGCGCGTCGCCGCCCACACAGTGGGCGCTTCGTTCACCAGGTCGCGCTCCACCTGCCACCGAATCGCTGGATCCGAATCGAGGAGCCACGCGAGCAAGTCGATTCGGGATGCCATCTGGCAATACTATCGAAAGGCGAAGCAGGCCATCCGGTTAACACATTTCTCGCCGTCTGATGCAATGGTGAATTCCAGACCCGTTGCGGGGCCTACACCGGGTAACCCAACGCCGCCCGCACCGCCACGATGTCGGCGGCAGCGACCTCCATTGGCTTGTCCCCCAACCGAACCAACGTGCCAATGGGCAGTTCCTCCACCACCGCAGATTGGGGGAGTTTGCTGCGATCGAACGTAACTCCTGAATGGAAGTATGTTTCCCATCCCACCTCCACCTCACCTTTCGACCGATTCTGAAGGTGCCGGTAGTCGCCGATGCTCCACCGAGCCCGATCCGGATCCCAATGCTTGACGATCACTCTCACGATCACGTCTCCGATATCCGGGTCGAGCAACCGCCGGGTACTGTCGGTGAGCTGCTTCTCCGTCGGCAACGACACCCGGACACTGTTGGGAGCACTGGTTTCCAGCCCGCCGACCCAGGCACCGACCCGGCGCGCGGTCCCGTCCTCGGGCGACAAGTCGATGTCGTAACCCGGTCCCGGGGTGTCCGAATACCCCATCTCCTTCGAGCGGGAATACTCGAAGATTCGCACCAACCCGTCCACACTGAGATCTGCTGGCACCTTGTCGAACTCGGCAGTCGAGACCCACGGCAACGCCAACCCCGGGTCGACCGCTTCCAGATCATCGAGGAAAGCCCGCATCGTCTGCGCCACCTCCTGACTCGACTGCACCCGCGTGCCCCAATATCCGGCTACCGTCGGCCGCCGCCCGAACATGCTCATCGCCCCGTCCTTTCCAATCCGACCTGATCTCCATAGCCCGACACTGCGCGCACTGCCACGATGTCGGCGGCATGGACGTGCATAGGCTTGTCTCCCAACCGGATCAACGTGTCAGTGGGTAGTTCCTCGATCACGGCGGCTTGGGGGAGCGCGCTGCGCTCAAGGCATGCCATCACATAGTTTCACCACGGCAAAGCATATGTAGGGCAAGTTGGTTCAGCCGAGCCATTCGGAGATGGTGGCGTTGTCGATGCCGCCACCGAAAGAGTGGAATACCAACAACGCTTGCCCCGACATCACCAGGCGGCCGTCCTCGGTGAGGCCGATATCGAGCATCCCCGCTTGCCCATGCACCTGACACCACACGAAGTCGGGAACCCGCAACAACCCCGACGCCGGGTCCGTATCGAGGTCCGCCGGATGAAGGGACACTTCACCGAAGACGTTGTCCTCGAACGCTTCCGCGGTCTCACGGTCCACCAACACCAGCGGGCCGGCACCGATCAGTCCGTCGGTAGGTTGCCGGGTCAACACGAAGTGCGCCCTCTCCACGGTCGGCGGCGAGGTTGCGGTATCGACAACTGTGCGATCCCCGACAAACCCTGGCTGTTCCGGGACGACGACCCAGTGGTCCATTGATTTCTCCTCTTGAAGTGTTGTGGTCGAAGTAAATTCGAGATTCTTGTACTCACATGGCTAGCCGTTGCCCAGGTCTTCGAGAACGTCGGCGAACACCGCCGGTAGCGCGCAGTGCTCACGTACCGTGGCACGTCGATGCTCGTCGAGCCACCGCAGTGTCCTCTCTCGATCACCGGCAGCAGCGACCTCACGAAACTGTTCCCAGAACATGACAAGTGGACCTGCCGGGTCGGCAGCCCGGCCGCGGAAGTATTCAATCGCGTTGTCGATAACCTCGAGCGGTGAACCGGTGTCAGTGATCACACGCAGCCCCGCCAAGATTGTCCAGCGTGCTGGACCCGACTGATTGCGCTCAAGGTACTGCTTCTCACGGAGTGGGGTGAGTGCCTCCACCGATCGTGCGTCGAACAGCTCGGATGCTGGCCCCTCAGCCCACCAGATCACTAGCTCGGCAGCGGAGACGGTATCAAAGATATCAATCTGGCGGCCATGGTAGTCGTGTCCGCTATGCCTGCTGTCGTAGTGGTCCTGCCACTCAGTGAGTGTTCCGGGATCGAGGGGTTCGATGAGTGGTAGGTGAGTAATCGTCAGTTTCTCACGGTTGGGAATCGGATCGATCCCGACGGTGTCGAAAAACCATCGCACCGGAGTGTGCAGCAGCTTGGCTCGCAACCCGCTCCCGATGATCGTCCAGTTCGGCCCGAGCTTCTCAACCGCCGCTCCCAACACCTTCTCCCACGCAGCGCCTCTCCCCTTTTTCGGAGTCAAGTCTGCGATCGCATCTTTCGCCATCTCCCGCAATTGATCCCGGTCCATTCCCAGGGACTCAAGGACCTCAGTGACCGATTTCGGTGGCTTAGGCTTGTCATCGCTCATGTGCATGCTTGCCATAAAGGACCATTCGTATTATTTGGTAGACGAAAAGGAGCGACTGTGCGCACCGCCAGCGGTTCTCCGACGCGGCGCGCGATCCATCCGATTCCACTCCCTCACGCCTACTTCCCTCGGCTACGAGTCCTCAGTACGGAAAATCACATCGGCAAACGCAGAATCCCGAAGCCCGTATGCATCCTTTACAGAACGACGTCGTTCTTCGTCCAGCCACTGCAATGTCGCTAGTCGGTCTCTGTTTTCCGCGACCGCGCGAAATTCTCGCCAGAAACTTTGGACGTGGCCACCGACATCACGGCGAGCCAACTCCCAGAGGACGCTGTCGATGACCTCGATTGGCGAACCGGTGTCAGCTATCACCCGCAGTCCAGCCGAAATCATCCAATCCCGGCAAGGCTCTTCCTTGCGGTCGGCATAAGCCTGCTCGGCTGCAGCTACCGAGTCGGGAAGCGGCGATGAAGCAAAGAACTTGGTGGACGGACCGAGCGCCCACCAGCGCACGATCTCCGCAGCACCGCGGGTATCGAAGATGTCCATCTGAATATTCGGTGGTTCAGAATCTGTGGGACCAGGTTGATATGAACTCTGTCGAAAGGTGATAGTGCCCGGCGTGAATTCTCTCATCAGGGGCGCATGACTGAAGGTCAGCTCTTCCCGATTCGGTTTGGGATCCAACCCAATGGAATTGAACCACCATCGCACTGGTAGATGGATCAACTCCGCCTGAGTGCCAGATCGTGCCACAACCCACTCTGGGCCAAGGTTGCTCGCCGCAGACTTCAACACCCGCTCCCATGCAGAACCGCGCCCCTTCCTCGGGGTCGACATGGCCAAGCCATCGATTCCCTCGAGGATGGAAGCCAACTTCGCTCTCCGGTGTATCAAACGATCGAGCGCTGCCAGTGGCTTTCTCCAGGTAAATCACGATAACGCAGCAAGAAGTCGGAAATATTCCGCCCCACGATAGGCCAGTCCTCACGTCCGTCGAGAGTTGAAGCTAACAGAACATTGAAGTCGTTTTTTCTTGTGTCGAATACAATGAAATCTGGCTCGACCACCATTGTGCCGATTATTATGTCACTCTTCAAGAAGCGCCCATCCTCGTCATCCCAGAATTCCAGCTCGCGTTCCGTAACTTCTCGAGCTTTAGGCGGAGAAAGGAGTGTTATTCCGTCCTTTCCTAAGCCCCTATCGTGGTGAAGTCTGCATTCTCTCGCACTTCTCCATAAATCGAAGAGATCTCTCGGCAGGGTATCTAGGTTCCAATACTGAGACACCTCTTCAGCCTCTGCCGGCGGGTCGTATGTGTTGTAGACGTCGAATGATCGGCCTGGATGCGTCGGGACTAGGACCCGCTGGATGTCGGGATAGGACTCCAGCGCATCAGTTATAGATATCGGCATAAAATTCCCACCATCGAGTGAAGAGTGCATGTATAGAAGTGGGCAGGGGAACTAGATTCCAGAATTCATTCGTACCTCCGTACTTTCGGGGAAGTATGTGATGCACCTCCCAGCGCCTTCGACCGCGCCGGAATCTCCCACATCGACTGGATCGCCGAAGGGTTCGACGCCATAGACAAAGGCCGCAGCCGGCCGCCCGCCTTCGAAAACGGTATGGTCTCCGCTGACCGCCTCACTACCGACCCACGAATCATCCGCACAATTAGCCCCGGCCTACCTGGCAGTCCGGACATCATCCCTCAGTATCAAGCACTATCTGCGAGGGTTCCGGAATCGCGGGATCCGGGCGTGCAGGTTCATTCACGGACGGAACAGAGGGTTGATCATGCTCGGCAGGTGGAACGGTACCGTCGATGGCGGGTATGCCGCGCGGTGGCACTCCACCCGGAGCGTCGATCAGCTGGTGCGTAGCCGGATCGGGATCGCGGCGCGGTAATTGCGGGCAGGCTGGTCGGTCCGCGCCATCCCTACCTGCAGGCAGCCCCGAGTGCGCCCAACGTAGGGCTCACAGCCGTCTGAAACCTTTGGGTAGAGGAATCTCCGGTCGTTCGGTCGGCAGTCCTGCTGCTGCGCGGATGCTTCGGATGTCCTCGACGGTTACCGGCGTGGACAGATTCTTCTGGATGACGATTGTGCCGTCATGGTAGGGAAATGCCTCCACGCTGGGCGGGAGCTGCGTTTCCTTGATCGGCAACTCAGGACCGAAGTAGGTGCAACTGCCCACGATTGCGTCACCCGGTACGTTGCGCTGAGGCGATGATTCGGTTCGGCGGTAGAGCACGGTGACACGCGAGTCCCAGATGTCGGCTAGTCCCTGTACGAGCTTCGATGCCAGCGAAATCAGTGATTCGTCGGCAAAGGCACATGCGAATGCGCCGGACCCTGAGGTGCCCCCGAAACTAACAACGACTTTGACGTCTCCAGCGGGTGAATACAGGGTCATATGTCGTCCCAATGAGAGGGGATACATACCGCCGGTGGCATCAGGGGATCGTCTGCGCTCGATCAATGCGGCTTCGATCGATTTTTCCGTCGGAGGCACAAGGATCTGACGGATATTCGACGCCAAGGCTTGCTCGACTCCGGCACCGTCGGGGAGTGCATCGCCTACTGTTTGGTACAAGTCGACGTCGAAGACAGGATCGATGTCGCGAAGCAATCGTAGCGAACGTGCAACGAGCGCGGCCGTGACGGCCTCGCTTTCAGGCGAACCCTTTCGTGGAATGACCTTCACTGTCAAGCCCGCCGTAGGATTGCGGCGCAGTGATGACGTAGGCACTTTCACTCCCCTCCAAATACGATGATGTTGATGTTCTCCATCCCGATGACCTCGTCGAACGCATCCTCCATTATCTGAGCAGCTTGTTCTTAAGAACACCATCACCTGCGGACGTGAGCTTGGCCGTAACTTCTGGTGTCACAGCCGACGCGAGCCTTTCGGTAGGCGAACCTCCGGTCGTTCGGCCGGCAGGGCGACTGCTGCGCGGATGCTTCGGATATCGTCGGCAACCAACGGGGCGCGTGGATCACGCTGGATGACGATCGTTCCTTTCTTGTACGGAAAAGCTTCGACAGTGGGTGGGATCTGCGTTTCGTTGATCGGCATCTCAGGGCCGAAGTAGGTGCAACTGCCCACCGTTGCGTCGCCGGGCACGTTGTACTGAGGTGTGAGTTCCGCATCCCGGTAGAGCACGGCTGTGTGAGCGTCCCAGATATCGGCCATGCCCTGGACGAGTTTCAATGACAGTGAGATCAGAGATTCATCGGCGAAGCCCCCTGGGTACGGCCAGATGAACGTGCAAAGTAAGGAACCTGCTCCCGCCGTACCCCCGAATCCGATGAGAATTTCGATGTTTCCGTTGTCGATGAACAACCTGAGTTGATGCCCGAAGGAGAGTGGGTAAATCCCGCCTGCGGCATCAGGAGACTTTCTGCTCTCGATCATTGCGGCCTCGAGGGAGTTCTCTGCCTGAAGCGTGAGGATCCGTCCACCATTCGATGCAAGCGCCTGCTCGACCGTAACGCCGTCGGGAAGGCCATTCCTCACGGAGCGATACATGTCGACGTCAAAGACTGGGTCAAGCTCTCGAAGGAACTGCTGCGACCGCGCTGCCAGCACTGCGGTGACCGATTCGGCTTCCGGCGGCCCCTTTCGCGCCATGACTTTCAAGGTCAATCCGGACGCCGGATCGCGACGTAAAGATGAAGCAGACAACGTCACTCCTGCTCGAAGACGATCGACCAATTGGACAGGCTCTGGCGCTACACCGGGTAACCCAATGCCGCCCGCACCGCCACGATGTCGGCGGCAGCGACCTCCATTGGCTTGTCCCCCAACCGAATCAACGTGCCAGTGGGCAGCTCCTCTACCACCGCAGATTGGGGGAGTTTGCTGCGATCGAACGTAACTCCTGAATGGAAGTATGTTTCCCATCCCACCTCCACCTCACCTTTCGACCGATTCTGAAGGTGCCGGTAGTCGCCGATGCTCCACCGAGCCCGAACTGCCCACGATCGCGTCGCCGGGTACCTTGCGCTGAGGCGATGATTCGGTCCGGTGGTAGAGCACGGTGACGCGAGAGTCCCAGATATCGGCCAGCCCCTGTACGACCCTGAACGCCAGCGCAATCAGCCATTCGTCGGCAATGGTGCAGGAAAACGAGTCGATGCGTGAGGTACCCCCCGAAACCGATCATGACCTCGAGATCCCTTTTGGTCAGACAAATTGATCATCTGCTCTTGGGAGACTGGATCCCAGGCACGTGCCACGTGGGGCAAGACCGCACACAAATTTCTTAGACTGTCTCCAGTCTGGATATCCAAGGCGCAGGCTCTAGGCACCGAGTCCGACGTTGGTCCAGATATCAAGGTAAGTGGAGTAATCGACCAATTCAGGGGGTTCCGTCGATGACCACACAACACCCCTTGTCGATTCCTCACCAAAGTACAAGCAAAGATAACCGCCGCCGCCCGATCTGAATGTCGCGATGCAACGAGCCGGATCTGGGTACTCTTCAGGGGACAGCCCGTACAGAATAGACCATTCAAAGCTGTCAATTCGAAACATATCTTCAAGAGGCAGTGGCCCGACAGTCTTACCGGCAATATAGTACCAACCGTTGTGCAAATTTGAATAGAAATTCTTTAGACTGGGGGGAAATTTATTCCAATACCCTGGAAGTTCATCACCATCCACTACCGGTGGCGTACCCAAATAGTAGAGATCGGTCCCGTCTGCCATTTTAATTTTATATAGAAGAAAAAACCTATTTTCAGACCTGAGCAACCGAACATCAGATAGATTCTCTTTAATGTTTCTGTAAGTGTCGCCCAATATCGGTCGCCCAAATACATCCCATTGGTCCAATATCCCCGAAATTCGAGCTGCAAGGTCACCATTTAGCGCATCCAACCAATAATTCGGAAGCGCCGTACGTTCAAGTGGTGTCAAGTCGTCAATCTCCACAAGCACGGGCGAGTCGATATACCGCGAAATCTTGACCAGATCCACTACTGAACTCCATTCAATATACTAGATATCATTTGACGAATTTCCTCAGTAAGATGAGTTTCGATTTCGATCATAGCATCCCGGAATTCAGGGGAAACCGGGATTCCGCCCTTCACATAGCCCCACCAGTCTGCCCAACTCTTGGCGCCCTTTGACGTATTCGCAGTCGGGCTCAAACCCAGGAAGTTATCGACGTAGTTCAATACTTGAATTTGCTGCTCGAAGGTCAACTGCGTAAAGCCAGGCATGTCGAATATGACCCTCATCGGTACGGTGTGATCCGCCTCGAGGACGTCGGGCAATGTGAGCCCGGGAAGAACCGGGTCCGGTCCGCCACCTTCGTGATCGAGGTTAACTATGTCGCGGATCACATTTGTCGGCGTTTTTCGACGCAGCGACGCATACAATTGAGCTAAGTCAGCGGCCGTCAGCGGGTTGCCTTCGGAATCCAAGCGAGAATCCTCGGGTGCAGCCTCACCCGAATCAGATGACTGCTGCGGAGGTGATTCTGGACTTGTCTCGGCACCATCGGTGAGTGAATCTACGACTTCTTGCACCGCGTGAATGAAGTTCGACGCTAGTACCCGCTCGACGGATGAACGTTCGGTGGGATCTGGGCGGACCGTCGGATCGGCGATCGTGCTCGGGTCGGGATCAAAGGGGTCGAACTCCGGGGGTCCGGGCTGGGTCGGCGCACCGGGAGTCTCGGGATCGACCGGAATGTGGCCTGGGTTGACCGGATCGACGGCCGGTTGCTCGCCAGGTTCGGGAGCCGAAGGTTGTTCGGGGTCAACTAATCCAGGTGCGGTGGTGCCGGGGTCTACTGGTGGTTCGAAACCCGGATCCGACGGTGTTGCCGGATCGCCTGAATCCGGCTCGCTGGAGGGATCTTGCGGCTGGGTCGGATCGTGATCACCAGGCAGACGCGGTACAGGCCGCGGCGTGGGCCTCCGAGGCGGCGGCTTCGCGGCAGGTCCGGCCGGCCCGGGCTGGGCGTGGCCGGGAGTGTCCTGCTCATGCGCTGGGGGCAGCTTCACGAACGGAGAAAGGACAGTGCGAAGAAGTGCCTGATCCTGCGGAGAAAGCAGGGCCATAGCCTTCACGAGCACTTCGGCGAGATCTACTCCGGCCTCGAGCGCCCATTCCTCGAGGCTTTCCATGCGGCCGAACAGTTCCGAATCCCCCAGACCCACACCTGCAAGGATTTGCGCGAACAAAGCTGCGATTCCAGCGGTGAGCATGAGCCCGGCTTCGGCTGCACTGAAGATGCCGCCGATGATCGGAATTCCTGCCAATTCTGCTTGGGGTGTGTCGGTTTCGTTCGGTGTAGCGGGCGCTGGGTCGATGGATGGGGATGTCCCGGCACCTGGTCCGTCCCCGCCGATGTCTCCGCTGATGTCCTCGGCCGGCGACCGCTGCGGGATCTGCTCCGGCACTTGCGCCGGAGCCTGCTCAGGGACTTGTGGTTCGGGCTCGACCGCGGGTGGGACCGGTGGTTGAGTGGGTATCGGTTTCTGGACTGGTGGATTGGGGGCCTTGTGGCCTTCGACCTGCGGTGTCTCGTTCCAATGTGGACCGTCATCTGAGCGGGTGCCGTCGTCCTCACCGGAGATCTTGGTCGGGCGCGCCGGTGCAGGCGATTTCTTGCCGCTCTGTGTGCGATCCTGCGGGTCCGCCAAAATCGGATACAGCACGTTCTCGATACCCGTGGTGTCGACGACCTGGACGAGTTGCCCGTCCCGGATCTCATAGTGCGTCGGAATGGGTGTGCCGTTGGCGTCGTAGGCCCACGGGGCATCGATTGTCGAGACCGGGTTTCCGTCGGCGTCGAAGACCGTGACCGTGCCGTCTTGGTTGACGCTCATGTGACCGCCGGGCGGCACCGCCACCGGAATCACGGATTCGTGCGACGACGTTTCGTCGTGGATCAGGAAGAAGAACCGGCTTCCGCCGGTGATCGGATCGAACACCCGCAACGAGGACTGTCCGCCAGGTGCGTACGCAGTCAACGGCGACGCGGCAGTCCCGACCGCCTGGGAGAGTACTGATTCGGGCGTGCGGGGGCTGAAAGGTCCCGGCCGCCCGCGCACTCCGATACCCGCGGCGGTGAACGCCGCAGCGCCGATCAGGGTGAGTTCGAGATACCGGTCACGGCCCGAGTCCTCCCCGGCGGTGGAAACATCTGCTGCCGGGACCGGAACCGTTTGAGCCGGTGCGATATTCGAATCCGAATCCGCGGGGATCGGTCCGGGACCACGATCGGTGGTGGTTCCCTCACCCGGGGTGGGTGTGGGTGAGGGAACCGCTGATGCCGATGCATTGGGGAATGCACCGACACCAGTTTCCGAGGCCGGGGACTCGGAAGCAATGGGCGGAACCTCGATCGTCGGCACAGGGACGATGGGGGTGCCGTTGTAGGTGGGAAAGTTCGTCGGAGCATTGGCCCCGACATTCGGGCCACCGCCTGGAGCCTGTGCACCGGGGAGCCCGACGGTGGTCGTCGGCGCAGCTGTCGCCGTCGTGGACGGCGCGCTCAGGCACGGGTTGATGATCTCTGGCGGGATGGGTGCGCCAGGTGGCAGTGAGGCGATGAGATTCAGGTAGATCTGATGATCACGTGCCCGCACCGCCGCGCAGTCTTCTTCCGGCGTCGCGTTCGCCGGAGCGGCGGAGAGTGCAATTCCCGCACCGATCGCTCCGGCCGCTCCGGTCAACAGCGCCCCAGCGGCAAGCACTCCCGCGAGAGTCCGGCGAAGTCGTCTACCGGACTTCACCGGTGCGCACCACGATTGTCACTCTTCTTCGTTCGGAGTAGCGCGATGAGTTTGTCTGCGCCCCACCAGAACAACCGTCCGGAGATCGACATCCACAAGAAGAACGCCAGGTAAACCAGGACCGTCCCGTAGTCGTTCGCCCAGCCGGCAAGCTTCCCGATCACCGCGAATGCCGCGATCAGCAACCCCAGTCCGACTGCCGTAGCGATCACAGCCTTGGAGAGTGGACTGAGTTCACTCTCCGGATCCCAGTCATCAACGTCTGCAACGTCTTTGCTATCGACGGCAGCGGGTTCCGGTTGGACACTGCGACGTTCGGCGTTGTTGACGGTCATGGCTGGAACTCCAAACAGGATGGGAGAGCGGGGACAACGAGTCGCCGGTACTGGGCGTGTTATCAGTTCCAGTACTGCTCCGTCAGCACTATGTGCCCCTCACTGGCGGGGTGATTCGGGTCGGAGACAAAGACATTGGCATGCCCACCACGCGCGGCTGCTTCACCGAGCACAGCTCCTTCGAGGGCGTCGACCTTGCCATCGGTAACAGTTATCGCGGAACCAGGCGCCAACCAGACCCCCCTCAGCGAACCTGGAACGATGTTCGCAATCGCATCAGGAATCGGGCTCGCCGCCAGCGCCGCCGTTTCGGCATTCGAAAGTGAAAGTCCGATCCGGCCATGTTCCGGTTGCACGATCGGAGTTGCAGCAGATGCCACGCCGGCGCCGAGAACACCGATCAGGGCGATACCTGCGGTGAGGGTTCCGGCAGTGGCCAAGGTACGAATCTTCATGATTTCTCCTTTGTGAGCGTGATGAGTAACCACCCCGGGACGGGACGGATCAGGAATTACTCGCCAGCAGCGCCGGCGAAGTCTGCGAGGGTCAGAGCCAGGTGGGATCGGAGTACACGAACAACGTGTTGTCGGACGTCGCCGTCGACACCGAGAGTTGTGCGTACGAGCGGATCGTCACCGGCCCCATGCACGCATCAACCTTCACGTGCACGTTCTCCGCGGTGATCGACGCCTTCGACGACTCGAGATCCTTCTTCCCCAACGGAATCGTCGTGATCGTGCCCGGCGCAATCGTCGACTGAATACTCGGATTCACCGACGCATTCACACCCACGTTCGCCGACGGGACACCCGAAATACTCACACCGACAGACGGACCGAGCGAAAAGCCAAGCCCCAAGCCAAGTCCGGAGGAAACATCGATCTGGCAGCCGATCTGCAATCCCTGCTCGACATAACCGGTCTTCACTGCCGAATCACCCTGACCGCCGATCGTGCCGGTCACCTTCGCCGACACGAACCCCTCACGGGTGAACGCCGTCGTCGCCAGATTCGGCACCGGGTTCGCCGACAGTTTCGTGGCGGCAAGATCCAACGACCAGCCGTCATCGGTGACCGTGCTCGCAAATTTGTCCACCAACGCCGTCGGCGTTGCCGATGCGCTCCCTGCGAAGACCACACCAGACGACAGCGCGGCAACCGCACACGCCGCGAGCCCCACTGCGGCCCTCGATCGACGATGGGATATGCCGTTTTGCGATTCGATCGACATGAACTGCTCCTCCACGTGACACAGCAACCAGAGCGGTAGCCGACAACTAACTGAATTAGTTACCGGACGGTACCAATCGTCCTGTTTGCCCGCCAGTGCGCCATCTCCCCCATCTTGGATTTAGGGTGAACTTTCGGTAACAGATATATATCGACAGGCTTATCAGCAGCGAAAAGGACCTAGGTCCCACTATGAGCAAGGTCACCGTTTACGGACGAGAAGACCCCTCAGAAACAGTGCGGCAAATCGGATTCGACCCGCATCCCGCGGGCCTCAGAGCAGCTGAAGGCAGAAAGTGCGGGCATCAAGCCAGTGTGCGTACTTGAATATGAAACTAACAGGCATTACCTGGCAATCAATCGTGAAGTACGGCGCCCAAGCGGGGCCTGGGAGCGCAACGCTGCACAGCTCCCGCGGAGATACTCACTTCATGGTCGGCGCGAAATCGTCGGACCCACGGGCATCGCATCGTTAGCTTGTCAATCACTGATAGGCGCAGACGACGCACACAAGTAGTACGCAAGTACGAGAAAAGGCTCTGACCAAGACCGAAGTCCTTGATCAGAGCCCTACCAACTCAGGGTCGAATGTTATGCCGGTTCTCTCATGATGCCGAGATGCCGTGCAGTCCCGGACACCCCAGGAACCTCTTGCACAGGAGACCAGGTGTTCAGCCCGTCCGTGCTGTCGGAGTAGAGATACTTTCCTTCGGTATAGGCGTCGAGATAGATCCGCCAGTCGCCGCTCGGCAACTGAACCACGGCCGGACCTTCGACAAGCGAACCCCAATTCCCGGGCGGGACAAACGAATAAGGTCCCGTCACCGAAGGAGCGACCGCATGCTCGACGACCTTCCTCGTCTCGTTCTTGGTGAACGCATGATAGGTCGATCCGACTTTGACCACGGTGGTGTCGATGTGGTCCGCACCGATCCCGGCGAGCGGAACAGGCGGGCTCCACAACCGGAGCGACGGTTCCAACGCCGTCATCAGATACGGCACAAATCCTCCACCGGTCGACATCGACAGGATGACGTTGACGCGATCGCCGTCCACAAACCATTCAGGCGCCCAGGCCTTGGTGACGAATGGTGACAGCGACGGTCCGTCGCTGAAACCAGCCGAACCCGAGAAGCCCGGGGGGCTCGCAGAACCGGTGCCATCTCCCGTACCAGGCATCAAGGCGCAGCAAAACGGAACCGGATAGTTCCCCAGCGGCGTCCAGTTGATGCGGTCGCTGCTGCGTGCAAACCCGATGTTCGCCCCACCACCCGTCGTGTAGGTGAGGTAGTACAACCCGTCCGTGTTCCGGAAGATGCTCGGATCACGCACGAGCCCAGACGGCGGCCTGTACGCCGACTGCTGGACGAGCTGAAAGCCGGTGCCGTCGGCCGACTCGTAGACATCCATGTCACGGTCGCTGGCATTGCTGAACGCCACCATTGTGTATTTCCAGTCAGGCGGCGGCGCGGCGCTACTGGCAGGGGCTGCGACCAGCAACCCCGCGACGACGAGGATCACCAGCGATACAACAGAAAGGCCGGTCCGTTTTGTCGGAATCACCGATGAAGTATGTACGACAGCCGGCCCACCATGGGTAACTTCGGTCGGAGGCAGAGCAGGATCGTTACCTGAGGCGATTCGTCCCGTAGTGACGGCGGGACGCCGGCAAGGTCAGCCGTTAGCATCACGCCATGGAACTTGGGGTGCATTTCGCGCTGTCAGACAGCGTGGCAGCGGAACTTCTGGACGCGCGCGGCGACGACGACAAACTCGGCGCTGTGGTCGAGGACATCGAGGAGACGGGCCGATCCGAGTTCTCGTGCGACACGGACAAGGCGTGGTATCCGATCCTGTGCGCCCTCTCCAGCACGGGGTACGAGCGCGTGTCCGAGAACTGGCCGGCCTACGGCGTGATCTTGGGGGACGAAGATCTCAACACCGACACCGACGACCAACTCGTCACCTACCTCGCACCCGATCGGGTCGCCGAAGTCTCCTCGTACCTGGCGGAAATCACCGAATCCGAGTTCGGCGTGCGCTACGACGCGATGCCGCTCGACGACCGCAACCCGGAATACGGCTCCGACGAGCGCGGGTACGCCTGGGGCTGGCTTCAGGAAGTGGCGGACTTTTTCCAGCGCGCGGACCGAGAGCATCGCCACGTGGTATTCACCGTGCGGTTCTGATGCCCACTACCCGAGCAGTGTGACTCCGAAAACAGTAAAGGCTCTGACCTGGACCGAAGTCCGAGGTCCGAGCCTTTGCTTTGGCGGAGGCAAGTGGATGGCATTCAAACTTAACTGTCCAGACAAGGCGGATGCTCGAAAAGTGGGATGAGCTGCAGGTTTAGGTGGCGTTGCCGTGCCGGTCGCTCTGCTCCATTACGTCCAGTTCGTCTGAAACGACGTCACGAGCGCTTTCGAACACTGAAAGTAACTTCTTCTGTTCCGAAGACAAGGTGACACGCCAGGCAGGCATACGGACTCCTGCGCTGCTGTACAGGTAGTCGGTATTACCTGGAATCATCAGGATGTGGTCGTGTTCCACCGGGATGCGGTAGGCGAGGTAGCCGTGATCGGTGATCAGGGCAAATGGATGGCCGCCCTCGAAGGCGTAGACGTCTGATCCGTCAGCCTGCGGAGCTTGTCGCATCGTAGAGGGCGTAGTTCGTTGGTCATCAGGAGACGGAGGACTCGTTGCTTCGTCAGCTGGATCGACAGCAGACACAGGTAGTGATGGTAGTTGGTCGAGCTCGTCTGACTCCGGTATGCAACTAGAAATGGCGAGGTGTGCTCGCGCAATGGAGCGGAGGTTACGATTCGCTCGTGCCACTTGACTACGTTTACGGTGCCGTTCTAAACGTTCTTCGTCACGTATTTGATATTCGGGTTTGGTCATAGTGTGCCTCCGTTTTATGTGTACTCTGTTTGTAGAACAATCGCGACTATTGTGAAATCAGACAAACGCTCATTAGAACCACGGTAGCCGTGATGACATGCAACGGCTAGGTTAGTTACGTTCTACATCAGTGATTCGGACTTGATTGTCATTAGTGGGTGATAGTTTCTTTAAGTTAGTTCGTTGCCTTTGCATGGCAATATGTACTCCTTGAGGATATATAAGCATGAAAAGATGAATAAATCTATATTCGAATGAGCGGTAGGGAGTCGATGGGGTTGACCCTCCTTCACGCCGGAATGAGTGGAGTGAGGCAATCCTCTAACAGTGACCGAAATATCTGCATTTGAGATAAAGAAATAGCCCGAATTCCACACGAAGTGGAATACGGACTGAGTGGTCACCTAGCCTAGGTAAGTTCAGACCTTAGGCCTAGTCAAGCTCTTGCTCCAACATGCGAAGATATTCCGCATTCTCGCGGTCGCGCTCCACTTGAAGTACGATACTTGCTGTCAGCATCCCGGCGATCCAGGTGCAAAAAGCAAATGCGGCACCGAAGAGGCACAAACCTATAAGTTCGTATCCGGGAGCAACTAGACGTACGACCGACATCGTTAGTAGCGTGACTGCTATTGACCAGCCTGCAGCAGTGGCAACTATAGAAGGCCAACTTAGGCCAACTGTCCGTGGCGCCATAATCAAGCTCCTTACCTGCATTCCTTATCCAAAGGGTGTGGGGGCGCTCAATTAAGGCGACCGAGATAGCTACAATCGATTTATAGACATTTCGGTATACTTATTTAAACATATGGTTGACTTAACGTCAATATCATAAAATAGAGCACTCCAAAAAGAATGTAGGAAGATTTTTAACATAGCCTACGACGTTACTGAGTCATTTAGATAAAGCCTGCTTCTACATCGGGGTGGTGGTTTTTTACTTACAAAGAATGCTAGAATATACGCATGAGTGATAGCAGTCGACCGATCCGGGATTATGTTCTTCCGCTTGTCGAAGTCTCCAAAGAGGGTGAAATCTACAGCCTCAAGAGGTTCCATGGCACATGTTTTCTTGTGGGATCTGATGGAATTGCCCTCACAAATGCTCACCTCTTGGGTGTTGACACGGGCAATCATTTAGCAGTACTTACAGCCGACGATGATGGCTGGCATGTTCATCGAGTAAGCGACCAAGAAACTCACCCCTCCGAGGATGTCGCCGTACTACGAATACCGTCGATAAATTATCCATCAATTATGCGCATATCAGACACTTGGGAGGGGTCGTCGTTCGAATACAGGCAATGGTCATATCCCGAAGAGACCGCGCAAGAGCTTGAGAAGGACGGGGTCATCGCACTCAGACCTGACCTAGTCTACCTTCAGGGATATATCCGCAGAAGGATGCAAGATATCCCGTTATTCGCGATACGAGGACACTCATTCTACGAACTGAGCGAACCAGGCGTTTCTGGATGCTCGGGAAGTCCCGTTATTTCACGAGAGCCCTCCGAGATATGGAAAGTTGTAGGGATCTTTGCTGGCCATAGGCATTCTGCACAAAATGGTAACGCCAGCTCAGTTGGATACGCAGTGCGAGCAGATGCAATACACAATTGGTCGCCATCACTGCTCGGACGTTGCATTTCCGAATTGTGAGACATTTTAGCTGTGAAAATTGAATCAATTATGACACAGTAACGAGTAAACAGAAACCGATTGTACGGCTGCGGACTAGACCAGTCTAACAATGGTCGTGTGCAAAACACTCGCTCAACCAAACGTCACTTCAACTACGTTCACTAGATGCTAAAATAAGAAATATGACAGAGTCGTTCAAGTACAGCGATGGATTCTCAGGCCAACTAGCAATGATTACCTCTATTTCAAGTGACAGTATGAGGGTTAATTTCCGCTTTCCGAACGGAAATTCTGGTTTCATGACAAGCGAGAACGACGTCGCTCTACACCCTGGTGAAGTAATTCTGATCAGCGGCAACGAATTCCGTGTGGCTGACCCATCCATGTGGATAGAAGAGAAAAAAATCGGTGTCATTCGCAAAATAATCAACAAGCAACTACTTATCGAGGACGGATACTCATTCCATCTCATACCTAACAAAAAGCCGAAGGAGACTGTCGTCGGTCAAACCGTTACCTATGACGAGAGTGGTGTCCATGAAGTCATCGCCGATACGCCACTCCATCCGCGTGACGTGAACTCAACAGACATGAAACCGGACAGATACCTATGGAAGTCACAAGGCAAGAAGCTTACCTTTGACGACTTTGGCGGCTATCCAGATGTGATTGCGCGAGCACGCGAATTGATCGAAACTCCACTACTCAGAGCTGAGGAACTAGCTAGTATTCGAGCCAAGCCCATCAAAGGAGTTCTGTTCACAGGGCCACCAGGAACAGGCAAAACTCATCTTGCTAGAATCATCGCCGATCAATCCAAAGCTGCCTTCTACTCAATCAGCGGTCCCGAGATTGTCAGCAAATGGGTTGGCGACAGCGAAGGGAACTTGCGAACATTATTTGAGGACGCCGCCGCCAAGCCTCGCGCCGTCGTGTTTTTCGACGAGATCGACAGTCTCGCAGAAAAGCGGAGTGGAGAATCGCACGAATCTTCTAAGCGAGTTGTCGCCCAGCTACTGACACTCATGGACGGATTCGAGGAGAAGAGCTCCAACATAATTGTCATTGCTGCAACGAATCGCCCTGACGATATCGACCCGGCGCTACGTCGACCGGGCCGATTCGATTGGGAGATTGAATTTCCAATGCCAACAGCAAATGATCGGCTTCAGATCCTAAAAGTGTCAATGAAGCGTCTTAATGTTGTAGATCCCAGCTCTATGCCGCTAGAAACGATCGCAGAGCGTACTGACGGCTGGTCTGCTGCACGAATTGCCTCAATATGGACTGAGGCAGCTCTACTGGCTGCTACCGATCGTCGAGGATCACTTCGCGTCGAAGACCTAGCTGGAGCTTTTGAGCGTTTGCGTAATAGATCACAGTCATCAAATGGGGGAATCTAACATGAAAATAGTACCAAACTGGGTGAAACGACTTTGGGCATGGATAATGCGGAAGAAAGCTCGGGCCATTAAGAATTCGCCTTTTATGGAGTTTGTCTACCTTGACGAGATTAGCGTTCTTAGCCTTCTTGTCTCTAGAGAAGGAGAGCTGACCGAACAAATCCAAGAAGGACGCACCCAAGAAGAGTCCGTAGGAGGTGAATTGGGAAGTAGTATCGGGGCAAAAGAAACGAGCGTGAGTTCGAAGTCCTCGTTCCAAACCAAAAGCAGTCAGTCAGTTCAGGCAACGCGAAAAGCCAGTATTCAGTCCCAGTTTAAGCGGCTTCATCAACGTGTGAAGGAGGCTGACCTTCTGTTTCCTGTAGGGACCTCTGAGAATATCGACAGTATAGAGAAGCTCCTAGAGTCTAAACAAGTCAGCATCAATGTCTCCCAGCTCACCCGCGGCAGCCTTATCGAGCTAGAAGTTAAGCTACAAGCCGATCCGCTATTTAGTATGGGGTCGATCATCACTGAGGTCGCCGAGATGAGTGCCGACCATCCTGAGATTTTTGGTACTAATCTAGGAGGAGTGCTCCCGGCAGAGATGAACTCTTATGGCAAATTGTTGGATCGTTTCATGGCCGGCCTCGTTCCTATCAGGTCGATAGTAACGAACGTCAGGCTTTATGAAAAAGACAATCGACAATATCTGGTGGACACAGACCTTGCCAACAGTCTTGGCCTGCAAACCAAAGAGATTGAATTAGTGGGCGTGCTTGAAAAGGACAGATTCTGGAAAGACATGCGACGTCTGCTCTTTTCAGACGCAACAGTCACCGTTCTCGGGCGAGTGAGTATCGACGGCATCCGTAAGACCTGGACTCCCGTTAAACTACTTGATCTATTTGCAAAGACCATGCCGGGCGGCCAGCAAATCGTCGATACATTCCAAAATATTTCGTTCGATGAGGCAACTCCTAATAACGATCACGAAGCGCGTGTTTTCGAGGGCGCGCTCCGCGAATACAGTCGATTGCTGGTAGGAAATTCAAGCGCTAGCATCTCGGACGAGCAACAAAGCAATATAGATCAGATTGTTGCAATAAATCGTATTGAATGGACATCGACGGAATCACAGGTGCAAGCGTTTCAAAAGATTGCGGACCGGCTAGGCGAGTATGGTATCACTGCCACACCGGACGACCTCGCTACATTTAGAACGCAGGCGCGCACTCACGCAGGCATCACTGCGCTAGGCGACATACCCTCCATTCAGATTCCATCCACTCCATCGACAAACAGACAACCGGATGCAAATCTAATCGAAATTGAAGTCGTCGCAATGTATTGGTAATTTTTCAACAGATCAAATGAGATTTAAACCCGTTTTACCTCCATAAAACAAAGAGCGCCGAGTTGAACGATAAAGGTTCAAACTCGGCGCACCTCTGTTATTGAAAATGGAAATCATTTTGGTGGAGGCCAGTGGATGGCATTCACTTGACTGTCCAGACGAGACGGATTCTCGAAAAGTGTGATGATCTGCAGGTTTAGCCGGCGTTGCCGTGCCGGTCGCTCTGCTCCATTACGTCCAGTTCGTCTGAGACGATGTCACGAGCGCTTTCGAACACTGAAAGTAACTTCTTCTGTTCCAAAGATAAGGTGACACGCCAGGCAGGTATGCGGACGCCTGCACTGTTGTACAGGTAGTCGGTTTACCTGGAATCATCAGGATGTGGTCGTGTTCCACTGGGATGCGGTAGGCGAGGTAGTCGTGATCGGTGATCAGGGCAAATGGATGGCCGCCCTCGAAGGCGAAGACGTCTGAACCGTCAGCCTGCGAATCCTAGTCTGCTACCACATCACAATAAGCAACTGCTGGCCAGTGTCACTTGACATGACACTGGTCGCGCAAGTGAGTCAAAGCCTGCCTTGATTAGTCGCCCCTGGACCGAGAAAAGAGACTACGGAAGCAAGTCCAAGAATTCTTGAATAACTTCTCGCACCTCCGACTCATTTTTGCTCGAATTCGAAGGATCATCCTGGTTAATTGCATTCATTATTTCAATTTGACCCCAGGCCCCCCTCAGGGTTTCGGAATCTGATGCACGCTCCGATTCGCGTTCTCTGACGTACCTCTCGAATATTTCAACTAGCGCATGCAAGGATATTTTTCCGTCACAATAATCGCGATTAACCTGCTCAGCTTCCAGGCGGTAAATTGATTGATCCGTCATGTTTTTCACTTTCCCGATAAATTGCCAAATGAGGTGGTCACAACTCTGCCCGTTTCATTGATGATAACTGATAGGTTGTTTATCGAATCATAGATCACGGTCGTGTTTCCTCTGCTCGGGGTCGCCAACCCTTCACGAATGGCCTGTTCAACCAGGGATGGGAGTATGCCGCGCTCTTGCATTCGGTCGAACGCATGCCCCGTATATTCACGACCGTTGACTATTCCAGGACGATTGGTTCCGGGCTTTACATTTATTTCGCGATCTCCGCGCCCACCCACAGGTGTCGAGGCCGGTCTGTCTCCGACGGGAATAGTCGGATCGCTAGGGGCTCTATTCCCGGCCTCACCGTCGGTGGCGGCTGCCCTGCGACCTGCGGCTTCGGCGTCTGCGGCGGTTCCGCCGCGCCGCAGAACAGCCTCCACCGCTTCTTGCACGGCAGCTCCGCCGACTCTGCCTCCTGTGCCTACGATCGGAATGAGGGAGACGATATTTGCTGCTGCGGCAGCGATCTCAGCCGGGGAATGCTCGGGTGAAGGTTGTGCTCGTTGACCGCGATTGAACCCGAACGGATCGACGGCGGCATCGTGCACGGGGACTACTAGGAAATTTCGCCACGCATCCCCGAGCGTTCCGACACTATCGACTGTTGTGTCGACCGCGCTTTCCCCGACACCCCACGCGCTGTCCCACACTTTTTGCGGGAACGATCGATCGTCGGGCGCGTTCGGATCTGGCGGGATCGGCACATTGCCGGTGAACCCGGCAGGCACGTCCCCGTGAGCTTCGGCAAGCTGGTTCGCAGCTTGTTGACGTGGACTGACAGTGGGTTTGGGGCCCCGACTGGTCACCAAACTTGGACCATCCGCCCATTGGTGACAGTCGAGCAAACGTGCAAACAAGGCACGATCCGGAGCATTTCAGCAGATTGAATGCAACGTGGTCTCTGGCGATATGGCCACGCAAACTTATTGAACGGTCAACAGTTAATTGGTGGCGCGCAGCTCATTCGGACACCAAGCGCAAGGAGGCCGCGTAAACCACGAGCCCATCTAGCCAAGGAGGGAATCGAATTGACCACCAGCCGCACGATGCGATCACCTGGAACTCTCGTCGCCGAGCGCCGCAATGGCTGATCGTTCACCACAGCACAACGAGAACCGGCAGATTGCCGCAACATCGGACGTAGCACCGAAGTGGCGAAGCCATTGCTTCACCCGGCGACCCCAGGGCGGCAAAGATTGCTACACATCCGACTCCTCGACGCTCCTGCGCTTCGTAGGGCACGAAAAAACCCAGCCCACGCTTTCGCGCGGGCTGGGTTTGAACAACGAACATTTGGCGGAAGCGGAGGGATTTGAACCCCCGGTGGGTTTAACGCCACGCTCGCTTTCAAGGCGAGTGCATTCGGCCGCTCTGCCACGCTTCCGTGGGCGATCCTATCGGGTGTTCCCACGGACCGCGAAAACGGCTCCAGAAGTCAGCGCTCGCCGATGGCTTTGTCGACCTTCTCGAAGACGTCTGCCAGCACGTCCAGTTCCTGGGGAGTCAGCAGATCGACCAGATTGTTCCGCACCCCGGCCACGTGAGTAGGCGCTGCCTCGGCGAGGCGACGCCTACCCTCTTCCGTGATCCGCGCGAGCACGCCGCGACCATCTTCGACGCAGGTGTCTCGCACGACGATGCCCTGAGATTCCATCCGCCTGATCTGGTGCGTGAGGCGACTCCGCGAAGACAGCACGCCGTCTGCCAGGTCACTCATCCGCAACGACCCGTCAGCTGACTCCGAGAGCATGACCAAAATGCGGTAATCGGCCAACGACAGGTCGTGTGAATCCTGCAGTTCGCGGTTGAGCACCTCCATGAGGCGCTGATTACCGTCCATGTAGCCGCGCCATGCACGCATCTCGCATGGCGTCAGCCACGGTGTCTCACCGTGCGCCGCCTGCGATGTCTCCTCGGTTGTCGCTTCAGCTGTCACAGGTTCCAAGTTTAGACCTGTGTCCGCCCGTCACAGTAAGACTCACCCTAAAGTCACGAATTGGACATCAGGATCGAACGATCGATTTCGGCGACCGATGCCAGCCCCGCCAGTCCCATGGTGAGATCCAGGTCGGCCAAGAGACTCCGGAGCGCATGACGCACTCCGTCCGCTCCGGCCAATCCCAACCCGTACACCCACGGCCGCCCGTACAGCACTGCATCGGCACCCAAGGCCAGAGCCTTGATTACGTCTGCACCACAACGAATTCCGGAGTCCATCAGGATGTCCACCTCATCCCCCACCGCATCAGCGACGGGACCGAGAGCATCGAGTGCCGAAATCGACCCGTCGACCTGACGCCCACCATGGTTGCTCACGACGATGCCGTTGGCGCCGGCCGCGACGGCCTCACGTGCGTCGTCGGGATGGACAATTCCCTTCACTGCGATCGGAAGTGTCGTCCACTGGCGAAGTTTCGCGATATCCGCGATCCGCACCGCATGGTTACCGAACAACGACACCCACGTGAGAACCGCGATCTGCAGCGCTTCTGCGCTCTCCTCGGGCGGCGTCGCCAGTTTGGCGCGGAACACCGGATCCGACAGATAGTTGGCAATACCCTTCGCCTGCAGGAACGGAAGGTGGCCGAGCTCGAGATCCCTTGGACGCCAACCCATACCGGGAGTGTCGGCAGTCAGGACGATAGCCTTCGCGCCCGCCGTCTCCGCTCGACGGACAAACGACTCGGCAAGCTCGTCGTCGGCCGGCCAGTACAGCTGGTACCACCAGTTATCGCCCGAGGCCGCCGCTACGTCTTCGATGGTCGAGGATGCCGCCGTCGAGAGAATCGATCCGATCCCCAACTCGGCAGTGACCGAACCGACCGCAACCTCGGCGTCGTCGTGGACCAAGCCGAGCACGCCCACCGGAGCCGTCAGGATCGGTGCAGCCAACCGCGTCCCCAACACCTCGACGCTCAGATCACGCGCGTCGGGCGCCGCAGTCCCCCGCAACATCCGCGGCACGATCGCATGCTTGTCGAACGCCCGCAGATTCGACTCCGCGGTTCGTTCGGTCGACGCGCTACCGGCGATGTACCCGAAAGCCTCCGGTGAGAGTTGCTCGCGCGCGGCATCTTCCAAGCCTGCCGCAGTCATCGGCAAAGCCGGCTTCGCGCCGCTCAGTCCCGTCAGATAGATCTCGTTCTGCATGTTCCCGAAGTAAGTCACGTCCGCGACGGTAGCGGCAAAACACCCGTCAGCGGGGAGATTCGCTAGCGTCGTATCCATGTACGCCATAACGATCGATCAGCCCGGCGGTCCCGAGGTCATGAAATGGGCGCAACAGCCCGATCCTGAACTACCTCGCGGGCACGTACTCGTCGAGGTCGCCGCGACCGCAGTCAACCGCGCCGACCTGCTCCAACGTCAAGGCTTCTACCCGCCGCCGCCCGGCGCGAGTGACATTCTCGGCCTCGAATGCTCGGGTGTGATCACCGAACTCGGCGAAGACGTCACCGGTTGGTCCGTCGGCGACGAAGTCTGCGCACTGCTGGCCGGCGGCGGTTACGCCGAGAAGGTCGCGGTCCCGGCAACACAACTTCTCCCGGTTCCCGCGGGCGTCGATCTCCGTGTCGCAGCGTCTCTGCCGGAAGTTGCGTGCACGGTGTGGTCCAACGTCGTGATGCGCGGCGGTCTCCGACGCGGACAGGTCCTCCTCGTCCATGGCGGTGGCGGCGGAATCGGCACCCACGCCATCCAGGTCGGCAAAGCCCTCGGCGCCCGCGTCGCAGTTACCGCGGGTTCGGAGGACAAATTGAACCGCTGCCGCGAATTGGGCGCGGATATTCTCATCAACTATCGCGACAGCGACTTCGTAGCATCACTCGCCGAAGCCACCGACAACCACGGCGCCGACGTGGTTCTGGACAACATGGGAGCGTCGTACCTCGGGCGCAACGTCGACGCACTCGCCATGGACGGCCACGTCGTGATCATCGGAATGCAGGGTGGCCGCAAGGGCGAAGTCGACATCGCCAAGCTGATGGGAAAGCGCGGAAACATCACGTCGACGGGCCTGCGTGGGCGTCCGCTCACCGGCCCCGGCGGTAAAGCGGACATCGTCGCCGACGTCCGCGCGAAGTTGTGGCCGTTGATCGCAGACGGATCGGTTCAACCGATCGTGTCGACCGAACTTCCGATCACCGAGGCGCCATTAGCCCATCAGTTGCTGGATTCGCCGGAAACCGTAGGCAAGGTCATCCTCACCGTGAAGTGAGCCGAGCGGGATCGATCAGCCCAGGGCGCCGAGTTCGGCGACCAGCTGATTGATCTCGTACCGCGTCGTGTACGGCGCAAGGCCGACGGTGACCGCGCCGCCTTCGTCGTTGACACCGAGGGCGTCGAGCAGCCTGGAACCGCCGTGCGTACCGCTGACCGTCGCGATGCGCTTGTCGGCCAGATGCGCGGCGACCTTGTCTGCCGCCATGCCCTCGAGCGTGAAGCTGAGCGTCGGCACCCGCGTGGGTGCGCCGCCGATCACCATCACGTTGGGTAGGGCTGCGAGAGAACGCATGAGGTGATCGAACAGACCGTCCTGGTAGTCCTGCAGCGAGCTGATCGAGGTTTCGAGGCGCTCACGCCTGGTTCCCGTTGCCGATTCGTCCAAGCCCGCCAGGAAATCGATCGACGACGTGAGACCGGACAGCAGCGCGAACTGATGACCGCCCACCTCGAGTCGCTCGGCGCCACGCGCGTACGGGTTGAGCGACACGGCCGGAATTCGGTCGAGCAGTCCGGGATCGCGGAAGACGAGTGCGCCCACCTGCGGACCGCCCCACGACGGCGCGCTGACGGCAACGATGTCCGCCCCGAGATCAGCCATGTCCACATGCGCATATGGCGCTGCACCGACGGCGTCGACCACCATCAGTCCGCCGAATTCGTGCAGACGATCAGCTGCGGCGCGGACGTTCGGAGCCGAACCGACGACCGGTGATGCGGCCGTCAAGGCCACCAATCGAGTGGTCGAGGTGATGAGATCGTTGAACTGCCAACTCGGGAGCTCACACGTTTCGATTTCGACCTCTGCCCATCGCACCTGAGCGCCGTAGCGACTGGCCACACGAAGCCAGGGCGCGACGTTCGCCTCTTCGTCGAGGCGCGAGAGTACGAGACCGGTTCCGAGGCCCAACCGCGAACTGAGCGACTCGGCGAGCCAAGCCAACAACACCGCTCGGTCTGATCCGAGAACGACTCCCGCAGGATCTCCGCCGACCAGATCGGCGACCGCGGTGCGCGCACTCTCGAGAATGGCAGCACTACGACGGTTCGAGACGTGGCGACCGGAGGAAGAAGATGCAGAGGCACGGAACGCGGTGGAGACCGTCCGCGAGACGGCGTCCGGGATCTGCATTCCGGCCTGCGGATCGAGGTGGATCCAGCCGTCACCGAGTGAGGGAATCAACCCCCGTACGCGGGCAACGTCGTAAGCCATGCTCGACACTCTAGGTGCAGACGCCCGCTTAGTCGAAGGCAGTCACCCAATTACCCGTCAGTACAGTTATTCGATAGCTAACTTTTTGGGGGTTACGCGGCGTTTGTCGCCCACACACGACAAGATGGAAGCATGACGAACCCCGACAAAGAGCAGGTACTCGTTATCGGACCCGACGGTCGACCCGTCGCGATGCCGGCGGCCGAGGCAGAGGCCTCCACCTCCGGCACCACCGAAGGCGCGGAATCCGAAGCCGAGTCCGTCGCCGAGATGGTCGAGCAGCCGGCGAAGGTCATGCGAATCGGCACGATGATCAAACAACTCTTGGAAGAAGTGCGCGCCGCGCCGCTCGACGACGCCAGCCGCAAGCGCCTCAAGGACATCCACACCTCGTCCATCCGAGAACTGGAACAAGGCCTGGCACCCGAACTCCGTGAAGAACTCGAGCGACTGAGCCTCCCGTTCACCGACGACTCCATTCCCTCCGACGCCGAACTGCGAATCGCGCAGGCCCAACTCGTCGGCTGGCTCGAAGGACTGTTCCACGGAATTCAAACCGCACTGTTCGCGCAGCAGATGGCAGCGCGCGCTCAGCTCGAACAAATGCGTCAGGGCGCACTGCCTCCCGGCATGAGCATCGGGGCTCCGCATTCGCCTGCACATCCGGACCAACAGAGCCCAGGAACCGGCCAGTATCTGTAACTCGGACCACCGCTAGGTCCGAGGGAAATCCGGCGCCGACGCCAGGCCGGTAGGCTCGACCTCCGTGTCAGCATCCGCAATCGAATCCGAGACGCCGGACGCACCTGCGCCCGTGTCCGACTCCCAGACGTTCCGTCGTGCGTTCAAAGACCTTCGCGACGGTCTGAATCAGCGTGAGTTGTGGCTCAGCCTCGGCTGGCAGGACATCAAACAGCGCTACCGCCGGTCGGTGATCGGACCGTTCTGGATCACGATCGCCACCGGCGTTCAGGCCGCCGCGATGGGTCTTCTGTACTCCGCGTTGCTGAACATTCCGCTCAAGGAGTTCCTGCCGTACGTCACGGTCGGGCTGATCGTGTGGAACCTGATCAGTGCAAGCATTCTCGAAGGTTCCGAGGTCTTCATCGCCAACGAGGGCCTGATCAAGCAGTTGCCGTCGGCGTTGAGTGTGCACGTATATCGCCTGGTTTGGCGTCAGGTGCTGTTCTTCGCGCACAACTTCGCGATCTACATAGTTCTTCTGTTCGCGTTCAGTATCTGGCAGAACATGAGCTGGACGGCGCTCGCGGCAATACCGGCATTCGTGCTGATCGTCGCGAACACGCTGTGGGTCTCGATCGTCTTCGGTATCTTCTCCACCCGGTACCGCGACATCGCCCCCATCCTCGGCAGCCTCACCCTGCTGCTGTTCGTGCTGACGCCGATCATGTGGACAACTCAGGCCCTCAAGGACCAGGGTGGGCAAGCCATGGAACGGGTCCGGCTCGCCGAACTCAATCCGCTGTACCACTACCTCGAGATCATCCGAGCACCACTCATCGGGGCCGACCAGCAGGCATACCACTGGTACATCGTCATCGCCTTCACCGTCGTCGGCTGGGCCGTCGCGATTCTGGCACTCCGCAAGTACCGGGCACGCGTGCCCTACTGGGTCTAGAGGAAACACATGAGTCAGCCAGTCAGCATCCACACGCAGAACGCGTGCGTCGACTTCCCGATCTTCGACGCGAAATCCCGCTCGCTCAAGAAGGCCTTCCTCGGCAAGGCCGGAGGATCCATCGGCCGCAACGACTCCGATGTCGTCGTCGTCGAAGCGCTCCGCGACATCACGATGACGCTCAAGGAAGGCGACCGCATCGGGCTCGTCGGCCACAACGGCGCCGGCAAATCCACCCTGCTGCGCCTGCTCTCCGGAATCTACGAACCGACCCGGGGATCCGCCAGCATTCGCGGACGCGTCGCACCCGTCTTCGACCTCGGTGTCGGCATGGACCCGGAAATCTCCGGGTACGAGAACATCATCATCCGCGGCCTGTTCCTTGGTCAGACCCGCAAGCAGATGCTCGCGAAGATGGACGAGATCGCCGAATTCACCGAACTCGGTGAATACCTCTCCATGCCGCTGCGTACCTACTCCACCGGTATGCGCGTTCGCGTTGCCATGGGCGTCGTTACCAGTATCGATCCCGAGATCTTGCTTCTCGACGAGGGCATCGGTGCCGTCGACGCGGAATTCATGAAGAAGGCCCGCATCCGGCTGCAGAAGCTGGTGGAACGCTCCGGCATCCTGGTATTCGCCAGCCACTCCAACGAATTCCTCGCTCAGCTGTGCAACAGTGCGATGTGGATCGACCACGGCCAGATCCGCATGCAAGGCGACATCGAAGACGTCGTGCGCGCCTACGAAGGTGACGACGCCGCCGAACATGTGCGCCACGTGATCAAGGAAATGGAACGGGAGAACACCCCGTGAGCGCACCCGAGAAAATCATCGGGGTCGTCGTCACTCACAAGCGTCGTGAACTGCTGGCCGAATCCTTGAAGGTTCTCAGCACCCAGTCGCGTCCGCTCGATCATCTGGTTGTCGTCGACAATGCCGACGAAGCCGATGTGAAAGAGCTCGTCGACAACGCTCCACTGCCGACCAGTTACATCGGTTCTCAGCACAACCTCGGCGGTGCCGGAGGATTTGCTCTTGGCATTCTCTACGCGCTTTCACTCGGCGCCGACCGCGTCTGGCTCGCCGACGACGACGGCCGCCCGGACGGCCCCGAAGTCCTGGAAACACTGCTCGACTGTGCAATTCGGAACGACCTGGCCGAGGTCTCCCCCGTCGTCTGCGACATCGACAACCCCGACCGCCTCGCTTTCCCACTTCGCCGCGGCACGTCGTGGCGCCGGTTGCGTTCCGAGCTCGGCGACGAGGATCTCCTGCCCGGTATCGCGTCCCTCTTCAACGGCGCACTGTTCACCGCCGACGCGATCGATGCCGTCGGAGTTCCGGATCTACGCCTGTTCGTCCGCGGCGACGAGGTCGAGGTACACCGTCGCCTCGTGCGCTCCGGCCTGAAGTTCGGTACCTGCCTGCAAACTGCTTATGTCCACCCCAACGGCGCGGACGAGTTCAAGCCGATCCTCGGCGGACGCATGCACACGCAGTACCCCGACAACGACACGAAGCGCTACTTCACGTACCGCAACCGTGGATACATCCTCTCCCAACCGGGAATGCGGAAACTGCTTCCGCAGGAATGGGTTCGGTTCGGCTGGTACTTCCTGATCACACGCCGCGATCCGGCCGGACTGCGCGAGTGGATGCGATTGCGCAAGCTCGGCCGGGAAGAGAAGTTCGAACGTCCGAGTTAAGTCGGCCGCCCCGAGTTAATTCAGTTGCACAGTCGCGTCTGCGGCTGAGACGATTCTGATCCGACGCATGGTGCGTCCTGAGATTTTCGAGGAGTGAGTATTGATGACTGTCGTGTTCCGCAGTTTCAGCACCGTCAACATTCACACTTCTTCGTACTCGAGGACACACTCACCATGCCGGAAAACAGCGCGCCCCTGACCGAATACGGTTGGAACGCAACACTCTCGAACACATTCACTGCCCTGGCCCCACCGGACTCCGCACCCGGGCGCGTTCTTCGCGTCGACCGGGGGCGGTGTGACGTGGCCGTCGCCGAAGGCACAGTTCGCGCACTCAGCGGCAGCGATCCACTCTGTACGGGTGACTGGGTCGCCGTGGCCGAGTTACGGGACTCACGCGAACCCGAGATGCACACGGTCACTTCGATACTCCCCCGATCAAGCAGCATCGTTCGATCCTCGGCATCCGGAAAATCGGAAGGCCAGATTCTGGCGGCCAATGTCGACACCGTCGTCATCGCCACGGCTTCGGACGGCGACGTCGATCTCGGGCGCATCGAGCGACTACTCGCACTCGCCTGGGAAAGTGGTGCAACCCCTGTCGTCGCACTCACCAAATCGGATGCAGCTCACTATATCTCCGACACTCTCGCCGAGGTCACTGCCATTGCGCCCGGCGCAACAGTGCTGGCCGTCAGTGCCGAGACCAACGAAGGAATGGATGTACTCGATGCAGTTCTGGACGGCACCGTGGCGATACTCGGTCCATCAGGCGCCGGTAAGTCGACGCTCGCGAACGCCCTCCTCGCGGACACCACAGACGCCGATCGACTCGAGACCGGTCGCGTTCGGACCGGTGACGGAAAGGGACGCCACACCACCGTCACCAGAGAGTTGATCTCATTCTCCGGCGGCCGGACACTGATCGACACACCCGGCCTGCGAGGGGTCGGCATGTGGAACGCGGCGGAGGGGATCGAGAAGACGTTCCCCGAGATCGAGGAGCTGATTGCAGAGTGCCGGTTCTCCGATTGCGCACACAACTCCGAGCCGGGATGCGCAGTCCTGAGCGCACTCGGGCGTGGCGATATCGATGAGCGGAGGCTCGCGAGCTACCGGAAACTACAGCGAGAGAATGCATGGAACGCCGCGCGAAGCGATGCTCGTCTGCAGGCAGAGAGGACGCGGGAGATCAAGGTGATCTCCCGACAACTCAAGAGTCACTACCGCGGTCGGGACCGGTAGCGAACAAAGCCTGGCAGCATGGGGGTGATCCCGACGAGAGGTTGCCATGTTCGAGCAGTTCCGTTCCAGCGCCAGAACCAAGCTTCAGCGTGCGGTATCCGAGGTGGTCGAGGCCGCCGACCGGCGCAACGCAGATCGCACGCAACAGATCCTCGACGCGCTGGCACTCTCACGTGACGAACTGGCCGAGGCCCGCGGTGACATCGCGGGCCTCCGGTCCAGGATCGACGAGCTGGAATTTCGCCAGCGTCGGGATCTGGCCTACGCCGTGGATCTGGAAGCGACAGCGTCGACTGCCGAGTTCATCCTCGAACACCTTCGAGTCGCGGAGACATTCGGCCACCCGCACGACACGCTGCGCCACGCATTGGGCTTGATCGAAATACCCGGCATGGCACTCGAATTCGGCGTCGCCAGCGGAACCACACTCAGGATCGTCGCGGAGGCTTTCACCGAACGCGAGGGGACCGTCGCAGGTTTCGACGTGTTCTCCGGCCTTCCGGAGACCTGGCGCACCGGGTTCCAGGTCGGCGAGTTCGCACAGGAATCCATCCCCGAAGTGCCTGGAGCGCAACTTGTTCCGGGCCTCTTCGAGGACACCTTGCCCTCGTTCCTGAACGACGAACCCGGCCCCGTTGCGTTCCTGCACCTCGACGCCGATCTCTACTCGTCCACCAAGACGGTGCTCGATCTCCTCGGCGACCGCCTGGTACCCGGGTCGATCGTCGTCTTCGACGAATTCTTCAACTATCCCGGGTGGCAGCAGCACGAGTACCGGGCGTGGACGGAGTTCGTCACACGCACCGGCATCTCGTTCGAATACCTCGGGTACACCGTCGACAACGAGCAGGTCGTCGTCAAGATAGTGCGCTGAGGCTCACTTCTCGTACAGTCGAGCCCAGTTCTCCCGACTCGTGAGCTGCGGAAACTCGCGAGCGAATGCTTCAGCCACACTTGGTGCTTCGGCGAGGAACCTCTTCATGACGCCGGCGAGGCGGCCGCTCATCTCGGCGGCCTTCTCGCTGTCGAAGCGGCGTTCACGCACGCCTCCCTGCGAAGCATCGGTGACGAAGACGTGATCGAAACGTCCGACGTGCCACCACTGCGCGTCCTCGTACGAAATCGCCACCGGACCTCGCTCGAGGTGATTGCGAGCCTGCATCACAGCGCGTTTCGCCAGAACGAGGTCCGTCCACAAACCGGGTTTCGGGCTGGGCGCAACGCGGCGGATCGGCAGCCTGCCCGGCAGCTCCGACGCCGGGCGGGTCACAGTCTCGGGGAAGCGCTTACGTTCCTGGTTGATCGCGGCAAGCGCCTTCTGCCCACCGTCCGCCAAACCTGCCGGCCCCTCGAGGAATCCCTCGATCGCCCGGAGTTGCGTATGTGCAAGGCCGTACTGCAAACCCACGATCGAGTGCGAAATATCCCGGGAGAGCTGCTTCGCGAGGGTTTTGGGTGCAAACCCTGGGTCCAGCGCAGCGGTGATCAGACCGTTGCGCGTACTGAAGTAGTGCGCGAAACCGTCGACGTCCTTCCAATAGAAGTCCGCATGCCACACAGCAGCCGACGGCAACGTGATGGTGGGAATCCCGGCCCGCCCGGCCCGCAAGCTGTACTCGACGTCGTCCCACTGGAAGAAGACCGGCAGTGGCAAGCCGATCCGCTCGATGGCTTCAGCAGGAATCAGGCAAGACCACCAGCCGTTGTATTCGGCGTCCACGCGACGTTCCGGCAGTTTCTCGAGCACACTCCGGTTACGAACACCGTGCTCATCGGTCGGTACACCACGCTGAAGCGTGCCCAGATCCACGCGTTCACCCGAAGCCAGCAGGTAGTCGGGGTTGAACAGGAAGAGCATCTGGGCACCGATCAACGCCGGCTCCGTCGTCATGTTCGCGAACGCACTCAGTCGAAGAACCGATTCGGGTTCGCACAGAATGTCGTCGTCCATCAAGATCACGTCGGCGTGCGGCCCGGCCGCCGAAGCCTCGTACAGGCCCCGGGTGAATCCGCCGGCACCACCCAGATTCGCCTGCCGCAGATATTGCAACCGCGAACCGAACTTCTTCGACACTTCCTGGAACAGCTCACGGCTCTCTACCGGATCCGTTCCCTGATCGACGACGTACAGAGCGTCGAGCAACGCGAGTACACGCTCGTCGGACGCGAGGGCCTCGACCGTGCGCGCACAGTCGTCCGCACGATTGAACGTGCAGATCGCCACGGCTACCGGGCGAATCGACTCCGGCGAGACGACGGTCCATTCCACATCGTCGACCACTGCGACGCCACCCTGCGCTTCGAACTGCAGCCACAGTGCCCCGCCGTCGACGAAAGTATCGAGCGGGGCGGTCATGGACACTCGCTCGTCGCCGGTCACGACGACGTTCGTCACGATACGACGGTGGCCACCGATGTCCGAGGCCTGGATCTGGATGCGGCAAGCGGTATCGGCCACGACATGTGCAGTGACGGTGACCTCGGTGACATTGGTCCAGCGCTGCCAGTAGCTGGCCGGAAAACGACCGAAGAAGGTATTGGTGTGCGCGACCGCGCCCGGCTGAAGCCGCAACTCGAACCGCGATCGCGTCGACATACCGACCTTGGTCACCGCATACAGTTCGTCACTGGCGACGGGCGAAGTTCCGGTGAACAACGTCCGCTGCGCCAGCAGTCGATCCGACGTCGCGCTGCGTTCGATCAACTCGACTCCGGAATCGGACTGGTCATCGGTCGTGTTCACGGTATCCACGCCCCGCAGGGTATCGCGAATCCGCACCTCGGCGCCCCGGGCACCGAGTCACACCAGGTCTACCCGTGATTACTCACTGCAGCGGCGGAGCGCAGCTCGGTCTTTCGCCGACGAAGCGACAACAGACCCTTCGCCATCTGGACCACGTCCTTGGGCGAGATACGGCTCGCGTGCGCCAGATGATCGTCGCTGAGTCGGATCGGGACCTCGACCGGGCGCACCCCAGCCAATTCGAGCGCGTAGTCCAATTCGGTGGTGAAAAGGAATCCACGCTCGGTCAGCGAGGGTGCGATTCGACGCAGCAAAACGCCGTCGACGATGAATGTCCCCTGGGGGTCGCCCGTGCGGGTACCCAGCACCACCCGTCGCAGCGTCGCGAATCCACCCGTCATCACCGAACGCAGCAAGCCACGTTCCACCTCTGAGTCCGAATGAGCCTTTGAACCGATGACCACCGGCGGGACGGACCCTAGATCCGCCATCACGCGGTCGGCGCCTTCGATGTCACCGAAACCGAACGGAAGGTCGTCCGCGGTGAGCAACACGCGTCGTCCACGAGAAGCAAGCGTCCCGGCGCGAAGCGCTGCGCCCATCCCTTTGTCGCTGCTCATCGGCAGGAAGGTCACTCCAGGCCAAGACCAGGAAGCTGCCAGAGCAGCACACACGTCGGCAGTGTTGTCCGTCGAACCGTTCTCCACGACGATGATCTCGACCTGACCGGCGCTCTCGGCCGGGCGGCTGGTGAAGTACTCGGCGAATTGACGCACCGTCGACTCCAGCACCTCGCCTGAGTTGTATGCGGGGATGATCACCGAGAGTTCCGGCGTAGCTGGTTCCCCACGAACGGGTTCCGTTCGCGATGTCGCCACGTCCCGATCTCCTTACTTCCCCGACTGCAGTTCGAACTCGTCGGAATACTACGCTCCGAGAAACAAGGCGCAGCCCAGGCTCCGAGAAAAAGAGCACGACCCAGGCTCCGAACAACAGCCATCGACTCGAAGACGAAAGCACATCGTGAAATCTGACTTACCGCTCGCACAACGCGTGGTGCCGCCAATTCTTCTCGCCGCTCTGGTGTCGATCGTCGCCGCCATCCCACTGATCTCCAATCGGTGGTTCTACTACTGGGACGACAGCGCAGCAGCTTTCACGCCTGGTTGGCACACGATCGGCGAGCGAATCCTGTCCGGGTCATGGCCGACGCTCATCCCCGAATTGTGGGCCGGCGGCAATGTCACAGCCGAAGCCCTTTACGGGACATACAATCCCGTGATCCTTCTGGATTCGGTTGCCATTGCACTCATTCCGAACCTGGGAATCGGAATCACCCTGGTCAAGATGCAATTCATGGCGATTCTCGCGGTAGGCGTTTATCTGGTGGCCCGCCAGTACGGCGCCAATCGGTCGATGGCTTTCATCGCCGGATTTGCCATGCCGTTCGCCGGATACACGCTCTATTTCGACGCCTCCAGTTGGGCGTCCGGGCTGATCGCCTTCGCCTGGATCCCCCACGTCTGGTGGTCTACCCGCGCCAGCGCCCTCGGCCGAGTGAACCCCCTGGTACCGATCGTTTTCGGCTATCTTGCGATGACCACCGGAAACCCGTACGGCGCTGTCGGTGTCGCGGTCGTCTACCTCGCTGTCATAGCGGAATGCATCGCAATCAAACGCGCAGGCAGCATCAAATCACTGATGATCAGCGCGGCAGCGATCATCATGATGTCGCTGATCGTGTATCTACCGTTGCTCTTCACCACCGGCGTGTCGGTGCGTACTCAGTCCGGAATCGCGAACGACGGTTCGCTTCGACCCGATCTCGGTGACCTGCTCAATCTCTCCGGCCCGTCGAACCAGCCGTACGTCACCGCTTTCGCTTCGCCTGCCATGACGATTCCACTGGTGTACCTGGCCTGGTTCCTCATACCGCTCGCACCGTGGATTCAATGGAAGTCACTGAAGAAGTTGGGCCGCCACAGCGTCTCGCTGTTCGTCTTCGGCGGAATTTACGTCGTACTACTTCTCGGACCGTCGAATCTGTGGCTTTTCCGTTGGCCCGCGCGACTGCTCGAGTACGGTCAACTGCCCGCCATCGTGGTCACGGCGGTCGCCCTCTCTGCCGGACTGCATCGTGATCGAATCCGGACAAGATCAATCATCACCGCGGGATTGTTGGCACTTCAGTTCTATCTTGCCTGGTCGAATGTCCCGGAAGACATCGGTATTCACTCGGCATCACTGATAATCACCGTGGTTCTCACCGTCTTCGCGTTGGTCGTGGCCTACCGAAAGCCCCGCTACCTCGCCGGTGCACTCGCTGTCGGCATCGTCGTCGTGCTCAGTGCTCAAGCCAATTTCTGGTTCACCGGAAACTACAACGTGACACCGTGGAAGTTCCCCAGGCAGGTGGCATTCCTGGAGTCCAAGTTCGAGGACCGTTACCAGGGAACCACTTTCGCGATTGCCGACCCCGTCAACATCCCGCCGGACAACGAAACCGGGCAGTGGGGTGACCTCCTGTTCGGCAACGCCTGGCAGCCTGCCGGAGTCAATGCCGTCAACAGCTACGCCGGAATCAGCTACAACGATTTCGTTCAAGCACTGTGCTTGAACTACTACGGCGGCGTCCAGTGTCCGGACGGCGTCGACCGACTGCTCGCTGAATCGCCGGGAACGGGTGTGTCCTGGCTCGACGCGATGCGAGTCGACACGGTCGTCGTTCAGAATTCCGGACCGTACGGCGGAAAACGCGCCCTCGACGCCCTACCCGAGGGCGAGTGGACCGTATCGCCGGATCGGGTGGTCACGGTCGGCCATCGCACCACCGAGCATCAGTGGCCCGACGGTCGCGTATCCGCAGCGACGCCTGGTCTCGACGTACGTGGCGATGCCGCCGCTACGGACACCAGGGAAACCGTCGAATACACCGGATCAGGCACGGTCACATTCGCCCTACTGGCCTGGCCGGGCTGGACGGCGACTGTCGATGGTCAGACGGTCGAGACGAAGGCCAGCCCCGGCGGGTTGTTGCAGGTCGATCTACCGCCGAGTGCCACGTCCGGATCTGCCCTCACCATCGAATTCAGTCCACCCGGAAGCACTTTCGGCTGGACTGTCGCCGGCGTCGGATTGCTCCTGGCACTGTCTCAAGGAGCGTGGGCCTTCCGACGCCGACGCAGCGGTCAGGACGACAACGCTGCAGCCAACGCAGATTCCGTCACCTCGTGAACCGCGCGGTGAGCGGGCAGAATCGACGCTCGCTCACCGTCTGCGTCACCGGTGCCCTGCACCAATCCGAGGAAATGCGTCAGCTGCGCGGCAAGCGGTTCCTCGCTGTAGCGGATCGTCGGAATTTCGATGACCGTCTGCTGCTGGTAGCCGTCCCGATCGGTGGGCATGTTGTCGTCGATGTGCCGGTAGATCGTGATGTCGCGACGCAGGAGATCGATCTCGATGAGTCGATCGGCCTCGAGCAACGACAGCTGGCGAATCTTGCGCTGACTGATCCGGCTCGCGGAAATCGTTGCAACAGCACCTGATCCGAAGCGCAATACGGCGTCGGCGCAATCTTCCGACCGGTTCTGCACGGACGTCGGGTGGAAGTAGCCGAACTCCCCTTTTGCCAAACTGGGTTCCGAGCCGGCAAATCCGATGGCAAGGTCGATATCGTGAATCAGCAGGTCCGTCGCGACACCCGTCGGAATGCGGGAAACGAACGGCGAGTGGCGGATACCGTTCACCTGCCACACATCGCCGGAGAACTCACGGGCGGTGCGGACAGCGGGATTGAACCGTTCGAGCAGTCCACACATCAGGGGAACACCGGACGCGCGCGAACGATCGACCAGGTCGACGCTCTGCTCGTACGTCGCAGCCAACGGCTTCTCCACCAGGACAGGCTTCCCCAGATCGAGAACCCGCCCGGCCAACTCGTAGTGCGCCGGCGTAGCAGCGGCGATCACGACGGCGTCGATACCGTCGAGCGAGTCGAAATCGGCGGCCCAACGCGTATCGAACCGCGCAGCAACAGCTTTGCCCTGCTCCTCGCGCGGCTCGATCAGCAGATCCAACTCGCACAGCGGCGACTGCGCGATGACCCGCGCATGCAGCGAGCCCATCTGACCGGATCCGACAAGAGCGATACGTGGCTTGCTAGCAGTCATTTTTCAGGCCTCCATGGCGCCGCGAACCGCGGCAACGATCTGATCGACGTCGCCGGCGGACAACGCAGCGTGGACGGGGATGCTCAGGCACCGCGACGCGACCGAAGTGGCCACCGGCGTCTCGTCGATGACGACGCGCGGATGTTCGCGGTAGCACTCGTAGTCGTAGACGGCCTTCGGGTAATAGATGCCGCTACCGATGTCCTTCGCGGCCAGACGCTCACTCAACTGGTCGCGAGTGATCGGTGCGTCTTCGGCCAGCAGCAAGGTGAACTGATGCCAGACATGTCCACGACCGGACAGTTCGCTCGGCAGGATCAGTCCTTCGACGTCCTTCAGGCCGACACGCAAGGCCTCCGCATTCCGGCGGCGCGCCTCGACCTGCTGCATGTACGTCGCCATCTGGGGCAGAGCCAAGCTCGCCTGGAGGTCAGTCATCCGGTAGTTCTGGCCGACCATCTCGTACTGGTAGCGCGCCCGCATGCCCTGGTTGCGCAGGACCCGAAGTCGATCGGCGATCGCGTCGTCGTCGGTCGTGATCATTCCGCCCTCGGCGGTCGTGAGGTTCTTCGTTGCATAGAACGAGAAGCAACCCACACCGAAACTGCCGGCGCCTCGCCCGTCGTACGTCGCTCCGTGGGCCTGAGCGGCGTCCTCGACGACAGTCAGACCGTTTTTCGATGCCAGCGGCATCAAGGCACCCATGTCAGCCGACTGTCCGTACAGATGAACCGGCATCAGAACCTTCGTGCGGTCACCGATTCGATCGGCAGCGACTGCCGGGTCGATGTTGAAATCGGACTCGGAGATATCGGCGAACCGCGCCGTCGCGCCTGCCTCGAGAATCGCATTGAGGGTGGCCACGAACGTGAACGGCGTGGTCAGAACCTCGTCACCTGGCTGAAGATCCTGGACCTGGAGAGCCGCGATCAATGCGGTCGTGCCGTTGTTCACCGCCACCGCGTGTCGCGTTCCGACCAGCGCCGCGAACTCGTCCTCGAGCCGCTTCACCTTGGGTCCCTGCGCGACGATTCCCGATCGCAGAGTGTCCAGCACCTCGCGCTCGACTTCTTCCCCGAACGAGATACTGGATATCGCGATCACTGAGTTACCTCCGATAGATTCATCCGACCGTCGTCGGAACGAAATACCCCGACAACCCAGGAAGCGTATCGAAACACGATTCGATACTTCGAGAGGATTCCGGAACCTGCATGTCTGAACGAACCGACTGCCACATCCATCCGACCGCCGTGATCGGCGCCGACGTACTGATCGGGGCGGGAGTCACGATCGGACCGAACGCGGTACTCACTGGCCCGCTCGAGATCGGCGACGACTGCTGGATCGGCTCGGGAGCGGTCTTGGGAGCTCCCCCCGAGATCCTCGGCGCTCTACATCCGACGTCCTGGTCCGTCAGCGCCGGTCTGGGAATTCGAATCGGTGCTCGAACGACGATTCGCGAATTGAGCACAGTCCATCAGGGAAGCGAACGCCGCACCGAAATCGGCGAAGACTGCTTCGTGATGAACAGAGTGGGAATCGAGCACGACGTGCAGATCGGTGACCGCTGCGTCGTGTCCTCCGGTACGACGCTTGCCGGGCACGTCAGCGTCGGAGACGGCGTCAACCTGGGCATGCACACTGTCGCGCACCAACGACGCGTCGTCGGCTCCGGATCCATGATCGGCATGGGAACCGTCGTGGTCAAGGACGTCCCGCCCTTCTCCAAGGCCTTCGGCAACCCGGTGTCGTTGCACGGTGTCAACCGGGTCGGAATGAGTCGGTCGGGAATCGCGGAGGAGGACATCGCCGCGATCGAAGCCGTGTACGCCGCGGGAAGCTTCGGCACGTCACCGGCCATTCCGGACTCGCTGTCGGAGGCCTTCACCTGGTGGCGGGAACGCGCCGACAAACCGCTCGTGGTTTAGCGAGACAAATCCTGGTTGGTATCGTCTGCGAAATGACGAACGGGCGGGATGCAGGCGCGTGAGTACCTCTCCCGAATCTGAACAACCGGTCGAAGACGTCGAACCGGCCGCAGAGCCGAACGCTCTACGCGGCCTTCTCGTCAACGGATTCAAGGTCCTCGTCACCCTCGCGATCGTCGTCGCGATCATCTTCGCGGTGAAGTCCCAATGGTCCGAGGTCAAGAACACGATCACCGAGCTGAACTGGTGGACGCTTGCCGCCTCGTCGGTGTTCATCTTCCTCGGTATGGGTGCCGCAGTGCGGGCCTGGCAACACGCACTCGGCGCCCTCGAACAACCGATTCCGGCCTTCGACGCCGCTCGCGCTTATCTGGTCGGCCAACTCGGCAAGTACCTTCCCGGCAGTGTCTGGGCCTTCGTTCTGCAAACGGAACTCGTGAGGCGCGCCGGTGTGTCCCGTGCCGCAGGCTTTGTCGCAGTGCTGGTCACGGTGGGGTTGAGCACAACTTCGGCGCTGGTCGTCGGCCTCTTCGGTCTACCTGCCCTGTTCGAGGTCAGCACGGCGGCAGCGGTCGGCGTGATCATCCTCGTACCGATCGCATTGGTCTGCGCCTACCCGCCGGTGCTCACACGCCTGGTGAACCTCGCGCTGAAACTGCTCCGCCGCACGCCGCTGCACAAGCCGCTCACGATGCACAAGATTGCGCTCGCGTTGGGCTGGTGCGCAGCAAGCTGGGTGCTCTACGGCATCCAGTTGTGGCTGCTCGCGTCCAGTTCGGCCGGCTTCGAAATCCGTGGGCTCGTCCAGTGCATCGGCGCTCTCGCCCTCGGTATGTGCGCGGGGGTCCTCGTCTTTGTCGTCCCGTCCGGAATCGGTGTCCGCGAAGCCGTCATCGTCGCAGCGCTTTCACCGTTCATGGATGCCGGCGTCGCGCTCGGCCTCGCACTGGCGTCGAGGCTGCTGTTCACCCTCTGTGAGGTCTTTGCCGGCGTCGTGGCTGCACTGTCGGGATCACGAGGCCTGCGCAATGCACTCGTGCACGAGCGCTCGCGGGTGCCGGACCCCACCAAAGCCTGACGTTCGGTCAGACCACTTTCTCGGACGCGGAATACTGCGTCTCGACGCCGGCCTTCTGCGGACGCCACCACTGCTCGTTGTCGCGATACCACTCGACGGTGGCTTCCAGTCCGCTTCGAAAATCGCGGTACTGCGGCTTCCACCCGAGCTCCTGCTGCAGTCGCGTCGAATCGATCGCATACCGCAGATCGTGACCAGGGCGGTCGGTGACGAAGTCGAAATCGTCCGGCTTGCGTCCGAAAATTTCGAGCAGAGCCGCAATCACCGTCCGGTTGTCGGTTTCACCGTCGGCGCCGATCAGATAAGTCTCGCCGGACTTTCCGCGGTCCAGAATGTCCCAGACGGCGCGGTTGTGGTCCTCGACGTGAATCCAGTCGCGGACGTTGCGGCCTTCCCCGTACAACCGTGGACGCACTCCGTCGAGCAGATTGGTGATCTGGCGTGGGATGAACTTCTCCACATGCTGGTACGGGCCGTAATTGTTGGAGCAGTTCGAGATGGTCGCCGCGATCCCGAACGAGCGCACCCAGGCGCGCACGAACAGATCACTCGATGCCTTGGACGCGGAGTACGGGCTCGACGGGTTGTACGGTGTCGTCTCCGTGAACTTCGCCGGATCATCCAGTTCGAGGTCGCCGTACACCTCGTCGGTCGAAATGTGGTGATAACGGACCCCGTGCGAACGCACAGCCTGCAGGAGCGAGAAGGTTCCCATGACGTTGGTGCGCAAAAACGGTTCGGGGTCGGCGAGGGAATTGTCGTTGTGGCTTTCGGCCGCGAAGTGCACGACTGCGTCGGAGCGCGAGACAAGATCGTCGACCAGCGGCTCGTCGGCCACGTCGCCGTGGACAAACGTGATCCGGTCCTCGACGGACGCCAGGGACTGGCGATTTCCGGCGTAGGTCAGAGCGTCGAGAACCGTGACTTCCACGTCGGGACGCGTCGCCACCGTCTGATGAACGAAATTGGCACCGATGAAGCCGGCACCCCCGGTGACCAGTAGTCGCACGTCATCTCCTCAGGCTCATCGGACGAACCCCACTTTAGCGGCCGGGCGTGTCATGTCCGTTTGCGTCGGCAGGCAGGAGTGCAGGACACTGCACGCATGCGCGGAATCATTCTGGCCGGTGGCACCGGGTCGCGGTTGCACCCGATCACCCTCGGAGTGAGCAAGCAACTCTTGCCTGTCTACGACAAGCCGATGATCTACTACCCGCTCTCCACTCTCATGCTCGCCGACATTCGCGACATCTTGATCATCACGACCCCACACGACGCCGAACAATTCCGCCGGGTTCTCGGCGACGGCTCACAATTCGGCGTCAACCTCACCTATGCAGTGCAACACGAACCGAACGGCCTCGCAACGGCATTCACCCTCGGCGCAGAGCACATCGGATCCGACTCCGTGGCGCTCGTCCTCGGCGACAACATCTTCTACGGCCCCGGCCTCGGAACCCAACTCAGGCGTTTCTCCGACATCGACGGCGGAGCCGTATTCGCTTACTGGGTCTCGAATCCGACCGCCTACGGCGTCGTCGAATTCGACGACTCGGGTCGCGCCGTGTCCATCGAGGAAAAGCCGACGTCGCCGAAATCCAATTACGCAGTCCCCGGCCTCTATTTCTACGACAGCGACGTCGTGGACATCGCACGCACTCTGAAGCCCTCTGCGCGTGGCGAATACGAAATCAGCGACATCAATCAGCACTATCTCGAAGCTGGCAAACTTTCTGTCGATGTCCTCCCCCGCGGAACCGCGTGGCTCGACACCGGCACACCCGATTCCCTGCTCGAGGCAGCGAACTACGTGCGGACCATCGAACACCGCCAAGGCCTCAAGATCGGTTCCCCTGAAGAGGTTGCGTGGCGTCAAGGATTCATCAGCTCCGACCAATTACACACTCAGGCAGAAGCATTGGGAAAATCCGGGTACGGCAACTACCTACTCGAGCTGCTCGAGCACGGCAAGGAATGGTGACGTGGAAATCCGTCCACTGAAGATCGCCGGAGCTTGGGAAATTACACCGAAGCAGTTCGGCGACAACCGCGGTGTCTTTCTCGAATGGTTCAAAAGCTCCGCCTTCACCGCCGCGACCGGCCGCACTCTCGACCTCGCGCAGGCCAACTGCTCGGTTTCCGAAGCCGGTAGCCTCCGCGGGATCCACTTCACCGACAATCCGCCCGGACAGGCGAAGTACATCACCTGCGTGAAAGGTGCCTTCCTCGACGTTGTCGTAGACCTGCGCGTCGGATCACCGACCTTCGGCGAGTGGGATGCGGTGGTGATCGACGACGTCGATCGACGAGCGGTGTTCCTGGAGGAAGGCCTCGGCCACGCGATCCTTTCACTCGAAGACGGATCGACAGTGATGTACCTGTGCAGCATCGAATACTCGCCCCACCTGGACCGCGACCTCGATCCCTTCGATCCGGAACTCGCGATCGAATGGCCGAGAACAGACCGTAAGGGCAACCCTCTGACCTACGAGCTCTCCGCAAAGGACGCTGCCGCGCCGTCCCTGGCAACGCTCCGCGCGGACGGCATGTTGCCCGGTTTTGTGGCCGAAGATTCGCCGAATCGGTAATCTTCACCTTTCACGACTCGATGGCATGACACCGGCGGGACGGACGGCTGGATGACCAAACGTGCGAGCAGACGCGGCCTGTGGACGGCCGTCGTTCTCGCAGCCGGCCTCGGTGGTCTCGCGCTGGTCGCACCGCCCCTGACTCCGGGAACGATCGAGTCCGCACCGGTCACCGTCATCACGACCACCCCACCCGCGCCGGTTGTTCCACTCACGCCGGAGGAGCTCTCGGCCCGGGTGGTCCCCACCATCGTCACCATCACGGCGCCGGCCGGATTCACCACCACTGCTGGGACCGGGATCGTGCTCTCCCCTGACGGAGTGGTGCTCACGAATCACCACGTCATCAGCGGAGCTTCGGACGTCACTGCCGTCAGCATGTCCAACGGGCTGATCTACGACGCCGAGATCCTCGGGTACGACAGCGTCAGCGATCTTGCCGTCCTTCGACTCGCGGGCGCTGACGATCTGCCGGTGGCTGTGGTCGGCAAATCAGCAGAAGCCGCTCGCGGGGACTCCGTCACCGCAATCGGAAATGCGGAAGGCGGCGGAGTACCCGTCCCTGCTCCCGGCGTCATCACCAACCTCGGTGTCACCGTCAACACCCGCAACGTGTCCGACGGATCGCGAAACCAGTTGAAGGGCCTCATCGAGGTCGACGCGGACATCCGGCCTGGCGATTCCGGTGGCCCCCTGGTCAACGCCGTTGGCGAGCTGATCGGCGTCAGCAGCGCGGGCAACGCCGTCACCGACCGCACCGAAACCTCACCGGCGCCTCAGTCCTACGCGATACCAATCGACACCGCACTACCGATCGTCGAGCAGGTACTCGGTGGCCGCTCCTCCGAGACCGTGCGTGTGGGACCGACACCCGTACTCGGTGTCGCGGTGAAGGATCACGCGGACATGCCGGCCGGCGCCGAAGTTGTTGCCGTGAGCTTCGATTCGCCGGCCGAGCGGGTGGGGCTGACCAAAGGTGCGGTCATCACCGAGTTCGGTGGCAGCCGGATCGCGTCGTCCGCTGATCTCAACGCGGCGATGAGCTCGCGCCGCCCCGGCGACACCGTCGCGGTGACGTGGGTGGACGCAACCGGGCAACCCGGGACCGGTTCGCTGGTCCTCGACGAGGGGCCACCTCGCTAGTCGTACAGGGCGCCAGCCGTGAAAGCATCGTGGCATGACCACGGTTCTCCTGCTCACCTGTGACGGCGCCGCCCGCGAGGCGGATGTCGAAAGCAAACTCGTCATGGAAGCTCTCACCTCCTACGGCATCGCGTCGACGATGGCGCCGTGGTCGAGCCCGTCCCTCCTCGATATCGACGCCGACCTGGTTCTGATCCGGTCGACCTGGGACTACACCCAGCGCCTCGACGAATTTCTCGCCGTTCTCGATCAGCTGACCGCTCCGATCGCCAATCCACTCTCGATCGTGAAGTGGAACGCATACAAGGGATACCTCACCGAACTTGCCGCGGCCGGCGTACCTATCGTCCCCACCGCTGTGATCGCTGCCGGACAGAGCGAAACACTCACCCTCCCTTCGTTCGAGGGTGCCGACGTCATCGTCAAGCCGGCAGTGTCCGCCGGCGCTGTCGGAGTGGGAAAGTTTGCCTCGGGGTCCGCGCAGGCCCACGCTCACCTCAGCTCGATCCTCGACGGCGGTAACGACGCGTTGGTCCAGCCATTCGTCTCGGACGTCGTCGACGGTGAGCGCTCGATCATCCACATCGGCGGACGCTACTCGCACGCTGTCCAGAAGATCCCGGCCGCCCACGACTTCCGCGTGCAGGAATTTCACGGCGGAACCAACCACCTCCACCAACCGTCCGCCGCCGAACTCGCGGTGGCCGACGCAGCACTGGCCGCGACCCCATGCGGCCCCGGCGAATTGCTTTATGCACGTGTGGACGTCGTGGGCCCGGTGGATCAACCACTGCTCATGGAAGTGGAATTGATCGAGCCAGAACTCTTTCTGCCATTCGCCCCTGGATCTGCCGACGCCCTCGCACGGGCAGTTGTCGCGTCACTAGGTCGGTGACGCGCCACGGAGTGCCTTCTTGTCGATCTTCCCCAAAGCAGTGAGCGGCAGCGCTTCCAGAATCGAAATCTCCTTGGGCGCCCAGATCGGACCCTTGTGCGATCTCACGTGCGCGATGAGTTGATCGGGTGTGACCGACCATCCCGTCTTCAGTACGACTGCGGCGGTAACAGCTTCTCCCCATTGAGAATCGGGGACACCGAATACCGCACATGCTGCCACCGCGGGATGATGTCCGAGTGAGTCCTCGACTTCGCGCGGGTAGACGTTGAATCCACCACTGATGATCGTGTCTTTGATGCGGTCGACGATCGAGATGAGCCCACTTTCGTCGATTCGAGCAACGTCGCCGGTGTGCAACCACCCATTCGCGAGCGCTGCAGCGGTTTGTTCAGGTTTGTTCCAATAGCCGTCCATCACGAGCGGACCTCGCACACAAAGCTCGCCGGGTACGCCCGTCGCCGTCTCGTTTCCCTGCTCGTCAAGCAACACCACTTCGACACCTGGCATCGCGCGCCCACAACTCCCCAAAACTGCGGGATCGTCCGTGTGCTCACGTGTATCGAGTACCGTCAACGCATTCGGGGCTTCGGCCTGACCGTAATGCTGGCTCAGGATCGGCCCGAACACCGCCCCTGCCTGCTCGAGCCTGGTGGGGTCGATGGGTGCAGCACCGTAAAGCATCCAGTTAAGCCCAGACAGATTCGCATCCGACAGGCGTGGATGGTCGAGTAAGGCATAGAGCATCGTGGGAACCACGAATGTAGCTGTGACTCCGCCATTTTCGATGGCGTCGACAACTCTGTCCGGGTCGAACGACCTGTGCAACTCGAAGCTTGCACCTCGCAGCAGACCGGGTGCGACGAGCAGACCGGCAGCATGAGACATCGGCGTAGTGAGCAGCATGGTGGTTTCAGCCGGCCACTCCCACGTGGTGCAGGCCCAGGCATTGGCGACCAAGGATCGGTCCCTGAGCATGACGCCTTTCGGCTCACCGGTGGTTCCACCGGTGTAGAAGAGATACAAAGCTCGACCCTGACCGCCTAAGCCTGAACCTATTCCCGCCGTACCCAATTCACACGCTGATTCGAGGGCTGACAGTGACATCACTCGAGTCTGTGCCGCTTCGGCGCGTACCTGGAACTGTCCGTCGGCAACCAACAGGAGATCGGTACCACTGTCTTTCAGCACCATCCTGTCGTTCTCTTCGGTCGCGAGCGGATGGAGTGCCGTGTAGCGCACGCCCGCCAGACACGCCGCGGCCATGACCGTGAATGCTTCAGGACACGGCCCCGCAAGCAGGGCGACCCCGGCTCCGTCCGGCAGAGCGAAGCTACTGAGGACACCTGCAATCCGCTCGATCTGTTCCGCAGTCTGCCAATATGTCAGCTCGGCCCGATCACCGTTCCGATCCGTGAATCGAAACGCGATGTGGTCTGGTCGGCGTCGCAGCGCCGACAGAATCAGATCCGCATATCCCGCTTGCACCTGCAAGCCTGGCGCCATCGGTTCATCGTTCATGATGTCCGCGTTCATCGTGGCCCTCCCAAGATCGTGACCGCGGCGACGGCTTCCTCGATGCCGTAGAGACCTCCGCCGTTCTCTGCGACCGCGATTCGAGCACCCGGAACTTGTCGCCGCCCTGCTTGTCCACGCAACTGCGTGACAAGTTCGAAGACCTGCGCCAGTCCCGTTGCCGAGACCGGATGACCACGGGACTCGAGCCCACCTGACGGATTGACCGGACGCACGCCTCCCAACGAACTCGCACCGGACGCCGACCACGCGCCGCCCTCACCGATCGGGCAGAACCCCAGATTCTCGACCTGCTGCACTTCACCGAAGGCCGTGGCGTCGTGGACCTCTGCCACATCCACATCGCCTGGCCCGACTCCGGCTTCCTCGTATGCGCTCATTGCTGCACGGCGACCGATGTGACTCTCCACGTCATCTGCGGTCCGATCCGTGCCTGACACCAAGCTGCAACCGAGTACCTGCGCCGCCCGCCGAGAGGAATCGTGCCTTCGAGCAAAGTCCGCACTGGTCACAATGACCGCCGCTGCACCGTCACTGACGGGCGAGCACATCGGAACTGTCAGAGGCCACGCGACTCGCCTTGCGGCAAGCACCTCTTCGACGCTGAAGAGTTTGCGAAAGTGCGACCGCGGATTGTGCACGGAATGCGCATGATTTTTGGCTGCTACGGACGCGAGCTCGAACTCGGTGGTTCCGAATCTCTCCATGTGCGCCCGGGCAAGAGAAGCGTAGATCTCCATGAACACCGACCGCTCACCCTGCGATCCGAGTGCATCCGGCAGCGGAGCGGACAGCGAAGCAAGGCCCGCGAGCGTCTCGTCGCGATGCGCAACGTCGAGTGCACCGTCGAACACCTCCAGACTTCGAGCCGGATCCGAGCACACCAGCTTGTCCACCCCGACCGCCAACGCGACCTCGGACAGACCGGCGCGAACGTGGGCGATCGCCAGCCAGAGTGCAGTCGCGCCGCCGGCGCAGGCATTTTCGACATTGACGACCGGGACTCCCCCGAAACCGTATGGCCTCAAGGCAATCTGGCCTGGGATCATGTGCTGCCGGTCGATCGCCTTCTGGCTGACTGTCGCGTAGAAGACCGCACCGACGTCACCGCGGGTCAGGCCCGCGTCTTCGACGGCATCGATCGCCGCACGCCCCGCCAATTCCGAGGCCGCGGTATCCGCGTGCCGCCCGAAGAGAGTCGCGCCGACACCGAGAACCATGACTTCGCCGCTCACGCCACCACTCGATTCCTCAATACACCGAGGCCGGTGACCTCGAGTTCGACTACGTCTCCCGGTTCCAGGAACCGCCCGTGCTCCAAGCCGCATCCACTCGGCACGGTGCCGGAACAGAAGACTTCACCCGGGTACAGCCGCGTGGAAGTCGAAGCGAACGAAATCACGTCCTCGAAACGATGGTCCATGTCGGCGCTGGTTCCTCGGCTCACCTCGTCTCCGTTGATTCTCGCGGTCATCTCGAGTTGGTAGGGGTCACCGACTTCGTCGGCCGTCACGATCCAGGGCCCGAGGACATTCGCGTTCGAAAAGTCCTTGCTCTTACTGAGACCGAGTCCGGTGGAGATCTCCTCGAGCTGAGTATCGCGGGCGCTGAAATCGTTGAAGATGGTGTAACCGAAGATATGCGCAGGGGCATCCGCGCGTGAGATGTCGGTTCCACCGCGCCCCAGCACACAGGCGAATTCGAGTTCGTAATCGCGCAGGCTCGAGTACTCGGGCCACACGACGTCAGATTTGTGTCCGGTCACCGCCAATCGGTTCGCTATGTAATACAGCGGGCGCTCCAACTGGATCTTCGGCAGTTCGACGTCCTCGAGTGCGACCCCTTGAATTCGGGCGCGAGCGTTGCGGAAGTGATCCATGAAGCAGCCGAAGTCTCGGATCTGGACCGGCTGAGGAAGCGGCGACATCCAGCGCACATCACCTGCGTCGACGATTGCACTTGCCGGCGGCTCGTCTGCGAGCCGATCCAGGGTCTCCCGTGCCGCCGGACCACCTTCGATGATGGTTTGCATGGTTTCCAGTTCTGGAGCCGGTTTTCCCGTCACATCATGATGAGCTCGCTCGAGTAACAACAGTTGCTCGCCGCTGCCCGTCACCAGAGCCGTCTGCTGAGTCTTTTCGTATTCGACGGTCGCAAGTTTCACTGTGAGTCAATACCTTTCACTGAATTGTTCGTTAGGTGAGGCAGGAATTTTGCTCAGACGAACGCGACCACACGAGCCGGGGCAGCGCTGGCTCGCGCAAGCTTGATCGGGAAAAACGCCACGTGAAATCCCGAGGGCGGAAGCGCGGCGAGGTTCGCCAGTTGCTGAACGATGAATACTTCACGTTCGCGTCCGGCCCGGTGCCCGTCCCAGAGAACCGAGTTGTCCCCGGTGTCACGAAATTTCTGCGCCATGACTGCAAAGCTCAAGTCCCAGCCGGCAGCGTCGGTGCCCAGCACCTTCGCGCCTTGCTCGGCGAGAAACAGCGTGCCTTCGCGACTCATCCCTGGATACTGAAAGAACCCTGGATCAGCCAAGGTGAAGCTCTCTTGTCCGGTACGGAGCAACACGGCACCACCCTGGGGAACGGACGCACCGTTTTCCGCCAGGGCAGCTTTCAGCGCGTCCACCGAGATCGGCTGATTCGCCTCGCACCGGCCGCGCAGGTCGAGCACCACTGTCTCGCAGAACAATTCATCCAACGCGATGTCTGTGATCGTGCGAGAAGGCTTACCCTCCGAGGTTGATCCGTAGTGCAACGGCGCGTCGACGTGTGTGCCCAGATGGCTGTTGAACTCACTCAACATCTCCGATCCCCACCCCTCACCGTCCGGAAGATCATGAACTCCGCACTGCAGTGCTGCCGCGAACTCGTCGCGTCCGGCACCTGCGGGGTGCGAGTAGGTCACCGAGGGGGCAACGACGGAAGCCAGTGCCTTCAAACCCTCGGGGAGCAATTCCCGATCGGCCGGATCGAGAGTTCTAGTCAGATCGATGAATTCCATGTCCGCCCATTCCGTTAAGTTATTGGACGCTCAGCATAGAACTGGACGATCAACATAGGCAAGAGGGTGTCGCGAGAGGAATACGGCCGGCCGATGGCCGGCCTCGTAGCATGAGTGCGGTGCGCAGGTCTCGGCCCCGACGGGCGCGTCGACGTCACCGCGTGCCGGAATTGGCTGCACTCGAGAACGAAAGAAGGCAGGAACACCGAATGGCGTCGACACGCAAGCAGGAGATTTCCGAGGAAACCAGACGGCGACTGGTGAAAGCCGCGGCCGAACTGGCTGCCGAAGGCGGGTCGACCGCGATGTCCGTACAAGCCGTGGCAGAAAGATCCGGTATCAGCAGAGGGTCCGTGGCCTGGCACTTCGGATCGAAGGACGGGCTTCTACGAGCCGTCGTCGAGGACGCATTCCGGTGGGGCATGGAAAAGCTACGCGCAGAGTTGGCATCATCCTCGGCGACTGGAATCGAAGCATTGATCGAAGCCAACTTCGTACTGATGTCATACCCCGAGGCACGAATTTTCTCGACCATCTTGATCGAAGCCGTGATTCCCGGGTCCACCATCCGCGAGACCTACGCAGAGCAGTACGTCGCAATGCGAACGCTGTACGCGGACTACCTGCGTTCGATCGACACCCCGGTCACCAATCCGGAGTTGGTTGCCGTCACCCTTCTGGCCGGCACTCTCGGGATCAACCTCCAACATCGCCTCGATCCCGACAACGTCGATCGACGTTCAGCAGTAACCGAGCTCGAATCGATCTATGCCCGCGCGATGGCACCTACCACAACGTCAGGACACGAGAATCCCTAACCGGACCGGAAGTTCAACTTCCCGAACAACTTTCGCCCGCGACCTGGGGCGGGACCGCATCCAGCCTGGCGCGAATGAACCTGGCAACGTCACGTAGCGCAGCCCGGCTCTCCGGCAAGCCAGGCCAGACGGCGGGAAACGCGTGAACCTGGCCGTTCCAGATCTGCAGCGAGCACGGCACCCCCGCGGCGGCGAGCCGTTGCGCCATCACCTCCGAATCGACTCTGAGCACCTCGGATTCGGCGGCGATCAGCAACGACGGCGGCAGAGCGGCCAGATCGCCGTCGACGGGTGAGTTCGTCTGTCCGCCAAGCTTTCCGATCGCCATCAATGCCGACACCGGGGCGATCACGTCGCGTCGAGCGTTGGCATGGACCGATTTGGTGGTGCAATCGAGATCGAGGAGCGGTGAGAGCCCGACCAGACCGGCCGGAACCTCGAGCCCCGCGGAAACAGCTGCAAGTGCCGTCGCGAAGACCAGGAAGCCTCCGGCCGAATCGCCAACGAAGACAACCTTTTCCGGCAAGGCTCCCTGTTCGAGGAGCCACCGGTATGCATCGAGACAGTCGTCGACGGACCCGCTGATGCTCGTGCTCGGCAACTGTCGATATGCGATGTGCAGGACCGGAAGGCCGGTTCGCTTGGCGATGCTTGCAACGACCGGCCGATGCGTGTTGAGCCCGCAGCACATGAACCCGCCGCCGTGCAGGTAGAGAACAACACCGTCGCGCAGATCAGCCGTCGAGCCTGCCGTCCGCACGAGTTCACCGTCGAAACCTGGAAAGCGAATCGCTTCCCGATCGATCCCGGACGGAATGCGTACACCCGCGGCCGAGTCCAGCACTGCGGCGCGGCGCATGGCGCCAGGCGTCAGCGGCGCGATCCCGACCACGGGCCGAAGCATCCATCGACACGCGTTGTAGAGGACCTGCGATTCGATACTCGGCCTGCCGTATCGAGTTCCGGTCCTTCGACTGACTGTCGGCAACAGAGACATCTGTCCAGATTAGAAGCGATCAGGCACCGAAGAGGTCGACTTCGTCGAGATCGTCGACGATCGTGACCTTTCGTTTCCGCCCGCCGATGACCTTGCCCAGACCGCGCAGTCCACCGGACTGAGCTTTCGGGGCGGGTTCGATGCGCTGCGGCGCAACTCTCGTCCGCGCTGCGCGCTGAACAGGCTTGGGGGCGGGGGCTGCTGCAGGTGCCGCGGGTTCGGGAACCTCGGCTGGAACCACCGCTTCCGGCTCCACGAAGCCCTGAGCAACCGGGGCCTCGGGCGCGACCTCAGCGGCTTCCTCGACCTCCGCCACTTGCTCCACCTGCACCGGTCCGTCGATCACCGGGATGTCCGACGCCCAGCGGACCCGATACTCCAGACCGCGCGACGCCAGCTCACGCGCGAGATCGCCGTGCCAGACCCCGTCTTCGCCGTCGCCGTATGCCCGTGCGTCGGAGCTCACCCAGATGACGTCGACGCCCGGGTTGCGGTCGGCGAGATCGAGCACGGTCAGCCAGTTCAGCGTCGCCGGATATCCGTCTCGCTTCTTCTTGTCGGTATAGGGCCGACGCAGCGAGATCGCCCTCTCGGCCACCTCGACATGCGACACGTCGACTGGATCGACCACTTCGACGCCGATCGCCACGAGGTCTTCGATCACGTCGTCGACGTAGCCGTCGGCCTTGTCGTGAGCAGCGTCGACGAACCTCGTGAGGTCGCGCCGCAATCCCAGTCGGTCGTACATGCGCGCCTGGACGCTCAGGGCCGCGATCATCTCCGCCGATTCCTCGCGGTAGCGACTCGCAACCTCGAGGACGACCAATCGCGGCACGACGACGCGGTGTCCGAGTGCGCGAGCGTCGGCGATGGCAGTGTCGAACCGTGCGCCCCTGGTCAGGGCCGAAGAATCGAGAACGATGATCATGCGCTCGATTCTCTCTCGAGAAACCGGACGAATGCGCTAATCCACCCCGAACCGTTACTTGATCTTGAAGATCACTGCCCGCTGAACGATGAAGTTGATGACCGTCGCGGTGCCCTGCGCGATGACGAAGGCCAGCGGTGTCCGCCACCAATGCTCGTCGAAGACATGGACCATCAGTTCGTTGAGTCCGACCTGAACCGCAAAAGTGACCGCGTACAGCGCGACTACAGCGATGAAGCGGGCGCGAGAAGGCTCGGCCTTGAACGTCCACCGACGATTGATGAGGTACGCCGTCGTGGTGCCCGCAACGAAGCTCAGCGATTTTGCGGCGACGCGCGGCAACCCCAACGCAAAGAGCAGCACGTACAGCCCGTAGTCCACGACCGCCGACAGCCCACCCGTCGCGACGAACCGGACGATCTGCGTTTTCAGGTCCAACGCGTCGTCGGCGATGTCCGTCGTGACAGGAATCTCGACGGGCAGCGGGACGTGGGGTTCGTGCTGGTGACTTGCAGGTGTTTCGGGCACGACGACGAGAGTAACCACTCGAGTCGGAGCCGTCGGCACTACTCCCAGGTAACCTCTACCTTGATGTCCACGACAGCAGAAGAGACGCCGCAGCCGGCTCTCCACACCCAAGCCCGCACCCTCACCGGTTGGGGACGCACCGCCGCCACCACTGCACAGGTGCTGTCCACCCCCGACGTGGAAGTGATCGCCAACGCGGTCGCCCAGGTTGCGGAACAGAACGATTCCAAGCCCTCGCATCTGCGACGCGGCGTCATCGCGCGCGGCCTCGGCCGCTCGTACGGTGACCCAGCGCAGAACGCCGGCGGCCTGGTCATCGACATGAATGCCCTCAGCCGCATTCACCGCATCGATCGCGACACCGCTCTGGTGGACGTCGACGCCGGCGTGAATCTGGATCAGCTGATGAAGGCTGCTCTGCCGTTCGGCCTGTGGGTTCCGGTCCTGCCGGGTACTCGTCAGGTCACGATCGGCGGCGCCATCGGCTCGGATATCCACGGCAAGAACCACCACAGCGCGGGCAGCTTCGGCAACCACGTCGTGTCGTTGGATCTGCTGACGGCCGACGGCAAGGTTCGCACGCTCACCCCCAAGGGCGGGCGCAACGACCCGAAGGCCGCACTGTTCTGGGCCACGATCGGCGGCATGGGCCTGACGGGCATCATCTTGCGGGCAACCATCAAGATGACACCGACCGAGACGGCGTACTTCATCGCCGACGGCGACGTCACCAACAGCCTCGACGAGACCATCGCGCTGCACAGCGACGGCAGCGAGGCCAACTACGAGTATTCGAGCGCCTGGTTCGACGCGATTTCCGCGCCCCCGAAGCTCGGTCGTGCGGCAGTCTCGCGCGGATCTCTGGCGAAGCTCGACCAGCTTCCGGCCAAGCTGCAGAAGAACCCGCTCGCCTTCGACGCACCGCAGTTGCTGACGTTCCCCGACGTCTTCCCGAACGGGCTGGCCAACAAGTTCAACTTCACCGCGATCGGTGAGGTCTGGTTCCGCAAGTCCGGCAAGTATCGCGGCAAGGTCCAGAATCTGACGCAGTTCTACCACCCGCTCGACATGTTCGGTGAGTGGAACCGCGCGTACGGATCCAACGGATTCCTGCAGTACCAGTTCGTGGTTCCGCCGGAGGCCGTCGACGAGTTCAAGAAGATCATCGTCGACATCCAGCGCAGCGGGCACTACTCGTTCCTCAACGTGTTCAAGCTCTTCGGCGAAGGCAATCAGGCGCCGCTGAGCTTCCCGATCCCGGGCTGGAACATCTGCGTCGACTTCCGCATCAAGCCGGGCCTGAACGAGTTCGTCACCGAACTCGACAAGCGTGTCCTCGAATTCGGCGGACGCCTGTACACGGCCAAGGACTCGCGGACGTCCGCGGAAACCTTCCACGCCATGTACCCGCGCATCGACGAGTGGATCGCGACGCGCCGCAAGTACGACCCCACAGGCGTTTTCGCCTCCGATATGTCCAGAAGGCTGGAACTGTGATCAACGCTGTAGGTAACCCGCAAACCGTTTTGCTTCTCGGTGGAACCTCCGAGATCGGCCTCGCCATCTGTGAGGAATACCTGAAGAAGGCGCCGCTCCGCGTCGTTCTGGCGGCACTCCCTGGCGATCCGGGACGCGAAGCTGCGGTCAAGCAGCTCGAAGCGAAGGGTGCCACCTCGGTGGAGCTCATCGATTTCGACGCCGTTGATTTCGAATCGCACCCGAAGGTGATCGACCAGGCGTTCTCGAACGGTGACGTCGACGTCGCCATCGTCGCCTTCGCACTGGACGGTGACTCCGAAGAGCTGTGGCAGAACCAGCGCAAGGCCGTTCTGGTGGCAAACGTCAACTACACCGCTTCCGTCTCGGTCGGTGTTCTTCTCGGCGAGAAGATGAAGGCTCAGGGCTTCGGCAAGATCATCGCGATGTCGTCGGTTGCCGGCGAGCGCGTCAAGCGTGCCAACTTCGTCTACGGATCCACCAAGGCGGGCCTCGACGGTTTCTACCTCGGACTCGGCGAGGCTCTCGCGGAATTCGGACCGCAGGTCACCGTCGTTCGCCCCGGCATGGTGCGCACGCAGTTCAGTGCCCACGTCAAGGAAGCTCCGCTGACGGTCAACAAGGACATCGTCGCGAAGCTCGCTGTTGCCGCCTCGGACAAGGGCAAGGAAATCGTCTGGACTCCCGGCCCGTGGCGCTTCGTCATGATGGGTCTTCGCCACGTGCCGCGCCCGATCTTCCGGAAGTTGCCGGTTTAAGCTCCTCCCGTGCCAGAAACAACAACTGCTCCGAGTACAGACCTTTCGACCCCGTCGCCGTGGCGTAATGCCGCGGCGACGGTGGTGGAAATGGCCCTCGGAGCGCTGGTCGCCGCTGTTGTAGCCGCTGTCGGGCTCTTTGCTTTCGGCCGAGTGCAGTGGCCGGCGTTCACCTCTTCCAATGTCACGCAGGCAGTCACGACGGTGCTGCAGGTGCTCTGCATCGCAGTGGTCGGTGTTGCGGTTCTGATGTTCCGCGCCCGCAAGGCCGAGCGGGTCGCAAAACTCCTCTCGTGGGCCGGGCTCTCCGGCTTCGTCACCACGACGCTCGGACTTCCCCTGGCCGCGACGAGTCTGTATCTGCACGGCGTCTCGGTCGATCAGCAGTTCCGGACCGAGTACCTGACCCGGCTGACGGATTCTGCTGCGCTGCAGGACATGACGTACGTGGATCTGCCGCCGTTCTACCCGGCCGGCTGGTTCTGGATCGGTGGACGCGTCGCGAACCTGCTGGGAATGGACGGCTGGGAAGCCTTCAAGCCCTACGCGATCGGCTCGTTGGCTGTCGTCGCCGTCGTTGCACTCGTGTTGTGGACCAAGCTGATTCGACGCGATTGGGCCGTCGTCGCGGCATTGGCCGTCACTGCCGTCGTGTTGGCGTACAACTCCCCCGAGGCGTACGGCGCCGTCATCAACCTCCTGATCCCGCCGGTGCTGATCCTCGCGTGGGGCGCATTGGACCGGCCGGGGGCATCTCGATTTGCCGGAGCCGGCGCAATACTCGGGACGGGCCTGTTCCTCGGTCTCGCCGCAACGGTCTACACGCTCTATCTCGGATTCGCCGCGTTCGCAGTGACTCTGATGGCCTTGGTTGCCGCAGTACTTGCCGCACGCGCCCAGAACACGTGGAAAGCCGCACTGGGACCCCTCGTCAGGCTCGCCGTGATCGCGGTGATCTCCGGCCTGGTGGCTCTGACCGTCTGGACGCCGTACCTGCTGAAGGCACTCTCCGGTGCCACCGCAGAGTCCGGCACCGCAATGCACTACCTCCCCGATTCCGGTGCGGTGCTGCCCTTCCCGATGCTGAGCTTCACCCTCGTCGGCGGACTGTGCCTACTCGGCACGATCTGGCTGATTTCGCGGTTCCTGTTCTCCCGCCGCGCCCGAGCACTCGGTATCGGTGTCATTGCCGTGTACCTGTGGGCATTGCTGTCCATGACGTTCACCGTCGCCGGCAGTACGCTCCTCGGTTTCCGACTGGAGCCGGTCCTGATCGGACTCCTTGCCGCCGCCGGTGTGTTCGGTTTCTTCGAGTTCGCCGGTTGGATCGTGCTGGCCACCAGCGAAAATCCTCGCGTCAAAGCGGTACTGGTTGCACTCGGTGTCATCGGAGCCATCGCCTTCGCGCAGAACATCCCGCAGGTGCTGGCGCCGGATATCGCTGTGGCATACAGCGATACCGACGGCAACGGCGAGCGCGGGGACAAGCGACCCCCGGGTGCCGAAGCCAATTACGCCGACATCGACCGGATCATTCGCGAGCAGTTGGGACGCGAACCCCATGACACGGTGGTCCTCACTGCCGACATCGGCTTCCTCAGCTTCTACCCGTACTTCGGCTTTCAAGGACTGACGTCGCACTACGCGAACCCGCTCGCCGATTTCCGTGCGCGCGCTGCGCTGATCGAGCAGTGGTCGGAACTGAAGACGCCTGACGAACTGATAGCTGCGCTGGACTCGGCGCCGTGGCGCAGCCCCGACGCCTTCGTCTTCCGCCAGGGCGCCGACGGGTACACGCTGCGGTTGGCAGAGGACGTCTACCCCAACGACCCGAACGTCCGCCGCTACACGGTCACGTTCCCCAAGGAACTGTTCGACGATCCTCGTTTCACCGTGACCGAGCAGGGGCCGTTTGTGGTCGTTACCCGCTCTGACGCAATCTAACCAGGAGATACGTCACAAAAGGCTTACCGTCGAGGTCGTTGACGCGACCCCGACGCACCCCTAGCTTCATACCGTGCCCCGAACCGATGCCCGAGCGGCGATGATCGATGCAGCCGAGCGTCTGGTTGCCGAGCGAGGTCTGGCCGCTCTGACTCTTCGTGATGTTCAGACCGAAGCCGGGCAGGCCAACAAATCGGCTGCGCAGTATCACTTCGGGTCACGTGAAGGTTTGCTGGCGGCCGTCGTCGAGTCCAGAATGCGACCTGCCGGTGAGCGTCGTCGTGAGTTGCTCGACACGATCGATCTCGACGCGAATCCACCGACGATGCGTGCCCTCGTCGAGGCTCTCGTCCTGCCGTTGGCGGAACAGACCATCTACCGTGAGGGCACGTTGTACGCACGGTTCCTGGTGCAGTCGATCTTCGACCCGGCGATGTCGTCGACCATCCGTGACCACATGCAGGCCGAGAGTTTCCGCGAAGTTCAGCGGCGGATCGTTGCTGCGTCCTCCTTACCGGCAGAGATCGCCGAACTTCGGGCGGGAACTCTGACCGTGCTCACCGTCGTCACTTTTGCCACGTGGGAAGGCCGCGTCGACAGCCGAGAACGTGCTCACGTGATCGTTGCCGACCTGATCGAAAGTTGCCTCGGAGCACTCTCGGCCCCGGCTGCGCAAATCTGACACGCTGTCCGGCGAGTTTGTTTCCGAAACTGCCGGGGTACTCAGCCCCTCCAAGCGCAGTCGAGCAAACGGCCGCATCAACCACCGGCGGGGTAGGTGATGACAGTGAGCGAACTCGTTGCGCAAAGCCGCGAGCTTGTACCGCATCGTGCAGTTCTCGATTCCGCAGAGCATGTTCTGGTCATTGCGCGCGGCAAACCGTTCGGGCGCGAACAGGCTTTCCATGAAGTGTTGAGCGTCGCGATTCGCAATCGCATCGAAGTACTCACTCTGGCAAGGGCTCTCATCGACGTGTCCGAGTCCCGCGACTACCGCGCGATCCCGACCGACACCGCGCACACCGTTGCGGTGCTCGAATGGGGCGAGCTACTCGAGATCCCCACCGAACACCACCAGAAGTCCAGGGCCGAGTCATCCGAGGACGTCGATGAATCGAGTGAACCCGACGATCCGATCGAACCCGAATATCTGGTCGAGACCGACGTGGGCGGACGGGTCGTCTTCGTCGCCCTCGCGTTCACGATCGGCGGGATAGTCGGATTCTTCGCGCACGACTGGGCACTTCTGCTTCTGATCACCGCCGTGTACCTCGTGTGGATCGCGGCACGGTTGGTCGCGAAACTCGTCAGTGTTTCCCGTAGTGCCCACTGGGCGGACGCTTCGCCGATTCGTGGCGCCGATTCGACCACACGGAACGCGGAAAACTCCCACCATCACGCTGTTGCAGCGTGACGGCGGGAGCATCCGCTTTCGCTAAAGCCTCTGCGGTACACCGTAAGTGACGACGGTATCGCCATTCGACGTGACAGCCTTCGCGTACGGCCTGATGGTCACCGGACCGATTGCTCCCTGTACATAACCGTGAACTCCGGACAGACGGACAGCGGCTTCGGGACCGTCGAACTCCTGATCTTCGAGCAGCGCGACGTCGGTGATACCGCCCGGCGCCAGGTCGACGTCCAGTTCCTGCGACGGAATGATGTCGCCGCCGATGACGAACCCATTGGAAATATCCAGGCCCAGTTCGAAATCCGGAACCAGACCGATCCCGAGGTTCGTTCCGCTCTCGACTGCCCAGTCGAGACCAGGACTGTTGAGAACGACCGTCGCGCCGGTCAGCGCGATCGGGTAACCGATCTGATAGCCGATCGTCAGCTTCGTTCCGGTGAAACTTGCTGCATCCGGGCCGTCGATCTTCACGCCGGCAACCCCGTCGTGGAAGAACTCGACACTCAGCGGTGAGCTGTCGAGAGGTGGAAAGACGTGGATAGCGGTATCAGCCTGGAAGACTTCTATCCGATTTCCTTTGACGTCGGTGATCGAACTGGTGTTGTCGACGCCTGCCGACGCCGTCCCACCCCCCAGGACAACGGCCAACAGGGCCACTGCCCCCACTGCGCTACTGCGAACTGCTGTCTTCGACATGCACAAGCACCATCCCATCCGGTATAGGCCCCGGACGTAGGTTCCAACTCTTCGTCGAGGATGGGATTCGTCGGGGCTGCCTGAACAAACGCGAGCAAGATCCTTGTTGCGATACCCCGGTCACGAACCCGTCAAACGATGCACGAAAACATTACTTTCCGGACAAGTCGGGCGGACCGGTTTGTCCCGCTGAGTGCGCCCGCTCGCGGACGCGAACCGTTTTGTTCGTTACTCTGACAGTGGAAGTTATCGAATCGAGACCTAAATAGGCCACCCCGAACTTCTGAGAACTGCCACTTCAGGGATGGGCGCCAGAACCGAAAGGCACCGACTGCATGACCGAGACCTTGCCCGACGTCCAACTGCTCGAAGAAGCACGTCCAGGGCGAGTCCGTTCAGCAGTGCGGCGCTCGGTCGTCCAGCGCGGGCGTCTTGTCGACCTCGCGATCATGGCGACGTTCACCGTTGCGGCGATCTACGTGATGTCGAACCTGTGGAGCGATCTGCAGTCCGGCTATCTGTTCAACGCGGGCCGCGACCAGGCCATGTGGGAATGGTTCTTCGCCGATACCGCTCACGCCCTCGCCCAGTTCCGCAGCCCACTGTTCAGTGACCTGCAGAATTACCCACTCGGCGTGAACCTGATGGCCAATACCGCGATGTTCGGCATCAGCATCCCGTTGGCCCCGATCACGCTGATCTTCGGACCGACAGCCACGTATGCGATCGGACTGACCGCCGGCCTCGGCGGCACCGCCATCGCTTGGTACTGGGCATTCTCGCGGCACGTGCTGACCGGCGTCTCCGTCCGCTCCAAGGTCGCCGCCGCCGTCGGAGCGGGCTTCTGCGGATTTGCGCCCGCCATGATCTCGCATGCCAACGGCCACCCGAACTTCGTCGCGTTCTTCGTACTTCCGTTCATATTCTTGCAGGTAGTGCGCATTTCGAACGGCAAGCGTCCGGTTCGCGACGGTGTCGTCCTCGGCCTACTCGTCGCCTGGCAGATCTTCCTCGGCGAAGAACCGCTCCTCATCTTCACGATGTCAGCCATGGTGTTCGGCGCCGCCTATGCACTGCCCGACCTGGCCAAGTCGCGCCAGGCGATCAAGCGCGCGATGCCCGGCCTCGTGATCGGCGGCGCGGTCACACTCCTGATCACCGCGGTGCCGCTGTGGTCGCAGTTCTTCGGCCCAGCGAGCTACGACGGCGTCTCACACGGTCAGGCCGGCAACGACACCGCTGCACTCACCACGTTCCCGACCGAATCGGTTGCGGGCGACCCCGAGGGCGCGGAGTTCCGAATGAACCCGACCGAGGAGAACGCGTACTTCGGATGGCCGCTGGTGCTCCTGCTTCTCGGTGCAACAGTGTGGTTGTGGCGCATCCGCCTGACCCGCGCGGCTGCCGCGGTGATCGTGGTCATGGGTGTGCTCTCACTCGGTTCCGAACTGACCATCGACGGTGACAAGACCGGCATCACCCTGCCGTGGAAACTCCTCGCCGACCTGCCGTTGTTCGAATCGGTGCTCGAATCCCGATTCGCGATGGGCGCGATTCCGGCGATCGGGCTGCTGCTCACCCTCGGCACGTACCGCGCTTTTGTCGAACTTCGTGGACCGCGCCGCACGGCAGCCGGTGTCTGGCTGGTGGCTCTCGCCGTCGCGATGATTCCCCTGATCCCGACCCCCATCGACGCCGATCAGCGATCTGCGACGCCCGAATTCATCACCAGCGGCTCGTGGGAGAACTACGTCAGCGACGGCACCCTGGTGACGGTCCCTGTCGCGAGCGCCGAAGACGCCCGCGCACTGAGCTGGCAGGTCGACGCCGACTTCGGCTTCCCCATCGCCGGCGGGTACTTCGTCGGCCCGGATTCGAAGACCCGCGCCGGAATCTACGGCGCCGAGTCCCGGCCCACCTCGACCCTGCTGGTCAATGCCAAACAAACCGGCAAGGTCCCGTTGATCGACGTGGGCACCAGAGCGAACGCACTGACCGACCTGCGGTACTGGCACGCCGACGTACTGGTGCTTCCCCGATTCTCCGGCGACGACGCCCTGCGCCACACGGTCGACGAGCTGGTCGGCTTCGACGCCAAGCGCGTCGACGACGTGTGGGTGTGGGACGTACGAGACCTCGTGAGCGGCAAGACCTCCAACCAGAGTTGAACGGGTTGATCAGCGGGTCATGATCACCGGACCGTCTTCGGTGATCGCGACAGTGTGTTCACTGTGCGCAGCCCGGGCGCCCGAAACGGTGCGAAGGGTCCACCCGTCGGCGTCGTGCCGGTAGTCGTCGGTTCCGTCGGCGATGAGCATCGGTTCGATGGCGATGACCAGGCCGGGACGCAGCCGGAAGCCTTTGCCTGCTCGACCTTCGTTGGGCACGTCCGGGCCTTCGTGCATCTCGCGACCGATGCCGTGCCCACCGTGATCGGCCAGCATGCCGTACCCGCGGCCACGCGCGTACTGTCCGATCGCGGCACCGATGTCGCCCAATCGGTTTCCGGGCTGGGCAGCGGCAATGCCACGGGCAAGTGCCTCATCGGTCGCGTCGATCAGTGCCTGATCCTCACTACTCCCCCGCCCGACAGTGAAGCTGATGGCGGAGTCACCACACCAACCGTCGAGTCTCGCGCCGCAGTCGATGCTGACCAGGTCACCGTCGCGAAGCCGGTACTCATTCGGGATACCGTGCACCACAGCATCGTTCACGCTGATGCAGGCCACACCGGGAAAGGGTATCGGCGCCGTCGCCGGCCGATAATTCAAGAACAGCGCCGAGGCGCCGGCAGCCGAAATGACCTCCGCGGCAACGGCGTCCAATTCGAGCAACGTCACTCCGACGCTCGCCGCCTCACGCGCCGCAGCCAGCGCCTGCGCGGTGATTCTCCCCGCCGCCGCCATCGCGTCGATTTCCCCTGCGGTCTTGATTTCGACCATTTCGAACACCTTCCTTGTCGAATAACTATACCGGTATTACTATAAGCACATGGTGCGCGTGCCGCTGACGGCGGAAGAACTCGAACGAGGACTACGACTGGGTGAACTCCTGCGATCGGCGCGGGGGGACCGAAGCATGGTTCAGGTAGCGCTCGACGCCGGCATCTCGGTCGAAACTCTGCGCAAGATCGAAACCGGCCGCATCGCGACACCCGCCTTCTTCACCATCAGCGCGGTCGCGGAAGTGTTGGGTATTTCACTCGACACCATCGCCCGAACACTTGAAACACCACAATCCGAACAGGAAGTTGCATCCTGAGTAGTTCTCTCAGGATGTGCGGGCCCGCACTCGCCTAACATCGTTCCTTGTGCCGTCTGAAGTAGTAGTGCCCCCGAAACCCGTGCCCACTGGCCCCGAAGCTCCCCGAGAATCGGATTCCCAGAGAGTCCGGACGGCACGACTCATCGCGATAGTCACCGGCCTTCTTGGCCTGCTTCTTGCACTCGCTACGCCCTTCCTGCCCGTCAAGCAGGAAGCCGCGAGCATCGACTGGCCGCAGGGTGGGACCGTCAACAGCGTTTCGTCGCCGCTGATCTCCTACTCGCCCACATCGCTCGACATCACCATCCCGTGTTCCACCCTCGGCCAGTTGGGCGGCAGCGGCGGCACACTGCTCTCGACCATGCCGAACGGGGCGCCGGACCGAAACGCCCGCGGCCTCACCGTCCGCACCACTGCCGACCGCCTCGAAGCACTCACCCGCGATTCGGTATTGATCTCGACCCCGCTCGATCAACTGAGCGGGTGCACGGCGATCACCATCACGACCAACTCCGAGCAGACCGTCGCGGCGGTCACCGGTATCGACGGCGTCGGCACCACCCTGACCGGTGACTACCGCCCACAGGTTGTCGGCATCTTCACCGACTTGCAGGGCGCAGCGCCCGCCGGACTGTCCGCCCACATGGACGTCGACTCCCGGTTCTCGTCCAGCCCCACACTTCTCAAACTGTTCGCGATGATCGTCGCGGCACTCTCGACCATCGTCTCGCTGTACGCACTGCACCGGATCGACGGCGTCGACGGCCGTCGTGCACGGCGGTTCCTGCCGGCGCGATGGTGGAAGTTCACCGGCATCGACGCCCTGGTTATCGGCACGCTGGCGCTGTGGCATGTCTTCGGCGCCAACACTTCCGACGACGGTTACCTGCTCGGCATGGCCCGAGTCTCGGAGCACTCCGGGTACATGGCCAACTACTTCCGCTGGTTCGGCGTCCCCGAAGCGCCGTTCGGTTGGTACTACGACGTGCTGGCGCTGTTCGCGAAGGTCAGCACCGCGAGCATGTGGATGCGCCTGCCCGCGTTGATCGCCGGCATTCTGTGCTGGATGGTCATCAGCCGCGAGGTGATACCGCGACTCGGTGTTGCGGTGCGCCGCAACAAGGTTGCCATCTGGACGGGCGGGCTCGTGTTCCTGGCCTTCTGGTTGCCGTACAACAACGGCCTGCGTCCCGAGCCCATCATCGCCCTGGGCGCTCTGCTCACGTGGTGCTCCATCGAGCGCGCCATCGCCACCGGACGTCTGTTGCCCGCCGCGATGGCCGTGCTGATCGCCGCATTCTCGTTGGCCGCCGGGCCTTCCGGGCTGATCGCGATCGGCGCGTTGATCGCCGGTGCCCGGCCGATCCTGCAGATCCTGATCGCCCGCGGCAAACGCGTCGGCTTCCTGTCCCAGATCATGCCGATTCTCGCCGCCGGAACCGTGGTGCTCGTCGCGGTCTTCGCAGATCAAACCCTCGCGACAGTTCTCGAATCGACCAGAGTGCGAACGGCCGTCGGGCCGAACGTTCCGTGGTTCGAGGAACGGTTGCGTTGGGACGCACTGATGACCATCTCCCCCGACGGCTCACTGGCCCGCCGCTTCGGCATGTTCGTCATGATCGTCGGACTCGTCTTCTGCGTCATGATGATCCTGCGCAAGGGCCGGATCCCCGGCACCGCGATCGGGCCCTCGCGCCGAATCCTCGGCATCGTGTTCGCGTCGCTGCTCCTGATGCAGTTCACCCCCACCAAGTGGACCCACCACTTCGGTGTGTACGCCGGTCTGGCCGCCACGGTGGCCGTCCTTGCCGCCGTCGGTGTGAGTGCGTCGAGCATGCGTTCCAAACGAAACCGCGCGCTGTTCGCCGCGGGCATCCTGTTCATCCTCGCTGTGGCGTTCACGAGCTCCAACGGCTGGTGGTACGTCTCGAGTTACGGCGTCCCGTGGTGGGACAAGCCGCCGTCAATCGCCGGCAAGGGATTCTCGACGGCCTTCCTCGGCCTCACGATTCTCGCGCTGCTGCTGGCCGCGTGGTACCACGTCATGGAGCCGCGCCGGCGAAACGGCACAGAGGACAGCGTCAAGAAGACCAGGCGACTCCGCCTTCTCGCCCCGTCACCGTTGACCATCGCGGCCGGAGCGGTCGTGCTGTTCGAGGTGCTGTCCCTGCTCAAGGGCGCGGTCGCGCAGTACCCCGCGTATTCGATCGGCAAGTCCAACATCGAATCCGTCTTCGGCGGAAGCTGCGGTCTCGCGGGTGAGGTACTCGTCGAGTCCGATCCGAACGCCGGCGTTCTGCAATTGACGGATCGGCCCACCGATCTCGCCGGCGCAGGTGCATTCGGTGCGAGCGAATCAACCGGGTTCTCGCCGGACGGGGTTGCAGGCGACCTCACGGCCGACGCCGAGGACTCGACAGCAGGCAGTGCAAACAGCCTCGACACCTCGACCTCGCAGTCCGGCACCACCACGCCGGGAACCGGATCCGGCACCGCCGGTGGCTCGCAGTCGACGGCCGGCGTCAACGGCAGCAACGTCGCGCTCCCGTTCGGGCTCGACCCCGCAAAAACCCCGGTGCTCGGTAGTTACGGAGCACCTCAGAACGCGTCACTGACCACCGGTTGGTACTCACTGCCCGAGCGCAACGACGCCGCGCCGCTCCTCACCGTCGCGGCCGCCGGACGAATCCGCTACGTCAACTCCGACGGCATCGTCACCCCCGGCGCAGTGCTGCAGGTCGAGTACGGCAAGAAGCAGGCCGACGGAAGCGTCGACGCGCTGGGACGAGTCGATCCGATCGACATCGGCCCGTCGCCGTCGTGGCGCAACCTGCGCGTTCCGATGGATCAGCTGCCCGCCGACGCCGACACCGTGCGTCTGGTGGCCAGTGACACCGACATCAGCGCCGACCAGTGGCTGGCGGTCACACCGCCACGAGTGCCGATCATGCGCACGCTGCAGGACGTCGTCGGATCCACCGATCCCGTGCTGATGGACTGGGCTGTCGGTCTGGCCTTCCCGTGCCAACGTCCGGTGGATCACCTGTACGGCGTCGCCGAGATCCCCGACTGGCGCATCCTGCCCGACCGCATCGGCGCGGAGTCCACCAACGCCTGGCAGGACCACTACGGCGGCGGACCGCTCGGCTGGACTACCGAACTGCTCTCGGCCAGGGCATTGCCGACCTATCTGGACAACGACTGGGATCGTGACTGGGGATCGCTCGAGCAGTACACACCGCTCGATTCGGACGCGGTTCCCGCGCAAATGAACGTCACCACCGAGACCCGATCGGGCACCTGGACACCGGGCCCGATTCGTTACCAGTCGTAACTGTTACGCGTGGACCTACCAACCACCCAGGCACGGTAGGTCCACGCTCAGCCCTGACATACCATCGGTAGCCGTGCCCGACGCCGTGACAGCTTCACCTCAGACTTCGAGTTCGCCGCCTCCTGCTGGTCAGGATGCCCGCGAGCGTTTCCATCGCACGCGATGGGTCGCGATCATCGCCGGCTTGCTCGGCTTCGTGCTCGCACTGGCAACTCCGCTGCTTCCCGTCGTGCAGACGACGGCTTCGGTCAACTGGCCGCAGAACGGCGTGATCGGCGACGTCGAGGCACCGCTGATGGCGCAGGTTCCCATCGACGTCAACGCGTCGATCCCCTGCACCGCGGTCAGCTCGCTGCCCGAGGGCGGCGGCATCTTGCTGTCGACGGCACCTGCTCAGGGCGACGGCGCCGCGCTCTCGTCGATGTTCGTCCGCGTGTCCGCTACCAGCGTCGACGTGCTCGATCGCAACGTCGTCGTCGCTTCGGCGGCACGCGAGGACGTCGAGTCCAGTCGCTGTGGCGCCATCGCGTTCAGCTCTGACGTCAACCGAACCACGGCAGAGTTCGTCGGACTGACCTATCCCGACGGCAACCCGATTCGTGGCCAACTCGACGGTGACTTCCGCCCGCAGGTGGTCGGCGTCTTCAGCGACCTGCCCGACGGCGCTGCCCCCGAGGGCCTCGGCTTCTCGATGACGATCGACTCACGTTTCTCGTCGAGCCCGAGCGTCTTGAAGCTGGTCGCGATGATCGTGGCCGTCCTCTCGACCATCGTCGCGCTGGTCGCCCTGGCTCGCCTCGACGGCACCGACGGCCGCAAGCACCGACGCTTCCTGCCCGCACGCTGGTGGAAGTTCTCCGGTATCGACGGAGTGGTGGTCGGCACGCTCGTCGTGTGGCACTTCATCGGCGCGAACACCGCCGACGACGGTTACCTCCTGACCATGGCTCGAGTCTCACCGGACGCGGGATACATGGCCAACTACTTCCGTTGGTTCGGCGTTCCCGAGGCCCCGTTCGGTTGGTATTACGAAGTGCTGGCCGTGATGGCGAAGATCTCGACCGCGAGCCCGTTCATGCGTCTGCCCGCTCTGCTCGCCGGAATCCTGTGCTGGATGGTCATCAGCCGCGAGGTCGTCCCGCGTCTCGGCCGGGCGGTTCGCCGGAGCAACGTCGCCCTCTGGACCGGCGGGCTGGTGTTCCTGTCCTTCTGGCTGGCGTACAACAACGGTCTTCGCCCCGAACCCATCGTGGCTCTCGGCGCACTGCTCACCTGGTGCTCCATCGAGCGCGCCATCGCCACCGGACGTCTGCTGCCCGCGGCCACGGCAATCTTGATCGGCGCCTTCACTCTTGCCGCCGCACCCACCGGATTGATGTGTATCGCAGCCCTTCTCGCCGGTGTGCGCCCGTTGGTACGCATCGTCGTCAAACGTCACCGACTGGTCGGCACACTGCCGCTTCTCGCTCCGATCGCCGCTGCCGGAACCATCGTGCTGGTGGTCATCTTCGCCGACCAGACCTTTGCCGGTGTCATGGAAGCCACGCGCGTCCGAACGATCATCGGCCCCAATCTCGAGTGGTACCAGGACTTCCTGCGCTACTACTACCTCTTCGTCCAGACAGTCGACGGCTCGGTTGCCCGACGCTTCGCGTTCTTGACGATGATCCTGTGCCTCTTCACGACGCTCTTCGTGTTGTTGCGCCGCGGCCGCGTCCCCGGCGCGGCAACCGGTCCGTCGTGGCGCCTGGTCGGCGTCGTCTTCGGCACGATGTTCCTGATGATGTTCAACCCCACCAAGTGGACTCACCACTTCGGTGCGTACGCGGGCATCGCCGGTTCTCTCGCCGCGCTGACCGCCGTGGCCGTGTCCGCGTCCGCCCTGCGCTCGCGTCGTAACCGATCGGTGTTCGTGGCCGGACTGCTCCTGATGCTCGCGTTGACGTTCGCCGGCATCAACGGCTATTGGTACGTCTCGAGTTACGGCGTGCCGTGGTTCGACAAGACCATCTCCTACGACGGCCGTGAATCCAACACCCTGTTCCTCGCGCTCTTTGCTCTCGCCTTGGCCTTTGCCGCCTGGCAGTACCTGCGTGAGGGATTTGCCGCCCCGCCCGAGAAGCCGAACACGGCCAAGGGCAGACGAATTCGCAAGTTCGCGGCCGCTCCCCTCACCGTGATTGCCGGTCTGATGGTCCTGTTCGAGGTGCTCTCGCTACTCAAGGGTGCAGTGTCGCAGTACCCGGCGTACTCGCTGGGCCGAAGCAACATCGAGGCACTCGCGGGCAAGACCTGCGGCATGGCCGAGGACGTTCTGGTCGAGACCGACGTCAATTCCGGGAATCTGCGGCCTCTGACCGCTCCCGGATTCAACGCCGAGGATCCGTTGTCGGGAGTTGATTCGAAGGGCTTCTCCCCCAATGGGGTTCCCAGCGATCTGACTGCGGATTACATCGAAGTCAAGCAGGGCATGGGCAATACCGACAGCCAGAGTGTCGGTCCCACCTTCGCCACCGGTTCCGGTGCCGGAACCAGCGGCGGCACCGGCAACGTCGGCGTCAACGGCAGCACGGCCAAGCTCCCCTTCGGCCTCGATCCGTCGAAGACACCGGTCATGGGCAGCTACCAGCCCGGCGTGCAGGAACCTGCTTCCCTCATCTCGAGTTGGTACGGATTGCCCACTCGCAGTGAAGAATCACCGCTGGTGGTCATGTCCGTCGCCGGGCGTGTGTGGTCCGTCGACAACACCGGTGCGATCACGTACGGCCAGTCACTGCTGGTCGAGTACGGCAGGACTCAGCCCGACGGAACCGTGCAGGTTCAGGGTTCGTACATGCCGCGAGACATCGGACCCGCGCCGTCGTGGCGCAACGTCCGCATCCCGATCGACGAACTCGCGCCGGACGCCGACGCCGTTCGGGTGGTCGCGTTCGATCCCAATCTCACGGGCGATCAGTGGATGGCATTCACGCCGCCGCGCGTGCCCAAGCTCGAGTCCCTGAACTCGTACATCGGCAACGAGCAGCCGGTGCTTCTGGACTGGGCTGTCGGCCTTCAGTTCCCGTGCCAACGTCCGTTCACACATCAGAACGGCGTGGCCGAGATGCCGAACTTCCGCATCCTCCCGGACCGTCCTCTTGCGGTCAGTTCCACCGACACCTGGCAGTCCGCGGACAACGGTGGCCCGCTCGGATTCACCGAGGTTCTTGCCGGTGCGACGACGGTTCCGACGTACCTGAAGGACGACTGGGCGCGGGACTGGGGATCACTCGAGCGCTACGACCGGTACTTCCCCAATGCGGTTCCGGCAGAGGTGGAGACGGGCACCGCAACCCGCTCGGGCATGTGGATGCCCGGCGAGATGCGGGTGCATTAGCCTGCGCTACCTACTCGGGTGACTGCTCGGGTGCGACGTACGGAGACGGCCGAGACCGCTCCGACAACGACGACGCACCCGAGTAGTTGCCCAACGCCTGGCCGTTCGCCGAGCAGCACAACTGCCAGCAGTACGGCGAGTACCGGTTGCATGAGCAGGAGCGTCGCGCCCACCTCGGCGGGAAGCCGAGGGAGCGAGTGCCCCATCAGCATCCAGCCGAACACCTGGCCGACCAGTGCCAGTGCCGCGAGCCAGCCGAACGCTTCCCAGCCCGGGACGAAATCGATCCGGCCCCACAGTGATCCGATGACGGACCCGGCGATGCCCGCGGACGTCGTCGAGATCAGCACCTGGCTCGCGGCCCGATCCGCCTCGCCCGTCCGGCCGACCACGAAGATGTAGCCGCCGTAGGCGATTCCGGAGACGAGCGAGAGCGCCGTTCCCCACAGCAAGTCGTCGCCGGTTCCCCCGCCCCCGAACACGCCGCCCGCCAAGGCGATTCCCGTGAACATGAACGGCAGGGCGAAGACGAACCGCATCGGCACCCGATTGCCGAATACCAACCAGGACAGTGCGGGCACCACGACCACCTGCACGTTCACGACGACGCTCGCCATCCCCGCGCCGATCATCAGAATCGACTGCGACCACAACGCGAAATCCAGTCCGAGCAGCAGACCGCCGAGCACCTGCAGAACGACTGCCCGCCGGCTCGGCTTGCCCACCCGGCGGTACTCCCGCCACGCCAACCACAACAGCGGCGGCAGGGCCAGGAAGCAACGGAAGAAGACGGCCGTCGAGGGCCCGACATCAGCCAACTTGATGAGGAGCGAACTGATCGAGATCGCGGCTGCGCCTCCGACGACGAGCAATCGAGGGTCGATGCGCCCCCGAGGAGTTCGGGTGGGTGTCGGTGTCTGCGCGGTCGCGGAGGTCAGTGTGGTCACTCGACAATGTTCCTGCCGCTAACTATTCAGCACAAGCAAATGTTCAGACCGTATATTCGGTAGCATTACTACTGTGTTGAATCTCGAAAGACTCCGCGCCCTGCACGCTGTCGCCGAGAACGGATCAGTAGCGGCGGCCGCCCGCACTTTGCATGTCACACCATCCGGGATTTCGCAGCAGTTGAACAAACTCGAGCGAGAGGTCGGTGTTCCGCTCCTCGAACCGCAGGGCCGCGGTGTACGACTTACCGAAGCGGGCCGAATCCTCGCGCGCCGAACCGCAGAGGTTCTCTCGACGCTCGCCCAGGCCGAGGCGGAAATCGCGTCGCTGCAGAGCGAGGTGACGGGCCGCGTACGTATCGGCGCCCTGGTCTCCCCCAGCAGGACGGTGCTGCCGCGAGCCATCGCCGAAATCAGGCATGCGCACCCGCAGCTCGAAATCACCTTCAACGAAGGCGAATCCGAAGAACTGCTCCCCGCACTGATTCGCCGCGACCTCGACGTCGTGGTGGTCGACAGTTGGAGCACTCTGCCCGTCGAACTTCCCGACGGACTCTCCTTCACGCCCGTGTACGACGACGTGGCGCTGCTCGCTCTCCCGACGTCACATCCGCTGGCGGAGAACAAGGTCGTCGCGCTCAGCGAGCTGTCCGAGCATGCCTGGGCGACGTGGACCCGGGGAACGGACTTTCACACCTTCACCGTCCGGACCCTGCGCGCTCAGGGGTTCGACCCACGAATCGAGTACGAGGTCGCCGAGTTTCCCACCCAGGTCGAATTCGTCGCTCAGGGCCTCGCCGTCGCATTGATTCCACGTCTGGCGAGAGTTGTACCGCCGGAAGGTGTTCGAATGCTCGACACGGTTCCGCCGCTCGGCCGAGACATTTACCTCGCCTGGCGGACAGACAGCGAAAGGCCGGCCGTCCTGGCGGCGATAGAAGCGCTACGCCGCCAGTTCGACGCCCTCGGTGACAAAAAGAACTAGAGCGGCATCAAGTTGTGCTTGCGCGGGTTCTTGAAGATCGTCTTGTCCTTGAGCAACTTCAGAGCCTTACGGATCTCGAGACGCGTCTGCGAAGGCTCGATCACCGCATCGATGTATCCGCGCTCGGCCGCGATGTACGGCGTCGCGACGAACTCGTTGTAGAAGTTGATCAGCTGAGCACGCACCGCGGGTGCATTCTCGCCGGCCTCGGCGAGCTGACGCCGCCCCATGATGTTGACGGCACCCTCGGCGCCCATCACGGCGATACGAGCGGTCGGCCACGCGAGGTTGATGTCGGCACCGAGCTGCTTGCAGCCCATGACGGCATAACCGCCGCCGTACGCCTTACGAACCACCACAGTCACCTTCGGCACAGTGGCTTCGATGTACGAGAACAGGAAACGCCCGCCGCGCTTGATGACGCCGACCTTTTCCTGATCGACGCCGGGAAGGAAGCCCGGTGTGTCGACGACGAAGACGAGCGGGATGTTGAAAGCGTCGCACAGACGCACGAAGTGGGCGGCCTTGTCGGAGCTGTCCGCGTCGAGGGCGCCGCTGAGGTACGTGGGCTGGTTGGCCACGACACCGACGGGCAGGCCGTCGACGCGGGAGAATCCGGTGATCACGTTGTGCGCGACCTGGGCTCCGATTTCGTGGAAAGTGCCGTCGTCGAAGATCCGCAGAATGATGTCGTGCATGTCGTAGCCGGCGTTGTCGGCATCCGGCATGAACGCATTGAGTTCGAGATCCGACTCGGTGATCTCGGGTTCGAGGCCCGGGTTGATCAGCGGCGCCTTCTCCTGGCATGACGACGGCATGAAGCTCAGGTACTCACGCACCCAGTCGAAGGCAGCCTTCTCGTCGGGAGCGACGTGATGGATGTTTCCGTACTCCGCCTGCTTGCGGGCTCCACCCAAGTCCTCGAGGCTGACCTCTTCGCCGGTGACCGACTTGATGACGTCGGGTCCGGTGACGAACATGTACGACTCTTCGGTCGCGACCACGACGTCCGTGTTGATCGGGGCGTACACGGCACCGCCGGCGCATTTACCGAGGATGACCGAGATCTGCGGGCACAGGCCGGACAACGGCTCCTGACGTGAACCCATGTTGGCGTACCAGGCCAACGAGGAAACGGCGTCCTGGATGCGAGCTCCACCGGAATCGTTGATACCGACGACCGGGCAGCCCACCTTCAGCGCAAAATCGTTGACAGCTGCGACCTTACGGCCGAACATCTCTCCGGCGGCACCGCCGAACACCGTCTGATCGTGCGCGAACACGGCTACCGGACGCCCGTCGACGGTTCCGTGACCGGTCATGACGCCGTCGCTGTACGGGTTGCCCTCGCCCGCCATCTTCACCAGGGCACCGATCTCGATGAAGCTACCGGGGTCGAGCAACATGTCGATGCGCTGGCGCGGCGTGCTGTGCCCTGCTGCATCGCGCTTGGCAATGGCCCGAGCCGAGCCGGGTTCCTTTGCCTTCTCCAACTTTTCGCGGAGTTCAGCGAGCTTCTCCGCGGTGGTTGTCGTCACTTCTGAACTCCGGTTTCCGCTGCTTTGGTCTGAGCTGTCTCGATCTGGGCCAGCTTGGTGGTGAGGTCTGCCGCAACCTTCGCGATGTACGGCTCGTCGACGATCTGCAGGTGGTCCCCGCCGATGTAGACGACCTCGAGGTTCTTCACGTAGTCACCCCAGCCACCATCCGCCTTGCGGGTCTTGAATGCAGGCTCGAGCGTCATCAGCTCGTCGTGGTACTTGTCAGCCATGTAGAGCACGACGTCGCCGTCGTAACTGCTGAACTCGGCCGTCTGGATGGCGCGATTGTCCAACCACGACGTCCGCTGATGCTCGATGATGCCGCCGGGAATCTTGGCGCCGCTCATCTTGATCATGTCCATCAAGATCTGGATCTGATCCTCGTCGGCTTCGGTGGAAGCCAGAACGTCAAGCGGCAGCGGCACATCCAGGTTGTAGGTGCGCTTGGCGAACTTGCCGTAGCGCTCCCAGCGCTTGCGTCGTTCCGCCTCGGTGTCCGGCACGACCTCGCCGGCCATGACGGTGTCGAGCAGCCCGACCACACGCACGTCGGCGCCCTGCTCGCGCAGCAACTTCGCGACCGCATACGACATCACGCCACCGAACGACCAGCCACACAGCACGTACGGCCCGTCGCCCTGGATCTCACGCAGCAGCGGAACGTAAGCAGCAGCGCGGGTTTCGATCGAGCCCTCGACCCGCTCGAACCCGTACATCGGCGTGCCGGCGGGCAGGCGCTTGAGCAGAGGCTCGTACGTCACCGTCGAACCACCGGCAGCATGGAAGACGAATACCGGTACGGCAGTGGAACCTTCGGGACGGGCACGCAGAGTACGTACGAGTCCGTCGATCTTGCCGTCGTCCTCGAGGTACTGGCGAACGACGTCCGCAAGCTCTTCGATGGTGGTGGAGTCGAGAACGTCGTCGAGAGTGATCTCGCCGCCGGCACGCTCGGAAAGCCGAGCAGCAAGCTTCTCGGCGACCTCGTCACCGACGATCGGCAGATCGTTGAAGATGCCCTTGGCCGACTTCCCGGTGACAACCGCCCACGTCGCAAACGTCAAGCGCTCGGCCGCATCTCGCGGCGGAACGTCCGAGCCTGCGTCGTCGGCAGTTCCGGCTCGAGAAGGATCGGAAGGCGCAGCAGCAACCGGAGCAGTGGTAGGTAGTTCCACTGCCACCTCGGCGGGAGCAACGTCCTCGTCGGCAGCGTCGGCCGCCAACTTCTCCGCGGCCTGCTTGTCGGCCATCGCCTGAACCTCTTCGCGATTGTCGATCGCGTAGCGCAGGTACTTGTTGACCTCGTTGAGGCTCGCGTCCTTGACTGCCTGGAGCTGGAGCTGCGGAATGTCGAACTCGTACTCGACGCGGTTCTTGATACGCATCGCCATGAGCGAGTCGAGACCCAGTTCGATGAGCGGAACCTCGGCCGGCAGATCCTCCGGCGAGTACCCCATCGACTCGGCAACCACGATCTTGAGGCGGTCGTCGAGGCTCTGCGAACCGTTCGGATCCCACTTGTCTCCGGCGTCTTCGACGACCTCGGCCAAGGATTCCATCGGCGCACTGGTCTTGACCGGCGCGCTGACGACCAGCTCGGGCAGCGGCTCACCCGACGTGACGACGGCGTCGAAGAGCAGACGGAACGTAGCGCCCTCACGAGCGTGCACCTGCACCGACGCTCCACCCGGATGCGGGTTGAGTGTCGTGGTCAGGGTCGAAGCACCGGCCAGTTCACCGTGCGGAACAGCAGCGGTCAGAGAGACATCCGAAAGCACCTGTCCGGCAGCGGCGCTCACCAGCACCGCCAGGTCGGTGACGGCGGATGCGTCGACCTCCCACACGTGGCGGCCGTCGGGCAGAGCGACGTGCGAACCGGGTACGCGAGCCGAACCGCCGGCACTGACGCGAATGTCGAGCCAATACGGCTTACGCAGGAATGCGGTACGCGGAACCGAAGCGAAATCGCCTGCGGGAAGCAGAGACTCGAGGTTCACGGCATGGCCGTGCACGTACAGCTGCGCGAGAGCGGCAAGAACACCCGCGGACTCGTCTTCCTTACGCTTGAGCGTCTGGATGAGCTCCATGTCGTGCAGGCCCGAATCGAAAGCGGTAGCCGCCACCGACATCAACGTCACAGGGTTGGGTGCAAGCTCGACAAAAGTGGTGTGGCCGTGGGCAACTGCACCGCGTACCGCGTTGGTGAAGTACACGCTGTGGCGAAGACCCTTGACCCAGTACGCCTCTTGATGGATCGGCTCGTGACCGGGACGGTAGAAGGTGTCCTTGTCGACGGACGAGTAGACGCCGAGCTTCAACGTGGTCGGCTCGATACCGGCCAACTCGGCGGCAAGCTCACCGAGCAGCGGATCTACCTGCGAAGTATGGCTGGCGCCCTTGGTCTGCAGGACACGCGCCATCTTGCCGTCGGCCTCGGCGGCCGCGACGATCGCCTCGATGTCCGGCTGTGGTCCACCGATCACCGTGTGCGTCGGAGCTGCGTAAACACAGACCTCGAGCTTGGGGTACGTGGGCAGTAGCGCCTCGATCTCGGATGCGCTGTACTCGAGCAGAGCCATCAGACGGATGTCGTCACCGACGAGTGCGCCCTCGGCCTCACCCATCAGCCGTGAACGTGAACAGATCACGCGCACAGCGTCTTCCAGGTTCAGACCACCGGACACGTATGCGGCAGCGGCCTCACCCATCGAGTGCGGAACCACGGCTTCGGCCTCGGCGCCGTGGTGACGCAGCAACGCGGCCAGACCGACCTGGATGGTGAAGATTCCCACCTGGGCGGTCTCGACGTTGTACTCGATCGAATCGTCGAGGAACATCTCGACCATCGAGTAACCGGCCTCGTCCTGGATCAGCGCGTCGACCTCGTCGACGGCCGCCTTGAAGGCCGAGTTCTCCGTGTAGAGCTGCTTGGCCATCTTGCGGTGCTGCGAGCCGAAGCCCGAGAACACCCACACCGCGCCCTTGGGCGACGGCGAGTCGGCGGAGAAGACTCCTTGAGCAGGCTTGCCCGCGGCGACGGCACGCAGCGAGCTGATGGCCTCGGAGCGCGTCTTCGCCAGAACAGCGGCGCGCGAGCGTCCGTGGTTGCGACGCGCGAGTGTGCGGGCGACGTCGGCGAGGGGCGTCTTGCTTCCCTCTTCGGTTTCGAGCCAGTCGGCCAGGTCAGCGGCTGCGCGGCGACGACGCGACGGCAGCGCACCGGAAACGGCCAGCACAACGGTGCTCTCGTTCTCTGCTGCCGGTTCGTCGACCACCGGGGCATCCACAACCGGTTCATCGACTACTGCGTCGGCGGGCACGTATTCCTTGACCACGACGTGCGCGTTGGTTCCACCGAAACCGAAACCGGAGACACCGGCGACAGCCTTGCCGGTGTAGCGCGGCCAGTCGGTGGCCTCGGGCGTCACCTGCAGGTGCGACTTCTCGAAGTCGATGTGCGGGTTCGGGCCCAGGTAGTTGATCGTCGCGGGAATCTTGTTTTCCTGCATCGCCAGAACGACCTTGATCAGGCCGGCGGCACCTGCAGCTGCTTCCAGGTGCCCGAAGTTGGTCTTCGCGCTACCGAGCAGTGCCGGCTTGTCTTCGTCACGACCACGACCGACGACACGACTGAGCGCGTCGGCCTCGATGGGATCACCGAGATCGGTACCCGTTCCGTGCGCCTCGATGTAGTCGACGGTGGTCGGCAAGATTCCGGCGTCGCGGTACGCGAAACGCAACACGTCGGCCTGGGCATCGGGATTGGGTGCGAGCAGACCGTTGGAACGGCCGTCCTGGTTGACCGCGGATCCGGCGATCACCGCGAGGATGGAATCTCCGTCACGCTCGGCGTCTTCGAGACGCTTGAGCACGACGAGTCCGCCGCCCTCACTGCGAACGATGCCCTGAGCCTGAGCGGAGAAGGCACGCAGTTTTCCGTCGGGAGCGAGCATCCCGGTCTGATCGAAACCGAGGGTTCCGGGAGGGGCCAGCAGCATGTTGACACCACCGGCCAGCGCGATGTTGGAGTCACCGCTGCGCAGCGAACGCACAGCCTCGTGAACGGCAACCAGCGAAGACGAACACGCGGTGTCCAGAGCGATGGACGGTCCACGGAAGTCGAAGAAGTACGAGACCCGGTTCGCGACGATCGCCGTCGACGTTCCGGTCAACGCGTACGGATGCGCCGTCGTCGGATCACTGACCGCGAGCAACTGGTAGTCGTTGGCGGAACTGCCGATGAAAACACCGACCTGCTTGCCCTTGAGCCCACTCGCCGGAATGCGAGCGTGCTCGAGTGCTTCCCACGCGAGTTCGAGTGCGAGGCGCTGCTGCGGATCGACGTTGACGACCTCGAGCGGAGACATCGCGAAGAACTCGGCGTCGAAGCCCTTGACGTCGTCGAGGTACCCGCCTTTGGTGTTCGCGTTCTCGACCGCGGCCTTGATGGCGGGATCCGACATGAACTCGGCCCAGCGGTCCTCGGGGAGGTCGCTGATGCCGTCGCGTCCGGCCGCCAGCATTTCCCACATGTCCGAAGGCGTGTGCCCGGCACCGGGGAATCGTGTGGACAGTCCGACGATGGCGATGTCGTGAGCGTCCGTCGCGCCGCCTGAGACGTAGTACGAGGCGTCGACGGTCTCCTCCGGCGCCTCGGGCTCACCTTCGATGATCCGAGTAGCCAGCGAAGCGATGGTGGGGTGTTGATAGGCAACCGTGGCGGTCAGCGTGACGCCGAGCAGATCCTCGATGTCTCCGCTCAGAGCGACTGCGTCCCGCGAGGCGAGCCCGAACTCTTCCATCGGGCGATCGTCCGTGATCGACCCCGCCGGCTGACCGGTCGCGTTGGCGATCCAATTGCGAAGCCACTCACGCAGCTGCGCGACACTCATCTCGCTCACAACGTCTTTGCTCTGCGCACCATCTTGTTCAACCATCAACTCACCAAGCCACCGATCATGAAGGGACTGCTCCTCAAACGCTATCGGGGAATGCGGTCTGCTGATAGCCGCCTCGCAACATTCCCTCGATATAGCTCGCCTTACACGCGCGGCGAGCGATTTTGCCGCTGGACGTACGCGGAATCGAACCCGCGGGGACGAGCAGGATGTCTCGGGCCGTGACGCCGTGACGGGAAGAAATCGCCGCACGCACGGTGTCCGCGATCGGCTGCGGATCGGCCTTGCCTGCGCCGGGAGCACGCTCGGCCACGATGACCAACTGCTCCGAGGAATCGTCGTCGTCGAACTTCAGACCCGAATGCGTATTGGAGAACACGACGGACGGCAGCTGGTTGGCCGGTACGGCAAACGCAGCGATGAAGCCGGGGCGCAGAGCCGGACTGGCTTCCTGAGCCGAAGCCTCGAGGTCCTGCGGGTAATGATTGCGACCGTCGACGATCACGAGGTCCTTGACGCGACCGGTGATGTACAGCTCGCCGTCGACGTAGACGCCGAAGTCGCCGGTACGCATCCAGTTGGCATCCGCCGACGTGCCCTCGGTGTGGCTGTCTTCGCTCAACCGATTGTCCAGCTTGTTGTGGAAGGTCTCCGCCGTCTCGTCGGGGCGACCCCAGTAGCCGATACCGATGTTCTCGCCGTGCAACCAGATCTCGCCGACGTGATTGTCGGGGACCTCGGTCAGCGTCTCGGGATCGACGATCGCCGCCCACTGACTGCGCGAGACGTACCCACAGGAGACCTGCGCGATTGCGTTCTCGGAGTACTGGTCGACGATGACCATGCGTCCCTTGTTGAGTTCCGTGCGGTCGACGTAGATGACCTTGGCCTCGTCGGAATGCTTGGTCGAGGAGACGAAGAGCGTCGCCTCGGCCATGCCGTACGACGGCTTGATCGCAGTCTTGGGCAGACCGTACTGAGCAAAAGCGTCGTTGAACTTGCGCATCGACGACGTCGTGACCGGCTCACTGCCGTTGATCAGACCGATGACGTTGCTCAGGTCCAGGGTCTCGCCGTCCTTCGGCAGGCCACGCGCGGCAGCGTGCTCGAAAGCGAAGTTGGGAGCGGCAGCAAAGGTGCCGGCGCCGTCGGAAACCGCAGCAAGTTCCTTGATCCACCGGTACGGCCGCTGCACGAAAGCACGCGGGCTCATGATGGTGATGTACTTGCCGCCCAGAGCAGGCAGGATGACCGTCAGCAGGCCCATGTCGTGGAACAGCGGCAGCCACGTGACGCCGCGTGAGTCCTCGTTGAGTTCGATGGAGTCGACCATCTGGAGCGCGTTCGTTCCGACAGCACGATGGGTGATCTCCACGCCGGCGGGAACTCGGGTCGAACCCGAGGTGTACTGCAGGTACGCGATGTCGTCGAGTTCGATGTCGGGACGAACCCACGTTTCACCGACGGTATCGGGAATCGCGTCGACGGCGATGATGCGCGGACGCTCGGCAGCGGGAAGCGAGCGGAACAACTGGCGAACACCGGCCGCCGACGATGCGGCAGTCAGAATCGCAGTCGGCTTGCAGTCACCGAGAACAGCGTGAAGACGGTCGGTGTGACCGGGCTCGTCCGGATCGAAGAGCGGCACCGCGATGGAACCGGCCTGAATGGCCGCGAAGAACGAAATGACGTAGTCGAGTCCCTGCGGAGCAAGAATCGCGACACGGTCGCCACGCTTGGTGACCTGCTGCAGACGGGCTGCAACAGCGCGCAGACGCACACCGAACTGCTCCCAGGTCAGCTCCAGGGCTTCACCGTCACGCTCGCGTGAGTAGTCGATGTACCGATACGCGAGCTCGTCCGCGTTGACACGCGAGTGTTGCTCGACGTAGTCGACCAGCGTGAAGCCTGGTTGCAGGCGGATCTGGCCCTTCTCGTCGAGAAAGCCATCGAACAGCGCGTTCATTCCATCTCCTCCGAAGCGATCACACAAGCACTGTCTTTCATGCCTGCGCCCCAGACTTCCTTCGCTCTCTCGGGTCCATCTTCGATCAATCGAATCGCACTTTGTGCGCAACTCACCTGAATCACTTCATCGATCCCAAACCATCGATATGTTACAGATTCGCATCGTCCGTATTCTCCGGCCTACTCGCCCGCCAGTAACGGGATGATCGGGGCGAACGCTTCCATCTGCGTCGGGAAGACCCCGACGTACGACATCGACGTCTTCTCGCGGACCAGTCGAATCTGGTCTGCGATTTCCTCGAAAGTGCCCACAGCCAGGTATGGAGAGTTCAACAGCTCCTCCACGCTCAGCTTACGATCCACTTCGATGTTCGGCGGAAAACCTTGGTCCAGAGCGGCGATTGCCATTTCGGCAGCCTGCTCTCGATCGTCGGTGATCATGATCATGGTGATGGTCCAGTTGAGTTCGATCTCATCGAAACGCTCGCCGGCAGCTTCGCGGATCCGCTCGACACGTTCGATGGTCTTTTCCATCGTGATTCCGGAGAGCAGAAGCCGCCCGTCACGGTTCGTCGGTGTGGCGACCGAGATGATGTCCGCGTACTTCGCCGCGAGAGCAAGCATCTTCGGGCCTCCGCCGCCCACGATGATCGGTGGCCGCGGGCCCTGCCGCGGTCGCGGGCTGCCCTTGAGGCCGCGCACCTGATAGTGCTTGCCTTCGAAAGTGCATTCCTGCCCGCGCAGAAGAACGTCGAGAATCTGCAGAGACTCCTCGAGCTTCTCGATGCGAACGCCCGGACTTTCGTAGGCGATGCCGCCCTTGTCGAACTCTTCCTTCATCCAGCCCGCACCGATACCGAGTTCGAGTCGACCACCGGACAGCACGTCGATAGTCGCCGCGTCCTTCGCGAGCACAGCAGGATGACGGAAGCCGTTGGCCAACACGGCGGTGCCGAGACGAATCTTGTCGGTGGCCACCGCGAGCGCTCCGAGAGCGGCGATCGGGCCGACCTGATTACCCAGGTGATCCGGAATCATGAACGAGTCGTAGCCGAGTTCCTCGGCCTTCTGCGCGAGCTTGACGAAGCGTCGCGCACCACCCTCTTCGGCGTTGCCCTCGCCACCGGCCGCAAACCGAAATTTGCGTAGGGCATCGCTGCCGTGGGTGGAACTCATATATCGATCTCCTGTGATGGACACGTACGTCGTACTCGAACTACAAACTCGGACAAATCGAACCTACTCGCCAGTCACTTACGTGACAGCACTGTAGAGGAAGCCCCCGGACCGTGCAGCACTCTACCGGGACCAAACGAGCAGATTACCCGCGAGCGAACTCCCGAGACGCCCGATTGTGACGAATCAACAGTGCGGCGGTGACTCAACTGTGGGGCGGCGTCGGTGCAGCGTCGATCTTCTCCGCAGCCCACTGTGCCATCCATTGGGTGGCCGTCGTGCCGTTCGGATCGACTTGGAAGGAGTTGTACATCGCGTGCACAGGGTTGTTGTAGTACTCGAGCAGTCGCGGCGCCGAACTCAGCCAGTTGGTCGGGTTGAGAGCGGCTGCCGGCGCGTCGCAGATACCGTCGCTCGGCGCGCAGATCTGATAGGTCCGATCGTTGAGGTCACCGAACCCGCCGGGCCTCGGGCCGGTCATCGTGAGACCGGGCAGCTTCAGCCCGTTCAGCGACAGCTCGGCGCCGACACCGGCAACGCTCGGGCCAACGGTGTTCCCGAACGCCGGATCGCGCCGACCGTCGGCGATCAAGCCGACGCCCAGAACCAGATCGGCAGGCACCGCGCCGGTACCGTCGCCGATACTCGCGGCGACGTCACCCGCGATCACCGCGCCCTGGGAAAATCCGGTCAGGACGTAACTCGTGAGCGGGCACTCGGCGTGCCGCTTCATCAGAAAGTCGTTAGTGGCAGCAGTTCCCGCGGCCCGACTGTTGTTGTAGGACTGCTGTCCGTCCGGCGGGATCGCAACCGGATTCGAAAACTGTGCGACATACGGAACGGTGTAGACGTCGGCCCGTGAAGTATCGAACTTCTCCTGCAGAGGACGGGTCACGTTCAGCATCAACGACGCCGGATTGGCCGTCGGGTTGTACGGGTCGTCGGTAGCGCTCGACTCCCACGTACCCGGTATGGCTACTACCTGGACATCGGGGCAACTGGCCGGCTGAGACACCGGAGGCTCCGGGCTCGGCGGGATCGGAGTCGGCGAAGGCACCCGCCCGGCCAGGATGTACCAACCGCCGATCACGACCGCTGCGACCACAAGAATGATCAGCAGCGGGATCAGGCACCCACGACGCTTTCCAGACCTCGCCATGACCCGCGCCTACTTGCAGTAGGTGGCGTTGGCGACGTCGATGTAGATCTGAGCGTTCGCACCTGCCTGCTCGGGAGTGATCTGCTTGCCTTCCGCCGACGCTTCCTGGCCGACGAAGGCGGTCACGAAGGTCAGGACCTCGTCGTCGGTCTGAGGACCGGCAGCGCAGATGTAATTGGCCGTGTTGACGGCGATGCTTCCGTCACCGGCTGGGGTGATGCCCTTCGCCTTCAGTCCGTCGAGGAACTTCTGTGCCTCGGGACTGACCTCGACGACTGTGGGACCCGGGAAGCCCTCGATGCTCTGCGGCTGCTCCGGCGGCGCGGTGGCCGCGGCTCCCGGACTGGTGGGCGCAGCCGACGCCGTCGTGGTCGCAGAGGCGGACGCAGATGCCGAACCGCTCGAGGACGAAGCCGCCGCGGACGTCGTGGTGACCGGATTGGAGGTTGCAGTGGAGTCGTCACTACCGCACGCGACAAGCGCGCCACCGGTGGCGAGCGCCAGGGCGCCGACCGCGATCGCGCGTGCACAAGTGTTTCGGTTACCCGAGAAAAGCGACATCAATGTCCGTCCTTGCCTTCAGTCGAAAGTCCATCAACAGGTTACGCAACGCACGCGGGCGGGCACCGATCCGTGATCGGGCCCGCCCGTCGTGCACCACTGTGAGTTAGTGAACTTCTGTCTTGTCACCGATCACCGTGATGTAGCCGAACTGGAAGTTCTGCTGGACACCACCGGGAATGTCGAACTTGTCACTGATCGGGAATCCGAGTCGTCCACCTTCGTATCCGACGCTCTTCCAACCGTCGAACAGCGGACCGTTCTCGACGGACCATGCACCGGTGCCGGGGCTCCAGTAGATGTTGCCGCCCTCGAACTCGGTGAAGCGTCCGTTGTCCTTGATCGGAACCTCGTTCGACTTCGGGAATCCGAGCCAGCCGTTTTCCCAGCCGAGTTCGCCGTACTTGCCCATGATCATTCCGAGAACCGCGTGAGTTCCGTTGGCGCTGCTGTACATTGCGCCGATCTCGAATCCCTGGACCTTGCCCGGCTTGCCGGGGGTCGCGATCTCGTCGGCAGTCGGGTAGCCGAGCGGGCCACCTTCCCAACCCTGTGCGGACCACTCGGCGAGGATGTCGCCGCTGACGGGGTGAGCGCCGGTCTGCGGGGTCCAGTAGATGGAGCCGTTCTGGAAGTGGTTGAAGCGTCCGCGTCCGTCGGGGGTACCGAGTTCGGGGGTACGCGGGAAGCCGAGCGGGCCGGCCGCTGCTCCGGTGTTCATGTACGCGCCGGCGATACGACCGGCGACGGGCTGGGCGCCCGTTCCACTGGTGAAGTAGATGCGACCGTTGCGGAAGTCCTGTGCCAGGCCACCCGCGACGCTGTACTCGGGGGTGATGCAGTCACCGATCCAGCCGTTGGCTGCGGCCGTCGCACCGATCTCACCCGAAGTGCCGCAAGCCGGCTTCTCGACCTCGACGCCGATGGCGTTGGCCAACTGCGGCCACAGCTGATGAAGCTCGAACTGCCAGTACGGCCACGAGTGGGTTCCGGACGGGCGGTAGTTGACCTGCGCGGGGATTCCGAGCTGGTTGAGCTTGGTCGCGAAGGTCTGCGAGGTCAGGCGAGCGAGGATCTCGAGGCCCATGCCTGCGTAGTTGGTGCTCACGCCGGGAATTCCCGACGGCTGGTCGTACGGGCCGGTCGTACCGCTACCACTCGAGACGTACAGGCTGACGCCCTTGAGCTTCTCGGCGAGCGCGTACGGATCGTGTGCAGCCCACTGCGGGTTGGACGGCGGTCCCCACATCGCGGCGGAGTTGTATCCACCGGCGTCGGTCATCGCGAACTGGATTGCCTGAGGCATGCCGAGCGAGGTGGTGGTGAGGATGCCGGAGAGCGAAGCGGCGAACTTGAAGAAGCCGGGGTTGCGCGCCGTGAGGAACATGGCGGACGTGCCGCCCATCGACAGTCCGACGACACCGCGTGTCTGCGTGGTCCGCCAGTCTTTTTCGAGGATGGGGGGCAGTTCCTTGGTCAGGAACGTCTCCCACTGGTAGTTCTTGCCGTTGTCGGGCTGGAGCCAGTCGGAGTAGAAGCTGGACTGACCGCCGACCGGGAGGATGACGTTGACGTTCTTGTCCGCGTAGAAGGACTCGGCGTCGGTCTCGTAGGTCCAGGCGTTCTCGTTGTCGGTCGCGCGAAGACCGTCGAGCATCCAGACCGAGGGGAAGCTGGCCGACGGATTGACGTTCCAATCGCGGGCCAAGAGGATCTGCACCTGAATCGGGGTGCCCATCGCGGGAGAGTTCACCCACAGCGCGACGCGACGCTCGCTGAGCCAGTCGACCTTCGTGACCGCTGCTCCGGTGGGGTTCTGGGTGGCGGCCGGTGCGGCCTGAGCAGGTGCCGGCGCGGCTGCCGCGGTTCCGGCCGTCGTCAAGCCCGCGGCGATCGGCAGAACCAGCATCGCTGCCAGTGCGCCGACGACCTTTGTCCGGAAGGTTGCCCGGGACCGGCGACGGTCCTCCGTGGCAAGGCCTACTCGCATGAGCTCACTCTCTTTCCTTACGTTCGGTCCGCGCGTCGATCGTGTGGCCGCCTGAGCAGCCAGACCCCCGTTGAAACTATTTCTACACGCAAACGATCCCCGCTTGGGGTAGCCGCGCTGTTACTGGTGGTGCAATTGTTACTGACATCGGGCGCTTGTGCAGCACCTGAATACACAAGTGCCGTCCCGGTTCTCCTTCGAGGAGTCCGGAACGGCACTGGTGAAGTGACTAGGTCACGGGATCGCGCACGATCACCAAGCGTTCATGGTGTCGAGGATCTGGCCGCGAGCCTTCCACAGCTCTGCCGACCAGTACGGCCACGAGTGCGTGCCGTTGGACGGGAAGCTGTAGGTGGCCGGGATACCCAGCGAGTTCATGCGGATCTGGAATGCACGGGTGTTGACCAGGGCGAGAGCCTCGAGGCCCATGCCGTTAGCCGTGTTGTAGTAGTCGATCGGTGCGCGCGGGTGGTCGTATTCACCAGGCAGGCCGCTTGCCGACGAGATGTACATCGACAGGCCCTGCAGACGCGGCGCGAAGACGAACGGGTCGTTGCGCAGCCAGGACGGGCTCCACGGCGGTCCCCACATGGAGTCGACGTTGAAGCGACCGGCATCGAGCATTGCGACGCGGATTGCCTCGCGCATGCCCGGAGCCGAGATGTTCAGGTAGCCCGACAGCGAGCCGGCGAACTTGAACTGGTCACGGTGGTAAGCAGCCAGCGTCAGAGCAGCGCTGCCACCCATCGAGAGGCCGAGGACCGCGTTGTTGGTGGGCGAGACGCCGTAGTTCGCGAGGAAGTTGGGCAGTTCTTCGGTGAGGAAGGTTTCCCACTTGTACGTGATCTGCTGGCCGTTGAAGTTCGACGGTGCATACCAGTCGCTGTAGAAGCTGGACTCGCCGCCGACGGGCATCACGAGGGTGATGTTGTCGTTGCGGTACTGGTCCATCGCATTGGTCTCGAAGCTCCACGCGTTGGCGTCGTTACGCGCACGCAGGCCGTCGAGAAGGTAAAGGGCAGCGTTTCCGCCGCGAGCGGCCCACTGGACCTGGACCTTGATGTTGCCCATCGAGGAGGGCACCCACAGCTCGTCGTATCCGCCGGAGGGGGCGGTGTGGCTGGGAGCAGTGTGCGCAGGCGCAGCAGAGGCGACAGCACTACCGGCAACTCCTGCAGCAAGGGGGAGCACAAGTGCTGCGGCACCGATGGCCAACGCTCGGTGCTTGAGGCGCTGGGTCAGCCTCTTTCTGGCAAAACGCATGGATACTGCTCTCTCTCTTCGTCTGCGGAACCCACTCGGTGGAGTGGTTCCGGCGGATTCCGTCGGGGAACAGGCTTTTCTGCCAGCCCGAACGAGTTCGGGTCGGCAGCGGACCTCTTCCAAGTCACACTGCGCTCGCTGGACTTTATGTCACAGGTTCAGCTGTGACAAATAGGTGGACCGTTACGTCCCAATCCGCGAGCAACACCGTCATCACCCCTCGGGGGTGATTCAGGTTAGGTGAATCGTCTTCGAGTACATCGTGGCCAATCAATTCGGTGTTACTGAATCGAAATATTCAAACCCTCAACAGTCGGTGATGCTGATCACATCACCTGGGTGACTCCGGTGGAACGAGACCGCAGCGTTCCAATTCGTAGGCCGGAACCCGGTCGAATCGGTACTTCGCGAAGTCGAATGCCTGCTGGAAGTTCTGTTTGAATCTGGCCCAGGTCAGCTCGGAGCGGTACGACGTGAGCAACTCCTGCGTTTCCGGGCAGGTGATGGCCAGCTTTGCGTCCGCAACCCAGTCTTCGTCGAGGAAGAACGGCAGCCACGGTCGAACGTCGATCATTCCCGTGTCCGCGACCACCCAGTCCGGATAGAGATTCTTGTCGTGCCCGATCCGGCCGTCCTCGAGTCGCTCGGTGTGAGCTGCCAGGGGGTACGCCAGCCCCATCTGATCGAGCACCCGAACGTCGAGGCCGACGTTCATGCTCGTCATTCCGAGGTTGAGGAAGAAGACGACGTGCTCGGCCGGCTCTTCGATCGGTCCGGGTGGTGGGACGACGAACCAGGAGTCGTAGCTCGCGGACGGCAGCAGCAGCCCACCCTCCGGAGTCCGCGCGATGGTCTCGACCATGGCACGCATTCGCGGATAGTCGAGGTAGTCCTCGGCCAGGATCGGATGCTTGTGACCGGTGTTGAGTGCGTAGAACGCTCGCTCGTCGACGATTCCCGAGCGACCCACCACGGATCCTTCGGGCATACCCGTCGTGTTCGCGGCGAAGAAGGCCCAGATGATCGTGCCGATCCACAGCACCGCCGAGACTCCGAAGATCGCGGTGTCGCGATTACTTCCGAACGCTGCCCGCGCCGGCACCCGCAACGGAATGACCGCCACCGGGATGAGCAGGCAGAACAACACCGGCAACAGGACGCGGCCGTGCATGAAGTCGCCGCCGACGCGCAGAGAGTAGATCCCGAGGATCAGCCCACTGCCGAGAATGAAGGTGACAATCGCCCGCGGCGTGCGCAGAAACTGCTGAAAGCGCTGCCACAGCGGGCGTGTGGGTTGATCTGCGGTAGCGGTAGGTGTGTCCGCTCGGCTTCGCCACACGAGCAGCAGCGCACCGATGAGCAGGAACAGCAACGGTAACCAGAGCAGGTACGGCCCGACCAGGTTCCACAGGTAAGCAAAACCCTGCGCCCACTTCGCGCCACCGGCGTCCTTCGACACCGCGGTGTTCGGGTACGGCAAGGCGTAGTAGCCCATTCGCCAGATCTGATAGGCCACCGGGACAAGTCCGGCGACGACGACGATCAGTGTGCGAATCTTCCAGGTCAGGCCTGCGGAGAGAACGATCATCATCAACGCGGCAGCACCGGGAATCGCCATCTCGGGTCGAACCAGTGGTCCGAGTCCGGCCACGAACGAGAGAGTCAGGATCGACGCCGTGGACGGCGTCGACGCCTGCGCCCACCGAACGAGCAGTAGCCACAGGAGCGCGATCCAGAAGATCACCAAGCATGTCTCGAGCCCGGAAGTGGCGAAATCTCGCGCAGGCGGAACCGCGATGTAGACGAGAACACCTGCCGGTACCAGCAGGATCGTTCCGCCCGCCGACGGCCGAACGCCGCGGTACAGACGACCGGTGCCGAGCATCGCCAACACGACGGCAGCAGTCGAGAGTACGAGCGCGATCGTCAGAACAACGTATTCGAGACGGATCTGCGTGAGCCAACTGAACGCGTAGACGATGTACGTCCACGCGGTACTCGTGTTCGCCTCGACACGCTCACCCGCGTTGAAGACCGGGCCGTTCCCCGCGAGCAGGTTGCGGACGGTTCGCAAGACGATGAGTCCGTCGTCGGCGATCCAGCGACGCTCCCACGCACCCCAGAACATGAGGGCAGCAGCAAGCACCACCCCGCCGAGAAAAACTCCTCGACTGAGGGTGGTGCGATTCGCCGCAGTGTCGACGTGCGGGTCGGCCTCGGTGCGTGGCTCAGACGAGGTAGACAGCGACACCCACTACTCCGATCCACGCAATCGCGAGGAGTTGCAGCACCCGGTCACCGAGCGCGATCTCCTCAGGCTCTCCGGCTTCGCCGCCGTCGACGTCCACCGCGTATCGCAGCACCGCGATGGTGAACGGCACCATCGAGATGGCGTACCAGTTGGTGCCCTTGATGGCGTCCTGTTGGAACGCCCACAGTCCGTAGCAGAGGACCAGCGTCGTCGCTGCCATCGTCCACACGAAACGCAGGTACGTCATCGTGTAGCTCTCGAGGGACTTACGGATCTTGGCGCCGGTCTTCTCGGCCAACTGCAGTTCGGCGTAGCGCTTGCCTGCCGCCATGAAGAGTGAGCCGAACGCCATCATCAGCAGGAACCACTGCGAGAGATCGATCTCGGCGGCAACGCCACCGGCGATCGCTCGAAGCAGGAAGCCGGATGAGACGATGCAGATGTCGATGACGGCCTGATGCTTGAGACCGAAGCAGTAGGCGAGCTGGATGACGATGTACACGCCCATGACCACGGCGAGTTGCCAGTTGGCCAGGAAGGACAGCCCGATCGCACCGGCAAGCAGCACGACTGCCATGCCGTAGGCGATGTTGACGGGTAGAACGCCGGCCGCGATGGGACGGAATCGCTTCGTGGGGTGAGCACGGTCGGCTTCGACATCCATCGCGTCGTTGACGAGATAGATGCCTGATGCCGCCATACAGAACACGACGAACGCCAGCGCGACGGGCAACAGCACGTCGGCTTCGGTGGCGGTTCCGGCCGCGATGGGCGCTGCCAGCACAAGGACGTTCTTGACCCACTGACGTGGGCGAAGCGCCTTGACGATGCCGGCGGGCAGGGACTTCGGGGGTCCGCTGACCGTAGCCGGTTCCTCGCTCATTTATCTCCACATTTCTGTTCGGCTCTGGCTTCTTCGACCCGGCGAACTACCGCCGCGGATGCGGCTCCCAGTGCCGCTCCGGCGAGTACGTCGGTCGGGTAGTGAACTCCCAGGACCAGACGCGAGAGCATCATCGGGGGCACCAGCAACGCCGGTAAGGGTAGCCCGGTGAGCCGACCGATCAGCACAGCCGCCGCCGTCGTCGACGTCGCGTGTGATGACGGGAAGCTGAGCTTGCTCGGTGTCGAGACGTTGACCTGCACCGAAGGATCGGAAGGTCGCTTGCGCCTGACCACTCGTTTGATCACCACGGAGGCGGCGTGTGCACCGAATGCTCCGACGGCCGCTCCGGCCCATTCCCGTCGACGCGGCTTGTCCACAGCAGCTCCGACGGCAGCGATCGCGATCCATCCGAGGGAGTGCTCACCGAAGTGAGACATACCGCGGGCGACCTTGACGGCTCCCGGCAGCTGCCCGACGGTCGACTGAATCCCGGCCAGAATCTGTACTTCAGGAGATGCCGAAGACACGTTCCCACCTTTCCGTGCTGGTCAGTGAAGGAACGGCGTCCTGGTACTGCTTCTTGAGCTCGGGGAAACGGGCGGCGAGTTCGCGGCGCAACCGTGTTGCTTCCTTGAGCAGTTCGAGCGCGAGTTTCGGGTTTCGCTTGCGGTAGACGACGCCGCGACCGTCGGCCGTGGTGACGGTTACGCCGTCGACCTGCGAGAGCAGGAACCAACGGGCGTCGATGGTCGGAACATTGAGCTGAGGGCGCTCGAGGTGTTCCGGCTTGGCCGGCTTCACGTTGTGCACTCCGGCCCTGAGGACCCGGGTGATCTTCGCGACGGTCGACAGCGGCAGGCTCACGTCTCCGACATCCGCACCGGAGGGCAGCGGCAACGCAGTCGACGACGGCAGTACGACGGCGTCGGAGAATTCCTTGCGCTGGGCGTGGACCTCACCGAGTGCCGTCGGCAGCATGTTCGCGACGTGCTCGGGTCCGGCGAGGAAGTCCGCGATGGCCTTGTTCTGGATCGCGACGGTGGAGTACTCGAGGCACAGCAGGTGCTTGAGCGTTGCCTTCACCGTGTTGACCACGAGGCCACGGCCGTTGCCCGGCATGTGGAGCGCGGCCACCACCAGACGGTTACGGAGGTGGAAGTACGCCTGCCAGTCGATGGCGTCGTCCTTGTCGCTCCACGCCATGTGCCAGATCGCGGCACCGGGCAGCGTGACGGTCGGGTATCCGGCTTTCTTTGCGCGCAAACCGTATTCGCAGTCGTCCCACTTGATGAAAAGCGGTAGCGGCTGCTTGATTTCTTCGGCGACCTGGCGCGGGATCATGCACATCCACCAGCCGTTGAAGTCGACGTCGATGCGGCGGTGCAGGAGTTTCGATTCGCGCAGCGGCTTCTTCGAGAAATCGTGGTCGTATTCGACGTTCGGTGCCGCGGTCCACATGAAGATGCCGCGGTCGACCACTTCACCCATCACGTGGAGGTGGCTTCGTTCCTGCAGGTTGAGCATCTGCCCACCCACCAGCATCGGCGACTTCGCGAAACGCGAGAACGAAAGCGCACGCAGAATCGAGTCCGGTTCGATCTCGATGTCATCGTCCATGAACAGGATGTGCTGGCACTGCGTCGTCTTGAGTGCCTCGTACATGATTCGGCTGTATCCGCCCGAGCCGCCGAGGTTGCCCTGATCGTGAATGGCGAGCCGATCACCGAGCGCTGCAGCAGCTTCGGCGAATCCGGGTTCGTCACGCACCTTGCGGGTGCCCTGATCCGGCATGATGACGGCCTTGATCACGTCCGACACCAACGGATCCGAAGCCAGTGCAGCAAGCGCCTTGACCGCGTCGGTCGGACGGTTGAACGTCGGAATACCAACGGCGACAGTCGCTTCGCCGGGAGCCTCGACGGGCGCGTACCAGCCGCCGCTCTCGACGACCACTGCCGTATCGGTGGTGATGTCGAACCAGATCCAGCCACCGTCCTCGAACGGCGCCAGTTCCACCTCGAACTCGACCGCGGCATCGCCGTCGGCAAATTCCTTGCCTTCCACGTGAATTCGCGAGGAATCCGCCTTGGAACGGTAGATGTCGACGCGGCCGTGGCCGGACAGCTCGAGACGAAGGACCACCGATTTCAGGATGGACCATCGACGCCAGTAGCTGGCAGGGAACGCGTTGAAGTACGTGGCGAACGAGACCTCGGTCTCGGCGCCGAGCGCTACCGAAGTGCGCGAGGTCGAGTGCGCCCGCCGACTGTTGGACCAGGACTCTTCCAAGTACAACGTGCGGACGTCGAGCGGCTCACCGGCGCGGGGCAGGATGATCCGCTGAAGCAGGGACTTGCCGAGGTAGGTCACCTCGTCGCCGCTGACGGCATCTTCGCCTTCGAGTAGATGACGTGCGTTCATTCGCTCTCCCCTGCCAATTCCGCACCCGTTTCGAGATGCGGGCGCAGGGTGTTCTCGAACATCGTCAGCGCGCTGGCGATCGCCATGTGCATGTCCAGGTACTGGTAGGTGCCGAGACGCCCACCGAAGAGGACCTTGTTCTCCGCGGTCTCCTTCTTGGCGCGTGAGCGGTACGCGGAGAGCTTCTCGCGATCCTCTGGAGTGTTGATCGGGTAGTACGGCTCGTCCTTCGCCTCCGCGGCACGTGAGAACTCACGCATGATGACGGTCTTGTCGGTCGGGTACTCGCGCTCCGGATGGAAGTGACGGAACTCGTGGATACGGGTGAACGGCACGTCGGCGTCGTTGTAGTTCATGACCGGGGTGCCCTGGAAGTCTCCGGTGGGCAGAACCTCGGTCTCGAAATCGAGGGTGCGCCATCCCAGTGCACCTTCGGAGTAGTCGAAGTAGCGGTCGAGCGGGCCCGTGTAGATGACAGGGGCGTCGGGGCTGGCGGTGCGCAGTTCGTCGCGGACGTCGAAGTAATCGGTGTCGAGGCGGACCTCGATCTTCGGATCCTTCGCCATGTTCTCGAGCCACGCCGTGTAGCCGTCGACGGGCAGGCCCTCGTACGTGTCGTTGAAGTAGCGGTTGTCGAAGTTGTAGCGGACCGGCAGGCGGCTGATGTTCGCGGCGGGCAACTCGGTGGGGTCGGTCTGCCACTGCTTAGCTGTGTAGTCACGCACGAACGCTTCGTAGAGCGGGCGTCCGATCAGGGAGATCGCCTTCTCTTCGAGATTGGAGGCGTCCTTCGAATCGATCTCGCTGGACTGTTCGGCGATGAGGGCGCGTGCTTCTTCGGGAGTGAAGTACCGACCGAAGAACTGCGACACGAGACCGAGTCCCATTGGGAACTGATACGCCTGCCCCTTGTGCAGCGCAAAGACGCGGTGCTGGTAGTTCGTGAACTCCGTGAACTGGGTGACGTAGTCCCAGACCTTCTTGTTGGAGGTGTGGAACAGGTGGGCACCGTACTTGTGGACCTCGATGCCGGTCTCCGGCTCAGCCTCCGAGTATGCGTTCCCCCCAAGGTGGTGACGGCGATCCAACACCAGCACGCGCTTACCCAGCTGGGTAGCGGCACGCTCGGCGATGGTCAGCCCGAAGAATCCCGAACCGACGACGATCAGGTCGTACTGGGCACGGACGGTCTCTGAATTTGCAGCGGTCACGATGAACCAGGGTATCGGACCTGTTCGGAAGCCGAGGGTTGGATGCGTCACCAGGGCCGATGCGGCAAGTCAGGACGCTGCGAGACCGATCGGACCGGAAGCACTCGGTGCACCGCTCGAATCGAATTCGATCGCGATCGGTTCGTCGACCGGAAAGTGTGCGGGAAGTAGAAGCAGTCCCTCCGACGCGCAGCGTTCGAGAAGTTCGCGGCGGGTGACCCTCGCGATCTCGGGATCCGCGTCGCCGCCCTGACTGAGGTCCGGGTACAGAAACTGGATCGGATGGTGGACCACATCGCCGGAGATGACGGCGCCGCCGTCGGCAGTGCGAATCTCGATCACGATGTGGCCCGGCGTGTGGCCGGGCGCGCTGCGCACGACGACGCGTGTGCCTTCGGACTCGACCAGGACGTGGCCGTCGTCGACCGCCTCCCACTTCGCCCCGTCCAGAACGGGACGGACGCTGTCCTCGAAGGTCTGCGCCAGATCCGAGACCACTCCTTCGTGTGGACCGTCGGCGGCGAGTTGTTGGAGCGCGGCCAGTTCGGTGCGATCGAAAATGTAGGTCGCGCGGGGGAAGGTAGGCCGCCAGGTTTCGGCGTCGAGGGCGGTGTTCCAGCCACAGTGGTCAGGGTGCAGATGTGTGCTGACCACCAGATCGACGTCGTCGACGGACACACCGGTGGCTGCGAAGCGTGAGAGGTAGTCGGTGCCGAACATGTGATGCGGCAAGAGGTTCGGCCGGTGCTTGCTGTTTCCGTTGCCGGTGTCGACGACGACGGCCTTGCCGCCGATCTCCACCAGGTAGGTGTGGATGGCAAGTACGAGGTCACCGCTATCCGCGTCGAAGAACGCCGGTGCCAGCCGCGCCGACGCGTCCTCTATCTCCGCCTCACCCGCGTGCGGAAAAAGCTCTCGCGGCGGAAACGGCCAGTGCGCCAGCTCTGTCAGTTGGGTGACGCGTGCCGACCCGACGTCGATGGTGAAGCTCATCAGTGTTTGCCTTCCGAACAGCTCGATACCGCTTGTGGGCACACACAAAGGCACCCACCGAAATGCTCGGTGGGTGCCTGGTCGGTGTCAATGGTTTTCGACGCCGGTGATCAAAGACTCTTCGCGATGATGCCCTTCATCACTTCGTTGGCGCCGGCGTAGATCTTCTGGACGCGGGAGTCCTCGTACATGCGCGCGATCGGGTATTCACGCATGTAGCCGTATCCGCCGTAGAGCTGCACGCACCGGTCGACGACGGCGCATTGCTGCTCGGTGAGCCAGTACTTGACCATCGCGGCGTCTGCGCCGTCCAGCTCGCCGTTGAGGTGATCCTCGATGCAGTTGTCGAGGAAGACACGGCAGGTGCGTGCGATCGTCTGGCACTCGGCCAGCTCGAAGGCGGTGTTCTGGAACTCGAAGAGGCTGTGCCCGAACGCTTGACGCGCCTTGGTGTATGCGACGGTCTCCTCGACTGCACGCTCGATGGTGCCGATGGCCTGCGCGCCGATGATGAGGCGTTCCTGCACCAGCTGCGCCATCAACTGACCGAAGCCGAGCCCCTCGGACTCACCGAGGAGGTTCGAGACGGGAACGCGAACGTCGGTGAAGGACAGCTCCGACGTATCGGCGCCATGCTGACCGACCTTGTCGAGCACGCGGCCGACCGCAAAGCCTTCGCAGTCACGAAGATCCACGATCAGGAGCGAGACACCCTTGGCGCCCGCCTTGGGGTCGGTCTTGACGGCAAGCACGATCATGTCTGCGCTGCCACCGTTGGTGATGAAGGTCTTCGACCCGTTCACGACGTAGTGGTCACCGTCACGGATCGCGGACGTGGTGATTGCCTTGAGGTCGGAACCTGTTCCTGGCTCGGTCATTCCGATGGCGCCGAGGATTTCGCCCGTCGCCATACCTGGCAGCCAGGCCTTCTTCTGCTCTTCGCTTCCGTACTCGAGCACGTAGTGGGCGACGATGCCACTGTGCACGGAGTTACCGAGCGCATAGTCACCGCAGTAGCCCTGCGCCTCGAAGACAGCGAGATCGTGCGCGAAAGTTCCACCGCCCCCGCCGTATTCCTCGGGAATCGAGCAGCACAGCAGGCCGAGCTTGCCGGCTTCGAGCCACACGGACCGGTCGACGCGATGCTGAGCGTCCCACTGCTCACGCTTGGCGATCAGTTCACGATCGAAGAAACCACGGGCCAGTTCGGCTACTGCGGTGATCTCGTCGTCGTGCCACGACGGCTTGCGCTTGGTCGCCATGATCAGACCCGCTTCAGCAGGGCAGCGAGTGCCTGACCGCCGCCGATGCACATGGTGACGATGCCGAATTCGAGGTCGCGGCGAACCATGTCGCGCGCGGCACGCAGGGTCAGGATGGCTCCGGTGGCGCCGACCGGGTGTCCGAGGGCGATCGCTCCGCCGTACGGGTTGGTCTTCTCCGGATCCAGGCCACTGTCACGGATGACGGCGATGGCCTGCGAAGCGAACGCCTCGTTGACCTCGGCGGTGCCGATGTCGGACGGCTTCAATCCTGTTTGTGCAAAGAGCTTTTCGAGAGCGAGCACGGGAGCGTAGCCCATCAGGCCGGGCTCCATGGCTGCCGTCGTGACGGTTTCGAGCGTGACCAGTCCGGTGAGACCGCGCTTGGCTGCCTCGGTGCCCGTAGCGAGGACGAGTGCGCCGGCGCCGTCGTTGATGCCCGACGCGTTACCGGCGGTGACGGATCCGCCCTCTTCGAATGCGGGGCGCAGCTTGGCGAGGGTTTCGACGGTGGTTCCGGGCTTGGGATGCTCGTCCTCGGTGACGGTGACGGAGCGCCGACCACCGGTCTCGACGGGAGTGATTTCCTCGGCGAATGCCGCCTTCGCTGCGTCGGTAGCGGCGCGGCGCTGAGATTCGACGGCGAACTCGTCCTGCTGCTCGCGACTGACGCCGTACTTACGGGCGACGGCTTCGGCAGTGCGGCCCATGTGAGCCTTGCTGAACGGGTCGGTGAGCATGGCGACGGTGCCGTCGACGAGGCTGCGATCACCGAGCTTGTAGCCCGAGCGGGCGGCGAAGTCGTAGAAGGGCATGCGAGACATGCTCTCGTCACCGCCGGCGAGCGTGATGGCAGCTGCACCCCATCGCATCTGCATCGCCGCAGACCACACAGCCTGCAGGCCGCTGCCACAGAGACGGTTGACGGTGTAGGCGGGGACGTTCTCGGGCAGTCCGGCGGCGATGCCGACGCGGCGTGCGTTGTAGGCGTCCGGGCCGACCTGGCCGATGCAGCCCATGACGACCTCGTCGATGTCTTCGGGCGCAACGCCGGCGCGGCTCAGCGCGGCCTTGGCTGCTGCGGCGCCCAACTCGTGCGCGGGTACGTCCTTGAAGACGCCGCCGAAGCTACCGACGGGGGTCCTGGCCCCGTCGACGATGACGATCGGTTCGGGTGTGGTCATGATTGTCCCCATCTGCTGTGCTCACGTCGATTTCTCTGTCCGTGGCCGATACTAGGACATCGAAGTATCTCGCAGATGGGGACGTTGGTGTCAGGGTGTGGGAGCGCTCTCGGCGACGGGCACGACCTCGGCGTCGGTGTCTTTGTGGTTCCGGTAGCGGTAGAGCCCGATACCCACGAGGATCGCTGCAAGTCCCAGGGACACGATCATCTGGCTGCGCGTCGAGTCCAGGGTGAGCATGCCGATGCAGAGCGCGATGATGGCGGCGATCGTGGCGTAGGTCAGGTACGGGAAGAACCACATCTTGAGTTCCAGCTCCTGGCCCGAAGCTTCGAGCTTGCGGCGGGTGCGCAGCTGGGACACCGAGATGACCAGCCAGACGAACAGCGCGATCGCACCGGAGGAGTTGACCAGGAACAGGAAGACCTTGTCCGGGGAGAGGTAGTTCATGCCGACGGTGAGGAAGCCGACGATCGTCGAGACCAGGACAGCGCGCATCGGGACGCCGGTCTTCTCGATACGTGAGAGCGACTTGGGGGCGTCGCCGCGGCCGGCGAGGGAGAAGATCATGCGGCTCGCGGTGTAGAGACCGGAGTTGAGGCAGGACAGAACCGACGTGAGGACGACGACGTCCATGATGTTGCCCGCGGCCGGAATGCCGTAGGAGTCCATGACGGCGACGTACGGGCTGAGTGCAACCGACGCGCTGTCCCAGGGAAGCAGAGTGACGACCACCGCGATCGAGCCGATGTAGAAGATGAGAATTCGCCAGACGACGGATTTGACGGCTGCGCGAACAGCTTCGAGCGGGTTGGCCGATTCACCGGCGGCGATCGTGGCGATTTCGGCCCCGAAGAACGAGAACACGACCACAAGGACTGCGGCGAGCATCGCTCCTGTTCCGTTCGGCAGGAAGCCGCCGTGACCGGTCAGGTTTGTCATTCCGGGTGCTTCGACGCCGGGCATCCATCCGCAGATCGCCACGATGCCCATGCCGAGGAACGCGATGATGGCGACGACCTTGATGGAGGCGAACCAGAACTCGAACTCGCCGAACGACTTGACCGAGATGATGTTGGTCAGCGTCAGCACGATCATCAGAATCAATGCCCAGGTCCACTGGGGAACCCCCGGAACCCAGCGATTCATGATGAGGGCACCGGCGGTGGCCTCGATGCCGAGCACGATGATCCAGAACCAGGCGTACAGCCAGCCGATCGAGAAGCCCGCCCAGCGGCCGATGGCCTTGTCGGCGTACGAGGAGAACGAGCCGGTTTCCGGCGACGCTGCCGACATCTCACCGAGCATGCGCATCACGAGGATGACGACGACGCCGGCAAGCGCGTAGGAAATCAGGACACCGGGTCCCGTCTCCTGGATCGCCACACCGGAGCCGACGAACAGTCCGGCGCCGATGACGCCTGCGATCGCAATCATCGACAGATGCCGCTTCTTCAGCGTGTGCTGAAGTGCCGGCTGGTCTGTACTGGACATCAGTACTCCTTGTGGGCTGTTCGGAACGTGGATCTCGGTGGCGCTCTATCCGGAGCGCATTTTCGATAGCGCCAGTGTCGGACCTTCGGCAAGCTCGCGTCAGGCTCCACTTTGTACAAACGTGACCGCAGGCACTACAAAGTGGCGAGTTCGAGGTGTCAGACTGGACTCATGCCCATCACGCTCCGCCAGCTTTGTGCGACCGAACAGTTCGGCCTTCGCGTCCTGGCTGGGCACGACCAGCTCGATCGCACCCTGACCTGGGCACATGTCTCCGAACTTCCCGACCCGACGCCCTTCCTCGACGGCGGTGAACTACTACTCATCACCGGGGTGTCACTACCGACGACGGCCGCGGAAACGACCCGATTCGTACGGACCCTGGTGGCGGCCGGAATTGCCGGAATCGGTTTCGGAACCGGCCTCGGATACGAGCAGGCGCCACAGACTCTGGTGGATGCGGCCACCCGTTTCAGTGTGCCCCTTCTCGACGTCCCATTGCGAACACCTTTCATCGCCCTGACCAAAGCGGTGTCGAAGGCGCAATCCGACGACGACATGAAAGCGCTGCGCAGCAATTACCAGAGCCTGCGGCGACTGCTTCAAGCTGCGGTGACGGTCAACGGCACCCGGGCAGTCGTACGACGGGTGGCGGAATTGATCGGCGGATGGGCGGCTCTGCTGGACTCGGCCGGACATACCGTCGAGATCTCACACACCGCCGCGGCCGCCGGAATCGAGCGAACTGCCCCCGAGCGCGACGCCCGCCCGATGGAAGTCAGTTTCCTCACGAGTGAGAACGAGGACGTCATCTCCCATCCGCTGCTGACGTCGAGGGGAAAGCTGATGGGGTACCTCGTCGCCGGCTGCCCCGGCGCCGTCGGTTCACTGAATCAGGGCATCGTCATCGCAGCCGCGTCTCTGCTCACGTTGATGACGGCTCGAACCCGAGACGCACAGCTGACGATGAACCACCTTCGTACCGTTGCGATGCATCAGCTGTTCGAGGGACAGAATGCTCTCGCCCGCAACATCTCCGGGGAACTGTGGGGAGGATTTCCGGTCGAGCCTTTCCAGGTCTTCCACGTAGCGGGCCCGAGTGGCCTGCTCGAGAGCGTGTCCGTCTCACTGCTCGATGGTCTCAGCCGCGATCTGGCGTTCGGCATCACCGACGGTGCACTGATTGCCGTCGTCTCGGCTACCGACAGCGGGCGAATCCTCGCCCGTGTCAACGAAATCGACGTCACCGTCGGCGTGTCGGACATGCTGTGGTGGGACGATCTCTCGCGCGCCAGACGCCAAGCCGCGCAGGCAGCAGCCGAGGCCGGTGCCCGCAACCTGCCTTCGATGCGGTTCGCCGAACTCTCGGAGAGCGGATTGTCCGCATTTCTCGACCAGGATCGCTCGACGGCATTCGCGGCGGCACACTTGCGCCCGCTTCTGGAAGCGAAGGGCGGTAGCGATCTCTACCGGACCTTGGCCATGTGGTTGGCACACAACGGGGTGGGCGACGCCGCAGCCACAGCGCTGAATATTCATCGGCATACGTTGCGCAGCAGACTCGCTCGGATCGAGAGCCTTCTCCAGCTCGACCTCGGCTCCCCCACGGAACGTGCGGAGTTGTGGCTCGAGTACCGCCTGCTCGGCGACGCCCCGACCATCTGACCGACAACCAACGAACCCTGAACGACCTGAAGGGCCTCCGCCGGGTTACGGCAGAGACCCTTCAGAGTCGATACGTGCGAGTCGCTACCGACCGACCTTCCCCTAGCTTCCGCCCGTCGGTATCCACTCGCGGAGCACGTTGGCATCAACTACCTGCGCGCCCAAAACCTTTGTCCAGATGATGGTTCCGTTTTCGTAGACACGGAAAGTGCCTGCTTCGGAGGGCAACTGCATCTCCGGGCCGGCAGGAGCACCGAGAGAGCCGCTTTCACCGCCGAGCTCCCGATACTTCTTCTCGATCTGCGTCTCCGTAACCGTACCCGATGGATCGTCGGATGGCGAATTGGATTCCGGCACTGTCGATTCCGAATCCGGTGCCACTACCACACCCGCACCGTCACCGATGGTGAACCAGTCGGATTTCAGGCCGAGTTTCTGGCGGAACTGAATTCCGGTGGCGCCAACAGTTGCATTTGTTCCGACTACCTCGACTGCCGTCACTCGCCCGCCGTCGGTACCGAATCCGTTGCGCGAGAGAATCTTGAGCGATTGCAGCTCACCCACATCGAAGGCGTCCGCAATCTGCCCTGCGGTCAGATTCACTGTCCAGTCATGATTCGGAGAAAGGGCGTCACCGAGATCCTCGACGGCCGGGAATTCACCGCCGGAGCTGTAACCTCCTGTGGACGAGGAGAATTCGGTGGCAACGATCTTGCCGTCACGCGACAGAACGGCGCCGGCGGTGGACCGGACGGCTTCGGTGGTGCGGGGATCTTCCTTGCCCGCTCCGCCGTAGACCTGGCAGTCCTGAGTGTCGCAGGTGTCGGCGTACGAGCTGCGATGCTCGGTCGCAGCGTACGAGCGTGCTGCCACGGCTTGCGCCCGTAGCGCTTCGGCCCCACCGGAATCGGCCCATTCGGCCTTCGCTTCGACCGGCACCACGCCGAGCAGGTAGTCCTCCATGTCGAGGAGATTGACTGTCCGAGCCGAGCCGTTGTCGAGCACTACGCCGAGGGCGCCTCGATAGGGCGCGTCGTTGTTGCACAGCTTCAGGAACTGGTCGGCGGGTCGATCAGGACCGAGGTCCACCGGGTCCACCCACGGATGGTCGGTGACCGCTTCCCAGACAACCCCGCCACCGCACCCGCTGGTGACCACTACCTGCGCACCGCCACCGGGCAGCGCAGTGAGATGGGCAGCCTCGCCGGGCGCGGTGCGCTGACCGTTGACCACGAGGCCGGCGTCGGAGTAGACGTCGAGCGTCGAGTTGTCCTGGGCCGTGAGCCGCACACTCATCTGGGCGGGCGGCATCGAGTCCAGGACGGTCCCCCCGTAGTAGTGACTGAGGATTCGCTCGCCGGACCAGCCGTCGTTCTTGGCGTAGCCGTAAGCGCCCCACTGGCCCATTCCACGGCCATGTCCGTTGCCGTGCCCGGAGAGCGTGAATTGCGTGTCGGCAGCGACGGCGTGCAGGATCGACGGCTCCTCAGCCCGGATTTGCGTGAAACCTCCGATCGCGACGCCGAGCGCAAGAGCCGGAACGAGACCGAGGACCGAGATCCGCATCAGCGAGGTTCGCCTCCCGGGTCCGCCCACCAGAAAGCGACCTGCGCGACCGGACACAGGCTTCTTACCTGCAGTTCCGCTTCTTCCGCTTCTCGCCATCAATGCTCTCCTCATCGCTACCGGCCTCACGAGTCCGCGAAGTCGGTACTTCGCGCGCAGGCCAGTCCACAACGATTTAACTAAAGTCTCACCCTAAGGTTGAGCGTTATGGACTTTTGTGACTAGTGTGGCAAGAGTGTTTGGAGTTAGCAACACCAGTCACACGAGTCACATCAGCATCACGAGTTGCAGACGTACGCGTCCGAAAACTGGAGTTCAACCCCAGAACATGGCATCCGACCTGCTCGGATCCGGTTTTGAAGGATTCCGTTCACGGCCGTCATCGGCCCTGAAGTTCGCTCGCAAGTAACTACAACCGAGGAGTAATCCCTTGCCACACCGTCGACCGAAGCCCTCGCTCGTACTCGGGGCTGTAGCCGCAGTGGCTGTCGCAAGTCCTTTTGCGGTCTACGGCTTCACGAGCACTACGTCCGATGTACGTTCCGCGAACGAGACGACGTCAGTAGCAGTGCCGACCCAGATCGCAGAGGTGCTCCTCGCGTCGGTGCCCGACATCATCATTCCGGTCAAGGAGCTGACCGGTCTCGATCTCCCCGACATCAACCTCGGTGATCTGAGAAACCTCAAGCTCCCGACCGAAATCCCGCTACCTCCCGGGATCACGCTGCCGACCGAGCTGTTCCCGGCACCCGCTGCTCCCGGCGCCCCGACCGAAACCGCTCCGGTTCCTTCCGAGGAAGAGCCAGGTGCCGTGGTCAAGGAAGTCACCCGCGACACTCCGTTCAGCATGGTCGCGTTGACCTCGGACACCGTCGCCTCGGCGCAGTCCAAGGTCCGCGCCCTGGCCGAAGACGGCACCTGGGGCCCGTGGTTCACCCCTGACGCCATCGACTCCGCCAGCTCGGATCAGGCCACCAACTCCGGTACCGCCACCGAACCGGTCTTCGTCGGCGCGACCAAGTCCATCCAGATCCTCACGCCGCAGGGTGCCGCTGCTCCCGCAGCCGAGGTTGTGCCGGCCCCGACTCCGGAAGCTGCCCCCGCGCCCGCTCCGGAAGCTGCCCCCGCTGAAGCACCCGCAGCCACCGGCGAACTCGGGTACACACCCGCTTCGGTGTCCAAGCCGCTTCGCCAGGTGACGACGGCAGCAGATGCCGTCACCGCCGTGTTGATCGACCCGGGTGCCAGCGAGGCAGACAGCAATCTGCAGGCCGTCGCAGCGCCGCTCGGCGGCAGCGGACCGTCCGTCATCACCCGTGCTCAGTGGGGAGCAGACGAGTCACTTCGCTGCGACTCCCCCACCTACGACGACTTCATCGGTGGCGCGACCGTTCACCACACGGCAGGTAGCAACAACTACACGAAGGCCGAATCGGCCGGCATCGTCCGCTCGATCTACGCCTACCACGCACAGACGCTCGGCTGGTGCGACGTCGGATACAACGTCCTCGTCGACAAGTACGGTCAGACCTTCGAAGGCCGCGCAGGCGGACTCGACAAGGCAGTTCAGGGTGCACACGCGGGTGGATTCAACGAGAACACCACCGGTATCGCGATGATGGGCGACTACTCCACCGTCGAGCCTTCGCAGGCGACGCTCAACGCCGTCGGCAAGTTCCTCGGTTGGAAGCTCGGCATGGCCGGACTCGATCCCAAGGGCCGAACGACGATGTACTCCGAGGGCACCGAGTTCACGCCGTACCCGCAGGGCGCAGCAGTCGATCTGCCGATCATTTTCGCTCACCGCGACGTCGGAAACACCGCGTGCCCGGGTGATGCCGCATACGCACACATGAACGACATCCGGAACATCGCGGCCGCGAACATCGGGGGAACGTTGAACCCCTCGAACCCTTCCAATCCGTCGACGCCTGCGCCCAAGCCGACCACTCCGGTCGACACGGTCACCGGTGGCACCGGTTCGTCGATCCCGGATCTGGTCACACAGATTCTGCAGATCACCGACAATTCACCGCTCGCGCAGAAGTGGATCGCCGAAGGTGGCGAGATCGGACGCCTCGGCCAGGCACTGTCCGGAATTCTGCAGGCGAAGCTCGGCAACCAGGGTGCGCTGTTCCAGAACGGCGCTGTCTACACCTCGCCGAACGGCGGAGTGTTCACCGTGCTCGGCGAGATCTTCAAGTCGTGGCAGAGTTTCGGTTCCGACGCGGGTGAACTGGGATTGCCGATCTCGGACGAGTACTCGATCCCGGACGGCCTGCGAAGCGACTTCGAGAACGGTTCGCTGATCTTCAACCAGATCACCGGCATGGTCACGAAGGTCCTCAAGACCTACAACGAGACCTTTGCCCAGGAAATGGCCAACAGCGCGCCTGTCGGCTGACACTCGAGCAGTACACGTCCTCGGGCGCTGGTGGGTTCTACGACCACCAGCGCTCGAGGACTTTTGCGACCCCGTGTGCCGAATTGGTGTCGGTGACCTCGTCGGCTGCGGCTTTGGCTTCGGGGTGAGCGTTGCCCATGGCGACGCCGAGTCGAGCCATCCCCAGCATCGGGATGTCGTTGGGCATGTCCCCGAAGGCCACCAGACCCGACAGGTCGAAGCCGAACCTCTCCGCGGCAGCAACCAGGCCCGACGCCTTCGTGATGCCCGGCGCCGAGAGTTCGATCAGTCCGTTCTCGGTGGAGTACGTCATGTCGGCGAGCGCACCGACGTGCGGGGCGAGCGTGTCGTACATCGCCGTGCTGGTCATGCCTGGACGGCGAATCAGGAGTTTGACGGCCGGCGCCGCAAGCACTTCGTCCTCGGACATCTCGGTGTTGTCCGGGTTGAGCCAGGCGTGTTCGTAATCTGGTGAGCTGACGAACTGTGGGGTGGCGGCGTCATGTGCGCTCTCCCCCACTCGTTCCGCGGCCAAACCTGCGCCCGGGAGTGCAACCAGTGCCAGCTCGGAGAGTTCGGTGAGTGCGTCGACCGACAAGGTCGCGGCGCTGAGGACGCGGTCGGCGTAGCTGTCGTACACAACGGCTCCGTTGGCACAGACGGCGAGTGGCGCGTATCCCAAGCCCTCGACGACGGGCGAAATCCATCGCGGAGGACGCCCGGTTGCCAGCAGGAACGGCGTGCCGGATTCGACGACGGCATGCACGGCGGCGCGGGTGCGGGCACTGACCAACTCGTCGTGATCGATGAGGGTGCCGTCGACATCGGTCGCAACCAAGGTTGGGCGGTCAGGGCTGATACGACGGTCTGGGCTCACACCGCCATTGTGCCTGCCCGGTACGACGGTCTCGCTCAGCGCGCCCGCTTCGCGCGTTCCTGTGCGTCCATGGCCGCGGCTTCCTCCGGCGTCGGTGCGCCACCGCCGAGTCGGCGAGGCACCCAGTACGCCCCGGGCTCGTGCACGAACCCGTCCTGCACGTGGCGCAGGATTGCATCCATCTCGATGCGCAGAATCTCGCTCAACGCTTCGGCGGGTTCTACCGGATCGATCGGCGCACCCACCTCCACCGAGATCGGGAAATGATTGCGGCCCAGATTTTTCGGTCCGCCCTTGGTGACGATCCGCTGGGCGCCCCAGACGATCAGCGGAATTATCGGTACGCCGGCGTCGATGGCCATCCGAGCTGCTCCGGATTTCATTTCCTTGATCTCGAAGCTCCGGCTGATCGTCGCCTCCGGGTAGACGCCCACCAGTTCGCCCCGTTTCAGGGCGTCGACTCCGGCTCGATACGCCTGCGCTCCGGCAGAGCGATCGACTTCGATGACTCCGCATCCACGCATGAGGAAGCCGAGTACCTTGTTGTCCGCCAACTCGGCCTTTGCCATCACCCTGAGCTTGCGTTTCGCGGTGCCGACCGCCAGGGCCGCCGGTATGAAATCGAGGTAGCTCGTGTGGTTGATCGCGATGACGGCACCGCCGGACACCGGGACGTGCTCCGTCCCGGTGCGGGTGACTTTCACGCCCTGGAAACCGCTCAAACCACGCGCGACTACCTCGACAGCGGTGTAAACGGGTTCGAAGGACATCGGTCAGCCTTCGGACTTCCGCGCCTCGCGAGCCTTGGCTTTCGCCTCGGCCTCATCGGCATCCATCTTGTCGGCCTGCTCGAGCGTCGGCGCGCTGCCACCGAGGCGGGCCGGCACCCAGTACTCGCCGGCGGGATGGTCGTAGTTCTTCTGCAGATCGAGCAGCAACTCCTGCATCGTCGACCGCAGCTTCGCCGTCAGCTCACTCGCCGGCTCGAAAGGTGCAATCGGCTCGCCGACGGCAATGGAGATGGGAGTGTTGGTGCGGCCCAAACGCTTCGGATAACCCTTCGTCCACACGCGCTGAGCGCCCCAGATGACGACGGGAACGATCGGGACGCCCGCCTCGATCGCCATCCGAGCGGCGCCGGACTTGAATTCCTTGATCTCGAAGCTCCGACTGATCGTGGCTTCGGGGTACACGCCCACCAATTCGCCGCGCTTCAGGAAATCTACGGCCGCCTTGTAGGAGTCGGCGCCCGCGCCGCGGTCGACCGGGATGTGCTTGAGGGCCCGCATGATCGGTCCGGAGATCTTGTTGTCGAAGACCTCTTTCTTGGCCATGAACCGGATGTAGCGCTTCGGGGTCCGTGCCGGCAGTCCCGCATACGTGAAGTCCATGTACCCGGTGTGGTTGATCGCGATCACGGCGCCACCGGACGCCGGGATGTTCTGCTCTCCCTTGACGGAGAACTTCAGGCCCTCGAAAGCGAAGACGGTACGGGCGATGCCGATGACTGTTCTGTAAACGGGATCCACAGTTCGCTAGCGTAGACGGGAATCCGTGATCTGACCCGCAGCAGTTCTGGGGTGGATGTTGGTCAGAATGTCGCAAAAGGGGCGTACGAACGAATGAAGTCGGCAGGACGAGCGGCAGTGGGGGCAGTCGCACTCGCCATGACGTTGGCGATAACCGCATGTGAGGACGACGGACGGACGGGAATCCTGACGGACGAACCGTCTCCGCCGACGACGGAAACCACGACGACAACCACTCTCGCACCCACGACGACAATTGCGCCCGCTGCGCCGGTCGCGCCACCTCCGGTTGGTGACGTGCCCGGCAATCCGGCTGCTGCGCCGGCCTTGGCAGCTTGGGCAACTGACCTGGTGTCCTTGGACGTGGCTGCGCTCACGAACGCATGCTGGACGATGCCGCCCACAACGATCGCCGACCGATATTCGGATGTGCCCGCCATCTTGACGGCCATCGCTGCACCAGGCGTCGACGGCCAGTACGCGGTCACCTGGAGCGGCGGCGGACTCTCCGTCGCCGCCAAGCGCTCGGAGATCGCTTCCGGCTATGCGTGCCCGTTCGTCTTCCCTGCGGGGCAATCAAACTTCTACACCGCGGCCGACGCTTCCCACGCCGTCGTCAGGTTTCTCTCACGCGCCACGGGACGGCCGGTCAATACCCGCGACGTCGAGACGTTCTATCCACTGATCTGCCCCGGCAACAGCCCGTGGGATCCCGACGGCACCGGCGCAACCGGCCAGCCGCCACTCAAGCTCGATCCGAATCAGCTGGCCGGTATCAAGTCTTTCGACGCCGACGCTGCAACAGTCACTCCGGTTCGCGGCGACTACGTCCGTGTCACCCTGCCCGTCCGCGACGGAACGGGTAACTCACGCTCGATGCAGTTCACCCTGTCGATCGGCCCCGAGGGATATTGCCTCGGGGCCGCGACCTGAACTGTTCCGGTCAGGAACCGAACGGAAGGAAATCGCTCGAGCCAGCGCTTCCTGAACCGAGGCTGCCCGTGCCACCGCCGGTTGCAGCCTTGATCTGAATTGCGTGGGCCGTCGAGGTGGATCCTGTGAATCCGGTTGCCCCGCTGTAGATTGCCGAAATCGAATGCGTGCCAGTTGTGGTGAAGGTGTGGTTCAGCGCCGCGATCCCGTTGACCACTGCAACAGCGTCACCGATCGGAGTATCCCCATCCATGAACTGCACCGTTCCACCGTTCTGCACCGAACTGACAGTCGCCGACAGCGTCACCGACTTGTTCACCACGGCATCACCAGGCACCGTCACCACAGTCTCCGTGGTGACATCCGAAGGCGCAGGGTCCGTTACATTCACCGTCCGCGCCTGGGCCGAGGATCCGACTACACCGGTTCCTCCCGAATAGACCGCAGTGATGCTGTGCGCACCCGCAGAGGTAAACGAATGCGTCAGGCCGGCAGCGCCGGCCGTAACCGCTTCAGGACCGCCGATCGCGACGCCACCGTCGTAGAACTGCACGGTTCCGACGCCGACAGCATCATCCGACGACGTTCGGACGGTTGCCCACAAGTCGGTCGCCACACCAGTTTTGGCGTCGGTCGGAATATTCAGTTCGACGACGGATTCCTGGTCGGCAACACTGACCTGAACTGACTTCGCACTCGCAACCGAGTTTTTGAATCCGGCACCAGCGGTGAAATTCGCGGTAATGCTCTGCGCGCCAGCGGCATCGAAGGAATGCGAGAGGGTCGCGGTACCACCGGACACCGTCACCGGTGCACCGATTGCCGTGCCGTTCGACTTGAACTGCACCGAACCCACAGCGTTGTTCGGAGCAACCGTCGCGGTGAGATCAACCGCCGTACCCGTAACCGCCGTCGCGGGAACCGAGAGCGACGTCGTCGTCTCGACATCCACCGGAGCCGGATCAGAGACCGTCACCGTGCGAGCCGACGCCGACGAACTCACAAACCCTGCACCGGCAGTGAAGTCAGCCGTAACACTCTGAGCACCAGCAGTATCGAAGGAATGCGAGAGCGTCGCGGTGCCACCGGACACCGTCACCGGTGCACCGATTGCCGTGCCGTTCGACTTGAACTGCACCGAACCCACAGCATTGTTCGGAGCCACGGTAGCGGTCAGATCAACCGCAGTACCCGTAACCGCCGTCGCGGGAACCGAGAGCGACGTCGTCGTCACCACATCCACCGGAGCCGGATCAGACACCGTCACCGCCTGAGCCGACGCCGAGGAGCTGACGAAGCCTGCACCGGCAGTGAAGTCAGCCGTAACACTTTGTGCACCAGCAGCATCGAACGAATGGCTCAGTGTCGCAACACCCGCGGAGACTGTCACCGGCGAGCCGATCGCCGCACCGTTCGACTTGAACTGCACCGAACCCACAGCATTGTTCGGAGCAACAGTCGCGGTCAGATCAACAGCCGTACCCGTGATGGCAGTCGCGGGAACCGAGAGCGACGTCGTCGTCTCCACATCCACCGGAGCCGGATCAGACACCGTCACCGTCTGAGCAGGCGCCGACGAACTCACAAACCCTGCACCAGCAGTGAAGTCAGCCGTAACACTTTGTGCACCAGCAGTATCGAATGCATGCGACAGCGTCGCGACACCTGACGCAACTGCAACCGGCGAACCGATCGCAGTGCCGTTCGACTTGAACTGCACCGAACCCACAGCGTTGTTCGGAGCAACCGTCGCCGTCAGATCAACAGCAGTACCCGTAACCGCCGTAGCCGGAACTTGAAGCGTTGTAGTCGTACTCAGCGCTGAGCTCGAGATCTCGATGGTCTGAGCTTGCGCGGTCGAACCACCAAAACCTGCAGTACCTGAGTAGACCGCAGTGATCGAGTGTGATCCCGTCGTGGTGAACGTGTGATCCAGGGTCGCCGCTCCGCCAGTCACCGCGATGGGTCCGCCGATGTCGATGCCACCGTCCTTGAACTGGACCGTTCCGCCGTTAGCTGCCGGTGAGATGTTTGCGGTCAGCGCGACCGAGGTCTGCTCGACGGCACTACTCGGCACTGTCAACGACGCAGTCGTCTGTACATCGGCAGCGGCCACGCTCACTGTGCGTGCTGGTGACGTGGATGTCAGAAACTCGAGAACACCGTCGTATACAGCGGTGATGGAGTGATCGCCTGCCGCGGTGAATGTATGTGGCAGTGTGGCAACGCCATTGACGACGGCCACCGGGGCGCCGATGTCAGTTCCGCCATCCTTGAACTGAACGGTGCCGCCTGTCGGTGCCGGGGAGACCTGCGCAACCAAATCGGTCGACTGACCGACCGTTGCAGCCGCGCCGGATATCACTGTGGTCGAGGTCGCCGCCTGCGAGACGACGTTGACGGTGGCCAATGCCTGACCACCCGCATTCAACCCACCACCACTCGAATCGCGCGGAGAGCAGTTGTAGCGCTCCCAGTACCCCGGCCAAAGGGTCTCGTACTGCAAGAACGTGAACGCATTCTTCGGCGAATTGAACGCACCCGAATCACCATCTGTGGCACGCAACTTCGGCTGCACCGTACTACCCGCGGCACCGGCAACCACCGTCACGTCGATCGCGGGCAACCGGAAGGTCTTCCCTGCCCCTACCTCGATTCCACCGTCACTGTTCTTGCTCGTGCTCGGGCCGTTACCGCCCTTGTTGTTCGAGTCAGCAGTCTGATTGTTCCCCGAAATACGCAGATGCGTACCCGCGCCATCCGGCGAACCGCCGTCGTTGATCCGAATCACCGACGGAGTTACACCGGACAAATTCGACGAAGTACCTGCCACGACCTGAGCATCCACCAACGACACCCCAGCAGGTATATCGAAGTCGTACTTGAGCCGCGTCCATTTACCGACACTGCGGCCTGCATGCCCACCCGTCGGCACCGACATCACGTTCGGCTGAACCCGATAGGTGAACGTCGACCCCGCCACCACCTTCTCCGGTGCAGACACCGTCACACCCGTCGAATGAAACACATCCGCGATATCAACAGCCAGATGTTCATAACCATCGCAACCCAGCTTGAACCCGATCGAGTTCTCCACCGCGGGAGATGACGTCGGAGCTGCCGAAGCAACGCCACCTGCCACCAGCACGCCACCGACCAACGCCGCCACCACGACCGCGGAACTTCTTCTCACCAACACGAACTCTCCTCAGCTAGCAACAGACGTGGATCGGGAACCGCACGGAAGGAGGTCACTCGAACAGAGCGGAAATCGGAATGGAGCTGGACGCTCGTACAGTACCCGTCAAAAGTAGTACTTGTATCAGTTATTTCAGACAAATATTCACGAACTGCCAATAGTTCAGCTAACGACCGATCAGCGATTCCCGAAGAGCAATGCCCCCTTGCACCTATGGGCGCAAGGGGGCATCACATCATCGGAGAATCATGAACCGAACGGCAGCGACAGTGAACCGAGCGAACCGGAGCCACCACCCCCGTTACCGACGTTCACAACCGATGCAGTCGACGTGGAACCCGTGACGCCCTGGGCTCCGCTGTAGACCGCGGTGATCGAATGGTTGCCGGTCGTGGTGAAGGTGTGGCTCAGCACGGCCTGCCCACCGACAACATCAACGGCAGTTCCGATCGGAGTCGTTCCGTCGAAGAACTGGACGGTTCCCGACGTCGCGCCGGAAGAACTGACCACAGCCTTCAACTGCACCGCCGTGCCGACCTTTGCCGAGGACGGAGCCGTCAACGACGTAGAGCTTTCGACATCCGACGGGGTCGGAACCGTGACATTGACGTCGACAGACTCCGCAGTGGACGACGTGAACACACCGGATCCACTGAATACAGCCGAGACTGCAAAGGTGCCTTCTGCTCCGAATACGTGCGGCAGCTTGGCAACTCCGTCCACAACCGCGACCGGGGCGCCCTGATCGACTCCACCGATCTTGAACTGGACCGTTCCGCCGGAAGGCACCAGGGCGTCCGAGGTTTCTTCGGACACTGTCGCGAAGAGATCAACAGGCAGTCCGACCTTGGCTTCACCCTGAACACTCAGCACCGTCTTTGTCGCCTTGTCGACCGGAGCCGGATCAGAGACCGTCACCGTCTGAGCCGACGCCGACGAGCTGACAAAGCCAGCACCGGCGGTGAAGTCGGCCGTAACACTC
>NZ_JBMAIQ010000013.1:0-224691 GCF_048573875.1 Rhodococcus sp. SB1D
CACGACTGAGCCGACGACGACTGAGCCCACGACGACTGAGCCGACCACGACTGAGCCCACGACGACTGAGCCCACGACGACTGAGCCCACGACCACGACTGAGCCCACGACCAACCCTTCGGCGTCGCAACGTCCGAGCAGCAGCGCTTCCCCCGCGACCAACGCAACTTCTGCGACCAACGCAACTTCGCAGACCGAGAGTCCTTCGAGCCAAGCACCCTCCGAGACACAGTCTCCTTCCGAATCGCAGCCGAGTTCCGAGCAGTCGTCCGCGGTAGCGGCTCCGCCGGCTGGACCGTCTGATCCGCAGGGACCGTCAGCGGGCGGCGGAGCGCCTGCACCCTCTGCCGGTGGACCGGCAAACGCTGCGCCGGGCGCAGTCGCAGCCCCTTCCGCACCCGAGGTTCTGGCCGCACCCGCACCCGTAGCTCCGCAGGTACCGTCGAACGTTCCGAACGTCGCGGCTCCGACTGACAACCCGCAGGCATTTCCGACGGCGTTCACTCAAGGGCTTCCGCCGATTCTCAACGCCGCCGCCGTCGCCGGCGGTGTAGGCGGAATGGCAGTGGTAGCGGCCGGTGCGGGAGCACTGACTTTCCGCGGAGCATCGCTGCAGAAGGCGCGATTGGCTGCCGCGCGTGCCGAATTCCTGGCACCCGGATCACAGGGAGGTGCGTGAGTCGTGCCGGACAGACGTTCACATCGCCGCGTTCTGGCCGCGGTGGATGCCGTATGCGACGCAGCAGCGTCGTCGGAGGCAGTGTCACTGCTGACGGTGGTGCAGACAGTCGCCCGCGAGCGTGGGCGCCCGATCGAGATCGATCTGGAAACCCCTCTCGCCACCGGAGTGTGCGGTCAGCGCCGGGCCTACGACGACCACGACGTCATCGTTTTGGCTCCCGGACTACCCAATGTCGAGCGGACTCTGGCACATGAGTTGGGGCACATAGTGTTTCGCCACGAGGGTGCCGAGATCGCCGAGGCGACGCTCGAGGTCAGTGACGATTTGATCGCCTACATGTTGAGTCAACGTTCTCTGCGGCGCAACGAACCCGTGCCGATGGACGACATCGCGGAGTGGGAAGCCGAGACGTTCGCGTCGATGTTGATCATGCGTCTGCGAACGATGAGTGGCCGTGGGACACCGCTGTCGGTGTTGCGGTACGACGAGGCGATCGGATGATCTTTTGGGCTGTGGCCCTTCTCGTCTGGGTTGCAGCCGGCGCGAGACTGGGTCGAGTTGTCGCGCGCACCGCGACGCCGTTGCGAATGTCGATGGTCTTTGCAGGCTTCTCGGTCGCATTGTCGTCGACGGTCATGGTGCCGGCGGTATGGGACATCGTCGATCGCATTGCGCCGGACCAGCATGCCGCCGCGATGATCGTCATCGTCTTGTGGACAGCGTTGTCTGCGGCCAGTGCAGTCGGCGCCGTGTCTGCGTGGCCGGTGATGTCACGTCCGGCTATGCGCGGCCTCGCCACCGTGCTGTACTCGGTGGGGCTCCTGGTGGCGATCGCGGTTCTCTTCGGCTACCCGGCGCCGGCTCTGATCTTTATCATCGTCGCTCTGTCCCTTGTCATTTCGACGGGGCTACGGCACGTTGCGTGGGCGCCGTTGGGGCGCGGAATCGCGTTGATCGTGACCGGTTCGTCGATCCTGCTCGTCGTGGTCGTCGTGATGCTTGTCGAATCGATCGGTGGCACCGGCGCACTCGAATCGGATATCTGGACGGGCCCAGGGGTGTGGTTCATCGCTGCCTCGAGTGTTCTGATTGCGCTGGGCATCACGTGGGTGCTTCTCGAGACCTGGTTACGTGCGCGACGAGATCTGTACCGGCTGCGGCGGATGCACGCGCTTCTCGTCAAGCGATTCCCCGAGGTAGTCGACGCGGACAGCGCCGGGAGTACGTCTGTGCTGCGGGCATCGGACATGATCGCGCAGATCATGGATGCGATGTACATCCAGTCCGGCGCCGGGATGTTCGACGTCGGTGGTCAGGAACCGCCGCGGGCCGTCACTGCACACGCGGGGATTTTGGCGGGGTGGATCGCCGATCCCTTGGCCTCGGATGTGTTGGACACCAGGTGGATTGCGCCTCCTGAGAAGATGTCGGCGCGCCGCTGGGTGTTGTTGTTGGCGAAAGAACTCGATGAAACGACAAAAGTAGGTCGACGTTCGTAGTCGACCTACTCCATGTCATTGCAGTGCTCGAGATCGAGTCAGTGCTTCAGCACGGTCACATCAGCGTGACGCGTCAGGCGGAACCTCTGGCAAACCTTCACTCGCGCGGAGCTTTTCAGCCATCGTGGTGAGTAGATTCTGCGATTCTTCCGAGAGGTCGAATGCACGGCTCGAGAGGCGGCGAAGCCCGTAGCCTTGGAGCTGTGAGAGCAGTTCGAGATCGTGATCGATCTTGGCTGCGTAGATGTCGTTGAAGAAGTAGTCGGGCTTCACCTTGAAGAACCGGGCGAAGGCTGCGACTGTCTCGTCTGAGGGGTTGGTGCGCTGTCCCGAGCGGAGCTGCGAGATGTACGGCTTGGAGATCTGATGGCCGTCTTCGATGAGCGCTGCCGCAACCTCGGCGTTGGTATGGGGTTTGCGCCCCGGAGGATGAACACTGTCGAACAGTTTGTTCAATCGTTCTGCAAAGTCAGCCATTGTGAACCGCCCCGTAATCCTCTCTAGCTAGCAATTGTCCGTTCAGTGAATCCTACGGTATCACGCGGATAACCGATCGGTAGCTCACCGTAGTCTGTTTAGTGGACTAGTTGTCAAATGTGTCCGAGATTCGATTCGTCCGCCCAATGAGTGCTCAGCTATGTCTCAGCGCACATTGAGTTTCCGCCACACGGAAATGTGCAGCTACGACTGCGCTATTCGAACCTTCCAGTACTTGGCCAATCTGCCCAATATCAAACCTTTTACCCGTTTTGGCGATATTAGCTATGCGTTAGCCTGGTTTTTCACAACTATTTCGATTGAAAAACTGCAGTTCAAGCGATGTTTGAAGGTTTGGGGTCGCGATCAGGGTGGCTGGTTGCGATGTCATGCGGATCACCTCCGGGTTGAACCTTGAACGGTTTGCCGGATTGCGATCTGTGCTAGCTAAACCCTCCGAGTGGGTGCAGAATTGTGACATGAAACACACGATGAGCGATGATGAATTGCGCCGCGCAATCCGTGAAATTCAGGATCGAGCCCACGACGCACGCAAGCGTGGGGACGATGTAGCGGCGGAAGAACTCGACCGTACGGTCAAGGGCTATCAAGAGCAGATGATGCAGCGTCTCTAGTGCTCGCTGCGGTCGTCTCTGTGCGGTGTTTGCGCGGAGTGCGGCCGTGCCCCCCAGGTCGTCTTGCGTGTTTCAGGGCGGCCGCATCGTGCGTGCGTAGACTTTCCCGCATGTCCACAGTACGAGTGCGGGGGAGTGTTCATCCATGTCTGTAAGGTCGCTCGACGGCAAGAAATGCCTGATCACCGGCGCCGGTAGTGGAATTGGACGTGCAACTGCGCTGCGTGCATCAGAGGTCGGCGCCGAATTGTTTCTCACCGATATCAACAGCGTCGGATTGGAAGAGACGGTCGCGATGGTCGGCGCCGGCGGCGGCACGGTCAGCATGGCGAAGGCACTCGATATCTCGGACTACGACGAGGTCGTGAAATTCGGTACCGAGATTCACACTCAATTTTCTTCGATGGATGTCGTCATGAATATCGCCGGCATTTCAGCGTGGGGAACTATCGAGAACCTCGAACATCGGCATTGGAAGTCCATGGTGGACGTCAACCTGATGGGGCCGATCCATGTCATGGAGACGTTTGTTCCACCCATGATTCGTGCCGGCAAGGGTGGACACCTGGTCAACGTGTCTTCGGCTGCCGGACTTTTGGCCCTGCCGTGGCACGCCGCCTACAGTGCGAGCAAGTTCGGCCTTCGCGGGGTGTCCGAGGTGCTGCGATTCGATCTGAAGCGGCACGGAATCGGGGTCAGTCTGGTTGTGCCGGGTGGGGTGAAGACGCCATTGGTGGGAACCGTGGAAATAGCGGGTATCGACAGGAACGACCCGCGGGTCGAAAAACTCACGCACCGGTTCGAGGCGCGTGCTGTCTCCCCGGAGAAGGTGGCGTCGTGCATTCTGCGGGGAATCGAGAAGAATACGTACCTCGTATATACGTCCAATGACATCCGATTCGGATACTGGTGGGCGCGCAAATTCGCCCTGCCTTACGAGTTCGTGATGCAAAAAGCGAACGACCAGTTCAGTAAATTGCTCAAGCGATGAGCGTTAACTCCGCCGGGACTTTTATCTAGTCGAATAGGGACCAAAGTCATGCCGAAGAGTTTTCACTTCGATATCGAATTCAAATATCCGATCGACGACGTGCATCGAACTTTGACCGACCCGAATTATTGGAAAGGCAGACTCGGAGACCTTTATGCCACCTCGGACATCGAAGTTCGAGACGGATCGATCGAAGTATCCGTGTCCGAGGAAATCGACTCCGCCTCCCTCCCGAGCCTGGTCGCCAAGGTTGCGCCGAGTCGGCTCGGTCTGAAACGGGTCGATCGGTGGGGACCTCTGTCGGACGGGCGTGCAGCAGGGTCGGTCACCGGAATCGCGCGGGGACTGCCGATCCGAATCGAGACGACGCTCGATCTCACCGCCGCCGAGTCCTGCACGCGGTTGGTCGTCGACGGAACGGCTGAGGTGAAGATGCCGATCATCGGCGGCCAGATCGAGAAGTTGCTGAAGAAGACCGTCGAGGACTTGTTGGGGCGCGATCGGGACGCCGTCGAGTCATTTCTCGCCTGAGCCTGCACCGAAATCTACTTCCAGAACGCGCGCACCCGGGCCGGCGGATGCGAGTTGATCGTGCGGGTTGGCGAGGGCGCACCCCTCCAACGAGAGGCACCCGCAACCGATGCAACCGGTGAGGTTGTCCCGTAGACGTTCCAGTTGCTCGATGCGTAGATCGAGGTGGCGCCGCCACCCGGTCGACAATCTTTCCCAATCTGCGCGGTTCGGGGTACGGCCTTCAGGAAGTGTGCCGAGGGCCTCTCTGATTTCCGACAGCGGAATGCCGACGCGTTGCGAGATTCTGATGAAGGCGACGCGTCGAAGCGTGTCTCGTTGGTATCGGCGCTGGTTTCCACTGGTCCGGCGACTGACGATGAGGCCTTCTCGTTCGTAGAAATGCAGGGCAGAGACGGCGACACCGCTGCGCTCGGAGAGCTGGCCGGGCGTGAGTTCCTTTGCCTTCCACGACGGCATCTCCATGGCGACTACCGGTCCGTCGCGCGGTGGAGGGTGGCGTGGAGATGATGCGTCAGCGGGGTGTCACCGTGCGCCATCCACAAGTCGTATGTCAGCGTGTCGCCCTGAACGCGCATGACTCGCCGGACGTCGTGAACCGGTTTTGCGTCGGGCGATGCTGCGAGCGTGAGACGGGTCAAGGCGAGAGTGCCTTCGGAGTCGAGGGTGCCGCGATGGATCTCGACGAATCCGGTGGGCTGGCTGACCAGCAATTCGAGCTCACCACCCGGTGTTGGGCGCAGGTATCCCGATTCCATGTGAAGCGGTCGTCCGTCGGGGAGCCCACGAGTGCGCGACGAGTAGGTGAGAAACGGTTTCGGGGTGGGCGCGAACTCGATCTCCTCGGAGTACTCGAAGTCGTCGATGGTGGGGAAATGTCCGGCTCCAGCGCCGACCCAGCGCCCGGTGAACCTCTCGATTCCGGCGCCGTTCAGCGCCGCCTGATCCGTACTACTCATTGCCTGGTCCTCTCGCCTGCGTCGGATCAGACGTTACGCGGACCGGTACGACAGCTGCTTATCCCTGCTGGGTGGGGCCTACGGGATTAGTGTTCACTCATGAACGCTTCTGGCTCGGTCCCCCTCGGTGTCGATTCCGAGGTGGGCCGATTGCGATCGGTCATTCTTCATCGTCCTGGCGACGAGTTGAAACGATTGACTCCGCGCAACAACGACGAGCTGCTGTTCGACGCGTTGCCGTGGGTGGACCGCGCGCAGGAAGAACACGATCAGTTTGCGACCGTCCTTCGTGAGCGCGGCGTCGAGGTACTGCTTTTGTCCGATCTCCTCACCGAGGCGCTCGAGGTCAGTGGCGCAGCGAGGATCCAGGGAATCGCGGCCGCCGTCGACGCACGCAAGATCGGCCACGCGCTCGGGCAACACCTGGCCGCCTACCTGCGAAAGGTGGAGCCGAAGGAGCTTTCGTCGATCCTTACTGCAGGAATGACGTTCGACGAATTGCCGATCGATGCCGACTCGACCTCGTTGGTGCGCAGGATGCATCACGGCGGTGACTTCGTGATCGACCCGTTGCCCAACTTGCTCTTCACCCGTGATTCGTCGTTCTGGGTCGGGCCACGGGTCGTCATCACGTCCTTGGCGTTGTCAGCGCGAGCTCGCGAATCCTCGATAACGGATCTCGTCTACGCGCATCACCCTCGATTCAAAGGCGTGCGCCGCGCGTACGAGTCGCACACGGCTCCTGTCGAGGGAGGTGACGTGCTGCTTCTCGCGCCGGGGGTGATCGCAATCGGTGTCGGTGAACGTACGTCACCCGCCGGAGCAGAAGCATTGGCGCGTAGCGTGTTCGACGACGGCCTCGCCCACACGGTGTTGGTTGTTCCGATCGAGCAACGCCGAGCGTCGATGCATCTCGACACGGTCTGCACCATGGTCGAGGCCGACGCGGTCGTCATGTATCCGGCCATTCAGGACACCCTGGCGGCGTTCACTCTGCGCAAGGAAGACGACGGGGTGAGTATTCGCGGTGCGACGCCGTTCCTCGAAGCGGCGGCCGACGCCATGGGAATCGGAAAACTGCGTGTGATCGACACCGGACTCGACACGGTGACTGCCGAGCGTGAGCAGTGGGACGACGGAAACAACACCCTCGCCGTCGAGCCTGGCGTCGTCGTCGCTTACGAGCGCAACGTCGAAACGAACGCCAGGCTGGAGGCCTCGGGTATCGAGGTTTTGCGAATCGCGGGTTCGGAACTGGGGTCCGGCCGAGGTGGTCCTCGGTGCATGTCCTGCCCGATCGCCCGCGATCCGCTGTAAGCCGTCGACGCTGTCAGAGAATTTCTTCCACCTTGGCTGCAGGCCGCGCGAGGACGGTGCCTTTGTCGGTGACCACGAACGGGCGTTCGATCAGAATCGGGTGCTCGATCATCGCGTCGAGGATCTCGGATTCGGATGCATCGGCGAGCCCGAGTTCCTTGTACTGCGTTTCGCGCTTGCGAACGGCTTGGCTGGGCTCGAGGCCGGCGTCGGCGAGGAGTTTTTCCAGCTCGGATCGGGTAGGCGGAGTATCGAGGTACTTCACAATGGTCGGTTCGATGCCGGCGTCGCGGATAAGTCCGAGAACAGTCCGCGACGTGTTGCACCGTTGATTGTGGAAGATGGTTGCAGATGCCATGTCCGTCATTCTGCCTCTGTGTCCGAACTCGTGGGACAAACAGGGGAACAACGGACACCTCCGGCGCGCTGCACTTGAAGTACCGACTTGTGAGGAGAAAACGATGACGGAACATCGAAGTGTGGACGAACGGCGCGTGGTCATTGCCGGTGGGCACGGCAAGATCGCGCAGCACCTGACGTACCTGCTGGCAGGACATGGTGATCGGCCGGTAGCGCTGATCCGCAACTCCGCGCACGAGGGTGCGGTCCGCACACTCGGCGCGTTCCCCGTGGTGATCGATCTGGAATCCTCCACGGTCGAGGAAGTTGCGAAGGTACTCGACGGTGCCGACGTCGCGGTCTTCGCCGCGGGCGCCGGACCTGGTAGCTCGATCGAGCGGAAGGACTCCGTAGACCGAGCTGCGGCGGTGCTATTGGCCGATGCCGCCGAGAAAGCGGGAGTGCGTCGGTTCATACAGATCAGCGCCATGGGTGCTGGTGACGAAATACCGGAGAACACCGACGAGGTTTTTGCCGCCTACCTGCGGGCGAAGACTGCAGCAGAGGAAGACCTGAAGACAAGGACTTCGCTGGATTGGACGATTCTTCGGCCAGGCCTTCTGACAGACGACGACCCCACCGGTGAAGTCCTTCTTGCAGAGCCGCCCGTCGATCGAGGCTCTGTGCCTCGTGCAGATGTCGCCGCAGTGATCGAAGCGCTCATCGACGCGCCGTCCAGTGTCGGCAAGATATTGGTTCTGACCTCCGGCCCGCATACGATCCGCGAAGCGATCGAGGGTTTGTGAGAGAGAAGATGCTGTGACCGAGAAGATACGACGAGGGTGACGATGAAGATCGCGATCGAACACGATTCCTCCACAGCTCCGTACGACCAACTGCGGCAACAGATTATCGAGCAGGTTCACGGCGGCGGATTGATTGCGGGAACCAAGATCCCGACGGTGCGTGCATTGGCCTCGGAGCTGGGATTGGCGGCCAACACCGTCGCGAAGGCTTATCGCGCGCTCAGCGATCAGGGCGTGATCGAGACGAGGGGAAAGCAAGGGACGTTCATCGCTTCGGGGACCGATCCGGTGCAGGCGCAGGCGGAGCAGGCGGCGACCGCGTTTGCGCATAAGGTCCGCTCGCTCGGGTACTCCGACACTGAGATCGTCGCCATGGTGGAGTCGGCATTGAGAGGTGCGTGACACATTGATTGAGTTGACGCTTCAACTTAAAGCTGTCAGTCTTGGCTCATGAATTCGTCGATTGCTCGTGACCTCGGACTCCTCATCGCCCGTGTCGGCCTCGGGATCATCTTCATCGCCCACGGTTGGCAGAAGTTCTTCACCTACAAGATCGCCGGAACGCAGGCCGCATTCGAAGGGATGGGCGCCCCGCTCCCCAAGATTTCTGCAGTTCTGGCAGCATCCATCGAACTCGGTGGCGGCATCCTGCTCATCGCGGGTCTGTTGACCCCTCTCGTCGGCGCACTGCTGTTCCTCGACATGGTCGGCGCGTTCTTCATCGTGCACGCCGACAAGGGCGTCTTCATAGACAACGGCGGCTATGAACTCGTCGTCGCACTCGGTGTCGGTTCGCTCTTGATCGCTGTTATCGGCGCAGGACGCATCAGCATCGACGGATTGATCGGCAAGGGCAACGGTTGGGTTAAAACCCCAGCTTGATCGGGGTGAGAAGGCGGGTTCGACGGCTGTTGAGCCCGCCTTCCAGCTTGCTTTTGGCCCACAAAGTGACGAACGTAGTCATCTATGGTGACGAAATCTGATCGATCCGAACAAGATTCCGGGGCCAACGAAGAGCGCCCGGAGACGGGCTTTACTCGGGTAGGCGTTCGGACCGACTACGTGGTGTTTTCCGTGGCGGCCGCAGCGGTGCTGGCTATTGTCGTGTGGGGTCTCGTAGCTCCCGACAACCTGAACTCGGTAACCGGAAGTGTTCTCGGCTGGTTGGTGACGAACATCGGCTGGCTCTTCGTACTCGCAGCTTCGGCTTTCGTGCTGTTTTCCATCTACCTCGCTGTCAGTCGATTCGGCGACATTCCGCTGGGCAAAGACGGTGAGAAGCCCGAGTTCCGAACCGTCAGCTGGATCGCCATGATGTTCAGCGCCGGCATGGGCATCGGCCTGATGTTCTTCGGTGTCGCGGAACCGCTTGCGCACTACGTGACTCCGCCTCCCGGCACCGACGGTGGCGTCGGAACTGCCATGGCTACCACCATGTTTCACTGGGGTCTTCATCCTTGGGCGATGTATGCCGTTGTGGGCCTTGCCATTGCGTACGGGTCGTATCGCCGAGGACGCAAGCAACTGTTCAGTTCGGCCTTCATCCCGTTGCTCGGTCGCAAAGCCGAAGGGCCGATCGGCAAGGTCATCGACATCCTGGCAATCTTTGCGACACTTTTCGGCACCGCAGCATCTTTGGGGCTCGGCGCACTTCAGATCGGCTCCGGTTTCGAGGTAGTCGGCTGGATGGAAGAAGCCGGCGTATTCCTGCTCGTGGCCATCGTTGCGGTGCTGACCCTGGCGTTCGTCGCTTCGGCAGTTTCCGGTGTGGCCAAGGGAATTCAGTGGCTCTCCAACATCAACATGGTGCTAGCGCTGATCTTGGCCCTGTTCGTGTTCGTTCTCGGGCCGACCGTGCTGATTCTCAATCTGCTCCCGACGACCATTGGTGCATACGTTTCCGACCTCGCCCAGATGTCGGCCCGCACGGGTGCATCGTCGAATCCTGAAACCGGCGCGTGGCTTTCGTCGTGGACGATCTTCTACTGGGCATGGTGGGTGTCCTGGACGCCGTTCGTCGGCATGTTCCTGGCCCGCATCAGCCGCGGCCGCACGATCCGCCAGTTCATCGTCGGCGTCATCGCCGTTCCCACGACTGTCAGCTTGCTCTGGTTCGCGATCTTCGGCGGCGCAGGCATCGGCGAGGAACGCGACGGAATCGGCTTGTCCGGCCGAGGCTCGGAAGAGGCTCAACTGTTCGGCATGCTCGACAATCTGCCGTTGGCCGGAGTGACGACTGTCCTGGTCATGCTGCTCGTCGCAGTGTTCTTCGTCTCCGGCGCCGACGCTGCGTCGATGGTGATGGGGACGCTCTCGCAGCGCGGAACGCTCGAACCGAGTCGCTGGGTCGTGGTGTTCTGGGGCATGTTGACCGGTGGCGTCGCGGCGCTTCTGCTGTGGACCGGTGGTTCCGAAGCGCTCGACGGCTTGCAGACCATGACGATAATCGCTGCGGCGCCGTTCGTGCTGGTCATGATCGGATTATGCTTCTCGCTGTACAAGGATCTTTCGCACGACCCGATCATCATTGCGGCGAAGGAGCAGAAACGTGCTCTCCTACGCCCGCGCCGAGGACGCCGTGCGGGTAAGTCAGTGGAGTAGGACTTGAGCGGAGTAGGACTTGAACCGTGAAGGGGCACCGAACTGCGGTTCGGTGCCCCTTTTGTCGTCCGGTTATTTCCAGCTGGGCAACCACAGATGGTTCTGCCACGATTCCGGCGTGATCGGCATGGCGGTGAGTATCGGCCAGAGGTAGACGAAGTTGGCCACGACCAGACCGATGTACAGACTGACTGCCAGAAGTCCGGTGGTACGACGCTCGACGGACGCGCTCGCCTTGCCCAGTACATCGCCGAGGACCAGCGCAAATCCCATGACCATGAACGGGGCGAGTGCTACTGCGTAGAAGTAGTACATCTGGCGGTCGAGCGTCGCGAACCACGGGAGGTAAGCGGCACCGTAGCCCGTCAGGACCACGGCGTATCGCCAGTCCCTGCGCACGAACGTCTGCCAGATCGCCCACGCCAACATCGGTAGGGCCAGCCACCACATCGCCGGTGTGCCGATCAGCATCACGGCCTTGACGCAGCTGGCGGCCCCGCAACCGGTGACCTGCTCGCCGTCGGCGTAGTAGTAGAGCATCGGTCGTAGCCCCATCGGCCACGTCCACGGTTTCGACTCCCACGGGTGGTGGTTTCCGGCGGAGTTGGTCAGACCGGCGTGGAACTGGAGAACGTTTCCGCTGTAGTACCAGAGTGAGCGCAGCGCGGAGGGAATGAAGCTCCATGTGCCGCCCTCACCGATCTCGTTACCGACGGCGTGACGGTCGACGCCGGTCTCGCTGGTGAACCAGGCCCAGTAGCTCGCGAGGTACACACCGAGCGGAATGATCACCAACGCATACAGAGCCGGCCCGATGTCGCGAACTGCAGTGCCGACCCATGGGCGCTGCACGCGGTAGGCGCGGCGCGCTGACAGGTCGAAGGCAACACTGAGCAATCCGAAGAACAGAATGAAGTACATGCCGGACCACTTTGTTCCGCAGGCCAGGCCGAGCAGGATGCCGGCGCCGAACCTCCACCACCGGAAACCCAGCCGCGGACCCCAGGCAGAGTCGCCGATTCGGCCCTCTTCGTATACCTTCGCCATCCGTTCGCGGACTTGGTCGCGATCGACCACCAGGCATCCGAGAGCAGCGAGGACGAAGAAAGCCAGGAAGATGTCGAGCATCCCCAGGCGTGAGGAGACGAAGGTGACGCCGTCGACGATGAGCAGGATTCCGGCAATCGCGCCGATCAGCGTGGAGCGCGTCATGCGGCGCACGATCCGGATGATCAGCAGGACCATCAGTGTCCCGACCAGGGCCGACGAGAATCGCCACCCCCAACCGTTGTAACCGAAGAGTGCTTCGCCGATCGCGATCATCTGCTTACCGATGGGCGGGTGTACCACCAATCCGTAACCGGGATTGTCTTCGATGCCGCCACCGGTCAGAACTTGCCAGCCCTGCGGAACGTAGTGCTTCTCGTCGAAGACAGGTGTGCCGGCGTCGGTCGGGTAGGCGAGCATCGTGAAGCGTGTGATCGCCGCGATAGCGGTGACGAAAGCGGTGACGATCCAGCCGCGCAATCTGTCGGTCGGGCCGAAATCAGGATCCGGTACCAGCGGGCCGGGACTACGCATTACCCGATCGCTCGTGGCGGGCGTTGGCCGCTCGTCCGTCTGCACAGTCACCTGGCAATCGTAGGCTGTCAGGTATGACTGGTCGCTTGGTACTCGCCGCAACACCCATGGGAGATGTCGGTGACGCGTCTCCGCGTCTTCGGTCTGCTCTCGCAACCGCCGACGTCGTTGCTGCGGAGGACACACGACGCACCAAGTCTCTGGCGTCCGCGCTCGAGGTAACCATCACCGGGAAGATCGTCAGTTTCTACGATCAGGTCGAGATTTCCCGGCTGCCCGCGCTGGTCGCCGACGTCGCCGAAGGCAAGACCGTCCTGCTGGTCACGGACGCGGGCATGCCGTCGGTCAGCGATCCCGGATATCGCCTTGTCGCCGCCTGCGTAGCCGAGAACCTCGCCGTCACGTGCTTGCCCGGTCCGTCGGCGGTGACGACGGCGCTGGCACTCTCCGGATTGCCCGTCGAGCGGTTCTGCTTCGACGGGTTCCCGCCGCGTAAGCAGGGGCAGCGCAAGACGTGGCTCTCTGCCTTGGCAACCGAGCAGCGAGCGTGTGTGTTCTTCGAAGCGCCTCATCGCCTTGCCGACTGCCTCGCAGATGCGGTGGAAGTGCTCGGGCCGAATCGCCGCGCGGCTGTGTGCCGGGAATTGACCAAGACCTACGAGGAAGTGAAGCGCGGCACTCTCGGGGAGTTAGCTGCTTGGGCCGCCGAGGGCGTTCGCGGTGAGATCACGGTGGTGCTCGAAGGCGCAGTGCTGGTGGCATCTGATCCTGCCGATCTGGTCGACGAGGTGGAAAGGCTGGTCGAGGGGGGAGCACGATTGAAGGACGCGTGTGCTCTGGTCGCAACGGCCGGAGTCTCCAAGCGTGAGTTGTACGAGACGGTCCTGGCCGCTCGAAAGGACTAGCGGGAGCGGTTCACGGCGGGTGCGCCGGGACGCAGGTTGGCGTCGTCGGCTGCAGCCTGGCCGGCGTGCCAGCCTTCGGCGTCCACGGACCGTCCGCGAGTCTTGCGGGTTGTCGGGAACAATCGATCGAATTCGGCGTCGACGGCCTCGGATGTGGTGGCGAGGATCGGCAGAAGATCCGCGACGTCCATCGATGCCGCGTCGGCCGCTTCGGCGGTGGCCTTGGTGCCGGCGTCACGCAGGCGGTGTCCGATGCGGCTGGCGAACCCGGCCAGGAATCCCTTGCGGAACGAGGTGGTGCGTGAGCCGCCACGATTGCTCGAGTCGGCGAATTGCATTGCACGGGTTGCCTGTACGAGCAGGGAAGTGAACAGCATGTCGACTTGCTGAAGGTCGACCGGAGTGCCGACGACGGTCGCGAGTGCAATGTCGCTGAACCAGACAGTCCTGACTCGATTCGATTCGCCGATCTCGGTCAGGAGGTGAACCTTTTCCTTCACGTACGGGTTCTCGATGTGAATGCGTCGGGCATTGACGGATGTGTCGGTGACCCCGGCGCGACTGTGGAGCAGTGCGGAGTCGATGGCGTACCGGGTCATCAACTCCTGGGCCTTCGCGGTGAAAATCTCGGCTTCTTCCGCGAAGTTGGTTGCTTCCGCTTTGGCGAGTAGTCCACGAATTCGCTTGAGTACCTTGGCGTCGACCTCGGTATCGCCGACGCCGGCATAGCTGGTATCGGTGCGTTGCGACGGCCAGGTGGATGGTGGCGCGAGCAACACCGTCCACTGAGGTAGGCGCATCCACGATCGCGCGACGTCGACGATCTGCGAAACGAGGAAGTAGGGATCCTGGAACAGAAGGCCGGCCGCGAGGGAGCGAAAAACGTCGTCGTCCACGGTGATTCGAGAAGCGATGTGCCGAGACTTCGGATACTGCTCGCCGATTGTCTGCAACTGCCCCACCCATTCGAGCGGAGCGCGATCGGAGGCGCGCGACGCCTTCGCGTCGAACAGGATGGTGGTGGCGGCGAGATCGGCGTCGGACGCTTCTTTGCTTCGACGCGCCAGATGAATCAGATCCGCCGGCTGCCATCCGCGGTCGTACGCCGCGGACAGTTCGGAAACGAGATCTCGCACCGCGGAAACGGATTGAGGGCTGACCTCCTGAGTGGACACCCGCGCTCCGTTCCATGGCAGTGTCTGCGCCGAAGCGCTGGTTCGAATGTATGTTCTATTCGTCGTCATGGCTGGAGTGTGCACGTGGGGTCCGACACATCCGCCTGTAACCGGATATCTCGGACCCCACGTGCGGCACTCTCGCTTAGCTCATTCCTCGACGAAGCGGGGGAAAACTGGCGCCGGAGCAGGCAGTTTCCGGTTCGCGTCGATGCGAACCGCAATGTCGGCGAACTGCCGGTTCTCTTCGCTCTGGCCAAGCAGATCGAGGATGCGTGACGCCGCGTCGGGCATCACCGGCTGAACGAGAAGCCCGACGATACGGACCACTTCGAGCGTCACGTACAGTACCGTCGCCATGCGTGCCGGATCCGTCTTGCGCAGAACCCACGGTTCCTGCTTGGAGAAGTACCGGTTGGTCTCGCCGAGAACGCCCCAGATGGCTTCCAGTGCGAGATGCAGCGCCTGCACGTCGAACTCGCTGCGGCACTTGGCAAGCAGGGCATCCGCCGACGCCAGCATCGCCAGGTCGTCCTCGGTGAACTCGCCGGGGGTCGGTACCTGGGCATCGCAGTTCTTCGCGACCATCGTCAGTGAACGCTGCGCGAGGTTGCCCAGTTCATTGGACAGGTCTGCGTTCATACGCGTCACGATTGCTTCGTGGCTGTAGCTGCCGTCCTGGCCGTACGAGATCTCGCGGAGCAGGAAGAAGCGGACCGCGTCGAGGCCGTACTGATCGACCATCGCGATGGGGTCGACGACGTTGCCGACCGACTTCGACATCTTCTCGCCCTTGTTGTACAAGAACCCGTGGACGAAGACCCGCTCCGGCAGTTCGATGCCGGCAGACATGAGGAACGCCGGCCAGTACACGGTATGGAAACGCGTGATGTCCTTGCCGATGATGTGCAGGCTCGCGGGCCAGAACTTCTCGAACTCCGCCGAGTCGACGTTCGGGTAACCCACGCCGGTCAGGTAGTTGGTGAGGGCGTCGACCCAGACGTACATGACGTGGTCGGGGTCTCCGGGAACCTCGACGCCCCAGTCGAACGTGGTGCGCGAGATCGACAGGTCCTTGAGGCCGCCCTTGACGAAGCTGACGATCTCGTTGCGACGAGTCGCGGGTGCGATGAACTCGGGATGCTCTTCGTACAGAGCAAGCAAACGGTCCTCGTAGGCCGAGAGACGGAAAGTGTAGTTGGACTCCTCGGTCCACTCCACCGGAGTGCCGGTCTCCGTCGACTGACGGGTGCCGTCGTCCAGGAGCGTGGTCTCGGCTTCGGTGTAGAAGGCCTCGTCACGAACCGAATACCACCCCGAGTAGGTGTCGAGGTAGATGTCGCCCGATGCGGCCATCTTTTCCCAGATCGCCTTGCTGGCGACCTGATGGTCGGCGTCGGTGGTGCGGATGAACCGGTCGTACGAGATGTTCAGGACCTTGTCGAGGTTCTGGAACACGTCGGAGTTCCGAGCCGCGAGTTCGCGGACGTCGATGCCCTCTTTGATCGCTGTCTGCTGCATCTTCAGACCGTGCTCGTCGGTGCCGGTCATGAAGAACACTTCATGACCGTCCAACCGCTTGAAACGGGCGAGCGCGTCCGAGGAGATGTACTCGTACGCGTGGCCGATGTGCGGAGCGCCGTTGGGATACGCGATCGCTGTCGTGATGTAGAACGGCGATCGTTCCGCGCCTTCCGGGGCAGCGGAGTCCGGGCGCGGGGTCTGGGAGGGTGAGGCAGGCACAGTCATGGTGGGCTTACTCTATCGGGCGTGAGCAAAGACCGTCCCGCCCCCGATGCCCCTGAGCCCTTGTCGCCTCTGATCGACGCACATACGCACCTCGACGCCTGTGGTGCGCACGACGCTGCGACCGTGGCCGAAATTGTCGATCGGGCCGAAGCCGTCGGCGTCGGACGGGTCGTCACGGTGGCCGACGACCTTGATGCCGCACGCTTTGCCGTCGACGCTGCGAACTGGGATTCGAGGGTTTACGCAGCCGTCGCAATCCATCCGACCAGGGCGAACGTCCTCGATGTCGACACCAGAGCCGAGATAGAACGGTTGGCGTCCGATCCGCGGGTCGTCGCGGTGGGGGAGACCGGGCTGGATCTCTACTGGCCAGGCAAGCTCGAAGGGTGCGCCACCATCGAGGAGCAGGTCGACGGTTTCCGGTGGCACATCGACCTCGCGAAGCGTCTCGGCAAGACGCTGATGATTCACAATCGCGAAGCCGATGAGGACCTGCTGCGGGTGCTGCACGAGGAAGGCGCGCCGGAGACCGTGGTGTTCCATTGCTTCTCCTCGGATTCGGAGATGGCCCGTGCGTGCATCGACGCGGGCTACGTGTTGAGTTTCTCGGGAACCGTGAGTTTCAAGAATGCGAAGGCGCTGCGTGAGGCCGCGCTGTTGGTGCCGTCGGATCAACTGATCGTCGAGACGGATGCGCCGTTCTTGACGCCGCACCCGTTCCGCGGTGCGCCCAACGAGTCGTACTGCCTGCCGTACACAGTGCGCGCGCTCGCAGACATCCGCGGTGAGGATCCGCAGGCGCTGGCAGCAGCGTCCACGGCGACAGCGGAGCGCGTCTACAAGCTCTGACGCTATGGTGGTCTGACAGGTAACTCCGCGCCCGGGACGGTCGTGTCCCGGTTCGTCTACTGCGCGGAGTATTCAGATGAATGACTACAACGTGGTCACAGTCCGCATCGAAACGTGGGAATTCGAGTGCTGTGCACCGTTGCCGGTGGTCGGCGAAAAATCTGCGTGGGCTTTGCACCCCACACGTGAGTCGCTGTGGTTCGACGGGACGGTTCATGGAGGAATCTATCCCGACGACGTGGAACCTACGGCCGGGATCGTTCTCTCGATCCGACTCGAGCGCGGCGAGTTTGTCGAACAAGAACCCAGGCACTGGGTATTGGTACCTGGGAGCACCGATCACGTTCGAGTCGAGAAGGTCCCACGGTCTTTTCGCGGCATGTCGTCGCTGGTTGCCGGTCGTCGTGGCTGGATGGAGACGGCCGTTGTCGTCGAATTGGCCACCACCCGTGCGCCTTTCCGGTAGTCCCCACTACCAAAAAGGCGCACAGGGGGCTTGCCCCTAGAGAACCTTCGCCAGGAAGTCCTGGGTGCGCTGCTGCTGGGGGTTGCCGAACAGACTCTCCGGCTTACCTTCTTCGACGATGTATCCGTCGGCCATGAAGATGACTCGGTCGGAAACCTCACGGGCGAAGCCCATCTCGTGGGTCACGACGACCATGGTCATGCCCTGCTTGGCGAGGTCGCGCAGCACCTGCAGAACCTCACCCACCATTTCGGGGTCGAGGGCGCTGGTGGCCTCGTCGAAGAGCATGATGTCCGGACTCATCGCGAGTGCGCGGGCGATGGCAACGCGCTGCTTCTGCCCACCGGACAGGCTGGCGGGCTTGGCATCTGCCTTCTCCGCGAGACCGACCTGGCCGAGCAGTTTGACGGCGATCTCGCGAGCTTGCTCCTTGGTCGATCGCCCGGTCTGCACCGGAGCGAGCATCACGTTTTCGACGACGCTCATGTGGGGGAACAGGTTGAAGTGCTGGAACACCATCCCGATGTGCTGGCGCACCTTGTCGATGTCGACATCCTTGTTCGTGAGGTCGAACTGGTCGACGCGCACAGATCCGGCGGTGATGTCTTCGAGGCGGTTGAGGCAACGCAGGAAGGTCGACTTGCCGGAACCTGAAGGCCCGATGACGCAGACCACTTCACCGCTCTTGATGTCGACGTCCAGGCCCTTGAGGACCTCGTTGTCGCCGAACGACTTCTTCAGTCCCTTGACCGAAATCTTGACCTCGGTGGCGGACTTGCCCATGTTGACGGCTGTTTCGGTCACTTGTTGATCCTCTTCTCGAGGCGGTTCGACAGCTTGGTGAGCGCCATGATGATGATGAAGTACATGACGCCGATGATCAGCCACATGTTGAACGACTGGAAGTTGCGCGCGATGATGATGCGCCCTGTCTGAGTGAGCTCGGCGAGTCCGATGACCGACAGGATCGACGTGTCCTTGAGGGTGATCACGAACTGGTTGATGTACGACGGGATCATCGTGCGAATTGCCTGCGGCATGATGACTTTTCGCATCGACTTCATGTAGCTGATGCCCAGGCTTCGTGACGCCTCCATCTGTCCCTTGTCGACGGACAGGATGCCGCCGCGGACGATTTCAGCCATGTACGCGCCGGCGTTGAGCGAGAGCGTGATGATGCCTGCGGTGAAGGCGGACATCTGGAAATGCAGGGCTGCCGGGATGCCGAAGTAGATGAAGAATGCCTGCACCAACAGCGGTGTGCCGCGGAAGATGTCGACGTAGGTTGTGCCTATACCTCGGACGAACATGTTGGTGGACACGCGGCAGAGACCGAAGATCGCGCCTAGGACCAGAGCGATCGCGATCGAGACGACGGAGAGAACGATCGTCAACCACAGGCCCTTGAGAAGCTGCGGGTAGGTGCTCTTGATCAAGCCGATGATGGAGTTGTCCGACGTCGACGCGCCCTGACCGAGGTAGGTCGAGACGATTTCGTCGTACTGGCCGTCGTCGCGCAGGTTCTGCAGTCCGGCGTTGAACATCTGGAGCAGTTCGGCGTTCTGGCCCTTGTTGACTGCGAAGCCGTAGCTCGCGCCCACCTCTTTTTCGGTGACCGTCTTGAGGCCGTTGCCCTGTGTGATGCCGTAGGCGAGGACGGGGTAGTCGTCGAAGACTGCGACGGAGTTCCCGGTGCGGACCTCGTCGTACATGCTGGCGGAGTCGGCGAAATAGACTGTGGTGAAGCCGTATTGGTCCTTGATGGACTCGGCGAAGCTGGCGCCCTCGGTGCCGTTCTTGACGGCGACGCGCTTGCCCCTCAGATCCTCGTACGACTTCACGTCGTTGTCGGTCTCGAGGACCGCCATCTGCACGCCCGACTCGAAGTACGGGTCGGAGAAGTCGAACACCTGCTTGCGGGCGTCGGTGATGGACATGCCCGCGATGACGCCGTCCGCCTGCCCGGCCTGCACGGCCTGAAGGGCCGCGTCGAAGCCGAGCTGCTTGATGTCGACCTTGAAGCCTTGGTCCTCGGCGATCGCATTGAGCAGGTCGATGTCGATGCCGACGAGTTTGCCGTCTTCGTTCTCGAATTCGAACGGGGCGAATGTCAGATCGGTGGCGATCGTGTAGGTGCGGCCGGGTTGCGCGCTCGCGATTCCGGGGGCGAACAGCGCTGCGATCAGCGCCAGCAGGATGGCCAGGATCGGCCACCTGGCATTACGTGGTCTGTCGAATCTTCTTCGCACTATCGCCCAGCTTTCTTCTGTCGCGCCCGGGATCGCCGGACTGCTTTGAACCAGACGAGAACATACTGCGCCCAGAGCTGAATCGATACACGGGTATCGGAGCCGGAAAGTGCAGAACACACGACACGCCGTTGCCGTTCCGTGACAAAAGTCGCATTTCGTTGTGATTTGGTTGCCGATACAACGCTCGGTCGTTACCGTATTGTGATCGAACGTCGTCTGCCTTGGGATTTCCTGTGTCGCCTTTTGCCAAGATCAACTCCACGAAGTCACCACTTCTCTATTCAGTGGTGGGTGCGTTGCTTCTGACGCTCATCGTCGGGGGTGCGCTCGCCGTGGTTCGGCACAAGACGATCACCCTCGACGTCGACGGCGACATGATTTCGCTGTCCACGATGTCGAGCAGCGTCGGTACCGCTCTCGAGGACGCCGGATACCCGGTCGATCCCAAGGACGCGCTCGCACCCAGTGCCGATTCCTCCCTGTCCGATGGCGATACCGTCGTACTGCGCCGTGCCCGTGAGTTGGCTCTGACCGTCGACGGTCAGCCGACCACCATCTGGACCACCGCATTGACGGTCGACGAGGCATTGAAGCAGGTAGATGTTTCCGACGACTTCGCAGTCTCGGCTTCGCGCTCGCATCGTCTGCCGCTCGAACGGACCGAGCTCGACGTCGTCAGCCCGAAGACCGTCAGCGTCAGCGACGGTGGCGCTCCCGCGGCGGAGGTCAAGCTCGCCGCCGTGACCGTCGGTGATCTTCTCGCGGCCAAGAATGCGCCGCTCGAGCAGGCCGACTCGGTGGTTCCCGCCGCCGACACACCCGTTACCAACGGCCTGACCATCCAGGTCACTCGCGACCGCACGGACACTCGCGTCGAGACGCAGCCGATCGCGCCGCCGGAGAACAAGGTCGAAGATCCCGAGCTCGAGAAGGACAAGACCGTCGTCGAGAACCCGGGTGTTCCGGGTGAGCGCACGGCCACCGTCGAGGTCAAGACCGTCAACGGTGTCGAGGCCGGACGCACGGAACTGTCCGCGACCGTGATCAAGGAACCGGTCGCAGCAGTGGTGAAGGTCGGTACCAAGCAGGCTTCCGCTCCCGCTGTGTCCAACGCGTCGACGTGGGATGCCATTGCTCAGTGCGAGGCGACCGGAAACTGGGCCATCAACACCGGCAACGGTTTCTACGGAGGACTTCAGTTCACCCAGAGCACCTGGGAAGCATTCGGCGGCGGTCAGTACGCAGCTCGCGCCGATCTCGCATCACGTGAACAGCAGATCGCGATCGGCGAGAAGGTCCGCGCCGGTCAGGGCTGGGGTGCTTGGCCGTCCTGCACCAGCAAATTGGGCCTGCGCTGACGCGCTCACACCTCACAGAACACAGGAACCGATGTCACCGTTCGCCAAGATCAACTCGACCAGGTCGCCGTTGTTGTACTCGGCGATCGCCGCTCTTCTCCTGACGGTTCTCGTGGGTGGTGTTCTGGCCGTCGTCCGGCACAAGACCATCACTCTCGATGTCGACGGTGAGCAGATTCGCCTGAGCACCATGTCGACCAACGTCGACGGCGCTCTCGAGGACGCGGGTTACCCGATCGGTGACAAGGATGCAGTTGCTCCCGCGGCCGACGCTTCGCTGTCCGACCGCGACACCGTGGTGCTCCGTCGTGCCCGTGAGATCACGCTGACGGTCGACGGTCAGCCGCAGAAGCTCTGGACCACAGCCTTGACCGTCGACGACGCGTTGAAGCAGTTGGACGTCGCGGCGGATGTGCACGTGTCGGCTTCGCGCTCGCAGCGTCTTCCGCTGGACGGCGCCGCGCTCGACGTGCTGACACCGGTCGTCGCAAAACTGGTCGACGGCGCAAACGCGGCAGCAGACGTGCGTATCGCGGCGCCGACGGTCGGGGAGTTCCTTACCGCCAACGGCACTCCGCTCGAGCAGTCGGACACGGTGGTTCCCGCCGCCGACGCTCCACTGACCGAGGGCCTGGAGGTCACGGTGACGCGCAACCGCACCGAGAACAAGGTCGAGACCTTGCCGCTCGATCCGCCGGATCAGCGCATCGAGGACCCGACGATGAACCAGAGTCGCACGATCGTCGAGAACCCGGGCGTGCCCGGTGTGCGTGACGTGACGTTCGCCGTGAATCTCGTCAACGGTGTCGAAGCCGGACGTACCCAGGTCGCGGAGACGATCACCACACCGGCGCAGCCGAAGGTCGTGCGTGTCGGAACGAAGCCGGGCACCGAGGTGCCGCCCGTGGAGAACGGTTCGACGTGGGATGCGCTCGCACAGTGCGAGGCCACCGGTAACTGGGCCATCAACACCGGCAACGGTTTCTACGGCGGCGTGCAGTTCGATCAGAACACCTGGGAACGACAGGGCGGGTTGAAGTATGCGCCCCGCGCCGACCTCGCCACCCGTGAAGAACAGATCGCGATTGCGACACAGACCCAGCGCACTCAGGGCTGGGGCGCATGGCCGTCGTGCTCGGGTCGCCTCGGACTGGGATAAGTTCTACTGGTGTCAGACGCCGAACAATCGAACGAACCCATCGCTACTCCGCGCGGGCAGGCAGCCCTGCTCGGTCCGGTCGAGGTGCGCGCTCTTGCCGAGGAATTCGGTGTCCGGCCCACGAAACAGTTGGGGCAGAACTTCGTTCACGACGCCAATACCGTGAGGCGCATCGTCACCACGGCAGGCGTGACACGTGACGACGTCGTTCTCGAGGTAGGGCCTGGTCTCGGTTCGCTGACGATGGCGCTGATGGACGTGGTCGATCGGGTCATCGCGGTCGAGATCGATCCCAACCTCGCGGCTCGCCTGCCGAAGACGGTGGCCGAGCGAGCGCCGGAACTGGCCGATCGCCTGACCGTCGTCGAAGCCGACGCGATGCGTGTGTTGCCTTCGCAGATTCCCGGCGAGCCGACCGCGCTTGTCGCGAACCTGCCGTACAACGTCGCGGTGCCGGTGCTGTTGCACCTGTTCGCGTCGCTTCCGAGTCTGCGGACCGCACTCGTGATGGTGCAAGCCGAGGTTGCCGATCGCCTGGCGGCTGATCCGGGAAGCAAGATCTACGGCGTTCCCAGCGTCAAGGCCAACTTCTTCGGCGAGGTTCGCCGCGCCGGTGCCGTCGGACGCAACGTGTTCTGGCCGGTGCCGAAGGTCGAATCAGGACTGGTTCGTATCGATCGGTACGCGGAGCCGCCGTGGCCGATGGACGAGAAGCACCGCAAGCAGGTTTTTGCGGCGATCGACGCCGCGTTCGCACAGCGCCGCAAGACTTTGCGTGCCGCTCTCAGCGGTTGGGCAGGTTCGCCTGCCGAGGCCGAACGACGGCTCCTCGCTGCCGGCATCGAGCCACAGACGCGTGGTGAGATGCTCGACGCAGCAGCCTTCGTTCGGCTGGCTGGAGGCGAATAGTCCCGTGCGCGGTTAAGGAGTGCAGGGACTCCCTAACCGCGCACAGGGGCTTGCCCCCTTATTTGAACCGCCGCAACCTCAGGCTGTTGCTCACCACGAACACACTGCTGAATGCCATTGCGGCACCGGCGAGCATCGGGTTGAGCAGGCCGGCCGCAGCCAGCGGGATCGCAGCCGTGTTGTAGGCGAATGCCCAGAACAGGTTGCCCTTGATGGTCTTGAGCGTCTTGCGGGACAGTCGAATTGCATCGGCTGCCGACCGCAGGTCACCTCGCACCAGAGTGATGTCGCTGGCCTCGATCGCAACGTCGGTACCCGTGCCCATCGCCAGGCCGAGATCGGCCTGAGCCAGGGCTGCCGCGTCGTTCACGCCGTCGCCGACCATGGCCACGACGCGTCCTTCCGCCTGCAGTTTCTTGACGGCGTCGACCTTGTCCGCAGGCATGACCTCGGCGAAGACGGTGCTGATCCCGACCTGATCCGCGACAGTGCGAGCAACGGTGGCGTTGTCACCGGTCAGCAGAACCGGTTCGAGGCCGAGTGCTTTCAACTGCGCGATTGCTTCGGCGCTCGTGTCCTTGACCGCGTCGGCGATCACGAGGATGCCGTGCGCCTTGCCGTCCCAGCCCACCGCGATTGCGGTGCGCCCGGCCTTCTCTGCTGCAGCCTTCGCCTCGCGGAGATTTTCCGGCAACGGCATCGACCAGTCGGCGAGCAGCGCGTCTCGGCCCGCGACGACGGCGTGACCGTCGACCATTCCCTGTACGCCGCGCCCGGCGACGTTCACGAAATCCTCGACCGTAGGCAATTCGCCCACAGCTTCGGTCGCACCCTTCGCGATCGCTGCGGCGATGGGGTGCTCGGAGCGATGTTCGAGTGCGCCGGCCAGCCGAAGTACCTCGTCGACGGTTGTTCCTTCGCCCACCACGGTGTCCAGCAATGTCATCTGACCGGTGGTGACGGTTCCCGTCTTGTCGAGCACGACGGTGTCGACTGCGCGCGTCGATTCGAGCACCTCGGGTCCCTTGATGAGGATTCCCATCTGAGCTCCGCGACCCGTGCCCACCAACAGGGCTGTGGGCGTTGCCAATCCGAGGGCACAGGGGCACGCGATGATCAGCACGGCGACCGCAGCGGTGAAGGCCATCTCGATGGGGTTACCGGTGCCGAGCCAGTAGCCCAGTGTCGCAACGGCAATCGCGATGACGACCGGTACGAAGATACCGGCGATCCGATCGGCGAGGCGCTGAACTTCGGCCTTGCCGTTCTGGGCGTCTTCGACCAGTGCCGCCATCTGGGCGAGTTGGGTGTCGCTCCCGACCCGGGTTGCCTCGACGGTCAAGGTTCCACCGACATTGACGGTGGCGCCGACGACAGTGTCCCCGACACCGACTTCCTCCGGCACGGATTCGCCGGTCAACATGCTCATGTCGACGGCTGAGCGGCCCTCGGTGATGATGCCGTCGGTGGCGATCTTCTCGCCGGGCCGGACGATGAAGGAGTCGCCCGCTGCCAGTTCTTCGGCGGGGATTCGTACTTCGACGCCGTTGCGCAATACCGCGACGTCTTTCGCACCGAGTTCCATGAGTGCGCGTAGTGCGGCGCCGGACGTGCGCTTGGACTTGTGCTCGAAGTAGCGTCCGGCCAGCACGAACGTGATGACGCCCGCGGCAACTTCGAGGTAGATGTTGGCGCTGCCGTCCATCCGGTCGACCGTCAGCCGGAAGGCGTGCTTCATACCGGCTTCGCCCGCAGTGCCGAAGAACAGTGCGTAGAGCGACCAGACGAAGGCCGAGATGGTGCCCAGCGAGATGAGCGTGTCCATCGTGGCCGCGCCGTGACGCAGGTTCACCCAGGCAGCCCGGTGGAAGGGGAGGGCCGCCCACACGATGACCGGTGCGGCCAGTGTGAGGGAGAGCCATTGCCAGTTGTCGAACTGCAGCGCAGGAATCATCGCCATAGCGATGACCGGCACGGAGAGAAGAGTCGAGATGATCAGGCGGGTACGGAGCTCGCGCAGATCACGATCCTGCGGGGTTTCCGCATCCGGGTCGACGGTGTCCGGCGCGCTGGGCGGCTTGGGGAGCGCGGCGGAATAACCGGCGTTCTCGACGGCAGTGACCAGATCTTCGACGGGTACCCCGTCCGGGAAGGTGACCTTGGCCTTCTCCGTCGCGTAGTTGACGGTGGCTGTGACGCCGTCGATCTTGTTGAGCTTCTTCTCGATTCGTGACGCGCAGGAGGCGCAGGTCATCCCGGTGATCGCGAGTTCGACGCTGCTCGAGTTGGCAGCATTGTCGACCGCAGTCGGTGACGTCATCAGTGCCCTCCCTCGTGATTGTCTGGAACTGAAGCTGTGGAAGTGCCTGCATCAACAGTGAATTCGGCGGTCCGAACCACGCCCTCGTGCTGGAAGTCGAGGAACAGTCGGTATGTGCCTTCGCTCGGTGCCTGTGCGTGGAAGGAAATGTCCGGACCAGGAGCTGTGACGCCGTCGCCTGGCTCGCCTTCGGGGTGCACGTGCAGGTAGGCGAGGTCGCCGGTGCGCAGGGCAACGAGGTGACCGAAGGCACCGAGGTACGGATCGAGATCGGTGACCGGGGCTCCGTCGCGAGCAACGCTCAGCGTGATCGGGCCGCCGGCAGTGGTCAGATCACCGTCGAGAGTCACGGTGTATCCGTCGACGGTTGCGGTCGCGCTCTTCGCAGGTAGCGGCGCAGGAGTGAATTCGCCTGCCACGTCGAAGTTTCGGCCGAGTGTCAGTTGGGTGCCGTCGGTGGGATCGAAGTCCGCGAAGACTCGGTAGGTGCCGGCGGCGGGCCAGGCCCAGTCGATCGACCAGGTGCCGTCTGCAGCGAGGGACGGATGTACGTGGCGGAATTCGCTGGTGTCGTTTCGGACGACAATGAGGTGGAGTTTCTTCTCGTGCAGGAGGTCGAAATCGACGACGGGCGTGTTGGTGTCGTCGAGAATCCGGAAGGTCAAGGTTCCCGGCTCCCCAGCTCGACCGGGTGCGGTCACATCGGTGAGTGTGTATCCGCCGGAAGAGACTTCGAGTCCTGCAGGTGTTGCCGAATCCATGCCTGGCATCGATTCTGTGGTTGATTCGTGGGTGCTGTGCTGGGTGGTGGACATGTCTATCGGGCTTCCGATTGCGGCCCCCACGCCGAGGGCGGCGCCGAAGACGGCGACCAGCCCTACGGCGTAGGCGGCAAGTGTTGTCGAGGTGCGCACGGCTGACTCAGCTTGGTACGACTGCGTAGCCGGCTTCGTCGACTGCTGCGACGACGTCGGCTGCGGAGACGGGAGCATCGCTGGTGACGACGACGCGTCCGCTCGCCAGTTCGACATCGACCGCGGTTACTCCCGCGATGTTGCCGATCTCTTCCTTGACGGATCCGACGCAGTGTCCGCAGGTCATTCCGGAAACGGTGTATTCGGCGGTGGTCATCGCAGGTCCCTTCGGTTGTGGAAAGCTTATTTTACGGATACCCGGTGTAGGTATCGCTCTGCAATCGAAGGTACCCCCAGGGGGTATGCCTGTCAACGGGCTGGGTAGTGATGAAGGCCTCAGGGAAGACAACGCGGCGGATGTGTGGTCTACTTGTGTTGGTCGTAAGTGTTTGTGTTTGTGTTTCCACGCTCGCAAATGGTTAGGTTGCGAGCGTTTGGACATCCTCCACGGATTTGTCTCAGAACGGTCGTAGTAAGTGACCCGGGCGGTCGAAGCGACTGCCTGTTGACACTGTGTTAGAGGAGATTTACATGGCAGAGGGCATCGTGAAGTGGTTCAACTCCGAGAAGGGGTTCGGCTTCATCGCTCCCGAAGACGGCAGTGCTGACGTCTTCGTTCACTACTCCGAGATCCAGAGTGGCGGCTTCCGCACTCTCGAGGAGAACCAGCGCGTGGCGTTCGAGATCGGTCAGGGCAACAAGGGCCCGCAGGCCACCGGCGTTACCATCGTCTAAGACGTCCATGTGAGTCGGGCAACCGACGCATGACGTACTGACAAGACCCCAACTCTTCGGAGTTGGGGTCTTGTTGTATTTGGGTGAAAAACGCTGTCATGCATCGAGATACCGCTGAGTGGCGACCGCCGTCTCCGCCGCGATCGTGCGGCATTCCTCGCGGAGTTCAGGTGGATTCACAACGGTGAAATCGACGTCGAAAGCTCTGAGCCAGTGTGCGATCGATCGCAGAGAAGTGCCCGAAAGCACTATGACGCAACGCCCTTCGTCGGTGGACTCCACCGATCCCCACTGTTCGCTGACCATGGGTGCTATCTGCTCGATGGGTGCATGCAGTAGAACTGTTGCGCGCGTGGAGGAATAGGCCCGAGCGACACCGCGGGAAACGAAGTCTGCTGCACCACCGGCGGGTAGTTCCCGCGGCACGAATCGTGGGCCGGTGGGGATCTTGGGTTCCATTCTGTCTACGCGAAATGATCGCCAGTCTTCGCGAGCGAGATCCCATGCCACCAGATACCACCGGACACCCGACCGCACGAGCCTGTACGGTTCCACCTCGCGTCGGCTCTGGGTGCCGTCGTGAGTGCTGTAGTCGAATCTCAATCGCTCGTGGTTGTGGCATACGGATGCGATGGCGGACAGTACCGACGCATCGACTGCGCTCGCGGCGGGCTCGCGTGGCACGACATCGATCGACAGCGACTCCAGACGGTGTCGCAGCCTCGACGGCATGATCTGCCGCAGCTTCGCCAGCGCGCGCATCGAAGCCTCGCCGATGCCGACCACAGAGCCGGTCGCTCCGGATTGCAGTGAAAGTGCCACCGCGAGCACTTCTTCGTCATCGAGCTGTAGCGGGGGCATCTCCGCGCCGGCACCCAGGCGATATCCGCCACCGACTCCGACTGTCGCGTCGACCGGATAGCCGAGATCGCGGAGGCGGTCCACGTCACGTCGAACTGTGCGCGGGGTGATCGCGAGTTTGTCTGCGAGTTCGGCACCGGACCAGTCTCGACGCGTCTGGAGCAGTGACAGCAACCGCAGTAGGCGAGCCGATGTCTCCTTCATGGGAAGAAGTCTGCCAAACATTTAGGACCGTATGAGTCCTCAATTGAGTTTAGGTTGGTCCACATCCGACCAGTCGAGAAGAAATTGGGGCCACGTCATGAGTCGCATCAACGACGGCAGACCGATGATCGAGACGAAGGCGCTCACCAAGCACTTCGCTCAGGGCAAGAAACTCGTGGAAGCAGTCAAGGGGGTCACGCTCGACGTAGCGGAGGGTGAGTTGGTTGCCTTGCTGGGGCCGAACGGCGCCGGGAAATCGACGACGTTGCGCATGTTGACCACCTTGCTCGAGCCCACTTCCGGTACTGCGCGAATCGCAGGATTTGACATCTCCGCGGCGCGGAACGAGGTGCGATCGAGCCTCGGATACGTCGGGCAGGGGAACGGCGCCGGCCACAACCAGCGAGTTCGCGACGAGTTGGTGACGCAGGGGTTGTGCTACGGAATGCCCAAGGGTGACTCGCAGGTCCGGGCTGACGAGTTGCTGCGTGATCTCGAACTCACCGAGTTGGGTACTAGAAAGGTCAGTACGTTGTCCGGCGGGCAGCGCCGGCGGCTCGATATCGCCCTCGGCCTGGTGCATCGCCCACCGCTCCTGTTCCTCGACGAGCCGACCACGGGCATGGACCCGCAGAGTCGGGCCAACCTCTGGGACCACATCCTGCGGTTGCGGCGCGAGATGGGCACCACGATCGTGCTGACCACGCACTACCTGGAAGAAGCGGATTCGATGGCGGAGCGGGTCATCGTCATCGACGAGGGCACTGTTATCGCGGACAACACCGCCGCTGCACTCAAAGCGGATCTTGCGGGGGATCATCTTCTGCTCACCTTCGACAGCGTCGAGGCGGCCGCCGTCGCAGCGTCGGTGGCCGAGCGACTTGTCACTGTGCGTGACGTCACCGTGCAGGCGAGTTCGGTGAGTATCCGTGCCGGCGAGGGTGATTCGACGCTACCGGTGTTGCTGCGTGAAGCCGATGCCCGCGGTGCCCTCGCACTCACTGCCGACATCACCAGGCCGACTCTCGACGACGTCTTCCTCACTCTCACCGGCCGCAGCCTGCGCGAGAGCGCCGCTGCGGTCGCTTCCTGAAACACGACAAAGAACTTCGACGAACAGGAATCCGCCATGACAATCACACTCGATACCCCACGTACCGTGCACGGCAACATCGTTCGAGACAGCGTAATCGTGATGGGCCGTGAGCTACGACCGATGTTGCGCGACCCGGTCAGCGTCATCTTCAGCCTCATCCAGCCGCTGATCCTGTTGGCGTTGTTCGGGCCTCTGCTCAAAGGGGTTCCGGGTACCGGTGACGGCGTATGGAATTGGTTCATTCCCGGTGTGTTGGTGATGATCGCGATCTTCGGAACGACGATGACCGGGTCCAACCTCCTGATGGAGATGCAGCAGGGATCGCACGAGCGAATGTTGGTGACTCCGCTCCGACGCTCGTCCTTGTTGATCGGGCGAGCGTGCAAGGAGATGGTTCCGCTTGCCGCGCAGGCGATTCTGATCATTCTGGTCGCACTTCCGCTCGGATTGGACGTCAATGCAGCGGGAGCCGCGCTCGGGATAGTCCTGCTGGGAGTGTTCGGCGTCGGACTCGGTGCGCTCTCGTACGCTCTCGCTCTGGCTGTGCGGGAGCAGGATTGGATGTTCTGGGTCGTTCAGCAGACGCTGATGTTCCCGCTCCTGATCCTGTCGGGAACCATGCTTCCACTCGAGGACGCACCAGGTTGGATGAAGGTCCTCGTGAACATCAATCCGCTCGGCTACGTCGTAGACGCCGAGCGGGCACTCTTTGCCGGAGACTTCGCGTCGAGCAGCGTTCTGGCAGGAATCGTCGCCGCCTTGGGCGTGGCGGTGGTCGGTCTGGGCGTAGGTGTGCGCGCGGTGAAATAGCGTGGGTGTGCTGGCTGTCGGACGGGCTGCTGCGGTCGCAGGTTTTCGCCCAGGTGTTCGCAGCGCCTATTGTTGTTCCTTGTGCTCTCCGTCGTTCCACGCCCCGTAGTCGTCCGGGCCCCGTCCAAGGTGAATCTCCACCTTGCCGTCGGGGACCTGCGAGACGACGGCTATCACGAGCTGACGACGGTTTTTCAGGCATTGTCGCTGGCAGACACCCTCACGGTGGCGCCTGCGGACACCTTGACCGTGCGGGTGATCGGCGACGACGCCGCGGCCGTGCCGACCGATCGCACCAACCTCGTGTGGCGTGCCGCCGAGATGCTCGCCGTCGAGGGTGGCGTGGCCCCGAACGTCGAGATAGTCATCGAGAAAGGCATCCCCGTCGCAGGCGGAATGGCCGGCGGGAGTGCCGACGCAGCCGCCGCTTTGGTTGCGCTCAACGCTTTGTGGAAGCTCGACTTCTCGCGGCCTGATCTCGACGCTTTCGCGGCACGCCTCGGGAGTGACGTTCCGTTCTCGCTGCACGGTGGCACTGCCCTCGGAACCGGCCGCGGCGAACAACTTGTCCCCGTGTTGACCCGCCACACTTTTCACTGGGTGTTGGCGCTGGCCAAGGGCGGCTTGAGCACACCAGTCGTGTTCCGCGAGCTGGACAAGCTGCGGGCAGAAGGCTCCCCGAAACGGGTGGGGAGCGCCGATGCGTTGATCCAGGCACTGACCACGGGTGACGCTCATCTGCTTGCGTCGCTGCTCGGCAACGATCTGCAGGCTGCGGCACTCTCACTCAACCCGGATCTACGACGGACGCTTCGAGCGGGCGTCGAAGCCGGAGCTTTGGCCGGAATCGTCTCCGGCTCCGGACCGACATGCGCCTTTCTCTGCGCCGACGCACAGTCCGCGGTGGAAGTGAGCGCAGAACTTGCGGGAGCGGGGGTGTGCCGCACCGTTCGCGTGGCGAGCGGACCCGTTCCCGGAGCACGAATACTCGACAATGCGGCAAAGGGACAGCACTGATGGCGAATCTGATCAATCTGGAAAACGTGTCGAAGTCTTTCGGCGTCAAGCCGTTGCTCGACGGGGTCTCCCTGGGCGTCGAGGAGGGCGAGCGCATCGGCGTCGTCGGCCTCAACGGTGGCGGTAAGACGACCATGCTCGAAGTCCTCGCGGGTGTGGAGCAGCCGGATTCGGGACGCGTCAGCCGCGTCGGCGGATTGCGTATGGCCGTCGTGACGCAGCGCGGTGTACTGCCTCCCGGCTCCACCGTCGGTGAAGTGGTCCTGGGGCCGCTCGGAGTGGCGCAACACGAATGGGCCGGCGACGCGCGCATCCGTTCGGTGCTCTCGGGTATCGGCATCGACAACTTGGGCGCCGGCGGCGAGCGGTCCGCATTGGACGCCAAGGTCGACGGCCTGTCCGGCGGTGAGCGTCGCCGCGTGGCTCTCGCTGCGGCTCTGGTTCAGGACCTCGACCTGCTGGTGCTCGACGAGCCCACCAACCACCTCGACGTCGAAGGCGTTCAGTGGTTGGCCGAGCACCTCGTCTCGCGTCGCAGCGCGCTTGTCGTCGTGACCCACGATCGCTGGTTCCTCGACACCGTCGCCACCCGCACCTGGGAGGTTGTCGGCGGCGGCGTCGAAAGCTACGAGGGTGGCTACAACGACTGGGTGTTCGCTCGCGCCGAGCGTTCGCGTCAGGCTGACGCTTCCGAAGAGCGTCGACGCAACCTTGCACGCAAGGAACTCGCATGGCTGCGCCGCGGTGCGCCGGCCCGTACGTCCAAGCCGAAGTACCGCATCGAGGCCGCAGAGGCCCTGATCGCCGACGTTCCGGCACCTCGTGACGCGGTCGCTCTTGCGTCGTTCGCGCAGCGTCGGCTCGGCAAGGTTGTCATCGAACTCGAAGACGCGCGTCTGGAGACTCCGGACGGCCGTGTACTCGTCGAGGATCTGACCTGGCGTCTCGCTCCAGGTGAGCGTGTCGGCCTGGTCGGTGTCAACGGCTCGGGCAAGACGACTCTGCTGCGGACTCTGGCCGGCGAACTCGAGCCTGCCGCCGGAAAGCGCATTCAGGGGCAGACCGTCCACATCGGTTGGCTCAAGCAGGAACTCGACGATCTACCGACCGACATGCGCGTACTCGACGCGGTCAAGGATGTAGCCGAGCGAATCACGCTGGGAGACAAGGAAGTATCGGCGGGTCAGCTGGCTGAGCGGTTGGGCTTCACGCCGGCGCGTCAGCGCACCCCAGTCGGTGATCTCTCCGGTGGTGAGCGCCGACGTCTGCAGTTGACGCGTGTCCTCATGGCCGAGCCCAACGTCCTGCTTCTCGACGAGCCGACCAACGATCTCGACATCGACACGCTTCAGCAACTCGAAGATCTGCTCGACGGCTGGGCGGGCACCATGGTGGTCATCTCGCACGACCGGTACCTGATCGAGCGCATCTGTGACACCACCTGGGCGCTCTTCGGTGACCGCAAGCTCACCAACCTGCCCGGTGGTATCGAGGACTACCTGCGTCGGCGCGCAGCAATGGGGGATGGCGACAACCCGTCGGTGGCCTCGACGGCGAGTGGTGCGTCGAAGAGCAAGCAGGTCCGCGACGGCGCCGCGGATCGCGCTGCACGCAAGGAACTTTCGAAGCTCGAGCGGTCCATTGCGAAGTTCGACGACCGAGAGAAGAAGCTGCACGCTTCCCTCGCCGACGCGGCCACCGACCCGGACAAGCTGCAGAAACTCGGCGCAGAACTCAAGCAGGTCATCGCCGACAAGGAAGCCGCCGAAGAGCAGTGGATGGAGCTCTTCGCCGAGCTGGACGGCTAGGGGAACTTCGCTGCGAACCTCTTGAAGATTCGCTCGGGATCCAGGGTTTCCGGAGCATGCCTGCGCAGCAGTGCGTCCAGAACGAGCCCGTCCAGTGCTGCGACCAACTCCGTTGCATCGGACGAGGTCATGCCGCGTTCGACCAGGATGTCGACAAACCGATCCCGACCACGCACCAGTTCCACTGCGAGGTCGGGATCGTGGAATGACGCGATGATCAGTTCGTAACGCGCCCGAGTGCGGCCGGATTCAGGCCCCAGCCACCGGGCCACCTGTTGCTTCGGCGTCTCGCCCGGGCGAGGAAGATCACCGTCCAGAAGATGCCGCACCACCTCGACTATCAGTCCACGCTGGTTTGCGAAGTAGTGCCGTGCGCTGCCGTGTGGCACGCCCGCCTCGTCTTCGGCGCCTCTCATCGACCAGGCTCGAAACCCAACCCGGCCCGTCTTTTCGACATCCTGCTCGTGCTGTGCGTTGTTGCGATTGCGTGTTTCGCGGGATACGTCCTCTATCGCGTGATATTGGACGACTAGGCGAATGTTTATGTACTTCAACAGGTCTCGAGACTTCATGTTCCCGAAGTTGTCCGGTTTGTCTCTGGTTATCGAAAGTGTGTTCGATTAGACTTTGGGCATGGACAGTCGGGAAGCGTGGCAGCTGGATGGTGAGGGCCTCAAGGGTGAGGTTTTGGATCTGGTGCGTGTCCGGCACGAGTTGCAGTCGCGGATGGTGTTGCTGATCGTGGAGATGTTTTCCCGTGAGGTTCTCGGTGGGAAGGGTTTTCGGGCGATCGCGCAGTGGTTGCATGGTTCGACGAATCTGGAGATCGGTGAGTGCAGTCTGCTGGTCGGGTTGGCGCGGTTGTTGATGCTCGAACCTGTTGTCGCGGATGCATTCCATCGCGGTGACGTGGATGCGTTGAAGGCGCGTCAGGTGGCGTCGTTTTGTCAGCATCCGCCCAAGAACATGACCCTGGCGGATGTGGACAAGGCTCGCGGGATTCTGTTGGGGTTGGCGTCGCAGAACATTGCCGATTGTGATGCGGTGCGGGCGGCGATCCGGCGGATCGAGAAGCAGTACGGCAAGCGTGAGGACGGCGTTCCGGTGGGTGAGGATTCGGAGCGTAACGAGTTCTACGCCTCGAAAGGTTTGTACGGGCGTGTGACCGTGAAGGGTGACTTGGATGCGGTGAACGGGGCCCGTCTGATCACGTTGTTGTCGAGTCTGTCTGCGCCGACGCCGGAGAAAGACGGCGTCAAGGACACCCGTACGCCGGCGCTGCGGCGCGCGGACGGGTTCTGCGAACTACTGCGCCGGTACGAGCGGGCGGGGCTGGGTCCGATCGAGGGCGGAGTGAAACCGCACATCACAGTCACCGCCAGTGCAAAAGACATGACCGACCTCAAAGCCTTGAAGGATCTACTGCCGTCGACTCAGGAACTGGGTTTCGCGTGGGCGGATTGGGTGGGTCCGATCAGTATCGACACGGCCCGGATGTTGGCGTGCGACTGCACCGTGACGCGGATCCTCCTGGACGAGAATGGTGTTCCGCTCGACTGCGGTAAGGAAGCGAGAACGGCGACGGTTCCGCAGCGGCGGGCGTTGGCGGTTCGTGATGGTGGGTGTGCGTTTCCGGGGTGCGGGACTCCGTCGGGGTGGTGCGATGCCCATCATATTGTTCACTGGAACGATGGTGGCCCAACAGATCTCGACAACCTGATCTTGTTGTGCGGTCATCACCACCGGACGATGCACCACACCGAATGGCGGGTCGAGATCGGACCGGATCGGAAGACGGTGTTCTATCCGCCGATGTCTGTTGATCCGTATCAACAGCCGATCGGCGGGAACAGCCCACCCACAGCAGCCTGAACCGCGACAACTGAAGACGTGAGCACCGGGGCATCACCATGCCCCGGTGCTGACGGCTGTCTACTGTCAGAACGCTAGTGTCAGAACGTGAGCGTGAGTCGCCCGTTCTCGTCGCTGATGTGAACAGTTCGCCCGATCGACGGAGGGTTGTCACCGCGAAGCTGGGTCAGTTCGGTGGCATTCTCGGGACCGGTGTGACCGGCGACGCGGCCGCCGTCCGGCGTTGCCGCGATCACGAACCCGATCTCAGGCTCCCCGGTGCGGCCGTATTCGACAGAGGCCGTAACTATTTCCGCCGTGCCCGTGTAATCAGTGATCAGTTCCGGAACCTCCGCAGTTAGCGCGCGTGCGTCGGGATCACCGACGTACCCGCCAGCGTGAGCGGCGGACGACAGCAGTACGCAGTGCTGGTAGGTGAGGAATCCACCGTTGCCGTGGACGAGGGCAAGGTTCGCGCCGTCGCGAATTCGCCTGGTGACTTCAGCGACGGAATGCAGGGTGTAGCTGTTGAGCGGTCCGCCGAAGAACGAGTGTCCTCCGGTGACGCTTGGGATCGCGGTATCGGGAAGTCCGAGTTCGCGGATCAACAGCTTGGGCACGATCGGGAAGCAGCTGTAGGCATCGACGATGTCGAGTGCGTCGGCGCCGACTCCGGCACCGTCGAGTGTGCGATGTACGGCGTCATGCATCGCGGCCGAGCTGTCGAAGCTGTTGCGGCTGAGTATGTCCAACGGATCACTCGCACCTGCGCCGCCCCAGAGGTACACCAGCTTGTTTTCATCGATCCCGAACTCGCGGGCCGTCGACAACGAGCAGACGACAACGGCCGCAGCCTGATTGACGAAAGGCATGGCGTTGAGCATCAGCGGGTACGGCTCGGAGACCATCCGATTGCCGGGGCCGACGGTGCCGATCTCGTCTGCCGATCGGATCTCCGACGTCCAGGAGGCGGGATTCTTCGAAGCCAGTTCCGAGAACGCGGCGTACATCCGCGCGGACCAGTCGAGCGATTCACGGGCGTCGTGGCCCTCGGCAGCACTGAAACAGTTCTCGAAGAGCGGGTAGACACGAGTCGGCACGATGAAACCGGCGCGCTGCATTTCGGGGCTTCCCAGGTCGGTCGGATCGAATCCGGGAGGCCCACCGGGCGCGGCTGTCCACCCGATCGAGTCGGGGGCGACTCCGGACTTTCGCAGCGCGGTGCTGCTGGCGTGCGATTCGCCGCCCACGAGCAGAGCAGCCGAGGATTCACCGCGAGCGATGGCCGCGCCGATCCGATCGAGGAGTGCCGCGGGCCAGTGGCCACCGATCGGCGAGGTAGAGGTGACCGTGGGGGTCGCGCCTAATCGTGAGGCAAGCAGCCCGGGGAGATCGTCGTACGACCAGCTGACTGTCTTGATCGCGAACACGGAATCGATCTGTGTTCCCAGTTCAGCGTGTCCACTGTCGTTCAACGCGCCGACGGTGGCGTCGTGAATCAGATCGAGGGGTTCGCGGTGCCCATCGGCAGGATTCCAGCGCAGATCGCCGACGCCGACGATGACCGGGATTCGTGATGCGTCAACCATCATGTACCTCTCGTTGCCGACCCGTAGCCGGGAGTTGCAGTCACGATATCGGGGACCCTGGTATGTGTAACTCTGGGGTCACAGTCAACAATTTTCGGGTTCCTATTTAGGTATGCCTAACGAAAGTCCTATACTCGTCTTCATGACAGCTGTGGCAGAGAGAATTTCGGTGCCCGTGGGGCCGCGTTCCATCGATCACCCCTACTCGATGACAACGGTGACTCTGAAGCTCTCTCATCAGCGGCAGTGGGCCCCGCATCGTCATCCTGAACATGAGCTGATCTGGGGAAACTCCGGTGGAATGCTCACGGTTGTCGCTGACGGCATCACCTGGGAGGTTCCGCCTTCGGCCGGACTGTGGCTGCCTGCCGGGGCGTTGCATGCCGTGAAGGCAGGTCCGGGTACGGAGTTCTTCTGCACCTACTTCCGGCCCGAGGCTCACGCCGCGCCGTCGGGTGTTCCGGGCTTGTTCGGTGTCAGCGCTCTCCTGCGTGAGGTACTCCTGCACATGCATCGGCGGAACATGCCCGACGAGGCGCGCAGTCGCGCCGAGCGGGTGGCCTTCGACATGTTGCAGCCGCTCGAAGTTGCTGCGGTGGAGGTTCCGATGCCGACCGATCCGCGAGCGTTGTTCGTCGCCGAAGCGTTGGTCGCCAATCCGGCAGACCAGCGGTCGCTGTCCGAATGGGCGCTGACGGCTGGCGGTAGCGTCCGTACGCTGACGCGCGTGTTCGCGCAGGGCACTGGAATGACTTTTGCGCAGTGGCGAATACAGGTACGTGTCCGCGCAGCATTGACGTATTTAGCTGCTGGAGTGCCGGTTTCGGTTGTCAGTAGGCGGGTCGGATACGAAACTCCGAGTGCCTTTGTCGCGGTGTTCCGCCGGGTCACCGGCCGCACACCCGGCAGCATGATGAACAAGGGGAGTGTGGCGCCCGAATCGGTGCCGTACCTTCTGCACGCATGAGTTGGGTTGCACCGGGCGGAAGTGCTCGGTGCAACCGTCGCGGTCAACTCCGCGGAGCGGACCACGCTTCCCACAGCTCCGCATACCGACCCCCGAGGTTGACCAACTCGTCGTGAGAGCCGTGCTCGACGACGCGGCCGTCGTCCATCACCAGGATCTGATCGGCGTCGACGGCCTGTGAGAGTCGGTGTGCCACTGTGACAGCAGTGCGACCTCGGGTCAGAGCGAGAGCGGCATCGTCGAGGACCCTGGCTCCGGCGCTGCCCGCTTCGGCGGTCGCCTCGTCGAGAATCAGCAGCGGCGGATCCAGTAATTCGATTCTTGCCAACGCAAGTTGTTGTGCCTGTGTTGCGGTCAGCCGGTGTCCACCGTCTCCGACCACGGTTTCGAGTCCGTCCGGGAGAGCCCGCAGCCAATCCGACGCGCCGACGGTATCGAGCGCCGCGGTGATGTCGTTGTCGGTTGCCGACGGGTCGGCCAGCCGCAGATCCTCGGCCAACGTGCCGGCGAAGACGTGGACCTCCTGAGTCACGAGGGCCACCGCGCTCCGAGATGTCGACGGTGGCAGTTCGTTCCGGGGCACCGTCCCGATCTTCACGACGCCTTCGGTCGGTTCGTAGGTTCCCGCGATCAGCTTTGCGACTGTAGATTTTCCGGCTCCGGTAGCGCCCACCAGTGCGGTGACGGTTCCTGCCGGAATGGTGATGTCGATGTCTCGCAGAACAGGAGCGTCGCCGCTTCGGTACGAGAACGTGACGCGTTCCAAAGAAGCTGAGCTGTCGACAGGTTCCTGCGGATCGGTCGGTGCAGATGGCACGGGCGCAAGCGTGACTCCGACCAGGCGAGCCAACGCTATTGTGCCTTCCTGCAATTCGTCGAACACGCTGAGAACTGCGCCCACCGGATCGAAGAGGCGGTGGAAGAACAGGGCTGCGGCGGTGGCGGCACCGATGCTGATCTGACCGTCCTTCACCAGCCAGAAGCCGGTGATCAGCACAGCGGACAGGCCGATGAACTCCGCGATGTTGAGCCGGCCGAAGAACCTGGTGCGTAGACGCGTGGTCAACAAGCTCAGGCGGACGGCGGCCATAGATCGAGATTCGATCCGTTCGAGATGCGACTCGGCCAGGCGAAGCGATCCGACGGTGTCGGAGTTGCTCAGCGAGTCCAGGAGCTGTTGCGCACGTGCACCTTCTGCCTCCCGCTCCTCGCGGTAGACCGGTGCCGACCTCGAGAGGTACCAACGCAGCGCCTGGATCTGGATGGGTGCCGCGATCACCGCGGCGACGGCGAATCTCCAATCGAGGCTACCCAATCCGATCAGGGTCAACACGATGGTCAGTGCCGCGGTGGCAAAAACCGGAAGTGCTTCGGATACGGCCCGGGTCACCAACCGCACGTCGCCGGTGATGCGGGAGACGAGATCTCCGCGCCCGGCCCGTTCGACGTCGCTCTGCGGAAGGTCGAGAACCCGGACGACGACTTCTTCGCGAAGGTCGGCGACAACGCGCTCGCCGACGCCGGCGAGTAGGTAGTTGCTCATTCCGACGAGAAGTGACGAGGCAACCGCGATGCCGACCAACGCGAGAGTCAGTGTGCCGATGCGAGAGACAGCGTCGCCGTCTGCGTCGGTCACGGCGTCGACCATGGCGCCGAGGACCAGCGGTGTGAGCAGACCGATCGCGGTCGCGGCGGTCAGGGTGACGACTGCTGCGATCGCGGAAATCCGGTGGGGTCCCATCAACCGAAGTGCCGCGCGCCGCGCCTGTTTCGGTGTTGCGGTGGGGAGTAGTTCGTTCACAGCTCGATCACCCGATCGCAGATATCGAGCAGCACTGGGCTGCTGGTCAGAAGTATTGTGGCGTGTGCCCCGCGTACCTCGGCGATCCCGCGAGCAATGCGCGCTTCGGTGACGGAGTCGACGGCAGTGGTGGGATCGTGCAGGACCAGGACGGGAGCTTCGCTCGCCAGTGCCCTCGCCAACGCGATGCGCTGACGCTGACCGCCGGACAAAGAATTCCCTTGCTCGGTGACTCGGGTTGCGAGGCCGAGCGGCAGTGCCGAGATCACTTGATCTGCCGCAGCAGCGGCGATGGCCTCGTCGTTGCGGCTGCCGATCGGTGCGACGGCGTCGATGTTGTCGCCGACTGTGCCGATGAACAGTGCCGCGTCGTGCGGTGCTGCCAGAACGTGAGTGCGAAGTTCGTCGATGTGCAGCTCGTGAATGGCGTTGTCGCCGAGATGAATTGTTCCGCTCGAAGGCTCGATTCGACGCGCCAGTGCGTCGACCAACGCATCCGCCCAGGCGGCATTCTCGGTGACGATGCCGATGATCTCGCCGCGTTTGACGTCGAGATCGACTGGTGACGCTCCGGCCAACACGACGTCGCGCAGCGTCAGGAACTCGGAGTGATTCAGGGACACAGGTTCACCCGCGGGAGTGACAGCCTCGCCGGTCCCGAGAAGTGCTGCGACGCGGTTGGCGGAAGCACGCGCCCGTGCCAGACCGGCGCCGAAGTAGATGATGTCGATCAACGGACCCCGAAGGAACTGTGCCAGACCAACCACGGCAACGAATTCACCGACCGAGATGCTCCCGGACGCTGCCATCCGTCCGCCCACGTACGCGATGACGGCGAGGAAAGCGCCGGCGATCGCAACGTTGGCGGCGGAGTACATCGCTTGGTATCTCTGTGCGCGAAGGGTTGCTCCCAACGAAGTCCGGCTGGCTCCCCGATACCGCTGCGCTGCAGCATCTCCGGCGCCGATTCCGGAGAGGATTCGGAGTCCGGAGAGTAGATCCGCGGCTAGCGCGCCGGCCTTGGCGCCCTGCCACTGATCGGTTTCGGCTCGGCGTTCGAGCGGCCGACTGACCACCTGCATGAGAGCCAGCACCGGGGGAGTGCCGAGGATGACGAGCAGGCCGAGTGGCACCGAGATCACCAGTAGCGAAATCGCGGCGGTCAGCACTCCGCAGGCGGCCGCAAGTTTGGTGCTCAGCGTGTGCGTGAATCCGGCCACCGAACCCGCGTCGGATGTTGCAATCGAGTAGACCTCGCCCGGCATACGCCGCGGCGACATGCCGTGCGGATCGAGGCCTCGGCGCGCGATGTCCATCCGCAAGCGATGTGCTCCGTGCTCGGTGACGGAATCGGAGATGCGCGCCGCGAAGCGCCAACTGAGCAACAAGCCGGTGAAGAGAATTCCGAGAACGAGGATCCACTTTCCGAGTGCGGCGGCATCGCTGGTCGCCACAGCACGGTCGATGACCGCACCGATCACCACCGGCACCAACGCTTCCGCGACCTGGTGGCCGGTGAAGCCGACGGACGCGGCCGCCAGCTTGGCTCCGCGACCTTCGGAAGCGATCGCGCGTGTGATTACCTGACGCGGCGTGATCGCCGGGCTGGTTGGGGGACCGTTTGTCTCGGCCGAAAGAAGTGGTGTCGAAGGCACTGGGTCCACGCTAGGGATCGTGGGCGGTAGTCAGAAGTCACACCGGTGCCAATACTTGTCGTGAACAGGCCATACGTATTGCGTTGGCCGAATTGCGATAGTAGTTGGCCCCGTTGCAGCGGAGAAGGCATCGACTCATCGACGACACTGCAATAAATTAAGGTCTACCTTACTTAGCGCGGGTTAACTATGTCCGGAAGTCGGATGGATCCTCGTGTTCGGGTCCGGTTCATGTTCCATCGATGTTGGAGATTGTTGTGAGTCTTGTGTTCGGCGAGGTACTTCACAAGGAGTACGTGACCCCGGGAATGGTTCGTATCGTGTTCGGTGGGGAGGAGCTGACCGCCTTCGAAACCACCGGTACCGGTGACGAATACCTGCGCCTCCACTTCCCGGTCCCGGCTACAGGCAAGTTCGTTCTACCGGCGGAAGATCCGGATGCACCGCGCGGTTGGCGATACCCGGAGGGAGAGGAACCGTCCCCGTGCCAGCCGTACACCGTGCGACGGTTCGATTCCGAAACCAGCTGCATGACGATCGACTTCGTCGTTCACGAGGGTGGTATCGCCAGCGAGTGGGCACAGAAGGCCGAGATCGGTGACAAGTTGGCGATCGGCGAGTCTCGTGGCCTCTACGAGCCCCCGGCCGACGCACGTTGGCAGGTGTTCGTCGCCGACGCGACTGGACTCCCCGCACTCGGGCGCTTGATCGAACAGTTGCCCGCCGGGATGTCGGCCAAGGCGATCGTCGAGGTGGTGGACGAGTCTCACAAGCAGCAGATCACCTCGGACGCCGACGTCGAGTTCATCTGGCTGGTCGGCAGTGGCAACGGTGTTGCACCGTCGAAGTTGCCGGACGCGGTTCGCGCGATGAACTTGCCCACCGAACTCGGATACGTGTGGGTTGCAGGCGAGAGCACGATGCTCCGTGACATCCGCAAGTACCTTCGCCACGAACTGAAGTTGCCGGGTGAGCAGTACAAGGTCATCGGCTACTGGACGTACAAAGCCGAGGTGTGGAACGCGAAGTACGAGGCCCTCGACGAAAGTGTCCGCGCGGCACTCGATGCGGCTTGGGAATCGGACCGCGACGAGGAAGAGATCCGCGACGAGGTCGAGAAGACTCTAGAGAGCGCCGGCTTGTGACCGTTGGATTCGACAAGAGTGCTGTCGACAGCGGTGCGGCGGACAAGAGTGCAGTCGACAAACACACCGAAGAACTGGTCGACGAGTCGCTGCACGAGAAGCAGAAGCAACCGGACGGCCTGGTATCGACCAACTCTCGTCGTATGGCGGGTCTTCTGGTGTGCCTGGTGGTGCTCGCCGCCGTGCTCCTGCTGAGTATCGCGGTGGGATCGAAGACCATTCCGTTCGGGACCGTGATCGACGCGCTGGTGAACTACGACGACTCGAACGATCACGTGATCATCCGTGACCTGCGACTACCGCGTACTCTGCTCGGTCTGATAGTTGGTATGGCACTGGGTGTGGCCGGTGGCCTCATCCAGGCGATGACACGAAATCCCTTGGCTGATCCCGGAATTCTCGGTGTCAATGCCGGCGCGGGCTTCGCGATGGTCGTTGCCGTCGCGGTCTTCGGCTTGACCAGCATCTGGTCGTACATATGGTTCGCTTTCCTCGGAGCGGTGATAGCCACGGCGATCGTCTACACGCTGGGCTCGATCGGTCGAGGTGGTGCGACGCCCATTCGGCTGACGCTTGCCGGTGTTGCCATCGGCTCCGTGCTCGGCGGTATTTCGTCCGGGATCACCTTGCTCAACCCGACCGCCTTCGACCAGATGCGCCAGTGGAATGCCGGCTCACTCAGCGGGCGTTCGTTGGAAATCGTTCTCGCCGTCGCACCGTTCATTCTCATCGGGCTCTTCCTGGCGCTCGCGTTGGCGCGCCAACTCAACGCGGTGGCCCTGGGTGACGATCTGGCACGTTCGCTCGGTGCCAACATCACTCGTACTCGCATCCTCGGTGTCATCGCGGTGACATTGCTGTGTGGCGCGGCGACAGCTGCGGCCGGGCCGATCGGATTCGTCGGATTGATGGTTCCGCACGTCGCGAGATGGTTCGTCGGACCGGATCAGCGATGGATTCTCCCGTACACGTTGGTGTGCTCGCCGATTCTTCTTCTCTTCTCCGACGTCGTCGGCCGAATCGTGCTGCGCCCGGGTGAACTTCAGGTCGGCATCGTCACGGCCTTCATCGGCGCTCCGGTGCTGATCATGCTGGTGCGTCGAAGCAAGGTGAGCGGTCTGTGAGCATCGATTTCGGGCGCGCCACCACGGTGGTGCGCTCACCCAAAGAAGGCTGGTCCGCGCGGATCGACGTCCGCACGGTCACAGTCTGCCTCGTCCTCGTTGCGCTTGCATTGGCCATCGGTGTCATCGCGCTCGGTAGTGGTGACTACCAAGTGCCGATCGGGGACGTCCTCGGTGCACTGTTCGGCGAAGCCCCCGCGCGTATCCACATGGTCGTCGTGGAATGGCGTCTGCCCCGAGTTCTGTTGGCGCTGATGCTCGGTGCGGCGCTCGGCATGAGCGGTGCGATCTTCCAATCGCTGACCAGGAACCCGTTGGGTAGCCCGGACATCATCGGCTTCAACTCCGGTGCGTACACGGGCGCTTTGGTGGTCATCCTCCTCATCGGTGGTACTTACTACGAGATCGCAGTCGGTGCTCTGGTGGGCGGAATCGCCACCGCAGCAGTTGTTTATCTCCTTGCGTACAAGCGAGGTGTGCAGGGATTCCGGTTGATCATCGTCGGTATCGCCATCAGCGCGATGTTGGGCTCGGTCAACACCTGGATGATCCTCAAGGCGAAACTTGACGACGCCATGGCTGCCGCAGTGTGGGGTGCCGGTTCGTTGAACGGACTCGGCTGGACTCAGGTGTGGCCGGTGGTCGTCGTGCTGGCCATCCTCGTTCCGCTGATCCTGGTGTTGGGCAGGCGGATGCAGATGCTCGAGATGGGCGACGACGCCGCCAAGGCGCTCGGCGTCCGGGCCGAACCCACGCGGCTTTCCCTGGTTGTTCTCGGCGTCGCCCTGACGGCCATGGTGACAGCAGCGGCCGGTCCCATCGGGTTCGTCTCGCTGGCGGCTCCGCAGTTGGTGAGGCGATTGACCGGTAGTGCCGGAGTGACCCTGCTGCCGTCGGCAGCAATGGGTGGCGCGTTGCTGATGGTCAGCGACTGGGTGGCGCAGCGAGCTTTCGCGCCGACACAGTTGCCGGTCGGCGTCGTCACCGTCTCCATCGGTGGCATCTATTTCGTATGGCTTCTCGCGCGAGAGGCACGTAAGCAGTGATCGGTGAAGGAACGAGGAACAGCGTGAACGAGACAAGTACGGCCGCCGTCGTGGTCGAAAGGACGAATCGGCTTCGCGCCGAGGACGTCACGATCGGTTACGACAAGCGCGTCATCTCGGAACACCTCGACGTCGAAATCCCCGACGGTGGCTTCACCGTCATCGTCGGTCCCAATGCCTGCGGCAAGTCGACGCTTCTGCGTGCGCTGTCCCGGTTGCTCAAGCCGACCACCGGCAAGGTCCTTCTCGACGGTAAGGCGATCACGTCGTACCCGGCAAAGGAAGTTGCGAGGCGACTCGGGCTTCTGCCGCAGACGTCGATCGCGCCGGACGGAATCAAAGTCGCCGATCTGGTTGCGCGAGGGCGTTATCCGCACCAGAAGCTGATCCGCCAGTGGTCCCGAGAGGACGAGGCCGCCGTCATCAAGGCGATGGAGGCAACCAAGGTCACGGATCTGTCGGCCAGGCCGGTCGACGAACTGTCCGGTGGTCAGCGCCAACGTGTCTGGGTAGCTATGGTTCTCGCGCAGCAGACTCCGTTGGTGCTACTGGACGAGCCGACGACGTTCCTCGACATCGCGCACCAGATCGAGCTGCTGGAACTCTGCCGCGATCTGAACGAGAACGACGGACACACGCTGGTGGCGGTGCTTCACGATCTCAATCACGCGTGCCGCTACGGAACTCACATCATCGCGATGAAGGACGGCGCGGTGGTCGCCGAGGGCCCGCCCGCGGAGATCATCACCGAAGAACTGGTGCAGGAGGTGTTCGGCATGGCGTGCCGCATCATCGACGATCCGGTTTCCCACACACCGCTGGTCATTCCGCTGGGACGCGAGCGTCAGCGAAACATCGAAGGAGCAAAGGTATGACACTCGTCCTGGATGCGCAGGTTACCGACACGGAGTGGGCTCAGATCGTCGACCGCATTTCGCGACGCCGATTCTTCGGTGGCGCAGCTGGTGTGGCTGCAGCATTGGCGCTGAGCGCCTGCGGAAGCTCCGATGGCGAATCCGACTCTGCCAGTGACACTCTCCCGTACACGTGGGCCGAGTTCAGCGGCGACGTTCCGCGCGACCCGAGGCGTGTGGTGGTGCTCGACGGCCGCGTCGACCTCGAATTCGCGATGATGATGGACTACCCGATCGTCGGATCGGGCAACTTCTGGTTCCCCGACGCCAAGGCAGGATTCCAGTTTCCCGGCCGCACCATCGAGGACGCGAGCTTCGTCAACGTCGCCGGCGACTTCTCCACCAACTTCGAGGCTCTGCTCGCTCTCGAGCCCGATCTGATCGTCATCACTGCGATCGGATACACCAGTGACTGGTACGGCACCGAGCGCTTGTCTTCCATCGCGCCGCTGTTGGTCGTCGGCGACGACGTCGAACCGATTGCCGGGCACCCGGTCGACTGGCGAGGTGCTCTGATGGCGCAGGCGAGCCAGCTCGACCGGGTGACGATCGCCGAGGCTTCCATTGCGGAGTACGACGACAAGCTCGCGAGACTGCGACCGATGTTGCAGGAGAAGCTGGGCGGAGAGAAGATCGTGTTCGGCGTTCAGACGCCGACGGGCTTCCTTGTGCATCAGCGGAATCTGCGAATCAGTGTTGCACTCGATGCCGGCCTGGACGTGCTTTTCCGTGACGACGACAATGCAGAGAACTCGTTCGAGTTGTCGTTCGAGCAACTCGACACCTTGGCTCCGGCGGATGTGATCATCGCCCAAGCACGCGATCAGGAAGCGCTCGACGCGATCAAGTCGCAGCCGACGTGGCAGCGGTTGCCTGCAGTTCAAGCGGGCAACGTGTTGACCAGCGACGCGCGATACAACCAAGGATTTGCGCTCACCGCGGCCATCTTCCTCGACGTTCTCGAGGAAGCGGCCGGACGAATCACTGCTGGTCAGTAATTCAGGCGACGTTGCGGGCCTGGTCGAGTAGTTGTGCAACCTGCTCGAACCAGGCGCCGTAATTGGCGTAGGTGTTGGGACGCTTGTCGTCGAAGTCGATCACCTGGTTCGCGGTCACCGCGGGCAGCTTGACGAACACGGGTGATGCCGCGAATGCCTCTGCCGACTTCGCGAACTGGAACACGATGTCCGCCGGATAGTCCGGTACCTGTTCCCAGCTGAGATCGGCCCAGCCCTTGTCGCCTCCCGGACCGGTGAACTTCACGCCCAGTTCCTTCAGGTAACCGAACTGAGCGAGCGCAGTTGTGCCTGCGTACAACTCGGAGCTGTCACCGTTCAGGGCGAGGACTTCGATGTCGTCGACCTTGGCCGCAGCAGTTCGGATGCGCTCTGCACCGGATTCGAATGCTTCCTTGCCCTCGCGTGCTGCGGCTGTGTCGGTGTTCCCGCCGAGTGCTTCGGCGAGTGAGGCGTACTCGTTCAACACGTCCGGTGTCGAGGCTCCGGAGAACTTGACGCCGACAAACGGTGCAACATTGTTGACGGTCTTGCCCATCGGCTCGTCCCACCAAGTCCATCGTGTCGGGTCGTCGCTGTTGCCGTACCCGATGACCAGGTCTGGGTCCAGCGCCGCAAGAGCTTCCGCGCTGAGTTCACCTTCACGGCCGACGACGGTCATCGTCGACTCGTCAGCGCGATCGGTGACGTCTGGATTGCCGACGCCGTAACCGAAGATGCCGACCGGCCGAATGCCGTAGTCCCACAGAGCCGCAGCGGAGTACGCGTCGACGACGATCCGCTCCGGGGCGTGGTCGAGGGTGATCGTGTTTCCGTATCCCGTTGTGTAACTCCAGGACTGGTCGGCAGACCTGGTCTCGGTAGAGGGCGCTGCGTCGCTACTTCCGCAACCGACGAGTAGGAGCGTGGCGACGGCGGGTAGTGCGGCGAAGCCGGCGAGCCGGCGATTGATTTTCATGAGAACCTTCCGAACATGGCGAAATAAGCTAGGTAAGCCTAACCTGACATGTCATTCGGGTGTTCTCGGGGTCAGTTGCCCTGCCACATCTGAAGCCATTCGCTCCAGGACGGGGGAGTGATCGTTGGTCGAGGTGTTCCGCCACGAAGTCCGTCGAGCATGAAGTCGAGATAGCGCGTGTGTATTTCGGTGGCTCGATCACCCTCGATCGGCAGAGTCGGCCGCAGATGCACTGTCATGAGCATGACGTCTGCAGCAGTGAAGTCGGGCGGGACTTCGCGAGCGTCGATGCAGACGTCGACCATCGATTGCAGTGCGGCCTCCAATTCTTCGGCGGCACGAGTGACTTCGGCGTGTTCAGGTAACTTGCCGCCGAGGACCGGAATGAGCGGTCCCACTGATTCGGTGAGATATCGCGAGAAGAACGTCTTCAATACGGCTTCATCGGTTTTCGCGGTGCTCATGCACTCTCGGGCGAGGGTGGCGAGGTGGTCGATCGCCCAGACGCGCAGGGATTGCGCCAGTTCCTCCTTGCCTCGGTATCGGCGATAGATGCTGCCTACTCCCACTCCGGCCCGGGTGGCAATTGCCGATACCGGTGCATTCCAACCCTGTTCGGCAAAAATCTCGCGCGCTGCTCGCAGTACGGTGACGTCGTTGTCTGCGGCTTCTCGGGCGCGTCCGGGGAGGCTCGCATTCTCTTTCGCCATTCCCACAGGCTAGCAATGCATGGTTTACTCGATCGGAACGGAGTGTTCCGTTCCGATTCGATTCATGATTGGAGGAAGGTGTCGATGACAACCTTGGCGGAGGCGCCCACGCGATCCGGGAGCCGGGTGATCGCCGCGCTTGCGGGGGCGGTACTCGTCTACTCGCTCATGCAGACCATGCTGGTACCGGCGTTGCCGGTGTTGGGTGAGCATTTCGACACGTCCGTGGCGGTGACCGGCTGGATCCTGACGGCGTACCTGTTGGCGGCCGCGGTGATGGCTCCGATAGTCGGCGCGATGGGTGACCGATTCGGCGACAAGCGAGTCCTGGTGATCGTCCTGATCATCTTCGCTCTCGCGACATTTGCCGCGGCAGCCGCCCCGAATATCGGGGTGCTGCTTGTCGTTCGAGCTGTCCAGGGAGTGAGCATGGCGAGCTTCCCGCTTGCGATGGCAGTACTGCGGAGAACGGTAGTAGGTCCCGAGTTGTCTTCAGGGATAGGTTGGCTCGCTGGGACTTTGGGAATCGGTGCCGGAAGTGCACTGGTGATCGGCGGTGTCATCCTCGAGTATCTCAGTTGGCAGTGGTTGTTCGTGATCACCGGGATCTTGATCGTGCTCGCATTGGTCGCAGTGGTGGCCGTGGTTCCGGGCTCGCATCGCCGCCCGGGTATGCCGACGGACTGGGCCGGTGCCGGCGCTCTGGCGTTCGGATTGGTGAGCCTGCTATTGGCGATCACGAAAGCCTCCGACTGGGGAGTTTTGTCGCTCGGATTCTGGGGTCTGGTGGTAGTCGCGTTCGTTTCGTTCGCGACACTGATTGCCGTCGATTCCCGCCACGACGCGCCGATCGTCGACATGCGAGTTTTTCGGGACAAGCCGATGATGATCACCAGCGCACTCACCCTGGTGTTCGGGTTCGTGCCGTACATTTTCTATCTCTGTCTGCCGCGGATCCTCCAGGCGCCGGACACGTCCACGTACGGAAGCGGATTCACCGTTGTGCAGACCGGCTTGGCGCTCTTGCCCGCCGCTGTCCTCGTCTTTCTCGGTGGCCGCTTGACGCCGGCTCTCGCGCGGCGATTCGGGCCGCGGGTGCCCGCTGTCATCGCGCTGGCCCTCATGGCGGCGGGCGCAGTCGGACTCGCGATCTGGCCGAGTTCGGTGGTTGCGATCGTGGCGTTCTTTTCCCTCGTCGGATTGGGGAACGGCGTGGGGTTCGCGGTCTGTGCTCTGTTGGTTGCCTCGATCGTCCCGCCATCGGAAATGGCAGCAGCCAGTGGAGTCAACAGTGTGATCAGAACCGTCGGTTCGGCGGTGGGCGCCCCGGTGACCACAGCGGTCCTGGCGATCGGCATTTCCGGCGACTCGTTCGCGCTGGCGTTCGTGATGGGTGCCGTCATCAGTGTTGTCGCCTGTCTGCCGGCGATTGCACTTCCAGCGACGAGGACTGCACAAAAGGCGTGACTTATTGTAGGCTCCCCTAATCGAGACAGCGTGTAACTAAAGCGGGGAGAGAAGGATGCGGCAGCAGTGGGGCCTGCGAGCAACGGCACTCGCAGCGACAGCAACGGCGCTTGTCGGTTGCTCCGTGGGCGGCGATGACGCAGACGCATCGGAAACAGGCGAGTCGTCGGCCGTACCTGCACCTCAGAAACTGCTCGCACTGGACGAGTTCGCAGCGCTCAACGCACTCACGCTCGGGGTCAAGCCCGATACGGTCTTCGCCACGCTGCAGTCGCAGGCGGCGAAGGAGATATTGCAGAGTGAGGGGATCGAGGTCGTCGACAAACCGACGTTCTTCCAATCACCAGATGTGGAGCAGATCGCGGCCGTTCATCCTGACCGAATCCTGCTCAGTGATGTCGGCTCGTTGACGTCGATCACCGCGCAGGCCAACGAGATTGCCCCGACGACGGTGCTCGCCTATGCGGCGCCGTGGCGCGAAGTTCTGAATACCGCGGCGACTGCACTGGGTCGAGAGTCCGAAGCTCGCGAAATCGTGTCGAGGCTCGAGACCAAATTTGCCGAAGTATCCGGAACGTTCGAGGCGCAACCGCAGACGCTGTCAGTGCTGGTGGGATTCTCCGGCGGCATGTACACCGTCATCCCACAGTCGCCGATGTCCTCGATCATCGAGGAAGCCGGTTTCGGGCGCCCGCAAGCCGAACTCGACGCGAAGATCGGCCCCAACACAGGTGTTGCCACGTCTTCGGTGTCGGGCGAGGAGGTCGGACAGCACGCGGCGGACGCGATGGTCGTGACCTCGGGCAACATCTACGACGGCGCTCTAGTTCACGCAAATCCACTGTTCAACGAGATCTCCGCAGTGAAGGCCGGACGCACGGCGGACGTGAGCGGTGAACTTTGGTTCGGCAGTTATCCTTTCGCGGTCTACTGGATCCTCGAAGACCTCGAGGCTCTTGCCGATCGCACTCTCACCGGCGCGGAACTCCAAGGCCGCATCGCATCCGACGCCGACGCAGTTACCCGATGGAAGGCGTTCTCGAAATGACGACGACACAGGCTACGAAAGCAGACATTTCATCTGAAGAGGCCGACGCATCACAAGGAGCGACGGCCGAAGCCTCGCAAGCCAAAGCTGAAGCGGCGGCGCACAAGAGCGCGCTTCGCGAACTCCTTGCGCCAGTTCGTACACGGACCACCATCGCGATGGTGATGCAGGTGATCGCCGCGGTCGCGGCCATCGTGCCGTACGTGGCCATCGCCGAGTTGGGTAAGACGCTGATCGTGGGCGGCGACATCGACTCGTCTCGCGTCTGGACGATCGTGTGGGTGGTCGTCTTCGGTCTGGGTATGCGTGCGTTCTTCGGAGGCGGTGCATTGATCGTGACGCACTTCGCCGATGTCAATCTTCAAGCTGTGCTTCGGCGTCGAATCGCAGCGACACTGGGTCGACTTCCACTGGGCTGGTTCACCTCCCACTCGTCCGGAACCGTGCGAAAAGCCGCGCAGAACGACATCTCCGATCTCCACTACCTGGTTGCGCACAGCGCCGTCGAGACCACCGGCGCCATTGCGGTGCCGCTCGTCGGGCTCGGCTACGTGATCTCGATCGACTGGCGTCTGGGACTGGTCGCGATTGCCACCCTCCCGATCTACATGATCGCCTACGCGATGATGACCAAGGACATGGCCGTCAAGATGAGCCGGATGAATGAGGGCATCGCGGCCATCAGCAACACCATCGTCGAGTTCGTCACCGGCATCGCAGTGGTCAAGACCTTCGGTCAGGACAAGCAGTCACATTCTCGATACCGCGACGCTGCCAAGGCGTTTGCCGTCTCGTACGAGGGCTGGGTTCGCCCGATGCTCCGGACCGAGGCGCTGGCCTCGATTGCGTTGAGCGCACCGGTTGTGCTGGTGGTCAACCTTGGCCTCGGCTCGTGGTTCGTTCACTCCGGATGGGTGTCACCCGTCGATGTGCTGACCAGTTCTCTTGTCGCGATGGTGATTCCGGTGTCGGTGACGACCATCGGTTTCGGTATGCAGGCTCGCCGTGAGGCAGCCGCCGCTGCGGCGCGACTGATCGCGCTGTTCGCAACCGACGCTCTGCCGGAAACCGATCATCCGAAAAAGCCTGTGGGGAACGAAGTTCGATTCTCCGGAGTTTCCTTTGCATACGACGACGGCGCCGACGTCCTGTCCGACATCGATCTGACGCTGCCGGAGGGCACGGTGACGGCGTTGGTCGGACCTTCGGGTTCGGGTAAGTCGACGCTGGCAACGCTGGTTCCGAGGTTCCACGACGTGCGTGCCGGATCCGTGGCCATCGGTGGTGTCGACGTCAGGGAAGTCGCTACCGACGAGCTGTACCGCCACGTCGGATTCGTTCTGCAGGACGTGCAGCTGGTCGAAGCGACCGTGCTCGACAACATTCGGCTTGCCCGACCGCAGGCGACTTCGGCCGAGGTGAAGGCCGCTGCCGCAGCCGCGCAGATCGACACCCGAATCGAAGCGCTCCCGAGGGGGTACGACTCGGTGGTCGGGGTCGACGCCAGATTCTCGGGTGGTGAAGCCCAAAGAGTCTCCATCGCGCGTGCGATTCTCGCGGACACTCCTGTTCTCGTGCTCGACGAGGCAACTGCGTTCGCCGACCCGGAGTCCGAAGCCGATATCCAAGAAGCGCTGTCGCGCTTGACGGTGGGGCGCACCGTGCTGGTGATCGCGCACCGGTTGGCTTCGATCGTGAGTGCCGATCAGATCGTGGTCCTCGACGCCGGACGGATCGTGGAGAAGGGCACGCACGATCAGCTCGTGGCGAGTGGTTCAACCTATGCGCGGATGTGGGCGAGTCACAGTCGGGCCGACTCGATTGAACACAGTCGGGCCGACTCGATTGAACGCAACACCGCAGGTAAGTCTGACGCAGCAGGAAAGGCCAACTCATGATTCGCGACCTCTTCCGGATACTCGGCCCGCAGAATCAGGGCCGCTATCGCGAGTTCCTGGTGTGGGCAGTGTTGTACGGCGTGATGCAGGGTTTGGCAGTGGCGCTTCTGGTCCCTGCGGTGCAGGCACTGTTCGATCAGAATTGGGGCAGTTTCGTTCGGTGGCTCGCCGCCATGGCCGTATGCGCTGTGATCAGTTCGATTGCGCACTACCTGCAGGCGATGAAGGGTTTCGAGTCGGCCCTCACTCTGCTGCGGACGATGCATCTGCGCCTGGGAGATCATCTCGTCACTCTGCCGCTCGGCTGGTTCGGCGCCGGCCGACTCGGGCAGGTATCGCAGGTTGCCAGCAAGGGCACCATCTCGGTGATGGGGGCGGCTGCGCACCTGATGACACCGATCATCTCCGGAATTGCCAGCCCGGCAACCATTGTCGTGTGCATGTTGTTCTTCGACTGGCGGCTCGGGCTCGCGCTGGTAATCAGCGTTCCAATTCTCTTCGCGGCAGCACGATTTGCCTCGACGATGACTGCCAAGGCCGACGATCGGGCCCATGCAGCGGCCGTCGAATCGAACAATCGAGTGCTCGAATACGCGCGTTGCCAACCGGTCCTGCGTGCTTTCGGACGCACCCACGGGGTGTACGAACCGCTCGACGACGCGATCGAAGCGCAACACACTGCGGGTCGTTCACAACTGTGGTTCGTGGTGATCGGGTCCGTGGTCAACGGGATCGCCCTGCAATTCGTGTTCTCTGCCGTGATCATCTTGGGCGCGTTCCTCGCGCTCGGCGGCGACATCGATCCGGTCACGTTGATCGCGCTACTCGGACTGACCGCACGGTTCATCCAGCCGCTGGGTGAGATCGGCGAGTTCGGCGGTGCAATCAGAATGGCGCGCAATGAAATCCGGCGAATGTCCGAGATCCTCGAAGTTGAACCAATGGTCGAACCCGATACCAGCGGGACGGCGACGGGGGAGACGGCAGTGCAGTTCGACGCCGTCGACTTCGGATACGCGGACGGTGGGCAGGTTCTGCGAAACATCTCCTTCGACGTGCCACGGAAGTCGTTGACGGCGTTGGTCGGTCCGTCAGGGTCCGGCAAAACGACCGTCACCCGGTTGATCTCGCGCTTCTACGACGTCGACTCCGGTGTGGTGCGTGTCTGCGGCGTCGACGTGCGGGACCTCACGAGTGCCGACCTGATGTCGCAGCTGTCTCTGGTCTTCCAGGACGTGTACCTCTTCGACGACACGTTGATCGCGAACATCCGCCTCGGCCGCCCCGAAGCCACGGACGAGGAAGTCTTCGACGTAGCTCGGATCGCGGGCGTCGCGGAAATCGTCGAGCGGCTTCCGCGGGGTTGGGACACCCGTGTCGGTGAGGGCGGGACGGCACTGTCCGGTGGAGAGCGGCAGCGGGTCTCCATTGCACGCGCACTCCTCAAACGCGCACCTGTCGTTCTGCTCGACGAGGCGACTGCCGCGCTCGATCCCGAGAACGAGGCACACGTTCAACGTGCGATGCAAGAACTCGCCAGGGAAAGCACACTGCTCGTGATCGCTCACAAACTGTCGACCGTCGTGGCCGCAGATCAGATCATCGTGCTCGGTGACGACGGTTCGATAGTCGAAGTGGGCACCCACGAAGTCCTGCTCGCAGCCGGTGGGAACTACGCCGCGTTCTGGAATCAGCGCCACCGTGCGTCGGGATGGCGGTTGGTGGCAAGCTGAGCAGAATGCAGACCGGAAAGAAGACGGGGCGGCCGCCGACGTTGTCGACAACGGACATCGTCGAGGCCGCCCTCGCCGGTGATCTGAGTGAACTGACCATGCCGAGCGTGGCAAAGCGGCTGGGCGTCAGTCATTCTGCACTTTATCGCTACTTCGCAGACCGCGAAGCGCTGCTGCGTGCCTGCTCGGATCATGTTGTGCGTCAGACTGTATGGCCCGATACGAATCGTCCGTGGCGCGAATTCCTGAAGGATTTCTGCGACGTTCTGTGGTCCTCGTTCGAGCGCTATCCAGGTCTGGCCCAGGTCGGTCTCGCAGTTCCGGGCACGCCGCCGGCGATAATCGAGATCGTGGAGAAACTGGTCGGTTCGTTGACTGCGCAAGGCTTCACACCCCACGATGCGATATTGGCGGTGGACTTCATCTCCGAGGTGACGATGACGCAGTTCGCAATGATGGCGGCGATGGACAAGACCGTCAGCTCCGCCGATTCACGTTCCGCGCGACAGGCGTATCAGGAAAGTTGGAATGCATCGGAGTCGTTGATCGAGGGAATCGGCGACGAATCGACGTGGCACGGGCGAGGTTGGTTGGACGAGAAGATCACGATCATGCTCGACGGCCTGGAAAAGCGTGTTATCGGCTGACATTTCTACTAGCTTTGAGAGTAATGCCCGTTTCGGCGTGATACAGGCTAATGTGCACACATAGGACGGGTGGTTGCTGCACCGGGAGGCGGGGATCATGGATCTCGAAGCGATTGTTCTCATCCAAAGACTCAAGTACCGATACGCACGCGCCTTGGACACCAAATCGTGGGTCGAATTCGCCGACACTCTGACCGTCGACGCCACCGCGATCTACGGAGAACAACTCAGTTTCGATTCCCGAGATTCGTTCGTCTCCTTCCTCGAGAACACTCTCGGATCACACATCATCACCGAACATCAGTGCGGGCAACCCGAGATCGACGTCGACGGAGACACCGCAACCGGGATCTGGTGCCTCGCGGACACAGTGGTCATCCCCGAAGACGGCATGCTGCTTCGCGGATCGGCCTTCTATCACGACAGATACACCCGCTGCAGCGACGGTGAATGGCGAATCTCCCACACGAGCTACGAGCGGACCTGGGAATCGGTGGTGGCGCTCGCCGACATGCCGAGTTTCCGATTGACGTCCAACAAGTGGGCGCTGCTGCAGCAACCGTCGTTCGGCGACTCGGTCGTTCGCAACGTCTCCTGAGGTCGCCCGCGATTAGAGTCGGCTCATGGTTGATGCAGATTTTTCGCTGCCTGACGTACGGACGTGGATTCGCGGTATCCCCGCGCTGACCGGAACTCCGCCGCCCGCGCCCGAGTGTTTTCCGGAAAAGCCGGGGGAGTTGTTCCTCGACTGGCTCCGTGCGGCCGTAGCCTTCGGCGTCGTCGAGCCACACGTGTGTGCGCTCTCGACCGTGGACGGCGACGGTATGCCTGATTCTCGCTTCCTCATCCTCAAGGACGTGACCGAGGGTGGGTTCTGGTTCTCTGGTTCAGCTGCTTCGCCGAAAGGCGTTGAGCTGAAAGAAAATCCGCGAGCATCGCTCGCCTTCTACTGGCGCGAAACAGGCCAACAGGTCCGGATTCGCGGAACGGTTCGCGAGGGCGACGACGCACTTCGACGCCGAGACTTCGTCGAACGCTCCGTCACGGCGAGAGCGGTGGCGACGGCAAGTGAGCAGAGCGAGGTGCTCGAAGACTTAGGGGCGTACGACGCGTCGGTGGCCGCTGCGGAAGCAAGAATCAGCGACGACCCAGGGTTCGTGTCGAAGGACTGGCGTGCGTGGTGCCTCGAGCCGGAGTCTGTCGAGTTCTGGCAGGCAGACTCCGGGCGTCGGCATCAGCGGTGGTTGTACCGGCGCGGCTCGGACCGAGCATGGACACGAGCAGTGCTGTGGCCCTAAGTGACAGCTGGGTCGAGCTCAGCTGGCGCTGATTTCCGGTGAAACGAGGTTGACGACAATCGACTGTCCGCCCAGCTTGGCGTGGATTTCGGGATGTTCGAACCCCGAGGACAACAGGTAGCTGCCGAGCATCGTGAGCAACTCGTCCAGATCCGTCGTGGGGTCGGAGGAATGTGTGCTCGAGGGTGAGGCCTGATTTGAGATGAGTTCGGTGTGGGTGAGTCGACCGGCCACTCGAACGGCGGCTACGCCCATCGCGTCGCGACGTACGACGGTACGACTCCGAGTTTCGAGCGTCCTCGATGATTCGCGTGTTGAAGCTGGCACTGAAAGGTCCTCTCCGCTGCTGTGTGCGGCCGTGGTTCGGGCAGGAAGCGGAAACGTGAATGCATCGGATTGCTTGGGTGCGGTCGACAGAAAATCCGCTGTGGCGGTGGGACTGGTGGAACCGTTACCCGTGGAAAGGTTGCTCCCAGAACCATTGCTTGCAGAACCATTGCTTGCAGAACCATTACTTGCGGAGCTATTGGCTCTCGATCCGTTGCCGGAACCGTTGGGGCCCACTATTCCGTGAGAATTCTTGTCTTCCATTGTTTCGCTCCTGATGCCCGTAAACAGACCGCCGGTTTGCTTAATCGACGCAAACATACCAGGAGTTGGTTTACGGTCACACCCCTTGTGGAGTTCGGCGTTGAATGCGCAGCCACATTGCGAAGCCCCACAGGACGAAGAATGCATAGACCAGATAGAGGATCGCCGAAGGGTAATAGCCGGCTCGGAAAAGAAGGGGAACACCAACGGCGTCGACGCCGATCCAGATGAGCCAGAATTCGGTCCAGCCGCGCGCCATGCCGTATGTCGCGAGGATGGAGCCGGTGAAGATCCAGGCCTCTGCCCACGCTCCGTACGAGCCGAGGAGGTCGAAGATCCAGGCGAAAGCGATTGTGCCGCTGGTCATGACGGCGATCATGGCGACGCGCTCGCGAGTTGTCGCCCAATGGGGCAGGACTGCGCGACCGGAGTCGCGTGCCCCGCGTCGCCACTGAGTCCACCCGTAGACGCTGACGGTGATGAACAACAACTGACGGCCGGCCTGGCCGTAGAGATTGAGCTCTTGCGGCGTGTGGAAAAGTGCGCCCATGAACACCGTGAACAACAAGGCATTTCCGGCTATACCGACGGGCCACGCCCATACCGAGCGTCGCGCGCCCGCGATCGCGGAGCCGATTCCGAACGCGTTTCCGATGATCTCTCGCCAGAGAATCGTGGCGCTGCCGATGTGCAGTTCGGCGTCGAACAGCGCCTCGATCAGGCTCATCAGTCCGCAGCAGCGACGAGGGGTTCGAGCGTCAGATCCGGGAGTTCCTTCTGGATGTACTGCAGGCGCCACTTGTCACTGACCAGGGCGAGCAGAACACCGTCGGAACGGGTGAAGACCTCCACACCGCGCTGACGGTTCAGTTCGACCTCGGACGCGGCGTCGGTACGGCGAGCCAATGCGTAGCCGAGCGGTTCCATCTTGGCCTCGACGTTGAACTCGGCCTTCATGCGCGCTGCGACGACCTCGAACTGCATCGGGCCGACAGCCGCCATGACGGGGGAGGCGTCGCCGCGGATGTCGTTGCGGAGAATCTGGACGACGCCCTCGGAATCGAGTTGGTCGACAGCACGGCGGAACTGCTTGTACTTGCCGGCGCTTTCGGCGCGCAGGATCGAGAAGTGTTCCGGCGCGAACGACGGGATCGGCGGGAACTCCACCTTCTTCTCGGTGTACAGCGTGTGGCCGGGTGCGAGTGCGGTGGCGTTGACGAGGCCGACGACGTCGCCGGGGAACGCGGATTCGACGGTGGAACGTTCACGTCCGAACACCGTCTGGGCGTACTTGGTCGTGAAGGGCTTGCCGGTTTGGGCGTGTGTGACAACCATGCCGCGCTCGAACACGCCGGAGACGATGCGCATGAACGCCAGACGGTCGCGGTGCGCGGTGTCCATACCGGCCTGCACCTTGAAGACGACCGCACTGAACGGATCGGTGACCTCGCGTGGCTTTCCGCTGAGGTCTTCGCGCCCACGCGGCGGCGGCGCCAATTCGACGAGGGTGTCGAGGATCTGGCGGACGCCGAAGTTGAGCATCGCGGACGCGAAGATCACCGGGGAAGTCTGACCGGCGAGGAACATCTCCTGATCGTGGTCCTGGCCGGTAGCGGAGAGCAGTTCACTCTCCTCGGCCGCGGTCTCCCACTCGGAGCCTTCCTTGGCGAGCGCCGCGTCGGCGTCCATGACCTCTTCGGGGGCGATCTTCGCGCCGCCTGCGGTGCGGGTGAAGCGGACGTACTCGCGAGCCTCACCGTCTTCACCGCGCCGCAGCAGTCCGCGGAAGTCGCCGGCGATGCCGACCGGCCAGTACAGGGGGGTGGGCGTGAGGCCGATCCGTTCGCTGATCTCGTCGAGCAGTTCGAGAGGAGTCTGACCGGGACGGTCCCACTTGTTGATGACGGTGATGACCGGAATGCCGCGGTGACGACACACCTGAAACAGCTTGAGCGTCTGCGGTTCGAGGCCCTTGGCAGCGTCGATGAGCATGACCGCCGCGTCGACGGCGGTCAGGACGCGGTACGTGTCCTCGGAGAAGTCGGAGTGACCGGGGGTGTCGACGAGGTTGATGACGTTGATCTGCTCGTCCGGGGTCTCGGAGGAGTGGTAGTTGAACTGCAGTGCGGTGGAACTGACGGAAATGCCGCGGGCTTTCTCCATCTCCATCCAGTCCGAGACCGTCGACTTGCGGCCTGCCTTGCCGTGGACGGCTCCTGCCTCCGAGATCTTCTTCGCGTGCAGTGCCAGCGCTTCGGTCAGCGTCGACTTTCCGGCGTCGGGATGCGAGATGACGGCGAAGGTGCGGCGACGCTCTGCCTCGGCGGACAGGCCCTTGGTCGTCGTCGTGACCGCGACCGACCCGCTCTCGGTTGAATCGGGGCCTTCGGTGTCGGACTGGACAGTCGAGTCGGAAGGGACGGTCGAGTCGGACGGGGTAGTCAACGAAGAACCTCTCGAAGTGGGCGTCGGTGCCGGCGACGTGCCGGTGCGCGGACAGGTGGAGAGTGCGGCAGCACAACAGAGAAAGGATACTCGCAGACCACGATGCAATAGCCACTGCGGCGTAACACTCGGCGAACGATCGCTGATTATCCATGTATGTGTGTGTTCGAACACACAGCCATTTGTGTCCTGCGAAGAGTTGCACTGATCGAAGAGTGACACTGACCGAGGAGTTGCGTTGAGCAAGTTCACCGAAGAGATGTATGCGACCGCCGCAGTCACCGACCGCGGCCTGGTGACGGGAGAGCCGGACAACGCTTTCCGTCAGACCTGGGGCGACATCCACCAGGAGGCTCGGCGCATGGCCGGCGGCCTGGCCGAGGTCGGTATCGATCGCGGCGTCGCGATCGGCATTCTCGCCGGACAGCCCGTCGACATCGCACCTGCCTGCCAGGCGACGTGGATGCGCGGTGCGTCGGTGACGATGCTGCATCAGCCGACCCCCCGAACGGATCTGGGCGTCTGGGCTCAGGACACCGAGACTGTGATCGACATGATCTCCGCGAAAGCCGTCATTCTGGGTGCGCCCTTCGACGCGGCCAAGCCGCTCCTCGAAGAGCGTGGCATCACCGTCGTGACGGTGGACGAGCTTCGCAGCGGAACGTCGATCGATCCCGTGGAGACGGCCGAATCGGATATCGCACTCCAGCAGTTGACGTCCGGTTCCACCGGTTCGCCCAAGGCCGTGCAGATCACGCACGAGAACTTCTACACAAATGCCTACGCCATGATCAACCGCATCAAGTTCTCCATCGAAGACGACGTGATGGTGAGCTGGCTTCCGCTCTTCCACGACATGGGCATGGTCGGTTTTCTCACGGTTCCGATGCAGGTGGGCGCAGAGGTCATCAGCATCACGCCGATGGATTTCCTGCGCACCCCGGTGCTGTGGGCCGAACTGATGGGCAAGTACGGCGGAACTGTCACCGCCGCACCGAACTTCGCGTACTCGCTCTTGGCTCGTCGACTCGCACAGGCGGAAGACGGGGCAGTCGACCTGTCCAGCGTCCGATACATGTGGAACGGCGCCGAGCCGGTGGATCCCGACACGATGGATGCACTCGCCGAGGCCGGTGCGCGTTTCGGTTTGAACCCGACTGCGCTGGCGCCCGTGTACGGAATGGCGGAAACCACGCTCGCCGTGTCGATTCCGGATCCCGATCAAGGTCAGGTCCTCGACTACGTCGATCCAGACTTTCTCGAATCGATGTCTCGAGCGGTGCCGTCCAATCGCCCCAACGCTCGTGCCCTCGCCACACTCGGCAAGATGGTGCCTGACCTCGAGGGACGCATCGTCGACCGTGACGGTCAGGTGCTTCCGGCCCGCGGTGTCGGAATCATCGAGGTTCGCGGCAAGGCAGTCACTCCCGGGTACGTCACGGTCGACGGACACAAGCCGGCCCAGGACGCCGACGGTTGGCTCGACACCGGTGACGTCGGGTACTTCACCGAGGAAGGACTGGTCGTGGTGTGCGGGCGAGTCAAGGACGTCATCATCATGGGCGGCCGGAACGTGTACCCCACAGACATCGAACGGGCGGCCGGAACCGTTGCCGGTGTGCGTCCCGGAAATGCCGTCGCGATTCGTCTCGACGCCGGCCAGAAGCGTGAGAGCTTTGCAGTCGCCGTCGAGACCAACGCTTTCGAAGATCCGGAAGAGGTCAAGCGTATCGAACGCGAAGTGGTCCACGCCGTGGTTGCCGACGTCGGTGTCCGACCTCGCGCCGTTGCGGTCCTGGGTCCCGGCAGTATCCCGAAGACGTCGTCGGGGAAGCTCCGCCGCGCGAATTCGGCTGCACTGCTGGGTAACTGACCGTCAGTGCAGGCGGTTCTGTGCGGCTTCCAACCCGAGTTCAAGCAGTAGCTCCACTGCATCCGCAGCCTCTTCGCATACGAGATCGAGTTCTTTTCGCTCCGTGGACGAGAACGGCTTGAGAACGTAGTCCGCCGGGTCCATGCGGCCCGGCGGACGACCGATCCCGACGCGCGTGCGCAGGTAGTCCTTGGTGGTCAACGAACTCGAAATGGACCGCAGGCCGTTGTGGCCGCCTTCGCCGCCGCCGAGTTTGAGTCTGATCGTCCCGAAATCGAGATCCAGTTCGTCGTGGACGACGATGATGTTCGCGGCGTCGACCGAGAAGAACCGTGCGAGACCGGCGACAGCGCCACCCGAGAGATTCATGTACGAGCGTGGTTTTCCGAGAATCACGCGCCGGCCGGCGAGGCGACCTTCGACGATTTCGGCACCACTCTTCTTGTGTACGTTGAACTTTCCGCCCATGCGCCCGGCAAGGGTGCCGGCGACCATGAAGCCGACGTTGTGCCGGGTCTTCTCGTACTGGGGGCCGGGATTACCCAGGCCGATGACGAGGGCGGTATCTGTGCTCAACGGACGCTACTTTCTGGCTTGATTTTTCCTGCTACGCACGAACGGCGCGTCACTCCGAATCGGAATGACGCGCCGCGCGCAGTGAGTTCTGTTGGAACCGAGAGGATCAGGCCTCTTCTGCAGCCTCGTCGGCGGCGGGAGCTTCTGCGCCCTCTTCGAGGTCTGCCTCGGTGGGTGCAGCAACGACGTTGACGATCAGGGTGTCGGCGTCAGCCTGCAGGGTCGAGCCCTTGGGCAGTTCGAGCTGGCTGGCCAGGATCTGGGTTCCGATCTCGAGACCCTCGACCGAAACCTCGATCTGCTCGGGGATGTGAAGCGCGTCGGCCTCGATGGAGATCGTGGATGCGTCCTGCGCGACCATCGTGCCTGCAGCAGCATCGCCGACGACGATGACGTTCACGTCGATCGTGACCTTCTCGCCCTTCTTGATGACGAGGAGGTCGGCGTGCTCGATGTAGTTGCGGATGGGGTGCACGACGACCGACTTGGTCAGTGCAACCTGCTCCGTGCCCTCGATGTCGAGGGTGAGGATGGCGTTGGTGCCGTGTGCACGGAGGATGGCGGCGAAGTCGCGAGCCGGCACATTGAGGTGGCGGGGATCTTCACCGTGGCCGTACAGAACCGTGGGGACCTGGCCGTCACGACGTGCGCGGCGAGCTGCGCCCTTGCCGAATTCGGTGCGGACGACGGCGACGAGGTTGTTTTCTTCAGACATGATGAAACGGCTCCTACAACTCACGGGGTTCGTGCTCGGTTTACTGACGTGTGGTTTTGCCTGCGGCAAGGCGGACAGGCGCGCACACGGCCAGGAGCGAAACGCTCGAGCTGAGCCGTAGCCGCGTCGATCACGGTAAACCTGCAACGTGTGGAACTGCTGCGATTCACCCTCGCCGAGACAACTTTGGATACGTTACCGGAGTTTGCTCCCGGCCGCTAATCGCAGGTGGTGGGGACCTGGCCGTGTGGACGTGGTTCGCGTCACATCGAAAGCGGTAGCCTGACGGAGTGACCACCGTGGGGAACGCTCCCGAAGGCAGTCGGCTCGGTGCCGTCGTGCCGGGTACCGACCTGTCGCAGCATGCTCGCCTACTCAGTCGGGTGCACGACGCAGTTCTCTCCGGCCAGGAACCACCGGCGCAGCCGCGGACCGTCGTGGCGCGGTCGTGGTCGAGGGTGGCCGCCGGCGGGCTCACGCCGGATCACTGCGGTGCGTCTACTGTTGCCGATTTCTCCGAGTTGGAGGCGAGGCGTTCGCGTACCGCGCTGCGAAGCGTTCTGCCCGAACTGCGAACCACGCTCACCGAGGTCGCCGAGGACGCGGGCTTCATCGTGGTCGTTGCCGACGCCGACGGTGTCCTGCTCTGGCGCGAAGGGGCGAAGACCGTCAAACGTGCGGCGGACGCTCTCGGGTTCGCGGAAGGCGCACGCTGGTCGGAGCAGTCGGTGGGGACCAACGCGATAGGTACCGCGCTGATCGAAGACTCTGCGGTGCAACTCTTCTCGGCCGAGCACTATGCGCCCACGCATCACAATTGGTCGTGTACCGGCTCGCCCGTGCACGACCCACGGACGGGCGAGATACTGGGCGTGGTGGACATCAGTGGATCCGCAGCTTCGGTGCATCCCACCACCGTCGCGCTGGTGCGCACCGCGGTTCGCCTCGCGGAGGCGACGCTGTGGCGCGAGCACGCGGCTTCGCTCGAGCGCCTGCGCTCGCGGGCGGCACCGCTGTTCGCGGCAGGAACAGGTCCGGCATTGGTGGTCGACGAGTACGGCTGGGTGGCCGGCGCCAGCGGGATTGCCGCGCCTGACCGCGTGGCAGCACCCAGTGCGGGAAAGCCCGTCATCGTGCCAGGTCTGGGGATGTGTCTGCCTGAGCCGCTCGGAGACGGCTGGCTGTTGCGCACCGGCGTCGGCGGGCCGTTGATCGAGCTGGAGCTGGCCCTCGGCGCATCGCCGCAGGTGACGGTGCGTGGTGACGCCAACTGGACGCGCGCGCTTTCGCCGCGTCACGCCCAGATCTTGCGGGCACTGGCAGCCGTCGGTCCGGCAGGTGTGGATGCCGCAGGCCTGAGCGAAGTGCTCTTCGGTGATCGCGAGCATGTCGTGGCAGTGCGCGCCGAGGTGTCCAGACTGAGGAAACACCTCGGCGCGGTCCTGCAGACTCAGCCGTACCGCTTTGCCGAGGGCGTGCGAGTTGTGGTGATCTAGCGCGCCGCGCTGATTCCGGCACGACGTCCGAAGAAGCTGCCGTCGCCGAGACTTGTCCCGCTGGCGTAACCGCCCGCACAGACACCGGACGTGCAGCGACCCGCTGCGAAAAGTCCGGGGATCGGCGCACCCGAGACGTGCAGAACCTCGGAATCGACGGTGGTCTTCAATCCTCCCAGCGTGAATCCGCCTGTGCGGCCACGGAGATCGATTGCCGCGAACGGGCCGACGATCGGCTTCACCCACTCGGACTTCTTGCCGAGCACCGGATCCGAACCTTCAGCCGCGTGCCGGTTGTAGAGGTCGACGGTGGATTGCAGCGATCCGGCGGGCAATCCCATCTCGGCTTCGAGTTCCTCGACGGTCTCCGCCACCCAGCTCGGCTGCGCCCGCAACTGTGCACTGGACGATTCGGCATTCATGCCTTCCTCGTACGCAGCTTCGTCGATCACGAGGAATGCCTGGTTGTCCTGCTGGAACAGCGTTGCCTGGCCGACGCGGCCGGGGTAGGTGTCCTCGGGGATGTATCGCTGACCGCGGCCGTTGACAAGAATGCCGCGCACCATCAACTGCGGGTCGCAGAAGAACGCGACCTCGGTGGCGTCCATGTGTGCGGTGTCGGCGCCGAGTGCCTGACCGATCTGGATTGCGCGGCCGTCGTGCGCCTCGATGGAGGCCGCCGGGTGGCCGAAGATACGCGGTGCGTTCGAGCGCACCATCTCGTTGTTGTACGCGAAGCTGCCCATCGCCAGCACGACTCCCTTGCGTGCGCGAATCGCGACGTCTTTGCCGTAACGCTTGGCGACGACGCCGACAACCCGATCGCCGTCTACCACCACAGTTTGGACGCGCAGATCGTATTCTGCTCGGACGCCGAGCTTTTCGGCCGTCTCGACGAGTGGCTTCATCAGCATGTAGCCGCCGCCCTTCTCGCCGGTGTTCTTCTCGGACATCTGCGGAACGTGTCCGCGGGGCGCGGGGTCGACGAGGGTGTTGAACGGCGCGGCGTTCTCGCCTCCCGAGTACATCAGGCCGTCGTCGTACGGCGGTTCCCAGCCGGGCTGACCCCAGAACGATTCCTTGAACGGGACCCCGGCGTCGACGAGCCAGTTGTAGTGATCGACGCTGCCCTCGCAGTACGCGTCGATCTTCGTATCGTCGGTTCCGGGGCCGAGCGCTGCCTTCATGAACGTCTTCATGTTCTCGACCGAGTCCTCGAACCCGCACGCCTTCTGCAACGGCGTTCCACCGCCCAGGTAGATGAATCCACCAGCCAGTGACGCGGCTCCGCCCCAACCGCCCGTCCGCTCCAGGACGAGCACCTCGGCGCCGGCACGAGCTGCTTCGATCGCAGCGGTGACGCCGGCGATGCCGTATCCCGCGATGACGACGTCGGCCTCGTAGTCCCAGGTGGTGATGTCGGCAGCGGAGATCGGTCTGACGGTGGGGTCGGCCATGCGAATAGTCCTCTCGGAAGGCGAAACTGCTGATCACCCCACAGTTGCAGTTTCGACTTCCGCAGATCAGGCATGGTCCCGGTCAACGGGAGGTTTGCAAACTCCTCACCGCGCCCAGAAATGTGTCCAGGTCGGCTTCGTCGACGAAGTAGTGCGGCGATGCGCGAACCACGGCGTCGAGTCCGCGGGCATCCATGTCGAGGAGGGTGGACCCGCGACCGCTGACGGTGACGGTGATGTTCTGTGCTGCAAGCTGATCCCGAACCAGGTGCTCGGAAATACCGTCGACGGTGAAGGAAACGATGCCGCTCAGATGGGTTCCTCGATCGCGGACTTCGACTCCGGAAATCGCTGCCAGACCTTCCCTCAGCGTGACTGCTCGGGATTCGATCTGCTCCCACGCCGTGTCGGTGCCGATCGAGAGCAGATAGTCGGCGGCGACGCCGAGACCCAGGCGCGCCGCGACACTCGTTTCCCAGAGTTCGAATCGTGTTGCATCCGGCGCAGGGACGAAGCTGTTCTCGCCGGTCCATTCCGCTCCGTGCAGGTCCATCGCAGCGGGTTCGAGTGCATCGACGAGTCCGGGGCGGACGTACAGGAATCCGGTTCCGCGTGGCCCGCGGAGCCACTTGCGGCCGGTTGCGCTGAGGGCGTCGACGCCGAGTTCGGTGACGTCGATGGGCAATTGGCCGACGGACTGGCATGCGTCGAGCAGAACGAGCGAGCCGTGGGCCCTCGCGAGTTCGACGACCTCGCGAACGGGGTTGATCAGGCCGCCGTTGGTGGGGACGTGGACGACGGAGACGACGCGAACCCGATCGTCGAGCATGTTCTCGAGTGCGTCGAGGTCGATGCGTCCGTACTGATCGCTCGGGATGATCTCGACGTGGGCACCGGTCGAACGCGCCCGCCCCAGTGCAGCGATGGCGTTGCTCGCGTATTCGACTCCGCTGATGAGAATTCGATCACCGGGTCCGAGCGGAACGGCAGCGAGGAAGTCGTTCCACGCGCGGGTCGCGCTGTCCGTCAAAGCGATATCGGTTGCCTGAGCACCGATGACCCGGGCCAGCGAATGGGGAACAGCAGCGAGGGCGCCGCTCTGACGAGCAGCTGCGACGTATCCGCCGACGTCGGCTTCACGTCGCAGGTGCTCGATCATCGTGGCCGGCACCGGCTCGGGCGGGAGCGAGGATCCCGCGCTGTCGAGGAACACCTTGTCAAGGCATCCGGGAGTGTCGCGGCGGATCGTGTCGAGATCGAACATGGCACCTTCCGTTCATGTCGGTGTGGTTCAAACTACCTGTGAACGAAGCTGTCCCGATGGAGCGAAGACTGGGCACGGCCGATGCCGTGGTGATCGGCCTCGGCGCGATGATCGGCGCCGGAGTCTTCGTGGTGTTCGCGCCCGCTGCCGCAGTAGCCGGTACCGGGTTGCTTGTGGGCCTGGCGATTGCAGCGTTCATCGCATTCTGCAACGCGACGTCGTCGGCGCAGCTTGCGGCCAGATACCCCACTTCAGGCGGGACCTACGTCTACGGACGTGAGCAGCTCGGACCCTGGTGGGGGTTTGCCGCCGGCTGGTCGTTCGTGATCGGGAAGACCGCGAGCTGCGCGGCAATGGCTCTAACTTTCGCGACGTATGTTGCGCCTACGGCGTGGCGTGTCCCCGTCGCGGTATTGGTGGTGGCAGCGCTGGTTGCAGTCAACTACCGCGGAGTCACGCGGACGGCGCACATGGCCAGGGTGATCGTCGCCGTGTCGACGACGGCGCTGTGTGTAGCGCTGGTGGTTGCCGTCGTCGGTCCTGGTGCGGTGCGCGAGTTCCCGGATCTCGCATTCGGGTCGTGGTACGGCATTCTGCAATCGGCGGGACTGCTGTTCTTTGCCTTCGCCGGGTACGCCAGGATCGCGACGCTGGGGGAGGAAGTGCGTGATCCGCGTCGAACGATTCCGCGGACGATCCTGATCGCACTCACCGTCGCCGTCATCCTCTATGCGCTGGTAGCGGTGGTGCTGTTGGTGACGCTGGGACCTGATCGGCTGGCGAATTCGGCGCGACCACTGGCAGATGCGGTGGGCGCAGTCGGGTGGAGCTGGGCCGTTCCCGTAGTGGTGATCGGTGCCGCGGCGGCGTCGGCGGGGGCGCTGCTGGCTCTGATCGCCGGCGTGAGTCGTACGGCGATGGCGATGGCCCGCGAGCGCGATCTGCCAGTGGCCCTCGCTGCAGTCCATCCACGGTTCGGGGTCCCTCACCATGCGGAACTTGTGGTCGGTGCCGTTGTGATCGCCTTGGTCTCGACAACCGATCTTCGTGGGGTGATCGGCTTTTCGTCGTTCGGAGTGCTGCTCTACTACTTCGTCGCGAACGTGAGTGCGTACAGCCAACGCGGTGTGGACCGGATGTATCCGAAGTGGCTGCAAGCGGTCGGCGCGGCTGGTTGTGTCGTTCTGGTGGTCACACTTCCGTGGATCGCGGTTGTTTCCGGCGCAGGTGTGGTTCTGGCCGGTTGTGGGTACCGGTGGATACGACTGAAGAAATTCAACGACACGTAACACCACAAAGGGTGCATCTCGGACGTTGGCGTTCTATCGTCGGTAGCGACCGCGAAGACCGCCCGAAGGGGAAGTCGAATGGTGACAGCAGCGTTGACAGCAGCACAGACCACGCAGGTGGATTCACGTCCTGCGGCCGAGGCCTACGTCGGTGGTGTGTGCTTCAAACAGGGGCCACCCCGTTTGGTCGGAGCTGAGCTCGAATGGCTGACCAGCCAGGTTCCCGGTGGGGAGCGGCCGTCAGCAGCGACTCTGGCAAAGGCACTCGGGCGACACGCACCCACCAGTATCGACCCGGATTCACCAGCGGTTCCGCTTCCTCGTGGCAGCCTCGTCACCGTAGAACCTGGCGGACAGATCGAACTCTCGTCAGCGCCGCGGACGTCCGCCCGAGAACTGTGTGACTGTCTCGACGAAGACCGTCGTACTCTCGAAACACTCCTCGCGTCGTACTCCATCGAAATCAGTTCTGCCGCGGCCGACGTCGCCCGACCACCTTCCCGGATTCTCCGGTTGCCACGTTATTGCGCAATGGAATCCCGCTTCGCCGGGATAGGACCGTACGGCACCTTGATGATGTGCAATACAGCAGCAGTGCAGGTCAGTGTCGATGCCGGCGGCAGCCCGGAGTCCATTGCCAAGCGCTGGCGGCTCCTCGGGGACATGGGGCCGGCGCTCATCGCTGCGTTTGCGTGTTCTCCACGCTTGCAAGGGGTTCCGAGAGGGGATTGGGCGTCCCAACGCATGCGGACGTGGCTCGAACTCGATTCCTGGCGAACGGTCGCAGTCCCGGAAGTGCAGGACTACGCCGGCTGGGCGCTCGATGTTCCGCTGATGTGTGTGCGAAACGAGGGCGACGATTGGACGGCTCCGCGGGGTGCCACTTTCGGGGACTGGATAGACGGCGCTTTGGATGCCGAGGTCGGACGCCGACCCGTCTGGGCGGACTTGGACTATCACCTGTCCACGCTGTTCCCGCCGGTTCGCGCTGTCGGCCATCTGGAGGTTCGCTACATCGATGCGCAGCCGGGAGATCTGTGGCGAGTACCGGTAGCAGCGATCGACGCGTTGCTGTCCGGGCCTGCCGTGATGCGTGAGGCGAGTGATGCCGCAGCGTCGACGGCCGGGAGATGGCGGGATGCGGCAGAGTACGGTTTGGACGACGTCGAACTGCGTTCGGCGGCAACCTCTCTGATGTCGCTTGCCGCGTCGTACGCGCCGGAGCCGCAGTTTGTCCGTCTTCTCGATGCCGCAGCCGAACGGTGTTGTCGCGCAATTGTGCCCGGTGAGAGCGACACATGACGGGGGAGATCACCAAGGAAGCGGTCGAGGCCGTACTTCTGCGAGCGCGTGAACGGTCGACGCTGCTCACAGACTGCGTCGACGATACCGAATTGGTCGCTCAGCATTCTCCGTTGATGAGTCCACTCGTGTGGGACCTGGCGCATATCGGCAATCAAGAGGAACTCTGGCTGGTGCGAGATGTCGGTGGCCGCGATCCGGTGCGTAGCGACATAGACGAGCTGTACGACGCGTTCAAGCATTCGAGATCGTCGAGACCCACACTTCCCCTGCTCAACCCGGCCGAGGCGCGCGAATACGTACGTACGGTTCGCGGGAAGGTCTGGGATGTGCTCGAAGCCAGCACCTTCGGACGCACAGAACTCGACATGGACGGTTTTGCCTTCGGGATGATCGCGCAGCACGAGCAGCAACACGCCGAAACCATGCTCGCAACACACCAATTGCGTTCGGGACCCACGGCACTCGTTGCCACACCCGCTCCGCAAGCGGCCCGCATGCCGGAACTCGACGAGGTCACGATCCCCGCCGGCCCCTTCGTCATGGGGACCGACGACGAACCGTGGGCACTCGACAACGAGCGCACTGCGCATCAGGTCTATCTCACCGACTTCGCGATCGACAGATTCCCGGTCACCAATGGGCAGTTCGTCGAATTCATCGAGGACGGCGGCTATTCCCGACCGGAACTGTGGTCTCGAGACGGTTGGCGGCATCGCGTCGACGCGAAGCTCCGTGCACCACTGTTCTGGGAACGCGACAGTTCGGGTTGGTGGCACGAGACTTTCGGCGTCGAGGCTCCGGTCCCACCGGACAAGCCCGTCGTGCATGTGAGCTTCTACGAAGCCGAGGCCTACGCGTGCTGGGCAGGCAAACGGCTTCCCACCGAGGCGGAATGGGAAAAGGCCGCGCGGTGGGATCCGGAATCCGGAAGATCGCGACGATTCCCGTGGGGGGACGTGTCCGCAGACGAGAAACTTGCCAATCTCGGTCAGCGCCATCTCGGTCCCGCCGGCGTCGGCTCGTACCCGGCGGGTGCATCGGCAGCAGGTGTCGAGCAGTTGATCGGTGACGTGTGGGAGTGGACGTCTTCGGGTTTCCATCCGTATCCGGGTTTCCGGGCCTTCCCCTACCGGGAGTACTCGGAGGTGTTCTTCGGCGGCGACTACAAAGTGTTGCGAGGGGGATCGTTCGGGACCGACAGCGTTGCCTGCCGGGGGACGTTCCGCAACTGGGACCACCCGATCAGGCGCCAGATCTTCTCGGGTTTTCGCTGCGCCAGAACGATTTCGGGTAGATCCTGACATGTGTCGGCACCTCGGGTATCTCGGGCCGCCGCGTTCGGTTCGTGAACTCCTCCACGACGGCGAGAACTCACTGATGCGACAGTCGTGGGCACCTCGCGAGATGCGTGGCGGCGGGACCATCAATGCCGACGGATTCGGCGCGGTGTGGTGGAACGGTGGAAGGCAGGGACGGTACCGCAGTATCTCGCCGATCTGGTCGGACCCGACAGTCGACGAGACGTTGTCCCACATCGTTTCCGGATCCGTTCTCGCCGCCGTACGTTCCGCGACGGAGGGGATGGCCGTCGAGATCGGTGCCTGCGCACCGTTCGTCGACGGAACCTACGCTTTCAGCCACAACGGAGCGGTATCCGGTTGGCCTGGCTCACTCGCCGACTTGGCAGCAGAAGTTCCGGCCGTCGAATTGCTGAAGATGCCCGCGCCGACGGATGCTGCCTTGTTGTGGACAGTGCTTCGGCATCGGTTGAAGTCGAAGCCCGCGGAAGCCGCCGTGACGAGCCTCGTTCACGATGTGGCTGCGGCGGCACCGGATTCACGATTGAACCTCCTGTTCGGCGACGGGCAGGAACTGTGGGCCACGGCGTGGGGCCACACGTTGTACACGCGGGTCGACGAGTCGCGGGCACTGATCGTTTCCGAACCGTCCGATCGTTCGCCGGACTGGGAGCAGGTGCCGGACCGGCACATCGTCTGCGCGCGTCCCGGCCATTTGATCATCACGCCGATACCGATGGGAGAACAATGAAAACCCCTACGCTCGAGGTTTATCTGACACCGGCCGAATCGGTCGACGCATTGCGAGCCGAGGCCAGGGAGGGCTTGACCGCTACGCCGAAGTGGCTCTCGCCCAAATGGTTCTACGACGCGCGTGGAAGTGAACTCTTCGAGGAGATCACGGCCTTACCCGAGTATTACCCCACCCGTACCGAACGCGGCCTGCTCGCTCGGTACGCCGACGAGATCGCGGCGTTGACCGAACCCGAGATCCTGATCGAACTGGGTTCAGGTTCCTCTGAGAAGACGCGGTTACTCCTCGACGCGATGACGGCTCGCGGAACTCTGCGAACGTATGTACCACAGGATGTTTCGGTGACGGCCCTCGAAGGTGCGGCGCAGCAAGTCGGTGCCGAGTTTCCCGGAATCGACGTGGTAGGGGTGGTCAGTGACTTCACCGGTTCGCTGCATCATCTACCCGGGGGTGGACGGCGCGCGGTCGCTTTTCTCGGTGGAACTCTCGGCAATCTCGTTCCGGCAGAACGCGCCGAGTTCCTCTCGGGCATTGCAGCGGTGCTCGATCCCGGTGAGAACCTGATCCTGGGCGTGGGGTTGGTGATCGATCCCGCAGTCCTCGTTCCCGCCTACGACGACGCTGCCGGTGTGACTGCGCAGTTCAATCTCAATGTTCTCTCGGTCCTGAACAAGCAACTGGGAGCGAACTTTCCCTTGGAGGACTTCCGTCACGTCGCGCTCTGGGATGCCGAGAACGAGTGGATCGAGATGCGCCTGGAAGCACTTCGTGAAGTCTCGGTGCATATCGACGACCTGGATCTGGAGATCACCTTCGCAGCGGGCGAGCAGCTGCGCACCGAGATCTCGGCGAAGTTCACCGAGGAGGGGATTGCCGCGGAACTCGCGTCCGCGGGCTTCGGGGTGCGGAAGGTGTGGACGGATCAGGATCAGCGCTTTGCGCTGTTGTGCGCGCAGCGGGCGTGAAGTGGGCGCTTGTCAGAGGATGCTGTCTCCCCCCTAGAAGTGTCTCAAAAGTTCTGTAGGCGGCAATATTTGAGAAGTGTCGAGAGTAGAGATCTGCGGTGCCGGTATGGACAGCGTCCGACACCGGCGCAAGATCCACGAGATGCGCGAGTTTTACATAGGACTGGTCATCGCTCGCGCCGAGCGGATACTCCTGCTCGCCGGCCTTGCGCTCGAATTTTGACTGCGCCTCAGCGGGGTCGCCAGCCCAGATGAGATAACAGTCCTCTCGGTAGAAGCACCCGACCCCGTCATTCTTCCCCAACTCGAATATCGCTATGCCGAAGTACGGTTGATCTCGTGTCGGATGCTGAGTCATGCGATTGAACGTAGTGACATCGGAGCGCAAAAGGTATCGGTGAATACCCCGGGATTTCGCAAAAACTTGTCGGTGGGCGCCCGTAGAATCGCTCATATGTTCGAATCGAAGACTTCCGCGGACGCGCTGTTTCGGCAGCATGCGGAAATCGCGCGCGCCCACTTCCTCGAGATCGACGCGGTCACTGCGCTGTACTTGGACCGTTGTGAGGAGGATGCCGCGGTTGGAGTCAATGAGGCTTTTCGGGGTCAATTCGCGCACGTGGAGATCGCGTCGATACTGAGCATTACGGAGTACGCCGCGCAGAAAATGATTGCACTGGGATGTGACCTGCGCTGGCGACTTCCGCGGGTGGCGGCCGCTTTTGCTTGCGGTGACATCGATCTGGCCAAAGCGATGGCACTGTCCGAAGCTCTCGCCAACGTTTCCGAGCACGCGCTCGATGACATCGAGCGACTCCTCGTGGACGGTGCCTGCCGTGTAACCGGTAACAAGTTGAAGGCGCGCGCACGAGGTCTCATTGCTCGGCACGACCCTGATGGGGTGCGTGCCAGGCGAGTTCGTGCGGAGGCGGATCGGGACGTTCGGACGTGCGCGTCGCACGACGGTATGTCGACTCTGGACGGAATGCTTCCAGCGGTCGGCGCTCAGACTTTGGCCACGAGGCTCCGTGCGATGTCGATGCAGGTCTGTGGTTCCGATCCGAGAACTTTCGGGCAACGGCGTGCCGATGCACTGATCGCATTGGCGGAAGGAAAGACGTCGTTGGATTGTCAGTGCGACGGCGATTGCACCCGTAGGGATGATACGAAGACCTCCGCGCTCCCGATTGCGACAATTCTTGTGGGTGTCAACGCCTCCACCCTGCTCGGATTCGACGACCTGCCAGGCTATTTGCAGGGGTACGGCCACATCGATGCCGACCATGCGCGCGCGATCGCCGCGGACGCCACGTGGCAGAGAGTCCTCACCCTTGCACCGTCCGAGGTGCAACATTGTTCGACTGCGGGGGCAGTCGGACCGGTGCTCGGCGTGGGTCGGTCGATGCGCTCACCGGAGATATTGCCCGCTGCGGCAAGGGATAATCGCTCGAGAAGGAACAGTGGTTCGCGGCGCGGTGAATCCACGTACCAGCCGTCCGCGGCGTTGGTGACGATTGTAAGGACGCGAGACGGTACGTGCCGCTTTCCGAATTGTGTTGTGCGTTCTGATAGTTGCGATATCGATCACACGGTGCCGTTCGATCACGGCAACCCCGCTCAGGGAGGGCCTACTGCAGAACGGAACTTGGCCTGTCTGTGTCGAAAACATCACCGACTGAAGACGTTTGGCAGGTGGACAGTGAAGCAAATCGGAGGTGGTCTTCTGGAGTGGAAAGATCCGTCAGGACGACGAACGGTTACCGCGCCCGTAGGCCCATTCTGTGACCCCGAACTGAGAGTGCCCGACGCGGCGAGACTGCATTTGACGGACGACGATGCGCTGGAACGACGTTTCGGACTTCGGGACAGGGGAGTGGAAGCGGATCTCGAATACCTCCTGGACTGGAGTGTGCCCGGCTGGCGGAAGGCACGATCTGCATCAAGACGTAACGCATACCCACTGGCGAACGCTTTGCCGGAGTTTGCCGACTTCTGAAGGGGTTTCGTTTCTCCTGTGGCCTGCGGGTATAGCGAGAGGGCCCGAAAAATGGTGTTTGTCTGTTTATAGTGAGGCGCAGAACGGTTTCCGACCCGAGGAGAACGCGTGCGTCATCCGAAGCTCGCCGCATTGACCGTGGCCCTGACTGCAGTACTGGTGATGCCGGTAACGCAGAGCGTGGCTCAACCATTCCCCTTCGACCCCGGCAGTTTCGGCAACGGAAGCACCGGATCGTTGGGGAGCGACGACCCGGACATACCCATCGAGGACACCCTCCCGCAGTTGTCGGTCACCACACTGGTCGACGGACTCGACCACCCCTGGGACGTGGTGGCGGCCCCGGACGGTGCAATCCTGACCGGACAACGATCCGGCGGATTCTTCGTTCGCCGAGGCGACAACACGACAGGTCCAGTCGCTGCTGACCTTTCGGATCTCTACGCGCAGTCCGAAACCGGGCTCATGGGCATCGCGCTTGCTCGCGACTTCGCTCAGTCGCGCACCCTGTACACCTGCCAAGGATTCAGCGCTGGGGGAGTCACGGACGTTCGAGTGATCGCGTGGACCGTCGACGCCGGATGGACCGCACTCACGCGAACCGGAACTGTATTGCCAGGAATCCCGGTCTCGTCCGGGCGTCACGGGGGTTGCCGAATTCTTGCGGCGCAGGACGGAACGCTGTTCGTCGGGACGGGTGACACCGCGACGCCGAGCGTCCCCCAGGATCCGAATTCGCTGGGCGGCAAGGTCTTGCACATCAACGCCGACGGAACTCCGGCGGCGGGGAATCCGAATGCTTCCAGCCCGGTCTACACGCTCGGGCACCGCAACGTCCAAGGCTTGGCCGTGCAACCCGGAACCGGCCGGGTGTACTCGGTTGAACAGGGCACAAGCGTCGACGACGAAGTCAACCTGCTTACCCCCGGCGGAAATTACGGCTACCGCCCGGATCGGCTTCCCGGAACGTACGACGAATCCGTGCCGATGACCGACCCGGTGCGAGTGCCGGGAGCAATTGCGGCGGTGTGGCGTTCGGGTAGCTCGACGTTGGCTACCGCCAGCGCTGCCTTCACCGGTGGAGCTGCATGGGGTGCCTGGGACGGTGCGCTCGTAATGGGTGGCCTCAAGAGCAAGGAACTGATCTTCCTCCGCCTGAATGCCGACGGACGCTCGGTCGACGCGCAGACCTTCGGGTTGGAGAACCAGTTCGGTCGCTTGCGGTCGGTGACCCCGACGCCCGACGGCTCGCTCCTGGTGACCACCGACAACGGCGCCGGCGACAAGGTGCTGCGGGTGACGCCCACGCCCTGATCTTCAGTACCAGGCGATGACCCGGCACGGACCACCCGAACCACCCGCATGCGTCGGCGCTCCCACCATCACCGTGGCGCCGACGGCCGGAAGTGCGGACAGATTTGCGAGGGCTTCGACTGCGTACTTTCCTGAGCCCAAAGCGCTTCGGTGAGCCCCGTGGGTGGTGCTTCGGCCCGCGTCGATGCTGAGGGTGTCCGAGCCCACGGCGACGATGTTGCGCTCGCGGACGAGAAAGTCGATCGCCTCGGGGTTGAATCCCGGTGTGTGTTGCACGCCGAGTGCATCTCGATTCGTGAAGGCGCCACCGGCACCGGCCCGGGTATCCCAACCCGAGTTCATCGCAACCAGGCTGCGGGGAGCGATGGTCCCGTGGAGGGACTCCCAATCGAGGATGTCCTGGCGGGTGAGCAGTGTGTCGGGGTCGACGGAGGCTCGGGCACTGATGTCGACGACCGCAATCGGCACGACGAGGTCGGCGACGGGAATCTTCTCGACGGTGATTCCGTCCGCACTGGCGTGTGCGGGAGCGTCGATGTGAGTACCAGTGTGTTCTTCGAGGCGGAGTTCGTTGAGGTAGAAGTTTCCACCTGACCCGGCGGAGCCGAGCGAGCCCAGAGATCCGGCGGCGTCGGCGATCTTCGCCAGGTTTCTCATCTCGAACGAGCGCGCGCCCGGCCACACCGGGAACTCCGGCGTCAGTACGTGGGTCAGATCGACGATGGTCTGACCTGTTGGTGCTGCCGACGCAGTGGGCTGTACAGCGCCGGCCATGACGGTCGCGCCGAGGGCACCGGTGCCCAGCGCCGCGAACATCGATCGACGGCTGATCTTCCTGCCCTCGCGTCCGATTGATTCGTAGACCTCCGACAAGACCTTCGGTGAGCACATCAGAAACTCCAGATCACTGGGATCAACACCGTTGCAACTATCAGGAACCACAACAACATCGGGAGTCCGAGCTTCCAGTAGTCGCCGAACTTGTAACCACCAGGGCCCATCACCATCATGTTCGCGGGAGTGGCTACAGGCGTCAGGAAGGAGGCCGCGGCAGCGACGGTGACCGTCATCAGAAGGGGCAGCACCGAGATGTCGAGTTCGATGGCGACCGAGATCGCGATCGGCGTGATGATCAACGCGGTTGCAGTGTTGCTGATCAGCTGGCCCAGAGTCGCCGTCACGACGAAGAGTCCAGCGACGACGACATACGGGCTTGCCCCACCGACGACGTCGACAAACGCATGCGCGAGCTTTTCGGCCGCGCCGGTCTGCTGGATTGCGGTCGACAGCGGGATCATTCCGCCGACGAGAATCAACGTGGTCCACGAGATGGACCGATGCGCCTGCTCGACGCTGATGACTCGTAGCAGCACCATCGCACATGCCGCGAGGAGTCCGGCTATCGCGGATGGCACCAATCCGAACGTCAGCATCACTACCATCGCCGCAACGACGACGAGAGCGATGACCGCGCGGGTTCCCAACGGGGCTGCCTGCTTACGGATCTGGGCAGGTGCGTCGACCACGAGGACGTTCGGATCGACGGCGGTGTGGGTGTCGAGATCGTCCCAGCTTCCTTGCAGGAGAAGCGTGTCACCGGCCGCCAACTTGACGCCCTTGGGGCCGCAGTCCTCACCGGCGCGCTGGACTGCGAGTATCACCAGATCTCCACTGTCGGTCACCATGCCCGGAAAAGCCCTGTCGCCGATCATTTCCGAGCGCGGCGGGATGATCACTTCGACCACGCCGTCGTGCTTGGTGATCAAGGGCTCTGCGGACGGCGCATCCTTTCCCATGAGCTGATACTGCTTCGCGAGGGTCTTGGCATGCCGGCTCAGGTCAGGCGACATCGACGTCCCAGCACGATGGGGGAGGACGTGAGGACCGAGAAGTACGGCGATCGCAATCGTTCCCAATACGAGCGGCGCACCGACCAAGGTGAAACTGAAGAACCCGAAAGCACCGGCCCCGGATTCCTCGGCGGCTTCGGAAACGATGATGTTGACCGGTGTTCCGGTCAAGGTGAGCATCGATCCGGCATGGGCGGCAAATGCCAACGGCAGAAGCAGTTGTGACGTCGATTTACCGAGACGTACCGCCAAGACGACCACCATCGGTACCAACGCGGCTACGGCCCCGTTGACGCTGATCAATGCGGTCAACGCGGCAACCAGCAACATGATCGCACTCACGAGGCGGACTCGGGATTCGCCGACTTTCGCCAGCAGTTTCTCGCCCGCCCATGTGGTGACACCGGTGGCGTCGAGGGCTTCGCTGACGACAAAAAGCGCGGCGATGAACACCACCGTGGGATCGCCGAATCCGGCGAGCGCCTGCTCCATCGTGATCACACCGGTGGCGTACAGCGCCAGGGCAGTGCCGATCGCGATGATGCCGACCGGGATTCGGCCGATCACGAACAGCGCCACGACCAGTGCAAGCACGACGAAAGTGGTGGTGATGTCATTCACGATTCGTAAAGGTACCTGCTCATACAGAACGGCCCCGTCTCGCAAGTGAGACGGGGCCGTGGGACGGACGCGAGGAGAATTAGTTGGAGGCGGCGATGCGGGCCTTCTCGAGAGCGGCCAGCGTGCGAAGAACCGTGGCCTTCTGCTTGTTCAGATCGCTCAGTCGTGCGCGAGCCGGCAACCCTTGTGCGAGTTCGGCGACCTTGATCTGCTCGTCGATCGAACCGAGCTGATCGAGAAGCCCTAGGACGCGCGTCTGGAGCGTGTCGATGTCCACGGTGTCGGTCTTGACCGGAGCGGCAACGCGCGTCGCTGTGCCCGTGCTGGCGGGGCGGGAAGCGCGTGCGGGTGACGTGTCGGCGACAACCGTTGCGGCGCGGGGCCGAATTGCCTTGCGAACAGCGGCCGCATCGGGAAGGACGTCCATGCGGATCTCGTTCAGGACTCGGCGTGCCTCGCGTGCGTTGACGCGGTACTCGCGCTCTTCGTCGTCGTCGGACTGCAGCGTGCCGCCGAGCGGGCGCAGACCGTACATGCCGAGGAAGCGCTTGGCGTCGTCGATGATGCCTTCGTTTTCACGGCATTTTCCGCAGCGGGGTTCGTTGCGGAACATGTCCACGGAGTTGTCGTCTCCGCACCAGACACAAGATCCTGGGCGCCACCGCCGGATCGTCGGAACTGATGAATTCAGGGAATGAGATTCGGGCCGGGATTCCAGGGTTTGCGCGTCGATCACGACGAGCCACACTAGGCGAAGATTGCGGCGCGGTGAACACCGCCCCAACATCGACCTGGGTTTCTCGACGGTAGCGTGATCAAGATCATGTCAATCGTCGCATTCGGCGGTATTCGTGTGTCCCACAGGTGGTTTCATGATGACCGGGTGGTCTGTTTCTGAGACCTTCACGAAGACGACGACGGGCGCGTACCGGTGACCGTGAAGTCACAGGTACGCGCCCGTAGTGCGGCGCGAGACTAGGCGCTGCCGTTGAACAGCGAAGTCACAGAACCGTTCTCGAAAACTTCCTTGATGGTGCGAGCGAGCAGCGGTGCGATGGACAGCACCGTCAGCGTCGGGAACTTCTTCGACTCGTCGATCGGAAGTGTGTTGGTGACAACAACTTCCTTCGCGCCACACGTCGACAGACGCTCGGCCGCAGGGTCGGAGAGGACGCCGTGGGTTGCAGCGATGACGACGTCACCTGCACCGGCCTCCTTGAGCACCTTGACCGCGCCGGCGATGGTTCCGCCGGTGTCGATCATGTCGTCGATCAGGATGCAGGTGCGACCTTCGACCTCACCGACGACGCGGTTGGACTTGACCTGGTTGGGTACCAACGGGTCGCGCGTCTTGTGAATGAATGCCAGCGGTGCTCCGCCGAGCGAGTCGGCCCACTTCTCGGCGACACGAACGCGGCCCGAGTCGGGGGACACCACCGTGATGTTCTCGAGGTTGTAGCCCGCGCGAATGTGGTTGGCCAACTGGCTGTGTGCGTGCATGTGATCGACGGGGCCGTCGAAAAAGCCCTGGATCTGATCGGTATGCAGGTCGACCGTGATGATGCGATCGGCGCCGGCGGTCTTGAGCAGGTCGGCAATCAGGCGAGCGGAGATCGGCTCGCGTCCGCGATGCTTCTTGTCCTGGCGGGCGTACGGGTAGAACGGAAGAACGGCGGTGATGCGCTTTGCCGATCCACGCTTGAGAGCGTCGATCATGATGAGCTGCTCCATCACCCACGTGTTCAGCGGTGCCGGATGACTCTGCAGGACGAACGCATCGGAGCCGCGAACCGACTCTTCGAATCGAACGAAGATCTCACCGTTCGCGAAGTCGCGCGCGGTCTGCGGGGTGACGCGGATGTCGAGTTCCTTCGCCACCTGCTCCGCCAACTCGGGATGTGCGCGACCCGAGAACAACATCAGGTTCTTCTGGTTGTCGATCCAATTCGCAGTCACTGGTTCATGCCGTCCTTTTGTGCTTGCCGGTCGATCTGGTGGTGATCTGTGCTGTCTGTTGTGCAGGGCTGTCAGGTTGTTGCAGGGCCGTCAGGTTGTGCAGCTGCTGCAGCGGCATCGGCCGCGGGTGTGCCGGGACGATTCTTCTGGACCCAGCCCTCGATGTTGCGCTGCACCCCACCCGAGACGGCGAGCGCCCCAGGCGGTACGTCGTTCTTCAAGACCGTGCCCGCACCCGTGTATGCGCCGTCTCCCACGACGAGAGGGGCGACGAACATGGTGTCGGAGCCTGTTCGGACATGCGACCCCACCACAGTACGGCTCTTGTTCACCCCGTCGTAATTGACGAAGACGCTCGAAGCTCCGATATTGCTGTGATGGCCGATGGTGGCGTCGCCGACGTAGGTAAGATGCGGAATCTTCGAATGCTCGCCGATATCCGCGTTCTTGGTTTCCACGTAGGCGCCGATCTTGCCGTGTGCCCCGAGGCGGGTACCAGGCCGGAGATAGGCGAAGGGGCCCACAGTCGCGTCCGCGCCGACAACGGAGTCGGTCCCGTGCGAGCGGACGACTACTGCGCGCTCACCGACTCTCACGTTGTCCAAGGTGGTATCCGGGCCGATCACGGCGTCTTCGCCCACCGAGGTCGTGCCGGTCAACTGAACTCCGGGCAGGAGCGTCACGTCCTGTGCGATGTGCACGTCGCAATCTATCCATGTGCTCGCAGGGTCGACGACGGTGACGCCGGCACGCATCCACTTCTCGAGGATCCGACGGTTCATCTCGCGGGCGAGCGTCGAGAGCTGCACGCGATCGTTGGCGCCCGCGACGAGAACCGAATCCGCGATGTGCTGAGCACGAACACGCTTGCCCGCGCGACGGGCGATCATGATCACATCGGTGAGATAGAACTCGTGTTGTGCGTTGTTGGAGTCGAGGGACGCCAGCGCGTCGCGCAGAGTTTCGAAGTCGAAGGCGTAGACCCCTGAATTGACCTCGGTGATCGAGCGCTGCGAATCGGTGGCTTCCTTCTCCTCGACTATGGCGTTCACCTCGCCGTCCGTCGTACGAAGGATTCGCCCGTAGCCGGTGGGGTCGACGGCCGTCGACGTCAACACCGTCACCGCGGCCGCGGGAGCAGCCGTGTGCTGGGCGAGGAGGTCTGCGATGGTCTTGCCGTCGAGCAGAGGCACGTCGGCGGCTGTGACGAGTACGGTCCCGGAGAAGTCGGCCGGCAACCCCTCGAGCCCACAACTGACAGCGTGCCCGGTGCCCTTCTGCTCGTCCTGAACGGCGACGGTGACGGAACGGTCCAGTTCCCCGGCGACTGCGTTCACGGCTTCGGTGACACGCTCACGATCGTGACCGACGACGGTCACCAGGTGCGTGGGATTCAGTGAGGTTGCCGCGTGAAGCGAATGTGCCAGCATGCTGCGTCCGGCGAGAGTGTGGAGGACCTTGGGAGTCTTCGACTTCATTCGTGTACCGGCACCCGCTGCGAGAACGATCACGGCGGTCTGCACTGGTTTGAGCTCCCTCTGTCGATCAAACTGTCGATCAAACTGTCGATCAAGACATACATTCCGCTCGGGAAAGCATGTTGTTCACCAGCTCCGCCGCCAGGACTCGAACCTGAACTATCTGAACCAAAATCAGAGGTGCTGCCATTACACCACGGCGGATTGCCACGCATTGCCGAGCCTTGCGGCCGAACGCGCGAAAGAATAATCGCATGCCGACCCGCCGTAGGTCGAACCGCTCCTCCGATCGGGCCCCTGAAGTCCCGATAGGCTGAGCGTCCACAGCAGTAATTTGTGTGTCGGCGAGAGGAAGACAATGGCGACGGTGTCCGGTTCGGGTGGCGGGGATCCAGTTCCCGAACGAGTGACACGGATCCGGATGACCGGTACCCAACGTCGGCAACAGCTGATCGAGATCGGGCGGGCATTGTTCGCCGAACGGGGATACGAAGCGACCTCGATTGAGGAGATCGCCCAGCGCGCGAACGTGTCCAAGCCTGTCGTGTACGAGCACTTCGGCGGCAAGGAGGGGCTGTACGCCGTCGTAGTGGACCGGGAGATGTCGCGACTCCTCGAGATGATCACGTCTTCGCTCTCACAAAATCGCTCGAGAGTTCGAGTCGAGCGGGTTGCGTTGGCTTTGCTCACCTACGTGGAAGAGCACACCGACGGATTTCGGATACTCGTGCGCGATTCGTCCGTTGTCGCGCCCAGTGGGACATATTCGAGCCTCCTCAACGACGCGATCAGTCAGGTGGGCTACCTGTTGGCGGGGGACTTCTCCAGACGCGGTTTCGACCCCGGACTAGCAACGATGTACGCACAGGCGCTTGTCGGCATGGTGTCCACTACGGCTACTTGGTGGCTCGACGAACGGACTCCGTCGAAGGAAGTTGTCGCCGCTCACCTCGTGAATTTGTGTTGGAATGGGCTGACGAATCTGGAAGCCGATCCACAATTGGAGGGTTAACCAGGCGCGCCTGCCGCGCAGAGATGGATCGCGGTCTAAGCTGTGTTCGCTGTATCACGATCGTTTGATGGGCAAATGTCTCATTTGTTTGCAGGGTGGGTTGAATGCCGAACCGTGCCATCCATTTTGACGCTGTGAACGGGTAAGACCAAGAATTCGTTCGATGTGTGGTGATTGGAGGCCGGATCGATGGTGAGGCAAGAGCGGGCAGAAGCCACCCGTGATTCGGTGCTGCGCGGAGCAGCGGGTGTGTTCTTGCGCCTGGGCTATGCCAATGCCAGCTTGAGCGAGATCATCGCCGAGTCGCAGGTGACCAAAGGCGCCCTGTACTTCCATTTCGGGTCCAAGGAAGAACTCGCGCGGGCGGTGATAGACGAGGGTTCGGCACGTTTCGACGCAAAATGTGAGCTCTGGTTGGACCGTCGAACTCCCGCACTCGAGTCACTGATCGGTATTTCGTCGGTCATCGTCGACATCGGTGCGCATGACGCCATGGTTAGAGCGACGTTCCGCTTGTTGGTCGAGATCGGGGACTACCGGGGCTCCGGGCCGGCGACTCTGGACGTGTGGCTCGACATTTACCGTGAACTTGCCAGCCGTGCCGCCGACGAAGGTGATCTGCGTTCGGACGCGGATTCTGCTGACATTGCTCGTTTCCTGTTGGAAGTTGCGTCGGGAGTTCGGCTGATGGCAGCCGCGACCGGGACCGTTCGTGAGCTTTCGGACTCCATGAAGGCATCGTGGAATCTGATACTTCCGATCGTGGTCCCGGAATCGAAAGTGGAGTACTTCAGGCAATTCGCGGCCCGTCGCCTTGCCAGTGATCACTGAAATCACTGGCTCTCCGCACTGCTCCTTTTGTCAATTTGCTGCAAATGTCCTGGTAGGGACATTGTTCTCTTTGTTCTGCATTCGAAACAAACTAAGAGTATGTTTATAGTGTTGATGGGAATCTGGAAGTCCGATCTTGCCGTCAATCTTCGGATTGCGGTATGTTCTATCGGTAGCTGAAGAATTGCTGAGAATGAAGGTTTGTCAGGGCAGGGTGACGGCGTCGGCGCACCGGGCAGCATAGGGGGCTGCCCGGCGTGTACGACCCCAGATGGGGAGTCAACAGATGGGTGACACTGCGCCGACGCCGATGCTCGACATCGGCCCGCGGATCGGCTGTGACGTAGTGAACGTCGTGGATGTCACTCGAAGTATCGAACTCTTCGGGCGGAGGTATCTCGATCGGACCTTCACCCCGCACGAATTGCAGACGTGCGCCGGGCCGGCGCGGGATCAACGATTGGCTGCACGTTTCGCCGCCAAAGAGGCTGTGGTGAAGGTACTGCGGCCTGGTGACGTTCCCGTTCCGTGGAGTTCCATCGAAATCACTCGGGCCGAGTGGGGTGGCTGTGGGGTGACGCTGTCCGGTAATGCCGCGGAACTCGCGCGGACCCAGGATCTGCACGATTTTCAAGTATCTATCTCGCACGAAGCGGACGTGGCCATCGCAATGGTGATCGCAACACGCTCGGGCGCTCGCATCGAAAAGAAGGACGACATCGCTGATGATTGATCAGGCAATTCGGAAAGTGCTCGTCGAGCACGGTCGGCTGGCAGTCGACGTGAGCACGATCGACGGAGAGGCCGATCTTTACGAGTTGGGTTTGACGTCGCACGCGAGCGTGAATGTCATGTTGGCGCTGGAGGATTCGTTCGACATCGAGTTCCCTGACGAGTTGTTGCGGAAGAGTACTTTCGCAAGCGTCAAGGCGATCGAGGGTGCGTTGACGGAGTTGGGTGCTGCATGAACGCTCCGCAATCGCAGTGCTCCACCGGAACGGCCCTCGAGCGGGCCGCACGGTTGGCCGACGAAGTTGCAGCGGTGTGGGCCGACGAAGTCGATGCAGAAGCAAGGTTTCCGCGTGAAGCTGTCGACGCCATGCGAAGCGAACGGCTGCTGTCCGTAGCTGTGCCGAGGGAACTAGGCGGCGAAGGGCTCTCGCTGCAGGAAGTGTCGCAGATCGCCCGTGTGATCGGAACGCGCTGTGCAGCAAGCGGAATGATTTTCGCGATGCATCAGACGCAGATATACTCGTTGGTCAAGCACGGCAACACCGAAGCACTACGCGAGTTTGTCGAAGAAACGGTCGACAAGCAATTGCTGTTGGCATCGGCAACCACTGAGCTGGGAATCGGTGGTGACGTCAGCCGGAGTTACTGCGCGGTGGAAGACTTGGGCGGTCACCTGCTGTTGATCAAGAACGCGCCTGTCATTTCGTACGGTGAACACTCCGACGCGATAGTCGTGACGGCTCGGCGAACACCGGAGAGTCAGCCGAACGATCAGGTTCTCGTGGTGTGTCGTACCCCAGACCTGACGCTCGAACGCACCACCGAGTGGAACACGCTGGGGCTGAGGGGTACTTGCAGTCTCGGTTACATCCTTCGGGCCACCTCGACGCCGGAGATGGTCGCCGGCGTACCGTATTCCGATATCTCCACCCACACCATGCTTCCGGTCTCGCACGTCGTCTGGAGTTCGGTGTGGTTGGGAATTGCCGACGCTGCAGTCGAGAAGGCGCGCAAGTACGTGCGTGCCGCCGCCCGCAAGCAGCCCGGGGTCACTTCCCCCGGAGCGCTGCGGCTCGCCGAAGTTGCCGCTTCGGCACAACAATTCGCCGATCTCGTCGGCGCCTCTGCGCGCAGGTACGACCGCGCAGTCCACGCGGAGGAAGGCGTTGCCGATTTCGAGGCGACGGGAGCGGTGGGATTTTCGCTCGCGATGAACAACCTGAAAGTCACAGCGTCGACAGCGGTGGTGGAAATCGTGGGGCAGACAATGTTGATCTGTGGAATCTCGGGATATCGCGAGGACACCGAATTTTCGCTCGGTCGGCACCTTCGTGACGCGCACGGCGCAGCGGTGATGGTGAACAACGATCGAATCATGGCAGGTTCAGCGCACATGGCCATCGGATACCGGGGAACGCTATGACGAACGAGACTGTGACGACCGAGACTGTGACAGGCGAGACCGATCTGGATCGGGCCCGGGCTGCATTTCAACGTGAACTGCTCGTCGAAGGACTTCTCGTCGAGACGGAGGTGCCGGGACTCTACGGGCGTTCCGGCGTGTTCGAGGACATCGTCGACGGTATCGACCGAGTGGTGATTGCAGCGGGGCCAGGCGACGCCGCGACTCGGCTGCGGTTCCCGCCGGTGTTCCCGCGGAGCAGTTTCGAGCGCACCGACTACATCGCTTCGTTTCCCAACCTCACCGGCGCCATCAACACCTTCGCTGGTTCCAATCGCGATCACGCGCGACTGCTGGCCGATCGCGCCGACGGACAATCGTGGGACCGCCACCTCGAGCCGACCGAGACCATGCTCGTGTCCGCAGCGTGCCATCCTGCCTATGCGCGGTATACCGGAGTTCTCCCCGAAGGCGGAGTGCTGCTGGACATCTACGGTTTTTGCTTCCGGCACGAACCGGCCATCGATCCGGCTCGCATGCAGGCGTTTCGGATGCACGAGTTCGTGACGATCGGTGACGCCGCGGCAGCGCGAGCGCATCGCGAGCACTGGATCGAGCGGGGGCTCGAGGTGCTCGGCCGGCTCGAACTCGACGCTACCCCGGTGATCGCCAATGATCCTTTCTTCGGGCGCGCCGGAAAGATGCTTGCAGCCAACCAGCGTGAAGAGAATCTCAAGACGGAACTGACGGTTCGGCTCTACGGAGATCTCGACGAGGGCACGGCGATCGTGTCCTCGAACAACCATCTCGACCATTTCGGTGTCAACTTCGACATCCGAACGGCGGAGGGGGAGGTGGCACACAGCTCGTGCGTCGGCTTCGGGATGGAGCGAATCGCGTTGTCCTTGTTGCGGACTCATGGTCTTGACGTGGCTGCATGGCCAACCTCCGTTCGTGAACGAATGGGCATCTGATGTCACGGCTCATCGACATTTCACCTGATCGCTACAGGCCCCATTCGTTGCATCAGGACGACCGCGTGTGGGCGCAGACCAACTGCTACACGGATCTGTGGATCGAAGTGTTGCATTCGCTGGGATTGGACCCCGTCCCGGCATTGGCATGTGCCTTCTCATCGCGGTTCGACGGGACTCAGTGGACGTTCCTCAAGCTCAAGGCCGAGGACATCTACGCGCTGTACGGAATCGAAGTCGCCGAGATGAACGTCTGGCGGGCACCGCTGATCCATGTCGAGGACAACCTCGCGGTTGGGATGCTGTCGACGGTTGAAGTGGACGGATACTGGCTTCCCGATACTCTTGGAACGAGCTATCACGAGGGGCACACCAAGACCACGATCGTGCCCAATCGGATCGATCGCGTTGCCGGCGAGCTCGAGTACTTTCACAACAGCGGGTACTACTTGCTGCGAGGCGACGATTTCTCCGGCGTCTTCGATCTCGATCGTTCCTCACTTCCTTCGTTCGTGCCCTACGTCGAACAGATCAGGTTGAATCCGGTTCACGCGACCAACGCCGGAAACATCGCCGAAGTGGCTCGGCGGAATGTAGCGGTTCGAGCGGTGGGTAATCCCGTGCGAGAGCTGGGACGCAAGGTGATCGACGACCTCGAATGGGTGCAGGGGGCGGGTATGGATGCCTTTCACCTCTGGTCCTTCGGGCTACTTCGTCAGTGCGGGGCCAGCGCGGAGCTGGCTGCCGACGCCAGCGAGTTCTTGGACACTGCAGGTTTCTCCGGGACAGGCGAAGCTGCGCCAGATTTCCGCAAAGTGGCATCCGGTGCCAAGAGCGTGCAGTTTCAGATGGCGCGTGCCTCCAGGGGCCGCGCGGTGGACCCGCGTGAGCAACTCGACGAGATGGCCGTGTCGTGGAAGAGGGCGATGGAAATCGTTGCCGACACAGTCGGCGTCGACTCGCATCGACACTTGAGGTTGGTCTAACAGTGCCTCGTTCGTCAGCAGACCTGCTGGCCGGCGCGATATGGCGATGCGCTGCAACCGAACCCGGATCCATATCCGACCCGGATGCCCTCGAAGCCGTGACCGAGTGGGTCGCAGCGTCCGTGCCTGGAACAGTCGTCGGTGCGTTACGTGCGGAGCAGACGGACGCCGGACGCACGAAGTCCGTTTCGTCGTCGTCTGTTTCATCATCGGACTGGTGGTTCGTGACTACCGTGGCCACGACCGGTGAGGGGTCGTGGCTGCTCCAGTTCGACGGTATGACGGCGTTTGCGGATGTCTGGATCGGCGGTGTCCGTGTCGCGTCCACTGAATCCATGTTCGCACCTGGGGAAGTGAGCATTCCGGCCGGAGTCGGCGCTGGTAAACGTGTCCAGGTGGCTGTTCATTTTCATTCTCTCTCCGCGATTTTGAGATCGAGGCGTCCTCGAGGACGTTGGCGCTCGTCGATGGTCCGTGAACAGGGCCTTCGGTGGATCCGAACCACGATGCTCGGTATGGCTCCCGTGTTCAGTGGTGTACCGGTACCGGTGGGTCCGTGGCGGGGTATCCGCTTGTTGGACAAGGGGATTGCCGCCGTAGTCTCTGCTGTCAAGCATGCGAGTGTTGACGGCACAACCGGTCGCGTTGCCGTCAGTGCTCGGCTCACCGGATTGCCGGCCTCGCTGGAGTACGTGACCGTGCGCGTCGGCGAACACTCGCGGCAATTGGCTGTATCCGCCGGACCGGATGGATTTCTCGAGGTGTCCGGCGTCGTCGAAGTGCCGGAAGCGCAGTTGTGGTGGCCGCACACTCATGGCACCCCGCGCACTTATCCGGTGACGATGGAAGCGGTCGGAGTCTCCGAGCATCTCGGTTCAGTTGGCTTCCGGACGGTGGAGGTCGACAGATCCGATGGTGGATTCCGTTTGTATGTCAACGGCATCCGGGTGTACTGCCGTGGTTCGGTGTGGGTGCCGACCGACCCGATCTCGCTTCAAGGCGACGCCGGCACCACTCGCGTCTTGGAACGCCTGGCAGAGGCCGGCCTGAACATGATTCGAATCCCGGGGACGATGGTCTACGAGAGCGACCACTTCTGGGAGGAATGCGCGCGACTGGGCATTCTCGTGTGGCAGGACATGATGTTGGCGACGCTCGATCCGCCCGACACCGACGAATTCTTCGAACTCGTTGCCTCCGAGGTCACCGAGTTCTTGCACAGAGTGCGCGGAAATCCCGCTTTGGCAGTCTTCTGCGGCGGCAGCGAGACCGAACAGCAGCCGACCATGCTGGGCTTGGTCGATCAACACATCCCGCTCATTCATTCGAGACTGCCGGAGTTGATCTCGACGGTGGCACCCGAACTCGAGTACGTGACGTCGTCCCCCTCGGCGCCTCGCGGGGGCGAGCAATTGGCAACGCATGTCGGAAGCGGGGTCGCTCACTACTTCGGGGTGGGTGCCTATCGTCGTCCACTGGCCGACGTGCTCAGCGCGCGAGTACGTTTTGCGACCGAATCATTGGCATTTTCGATTCCACCGTCGAATGCCGTGATCGAGAACGAATTCGGTTCACTCGCCGTCGCGGGGCACCACCCGGCATGGAAAGCCGCGGTGCCTAGGGACAACGGATCGTCGTGGGATTTCGAGGATGTTCGGGACCACTACGTCTACGCGCTTTTCGGCGAAGACGCTCGTGAAGTCCGGTGGTCCGACCCGGAACGCTATCTCGACCTGGGGCGAGCAGCTGTATGTGAGGCGTTCGCATCGACGCTCGGATACTGGCGTCGCCCGGACTCTCGGTGCGACGGCGCCTTGACACTCGCACTGCGAGACATGGAGCCCGGACCGGGATGGGGGGTCCTCGATTGGAGCGGCAGCCCCAAAGCTCCGTGGTTCGTGCTCCGTAGGAGCGCCAAACCGATCGCGCTCCTCGTCACGGACGACGGTATGGACGGATTGAGGCTCGACGCGATCAACGAGACCGCCGAACCTGTCGTCGGCGAGATCAGGTTTCGAGCGCACAGTCGGTCAGGCGTCGTCCCGGTCGACGTCGCGCTACCGGTCAAGGTGGAAGCGCATTCAAGTCTGACCTGGTCCGTGGACAGCCTTGTCGGCCGTTTCACCGACCTCACTCACGTGTTTCGGTTCGGGGCGCGGACATACGACGCCGTCACCGTCACACTCGAAGACGAAGACGGCGAGATGGTGGACGAAGTGGTCCACCTCCTGGGTGGCTCGGCGCGGCCTCGCGAGCGATCGGTCGGACTTGTTGCCGCAGCGCGCAACGTCGGTGACGAAGAGTGGGTAGTCGACGTCTCGACGGATGCTTCCGCCCAATACGTTGCCCTCGAACTGCAGGGCTTCGAGCCCGAAGACTCCTGGTTCCACCTCGCGCCGAACGGTCGCAGGACTGTACGCCTACGGAGAACCGGTCAGGCGACGAAGGTGATCGGTCGCGTTCGGGCGCTCAACTCGCACGTGAGTGTGGCCGTGGCGCCGCCGATCACTCCGGTCACACAATCCTCGCCGTCCAAGCGGACGTCGAAGAAGACGAGTGCTACGGGAAACTGAACGGATCGGACTGCGCTGCGAGATCGCACACCGATAGAATCGAACCGGCGCACAACTCTGCCTCGGTGGGGATATTGCGCTCGGGCTGTGCGTCCGCAACCCGTCATCACTGTTCAGGAGCGCGTTCGTTGACTTCCTTGTCCTCTGCCCAGACTGCGCTCGCTGGACTCGCCGAGGTCGCCCTCGCAGATGCCGCGTTCACTCCGGTGATCGAATCCATCGGATCGGCCGCCTTGGACATCGTGGCTCCGAAGCCGGCTCGGCCGTTCATCGCCGCTGCACTCGCCGCTCGCACGCCGGTGCTGCTGGTGACAGCCACCGGTCGTGAAGCCGACGATCTGACTTCGGAACTCACCGAGATGCTCGGTGGAGGAGTGGCGCAGTTTCCGTCGTGGGAAACATTGCCGCACGAGCGACTGTCGCCGAGCGCGGATACCGTTGGGCGACGGGTGGAGGTACTGCGCAGACTCGCCAGGCCAGACGACGCCTCGTACGGATCGCCTCTTCGGGTGATCGTCACCACGGTGCGTTCCCTCGTTCAGCCGATGGCGCCAGGCCTGGGCGAGATAGAACCGATCACGTTGCGCGTCGGCACCGAGATCGATTTCGATTCCGTTCTGGTTCGTCTGGTGGAGATGGCGTACAGCCGCGTCGACATGGTGGGAAAGCGTGGTGAGTTCGCGGTCCGTGGTGGCATTCTCGACTTGTTCTCGCCCACGGCGGATCATCCGGTCCGTATCGAATTCTGGGGTGACGAGGTATCCGAGCTTCGGTACTTCTCAGTTGCCGATCAGCGTTCGCTAGCGGACGTCGACGTCGATTCCGTGATCGCGCCGCCGTGTCGTGAACTGATTCTGACAGCTGATGTTCGTGATCGAGCTGCCGCACTCGCTGCTGAGAACCAGGCTGACGCGTCGTTGGTCGAGATGCTGGACAAGATCTCGGCAGGTATCCCCGTCGAGGGGATGGAAGCTCTGCTCCCGGTTCTCAAACCCGGTGAACTGCAGCTACTTTCCGATGTACTTCCTGAAGGGGCGCACATTCTTCTGTGTGATCCGGAAAAGGTGCGCACCCGCGCCACCGACCTGGTGCGCACCGGCCAGGAATTCTTGGAAGCATCGTGGACGGCGGCGTCGATCGGCGGCGCTGCACCGCTCGACACGTCGATCCTCAACGGCGGAGGAGTCGATCTCGGTGCCTCCGCGTACCGGTCGCTTCGTCATGTTCGCGAATCTGCCGAAGCTGCCGGCAGACCCTGGTGGACAGTCAGCCCGCTGGCGTCGGGAAACGGTGAAGAACTCGAACTCCCGGTGCATGCGGCACCGCAGGTGCGCGGTTCCGACGACCTGTTGGCCGAGCTGTTCGTCAGCCTTCGGGCGCACGTGAGCACGGGCGGTCGCGCGGCGATCGTGGTGGCAGGTGCCGGAACCGCAAGCCGCGTCGTGGAGCGACTCGGTGAAGCCGAAGTGCCCGCCAAGATGCTCGATGCCGGCGCTACCCCCGCCCGTGGACAGGTCGCGGTGCTCCGCGGATCACTGCACGACGGACTGGTACTCGCCGGCGACGACTCGACGCCTGGGATGGTGATCGTCACCGAGTCCGATCTGACCGGCAACCGCGTTGCCGCGGTCGGCGACGGAAAGCGCTTGCCGGCCAAGCGCCGCAATCAGGTTGATCCCCTCGCGCTGTCGGCAGGGGACATGGTCGTGCATGATCAGCACGGTATCGGCCGGTTCGTCGAAATGGTCGAACGCACCATCGGTGGGGCGCGTCGTGAATACCTGGTCATCGAATACGCGCCGAGCAAGCGCGGTCATCCGGGCGATCGTCTGTTCGTCCCGATGGAATCGCTCGATCAACTCTCCCGATACGTCGGTGGGGAGTTGCCGGCGCTGAGCAAGCTCGGTGGATCCGACTGGGCAAACACAAAGCGTAAGGCCCGCAAGGCAGTTCGTGAGATCGCGGGCGAGCTGGTTCAGCTCTACGCAGCGCGTCAGGCTGCTCCCGGGCATGCGTTCGGCCCGGACACACCGTGGCAGAAGGAACTCGAAGACGCATTCGCGTTCACCGAGACGATCGACCAGTTGACCGTTATCAGTGAGGTCAAGGCCGACATGGAGAAGCCGGTTCCGATGGACCGGGTGGTCATCGGTGACGTCGGGTACGGCAAGACGGAGATCGCCGTCCGCGCCGCGTTCAAGGCAGTGCAGGACGGCAAGCAAGTGGCGGTGCTGGTGCCGACGACTCTGCTTGCACAGCAACATCTTCAGACCTTCACCGAACGAATGTCGTCGTTCCCGGTGAAGGTGCGAGGGCTGTCCCGGTTCACCGACGCCAAGGACTCGAAGGAAATCATCGCCGGCATGGCGGAAGGTGAGATCGACATCGTCGTCGGTACTCACAGGTTGCTGCAGACCGGTATTCGCTGGAAGGACCTCGGGCTTGTGATCGTCGACGAGGAACAGCGATTCGGAGTCGAGCACAAGGAACACATCAAGGCGTTACGCACCCACGTCGACGTCCTGACGATGTCGGCTACCCCGATTCCTCGTACTCTCGAGATGAGCATGGCCGGGATCCGCGAGATGTCCACGATCCTCACACCGCCGGAAGAACGTCATCCGATCCTCACGTACGTCGGCGCGTATGCGGACAAGCAGGTTGCCGCGGCCATCCGGCGTGAACTTCTGCGCGACGGCCAGGTCTTCTACGTACACAACCGTGTCAGCTCGATCGACAAGGCAGCCAAGAAGATCCGTGAACTCGTCCCGGAGGCTCGCGTCGTCGTCGCGCACGGTCAGATGAACGAGGACACTCTCGAAAAGACCGTGCAAGGATTCTGGGAACGCGACTTCGACGTGTTGGTCTGTACCACGATCATCGAAACCGGTCTGGACATCTCGAACGCGAACACACTGATCGTCGAACGTGCGGATTCGCTGGGCCTCTCGCAGTTGCATCAGCTTCGCGGACGCGTCGGGCGTAGTCGTGAACGTGGATACGCCTATTTCCTGTACCCGGCCGAAAAGCCTTTGACGGAAACGGCATACGACCGACTGGCAACGATTTCGCAGAATTCGGACCTCGGCGCGGGTATGGCCGTCGCGATGAAGGACCTCGAAATCCGTGGAGCCGGAAACGTTCTGGGCGCAGAGCAGTCCGGCCACGTCGCGGGGGTCGGGTTCGATCTGTACGTCAGGCTGGTCGGTGAGGCGGTCGAAGCCTTCCGGGCTGCAGCCGACGGCAAACCGATCACAATGGACGAGGGCACGAAGGAAGTCCGGATCGACCTACCGGTGGACGCGCACATCCCGCCCGACTACGTCACCAGTGACAGGCTCAGGTTGGAGGGGTACCGCAAGCTCGCTGCGGCAACTGATTCCGACGGCATCGCTGCCGTAGTCGAAGAACTGGTCGATCGCTACGGCCCACTGCCCGAAGAGGTTCGACGGCTGATCTCGGTGGCCAAGCTTCGACTGCTCTGCCGCGAGTATCAACTGGAGGAAGTCGCCGTCACCGGAACTCAGCTCAAGATCTCGCCTATGTCACTGCCCGATTCCAAACAGATCAGGCTCAAGAGGATCTATCCGAGCGCGCAGTACCGGGCAACGACCGGGCTCGTGCAACTCCCGCTGCCTCGCACCGGCGGAGTCGGCTCGGATCGCCTGCGGGACGTCGAATTGCTCCAGTACATCGCGGACTTCATCCTGGCGATTGACGGGCGCGCCGCCGGTGCCGTCCTGGTCGAGGCGTGAGCACACGGTGAACGAGATATCAGATGGCGACCACCAGCCGACTGTGGTCGTGCTCGACCCGTTTCGCCCCATGTCCGTTCCAATTGATGCCTTGACTGCCCTCGCCGGTCCTGTCGAGATTGCCGAAGATGTGCCATCGCAGGTTCGGGACCGATTTGCCGAGTCTGTACCCGGCGCCCGGGTATTGGTGACGACCGACCGCGAGTGTGAGGCGGCGCGCAGCAGGCTCGAGGATGGTGCACGTTTGATTGCCGCTGAAAGCGTGAAGGGCGACGGACTTGTCGCAGCGAGTGCGTTGATGGACCGGATGTGGAGTTTTGGCGGCTGGGAGGTTGCTCAGACTCACGAGAGCTTGTCGAACTACCTCCTGGAAGAGACGTATGAGGTGCTCGATGCGATTCTGGCCGGCGACCGCGAGGCGCTGAACGAGGAACTCGGTGACCTTTTGTTGCAGGTGTTGTTTCATGCACGGATAGCGGAGTGCGAGCCAACTGCACCGCCAGTCGACATAGACACGATTGCCGGCGCATTGGTGGCGAAACTCTGCCACCGGAGCCCACACCTGGCCGGCGAACCGTCGGAGTCGGTCGACATTGCGGCGCAGGAGCGAGCATGGGATCAGCGAAAGGCGGAGGAGAAGTCGCGTGCCTCAGAGCTCGACGGCATTGCACAAAGCCAACCCGCAGCGATGCTGGCTGAGCAGTATGTGAAGAGGGCTGTCCGTGGAGGGTTCCCCGAGGACCTGGTACCGGTTGAGTTGCGGGACGCGGTTGCGCGGTCCCTTGACGCCGACGAGGCTCTTCGCCTCGAGGCTCAGCGCTTTGCTGAACACTTTCGTGATGCGGAGTCGATGATTCAGTCGTCGGCGAGAAATTCGGTGAATGTGCAGGGCGAGGAGCCTTCTGCTCGTTCGACCGCACGGTGGGCTGATGCTTGGCGAATTCGGCGGCTCCCGTGATTTGATTGCCGTTCTGTAGCTGAGTGGAAGGTCACCTGAGTTCGAGGCTGCGAAATAAACAAACTCAAGGTATGTTTATCTCCAGACAAGCAAACCGTGCCGCTCTACGTGCAGGGTTGGGGGTACCAACCGTTGGTTCGGTACAGGTCAAGCGAGAGGCGAGCCAGTCTTCGTCGGACGGTGGGGCGTTCGGCGGTTGGCCAACTATTTGCTTGAAGCCAAAGGTTCACCGTTTTTGATATCTGGCGGGGGACGCAACCGGGGAGACAGAGGACCAATGAGCGTGGACACAACTGACCGCATCCAGATATCCGAGCAGGAGCATGCACCGGCTTCACAGCGTCCCTCTGTGACGGTGGTGGTGCCGGCGATGAATGAGGCGAAAAATCTGCCTTACGTTGCAGAACGGATGCCTGACGGAATCGATGAGATCGTTTTCGTCGATGGCCATTCGGTCGATGATTCGGTGGATGTTGCCAAGCGGTTGTGGCCGAAGGCGACGATCGTAACGCAGACGAGACGAGGGAAAGGCAACGCACTCGCATGTGGATTTCGGGCGGCAACGAGTGACATTGTCGTCATGATCGACGCTGACGGTTCGACGGACCCTGCGGAGATTCCTTTGTTCGTCGATGCGCTTGTGCAGGGGGCCGACTTTGCCAAGGGGACACGGTTTGCGCAAGGAGGGGGGAGCGATGACATCACTTTTTCTCGTAAACTTGGAAACAAAGCACTGAATGGAATCGTAAACATCAAGTTCCGTGCGTCTTTCAGCGACCTATGCTACGGCTACAACGCGTTCTGGCGTCGCCACATACCTGTCATGAACCTGCCGGAGACTGGTACCGCGGAGGCGCAATGGGGCGACGGTTTCGAGATCGAAACCTTGATCAATGTTCGGGTAGCCAATGCAGGACTGAAGATATCCGAAGTGCCGAGCTACGAGCGCGACCGTATCTATGGCGAGAGCAATCTCAACGCAGTACGTGACGGATTTCGAGTACTGCGAACCATCCGGAGTGAGCGTCGGGTTCCGCTACGGGAAGCGGCTCGCGCAAAGTAGTCGGTGACTGGCGAAGGCCCTCCCACCTGTCCGGCGGGAGGGCCTTCCTACGTTCAATCCCCGCACGAGACGATCTCGATGTGCCAACATTGTTGGATGTCGACATTTCGCCTCACCGGTTCGAATCTGCAGTGTCGCTGCGGACATGCAAATGACGCCCACCGGCACTTGCGGTCGGGGAGTGATTGTGGCTTATGTGAATGCACTCGATTTCGCCGCAGCAGTGGTCTCCTGAGCCGAATCACTCAAAGCCTCCGGCGGCACTGAGAGTAGTCGTGAACTCGGGATTCCAAACGTCGTCAAGATTGAATTCTTCATTTCCTTGTGAACCGAGGCGCGAATCCTTGGTCCGATCAACGCGTGATCACCCTGCGAAAGCTGTCGAATCTCGATGGTGCCGAACGCTTTCCGTAGGCGTTGGACTCCGCTGCGACCGCGATTCTCGTTAAACCATTCCTCATCGGTTGGTGATACAAGCACTGTCGTTGCGACGCCTGCTTGGACCAACGGCGCGAGAAGCACCTCTGGGACCTGCACGAGACCAATCCGACCCAATGCGAGCCAGACGCGATACGGCAATCGGTCACGAAGCTTGTCCTTGAACCTGACGGCCCAGTTGTGTGCTCGAAGCGCGAAGGTTCCTCGCGAGCATTCTGCAGGCGCGAGAGACTGGCTTCGCGTGAACTCTAATTGTCGCGTAGTCCACCGAAGGGGGTTGACTAGTATTGCGCGATTTGCTCCGAGTTCTGCGGCAGCGATTGCGGCACTCCACGATCCGGAGCACAAGCCGGCAACTACCAGGTTTTCTGGGCACACGCCAGCGTTTCTGGCCGCCTCTACGCCATCAGCGCGTTGCTCGGGTGTGTAGATGGTGCTGATTTCTCGATCCTGCGCAGCGGTCGTTTCGCCGGTTGAAGTGCGGTCGAAGCGGATAGTCGTGATTCCGTAGCCTGCCAACTCTCTTGCCAACTCAACCCAAAGGCGACTGGGACCGATCCGGTGTTCGGACGCGGTGCCATATAGAACTAGAGTCGGGCCGCCGGGGATGCTCGAGGCCGGCGCTGTGCGGATAGTCAGCATACGGTTCGTGCCGACGTAGGAGATGTATTCGGTGATCGGGATTTCGAACTGAGAGTTCAACAAGGTCGTGGAATGACGAAGATGTGCGGTGACACTTGTGCGTGGCGAGCGCGTCGAATCGCCAATCCATTGCGCCAGAGAAGACACTGTATGCCAGGGTATTTGGACCGCGAAGTCGGCTGGCTCGATGAAGGGGGCCTGGCCGTCGATGTTCATGTGGTCAGCTGACAGTGATTCTACGAGTTGTCTTACTCGTGCAGTGTCGGCGTGCTCTGGCCGCGACGCAACTAGGACCTTAATTGAAGGGTCGATGGGGAGCGCAGTGAGATTCATACCCGAAAGACGTTGTGCAGCAAGTGGGTGCACCGACATCCCGACGAGCGGGATGAGTGGATCGTCGGCATCGGGGGCCGCTGTGAGCCGATTCAATGCCTTCTGCTGCTGAACGAACGTGCGCCCACGGATGACGGGGTCCCAAAGTACCAGCGTCGTCATATCTCGTATCCTCGACGCCGCGGAAGTTGCGACCAACGCGCCTACTCGCAGCCCGACCAGTGTGATCTCGCGAACTCCGCAGGACTGGAGAAACTCAGCAGCCTCCACGACGCTCGACTCCCATATCTGGACAGCGTCTTCTCGGGTCTGTTCACCGGACGAGTCACCTGTGCCTAGATAGTCGAACCGAAGGACTAACATGCCCTGCGCGCAAAGTTTTTGAGCCAGGAGCATCAGGCCGCGATAAGAATCGACATGCTCCTTTCCGATCGGAGGGCACAGCACGACCCCTCCGCGTGCTGTGCCCCCAGCCGGAACGTGCAGTGTGCCGAACAGTGGCGAAGCCTCGTTGCCGAACCAAGTCGTGAACTTTCCGCCATCGGTGGCCACATGCGTTGAGGATGCGCTCTTGTTTATCTCGATGGTGTTCCCAGCAGTGCTCGGTGACGCTCCGAAATGACATGTCGAGCTTGCCGGTTCGACGTGACCGCGCGCTAACCGCATCTGAATCCTTCGACATCCGATTGGACTGAGAGGATGTCCTCAGTCGAGAACGTACTCATCGACAGCTGATCTGCCCCAAAACAATCTACAGGTTTGTTTTGGAAATTGCCAGACAGTTGCGGAAAGTTGACTTTCGTCAGCGCTGAACGAGTGTGCTCACGATTGCGAGGTGGTCGGAGCCGGCGATCTCGACGGTATCGAACGTTGTCGCCGTCAGTTCGGGCGGGACGAGAATATGGTCGAGAGCGGCGAATGGCGGCCACGACCAGTTCGCGGGAAAGGTGTTCACGTAGAACCGACCAGCCTGCCTCGCGGCATCCTGCGTTCCACCATGCAGTAAACCTCGAAACTGTCTGTGATCGACGGTTGCGTTGAAGTCGCCGGCGATAACGAGTGGGTTGAGATTCGTGTCCAATAGTGCGCGGATTTGTGCGAGTTCATTGATCCAGTTCGTGGAATCCTGATCTTGTATCGGGGCTGTGATGTGTGTCGCCACCAGGTCGTATTTTCCGCCTTTGAATTCGATTGTTCCTGCGACGCAGGCAAACCCGAACCCTTCCATTTGACGGGGTTCGCTGATCGGGAATCGGCTCCACAGTCCGGTTCCTCGTGCGTCATTGTCTGGCCGGATGACGCTGAACGGGAAGATCCCGGGCATTCCTGCAACTTCCAGTGCGGCCGCAAAGGCCGGGGTCAATTCCTGTACCGCGACAGCGTCGACGTTGTGAAGTCTCGCTGCATCGACGACTGCGTCCACGTCGGCCGCACCCTTTGCGACATTGATCGACATGATTCGCATGGCCTCGCCTGTCCGAGGCGGGGTGACGGGCACCGCGACCTGTGTGCCGATTGCAAACATGATCATCGCCAGCCCGATGATCGAGCCGACCCACTCGCGAGTGGCGAGCAATGTCAGCGTTGCAGGCACCATTGCGAGCGGTAGGTATGGCACTGCGATCACCAGTGAAAGCAGTGCGGGGTTGCGTAGCGGCAAGTATCGAAGGACGAGCAGTCCTGCGCCCACGACGAGGGTGGTCCAGCATGCCCATTTCAGAAACGTCACAACCTCGGTTGTACCGCATCGGTGAAATGATCGCTGGAACGTTACTGGGGTACATTGGTCCACGACAGTCGGCGGGGGAACCGTCAAGTAAATAGCCAAAGAACAGACCGATAGTCTGTCAATCTGGGCTTTTGTGGCGACTGAGATGTTTTGGTCTGTGTGTCCAGGCGGTGGTCCGGACGCGAGCGGGACGGGAAATCGGCCGGCACGATGATTGGAGACGTGACCATGGTCACACGACATGGCCTCAATTCGAATAGCGGTGCGGTAAGCGTCGTCATGGCTTGTTATTCGATGGAGCGGTTGCGGGGGATAGTTGCTGCTGTTCATTCGATTGCAGCGCAGACCTTGCAGCCTGCCGAGATCATCGTTGCGGTCGACCACAATCGCTCGCTCGCGCACACCTTGCGCCGCGAAATGCCGGGCATCTGTGTGATCTCCTACGAGGACGGGCCTCGAGGTGCGTCTGGCGCTCGCAACGCTGGAGTTGCTGTCGTGTCGACGCCCTACACTGCCTTCATCGATGACGACGAGATTGCTGACAGCAGCTGGTTGTCGGAGCTGATCAAACCGTTCGCGGACGAGCGGGTCGTCGGGACGGGCGGACGGTACAGGGCAGTATGGCGATCACCCAAGCCTAATTGGTTTCCGGACGAATTCGGGTGGGTCGTCGGAGAATCGTTTCACGGAATGCCGATCGAGACCTCCCGTGTTCGCAACGTCTGGAGTGGCAGCATGGCCGTTCGTACAGCGGCTTTCCGCGCGGTCGGAGGATTTCGAGTCGGGTTCGGCAAGAGCGGCGAGCGATCGCAACCCGAGGATACCGACCTGTGTATCCGAATGGCGGAACTTGGCAACGACTTTCATTGGATGTACGTGCCGACATCGGTGATCGATCACGATATTCCTTTGGAACGCAGCACGTTTCGCTTCTTCCTGGCCCGCTGCTATTCCGAGGGGAAGGGAAAGATCGAACTGCGAGACGACCGGAACGGCTCGGAGGAACTCGACGATGAGCGTGACTACGTGCGCAGTGTTCTCACCAGCGGGCTTCGGCGATACGTCTTGGGGGGTCGGGTGTCCCTATCGAGGGCAGGGGCCGTAGTTGCCGGAATCGTTTCGGCGGGTATGGGCGCCCTGTCCGCCATCATGTGCAGGCGTCGGCACTTTGTAGGCCCGTGATGACGAACAAGGGGCCGCGAATCTACGCGGATGCAGCGTCGATGGCGTCGTCCCAGGTCATCAATGCCGCACTAGGCATGGGATTTTGGGCAGTCGCGGCTGTAGTTTTACCGCCGGCACAGCTGGGCGTCATGACAGCGCTGCTTGCGCTCGTTACCGCTCCGGCAATGGTAATCGGTACCGGAGTCGGCGATGTCTTCAATTCGATGATGCCCGCAGCAGGTGCAAGCCTCGGCGCCGTGCACCGGCGAGGTCTGCGGGTGTTCTACATGTTGTCGGTTCCTGTGGGCGTCATTGCAGCAGTCGCGGCGGTTTGGTTCATTCCGGAAGTGAGGGGCTCGATTCCGGTTGCCTGCCTAGTGTTTGTGGGTGTTGTCGTCTGGGGCATGTTCATTCTGCAGAACAGCACTTTGACCAGTTTGGACGAGTCCCGGAAGCTGCCCTTGATCAACGGGATCGTCAGCGCTGGTCGCATTGGTGTTCTTCTCGCGTTGGTGTGGTTAGCGAATTGGCAACCGGTGGTCATGTCGACGGTCGTGGTAGGCGGAGCGTCGGTTGTGTTCATGCGGTTGATGATCGGCCGTATCGTCGAACGGCGATCGGCTACCTCGCCCCCTGGCCTGTGGACTGAAGGCAACGCGTCGGCTGAGGTCGTGAGAATGTGCAGGCAAGCTGTCCCGACCCAAGCCATGGGTGTCGGGGTGATCCTTCTGATGCCATTTCTCGTCACCGCCTATTCCGGTCCAGTTCAGGGCGCAGTTTTCTCTCTTTCGATGAGCATCGCACAGACTCTCGAATTCGTCGGCTCTGCCATGGGGACTTCCCTCGTGGTTCACGCCTCGAAGAACCCGAAAGATGGTTCCAAGATGGCGTTGGTTTTGTTTGTGAGGGTTTCTGTTTTGGTCGCGGTGGGCGGGGTGTTGGTCTCGCTGGGTGCACCGATTATCTTCGGAATACTCGATCCCGAGTATCTGGATTTGGATGCCGAACTTGTCGTGATCATCCTTGCGATCGGGTCGTTGATGAGAACGATGTTCGTGGTGTGGTCTGCGTTGCAGCGAGCGAGGCGCGAGATCGGACCATTGGTGGTCATCAACGGTCTGTTCGCCGGACTTCTCATGGTGGTCTTGCCTTTCGCGTGCTTTCTCTGGGGAGCTGTGGGTGCTGCGGTTGCTGTCGGTGTGGCCCAGACGGCGGCTAGCATCGCCGCAGTCTTCGGGATAGCTCGGCGTCGAGATGCAATAAGAAGGCGGGTGTTTCAGTATGAGGTTTGAAGAAGATGTCAGAAATCAGGACGCCGGTGAGCCAGCCGCACAGGGCCTTCGGCGTGATGGACTCACGAATCTCGATCCGGTGATGACGCCGACGGCCGGAATCGAATTGTGGGCAGGGGCCATTTGGATAGGTCAGGTGGACGAGTGGGAGCTACTTGCATCGAGTGTCATCGAATTGACCGGGGGAACAGCGTACGGACGTGCTCGCCTGCTGGTCGCCCGACTCAACGGATCATTTGCCTTTGTCGAGGTTCAAGTCGCGAACGGAATGATCAGATCGAAGGAAGTACTGGCCTACTTGCCGGATTCCGAGCCTGTAACCACTTCACCGGCTCCCGAAGTGCCTGTCACATTGATCATTTGTACGATGAATCGACCGGACATGCTCCGTGAAGTTTTGACTTCACTCGCCGATCTCGACTACCGAAACTACGACGTGCTTGTCGTGGACAACGATCCTTCGTCCGGGTTGACACCGCCGATAGTGGACGCTTTTGCCGGAGTTCGGATCGTTGATGCGCCGGAACGTGGCCTGTCCAAGGCACGAAACATAGGCCTAGTTGCGGCCACTGAAGAGTTCGTGGCATTTACGGATGACGATGTCGTGATTGACAAGAACTGGCTCCGTGAGTTGGTCGGCGGATTCGCAGTCGCGGAGGACGTCCACATCGTCACAGGTCTCGTGCCGACAGGTGAGGTATCGACTCCTGCTCAAGCCTTTTTCGATCGTCGCGTGAGTTGGTCGAAGAATCTTGTGCGAACGACGTACCGCTTGTCAGCTCCGCCTGAGAACGACGCTCTGTTCCCTTTCCGTGTGGGCGATTTCGGGACGGGTGCCAATTTCGCGGTAAGACGATCCGTGATGCTCGAACTCGGCGGATTCGACGAGGGGCTAGGGGTGGGATCGCCGTCAGGCGGCGGTGAAGATATCGACATGTTCGTCAGGGTCATTCTCGACGGGGGTGCGCTGGTCTACGCGCCTGCTGCGCGAGTCTGGCACCGCCATCGCATCGATTCAGCGGGATTGAGTAAACAGATGGCCGACTACGGCCTCGGCTTGGGAGCCTGGTTGACGAAACTCGCTATGGATCCGCGAATAGCGATGATGTTGGCGACGCGTATGGTCAAGGGACTTTCGCACTTCGGGAGCGTCTCCCAACCTGAAGAAGGTCAGATTCGACTTACACCCGATCTTGACAAATTGCCTTGGATCGAGCGGCGCGCATTGTTGCGAGGCCCCGCAGCGTTGGTGCGCTCGCGTTTGGGGGGATTGCGGGGGCGACCACTTCTCCCGAAGGGAACGCGCCCGGTGCGCAGTTCGATAGCCGTCGAATTTCCCGGCGCTAGGTCGATTCGTCGGGCGACTGCGATGGTTGACGCGCGGTGGCCGACCGACGAGCACAGACTGGCAATTCTGGGATTGGTCGGTGGAGTTTGTGGTCTGGTCGGCGCCGGCCTGGGCGCGATCGGCGCTCTCACCGGTGTAGCCGTGATCGTTTTTGTCGCGGTCGGCCCGGGTGCGGCAATTATGTCGTACATGCCTGATCAACCTGGCTACGTACGGGTCGCAGCTGTTCCGGCCCTGGGGATCTCGATCGTCGTGCTGATGACATTCCTGATGACCACAATCGAGGAGTACTATCCCTTTTCGCAGCTCGTGATTCCCAGTCTCGCTACCATCGGAGCATCTCTAGTTCGACTTCTCACCCTCGATAATCGCCCGGAAGTTTCCGGTCGCGAAAACCTCAAGCGACGTATCGGGGCTGTCCTGTCGGGGTTCCGGCGGTCATGACGAGATTGAAGGAGCGTAACGAGCTGTCGTCGACGAAGTCATATGATGCTCCGACTGACCGGCTGACGATTGCTGTCGTATCCGACAGAAAGAGGCGCGATTGGATTTCGTGGGGGATTCTCGTTGCAGCACTGGTGAGTTGGCGGATCGCTGCCCCTTCGCTGTCGACTGCACAGGCGTCGGATTTCGGCCTGCTGTTCGCGGCGTCACCGTTCTTCGCCGGTGCAATCACTTTGTCGGTGATCGGCTTCGCAGTCGCAATGTCACGAAGGAACGACCGTGCAGCGTTCGGCGCGGTGGTGACTGTTGCGCTCGTGCAGAGGACCGCGACACTCATGGCGTCCGATGTGCCGCTGTATACCTGGACGTACAAGCATCTTGGGGTCACGGATCTGATCCAGCGAAGCCATTTCCTGGCACGAGGTGTCGATGTGTACAACGGGTGGCCTGGCCTCTTCACGGCAACGGCTTGGTTCTCTCGCGTTACCGGCGTGCCGGACATAACCGTTGCGAACTGGTTCGCGATCGCTGCGCATCTCCTCATGGTGATTCTGTTCTACTGCATGGCGAGGGCGTGGAGGCTGGATGTCCCGACCGCTATTTCCGCCACGTTTCTCTTCGAGGTGCTCAATTGGGTGGCGCAGGATTACTTCGCCCCTCAATCGCTGGCTCTGATCCTAGTTCTTGCGTTCTTAACCCTGGTTGGATCCTCGCGAGACCGACCTAACCTTGTCGTCGTCATGATCGTGGTCTTCTGCGCGATAGTAGTCACTCACCAACTCACTCCGTATTGGATGGGATTGATCCTGTTGGCGCTCATGATCTTTCGAATGCTTCGGCCGTGGTGGTTGACATTCGTGTTCGCTGCAATAGCCATTGGTTTCCTCATCCACAACTGGGACAGTGCAGGTGACTTTGCGAAATTCTCTTTCGACGTGACGTCGAACGCGAAGTCCAACCTCGCCGGAGCGAATCTCACGCCGACTGCAGGACAGGCATTTGCAAGTAAGACGATGCGTTTCTTGACTGTCGGACTGTTGGTTTCCTCCGCGGTCACGGCAATTATCATGTGGCGCAAGAAGATGCCGGTACTTGCTCTCGCGATTGTCGCGTTTTCTCCCCTCGCCATTCTGGCCGGGCAAGGCTATGGTGGTGAAGCGATCTTTCGTGTCTATCTTTACTGTTTGGTGGGTTGTTCCCTGCTGCTTGCATTTCCGGTCACTGCGATGCTCCGCGCGTGCCGAGCCTCGAGGATGAAGCTAATAGCGGCGGGCATCCTGCTCATCGGTGTCACGCTGTCTTCATCAGAAGCGTATTTTGGTGCGTGGTTCGCCTACTTGACGAAACCTGCAGTAGTTAAGGGCGCTTCCGAGGTATTGGAGTCGGCGGATCCCTATGGTGTACTGAGGGTTCCGTCCCCGGCGTGGCCTGATCGGCCAACTCAGGCTTATCTGCGGTTGGCCGGCCTCGATCCGAAGTTCGATGTGCAACCGGAGGCCGCGACTCTTTTCTACGGTGCAGACTTTGCGACTGACGAAGAGTACGCGAAGTTCAATGAATACTTCGTCGCTGACCACCGGACAACGTACTTCGCGATTTCCGATCAAATGGTTTTCTACAATTGGTACTTCGGGCTCTCCCCACGGGACGCATTGCCGAATCTGGAGGCACGAATGCGGTTGGACCCGATGTGGAAAGTCTTCCTCGAAGGTAGTGGATTCGTAGTCTTCGAGCGAGTGGCCGTTAAGGATGAAAGTGGTAACGATGGCTGATCGCAGACTGCGAATTCTTGCGTCGACGCTGACTCGCGATGTCACGGGTATCGAGCACAGTGTTATTCGGTTGCTCCCACGTCTCGGTGAGCAAGGTGTGAACGTTGTCATGGCCGCGCCCTCTGGTGGTGAGCTCGAACAGACGTGGAACGAGATGGGACTCGAATTCATACCGATGCCAGACGGGGCGCGTGTCGGTCTGCATGATTCCTCTGGCGCTTCTCAGACTCCGGCGACGTTGTTGTCGCAGATCCCGCGGTCTGCGACGTGGGTTTCAAAGCTTTTGGTACATGCTCGGCGTGCTGATGTCGTCCACTCGAATTCGCTCTTGTCACATCTGGATTGCGTTGCGGCTGGCAGGTTGGCGCGAACACCTGTTGTGCTCGAGATTCACGACATACTCGACCCGGGGCGAGGTCGGAGTCTGCTGAGTTCGGCCGTTCGTGGGGCCTCAGCCGCGATCGCAGTGAGTAATGCTGCACGGCAGCAGCTTTCGAAGTCGGCTCAGAGAAAGACGACAGTAGTTCCTCAGGGCGTCGACTCGGCGGTCTTTGCGCCAGGACCAGCTACGGTGCGAGCTGAGCTCACCGATGCCCCCGATTCTGCATTGGTCGCAGTCGTTGGACGGGTCGACCCTGTCAAAGGAATCGACACCTTGATCGAGGCAGTATCCCAGATCCGTTCCCGCGGCAAGGACTTACATCTGGTCATCGTTGGCAGGTCGAGCCCGGGGAACGAGCGCTATGGCGAGAATCTTCGCCGAAAAGCTGCGGAATTGGCTCCTGGTGCTGTCAGATTTGTCGGACAACGGAACGATGTTGCGGCCATTTTGCGGTCGGTTGACATCCTGTGTGTTCCCTCCGCGCGAGAACCCTTCGGGCTCATAGCGATCGAAGCGATGTCAGTTGGTACTCCGGTGGTGGCCAGTCGGACCGACGGTTTCCTCGATTACGTCGTCGATGGTGAAAACGGACTGCTGTCCGTACCGGGTGATTCCGCAGACGTGGCCGGGAGAATTCTGTCCCTTCTGGATGACAGGCAGCTTCGCGCTCGGTTGGTGACCGGTGCACGCAGGTCGGTATTGGAGGACCACGCGGTCTCAGCGCGAGCTGATCGACTGATTGACGTCTATCGAAGGGTTGCGAAATGAGTGGGAGTACGCGTGTCGTGGTGCGGGCTGGGATGATTCTCTCGGTGGCCTCACTACTATTGGCTACTTCGTGCACCACCGGTGAACCCCCGAGTCCAATGATGCGAATGGTCTCGAGCGATTTCGGCACAGACGAATTCGATGGTGCTGCAGGGGATTCTCCTGACGCGGCGATGTGGGGATTCGATGTCGGGGGCGGAGGTTGGGGAAATCAGGAGAAGCAGATCTATACCGACAACGCCGAAAACGCGCGTTTGGATGGAAACGGTAATCTCGTGCTCGAAGCTCGTCGGGTCCTGGGGGGATTCACTTCGGCGAGGATCGTGACAAGGGACAAGTTTTCGTTCACCGAGGGCACGATTTCTGCCCGCATAAAGTTCCCGATGGCGCAGGGAATCCATCCGGCATTCTGGTTACTCGGCGAGAATTTGGCGACGGTGGGCTATCCGGAGAGCGGCGAGATCGATGTAATGGAGTTGGTGCACAATGCCACTGAGTATCACAACGCAATCCACGGTCCGTGGTCCGATCCTTCTGCACACACAGAAGGCAAGTGGAAGATGTCGTCGGATGGTTATCTCGGCGGTGATGCCTCGGACACCTTCCATGTCTACGAGGTGACGAGAAGATCTGACTCCATCTCGATCTTCATCGACGGTGTAATGGTGGGCGAGTATTTGCGCAGCGAGTCGCCGGACGGCTCCAAATGGGTATTCGACAAGCCGTTCTATGTCGTAATGAACATAGCGGTGGGCGGAGAATGGCCCGGGCCGACGGATGCAACCACCCCGGAGGTGTCGACCTTGACCGTCGACTGGATTCGATTCACGCCTTGAAAGTGAATAATGTCTAGGTACAAAATTTCTGCAGTTGATCAGATGCGGGTTCGTGATCGTGCGCTCGTCATCGGCGGACCAGTTGGTGTCATCTCGTCGAGTGATCTGCGGAGCGCGCTGATCGAGATTGCTCGGATCGGTCCGCAGACGAGGTTCGGATTGCGCGCGGATTCCTCTCGCCGTCGTTGGCTGTTCGATCCGGATGCTGTTGGCGCGGCAGTCGAAGAAGTTCCGCCCACCGACGCGGCGGACATTTCGAGATTTGCGACCGCCGTATTCAATTCGGATTTGACGCACTCGTCGATCCGAATCGTTGCGTCGGGGGAATATGTTGCATGTTTGGGTTCGCACGGCATCTCCGACGGGATCGGTGGTTCGCGATTGTGGGCTGCCCTTGTCAGCACCGCTCAATCAGGGCAACTACCCTCATCTCTGCATACAGCGGAGTCGAGACTTCCTTTGTCGCGCACAATTATTCGGTCTTTTGCAGCTGATCCTCGGCGGCTCGGAGCGGCCGTTCGATGGCATTCGCACGTGCGTGGAACACGGATTGAGGCGGTTTCGGCGACTCACCGAACGCCCTGGCGGCCCAACCCGGTCAGTCTTTCGCTCCCGATGGATCCGCAAGTTGCACGTCGACTAGTGTGCTGGCGCGACGAGCACGCACCGTCGGCGTCTCTGCGCGCGATAACACTGTTTGTTTTTCTTGCTGCCTTGCGAGGTCATGGAGTGGAAACCGCGTCCAATGCGCTCGTGTTGATGGACGCGCGCAGATATGCGCATCCGTCGACCGTGGTCAATGGTAATTTTGCTGTGGGGCAATATGTTCCGGTGGGTGAATCCGTGACTTTGTCGGAGGTCAGTCGGGGTATCGCGGGGGCACTCGTTTCGGGTCACCCGTTGCTGACCCTTTCAGCGATCAGCGCGAAGGCGACTGTGGCTTCGGTCCTCGGGAGGTCCCACGCCACGGTCGCCGAGGCGAGCGTGAGCATCAAGCCTCACGCCTTGGTTTCATACTCGGACATAGGTCGTCTTCCCAATTCGGATGAAATCAGATGGACAGGCGATCCGCTGTGTGTGGCGGCCACCGATCCATATGGAGCGGAAGGAATCGCGTTCCTCGGTGCAGAGATCGATGGGCGACGTCACTTTTCAGTTACCTTCCACAGCAACGTATTCGATACCGAAATGATCAGGAGGGTGCTTCGAGCGGTCGCTTGCGATCCCACCGCACTGCTGGATGAATGTCGGTAACTCCGCGTATCAGTTCTCGTGGAACCAACGTACGTAGTCGACAGTCATCGTGGATGGCCAAGGTGTGGTTGAATCGGTTAAACCTGGCCAGGTTCCACCAACGGCAATATTCAGTAAGGTGTATGCGGGAGCGTCGAACACCCATGCCTCCGCTCCGGATACCTGTGACCGATCGAGGTACAGCATTCGAACGCCGTCGATGTAGGTCTCGATTCGTCCGGGCCGCTTGAGTATCCCGTAGGTGTGGAATGCGGTGAAGTCGGTGCCGGGTCGTGCGCCGCCGACACTGCGGTCCCAAACTCCGGTCACACGTGTTCCTGATTTGGTAGGGCCGTGCACGGCGCTCGTGTATGTCTTCGCATCGTTGATGGTTTCGATTGCGTCGATTTCGCCACAGCCGGGCCAACCGGCTGTATATAGATTCGTGCCGAGCGTCCAGAATGCCGGATGCATGCCCTTTCCTGCTGGCAGTTTTATTCGCGCCTCGACTAGTCCGTAAGTGAAGTCGACCTTGCCGAAAGTTCCAAGTCGTGCGGAAGTGATTGTGTTGCCTACTTTTTGGGCCTGAATGAGGAGATTTCCTTGCCCATCCAGTCTCGAGTTGGACCGCGAGTCGGTGTACACCTGCTTTTCGTTGTTCCCCCAACCTCCGCCGGTTTCGTAGCGCCAGATGGCTGGGTTGGGGGCTGAATTTGCAGGGCCATTGAACTCGTCGTATGCATAGACCGTAAAACGATCTGCTGCGCGTGCTGGCGACATAAGAGGAGGCAAGCTAATCGTTGCCGTCGCCAGAGTCGTTGAAAGAAGGGCAATTCGAAGAAGTGCTGAAATTCTCATGCGCAGATCGTATGGGCGAGATATCACCTTCGGGACCATTGATCCCAAGATTGTTATCAGTTCGATATATAAAATTACTCGAAGTTTGTTAGCAAGTGTGGTATCCAACCAATTGATCGACTATTTGGGGTTGAACAGTGTTTCGCCCCAGTAGCTCCCGTCGGCGAGACCGCCGGGGCAAGCGAAGACCGCAGAACCGACGTGCTGGATGTATTCGTTCAGCGCATCGTGTCGTGAAAGGTTTTGCTGCATCGGAACAAACTGCTCGACCGGATTCCGGCAGTACGCAACGAAAAACAGTCCCGCGTCCAGGTGGCCGAAGCCATCGGAGCCGTCCGTGAAGTTGTATCCGCGGCGCAAGATCTGAATCCCACCGAGTTCCTCGGCAGAGGCCAGGCGCACGTGTGAATCCTCCGGGATGACGAAGTCGTGTCCCATTTTGGAATCGAGATCGAGCTCGTCGAACTCGTCCTTGCCGCCGAGCGGCGCTCCGCTGCGTTTGGAGCGGCCGATGACAGCTTCCTGTTCCTTGAGTACTGCGCGATCCCACTGCTCGATCAGCATGCGGATTCGTCTGGCGACGAGGAATGATCCGCCTGCCATCCAGGCCTGATCGTCAGTGGGATCAACCCAGACGTGCTGGGCGAGTGCGTCCGGATCTTCCGCCTTGATGTTGGCTGTTCCGTCCTTGAACCCGAACAGATTTCGTGGCGTCGCCTGCGTCGTCGAGGTCGAGGATGTTCGTCCGAACCCGAGTTGTGACCATTTGACCGACGCGGTCCCGAACGCGACTCGCGCGAGGTTGCGGATCGCATGGACGGCAACCTGGGGGTCGTTGGCGCACGCTTGGATGGCGATGTCGCCCCCGCTCCGATTCGGGTCGAGGTTGTCCGCCCGGAAGTGGGGGAGATCGAGCAGGGCAGCAGGTTTCTTGTCTGCGAGCCCGAAACGGTCGTCGAAAAGTGACGGTCCGAATCCGATGGTCAGGGTGAGTTGCGACGGCGCGAGATCGAGTGCCTCACCCGTATCGCTCGGTGGTGCATACGGACCGTCGCCGGTCGCTCCGTCTTCGGTTGCTTCCTGACCCGCCGTCATTCGTTCGGCCATCGCCGTCCACGTCTGCAGCAGCGTGATCAGTTCGTCGCGCGACTTCGTCGTCACATCGAAAGCGACGAAGTGCATACGATCCTGGGCCGGCGTCGTGATGCCTGCCTGATGCTCGCCGCGAAAGGCGACCACGTCTGCGTGATCGGCGCCGGAACTCTCGTCGGCGGTCACCCGCCCGATGACGGCACCGGCACCGGCCAGAACGGCGCCGGCCCCCACGGCGCCGAACAGTCGGCGTCGTGAGACTGCGTGCGGTGCTGCGTTTTCCGCAGCGGGTGTGCCTTCTGGTGAATCAGTCATCTACTGTCCCGCGACTACTTCCTGGACCTGGCTGACCTCGGCGGACAGTGCATCGATTTTACGCGAGAGTTCCTGACGCTGCGCCTCGGTGACGGTGTCGTAGTACACGAATCCGTCGCCGACCCGGAACTGCGCCAGCGCAGCGTCGAGGTCGGCGAATCGGTCAGCGATGCGCTGGGCGAGCTCGGGATTACGTTCCTGCAGGATCGGGTTCAGTGCCGCGATCGCCGCTTGCGAGCCGTCGACGTTGGCCTGGAAATCCCACAGGTCGGTGTGCGAGAAGATGTCTTCCTCACCGGTGATCTTGGAAGTCGAGATCTCGTCGAGCAGTCCTTGGGCGTCGCCGGCGATCTTGGTTGGATCGATCGTGTAATCCTCGGCATTCACCTGGTCGGCAAGATACTGAATGTCTTCGAGCAGTTGATCGGCGACCGCGTTGGTATCCGGCTGAAGCCCGGTCACCCACAAATCCTTCTCGAGGCGGTGGAATCCCGTCCAGACCTGACCGGGCTCCAGATCCGCTTCGCGCAGGTCCAGCTTGGGATCGAGTTCGCCGAAGCTCTCGGCTTCGGGTTCGATGCGCTCGTAGTAGGTACGTGCGATCGGGAAGAGTGCCTTCGCCTGGTCGACGTTGCCGGACTGGACGGCGGCGACGAACTGAGCTGCGGTGTCCTGCAGCGCGACGATCTGGCTGCGGATGTAGCGACGGTAACCGTCGGCAGCTTCGGCGAGCTGGCCGCTCTCGTCGGTGGCCGCCTGCGAATCGCCCGTGACGACGAAGTCCTGACGGATGCCGGTTCCGACCATGCCCGGCTTGCACGCGAGTTGATAGGTCGCAGCCTCGGGGAGGGAGACGATCAGCTGCCGGGTAAGGCCGGGGCCGATGTTCTCGACTTCGCCCATCGCTCGATCGCCCTCGGCGAAGACGTAGAACTCGGTGACCTTCGAGCCGTTGTTCGTCACCTGGAACGTCGCACTGCCAGTGGTTCCAGTGGTGGCACTGACGTCACACGAATCGTCGGTGGCCGTGACGACGATGTCGCCGTCGCTCGCGGTCGTCTTCTCGGTGCATGCGGCGAGGGAGAAGGGAAGTACCGCGGCCGTGGCCAGTACGAGGGTGGATTTACGCATGTCGGCAATGCCTCTCAGGATTTTTCGGGAACGTGTGTGTCGTGCGCAGGCGGGGTTGTCGGTTCCGATGGGCTCGACGGAAGGGGACGCAGGAAGAGCGCGAGGACGACTACGAGGTAGACGACCCATGCGACGGCTTGCAGGACGGTCGGGTCCGGGCGGAAGTTGAAGATTCCGGCGAGGACGGTGCCGTACCAGGTCGACGGGTCGTAGCCGGGTGTCAGGTTGAACGCGAGATTCGAACCGCCCGGCAGGACGTTTCCGGTCTGCAGAGCGCGAACACCGTACGAGAGGATTCCGGCGGCTACGACGATGAGGAAGATCGCCGTGTACCGGAAGAAGGTCGTCAGGTTGAGACGGAGGGCGCCGAAGTACATGGCGACGGTCAAGACGGCGGCCAGGAGAATTCCGAGGAGCAGTCCGACCAACGGCCAGGAGCTGCCTGCGGTGTTCTCGGCGTAACCGACCATGAGCAATGCAGTCTCGACGCCTTCACGACCGACCGCGAAGAACGACAGCGACAAGATGGCGACGGGTCCGGCGATCAACGCCTTCTCCATCCCCGCTTTCAGATCTCCGGAAATGTTTTTGGCGGCCGTGCGCATCCACAGGACCATGATCGTGACGATGACGACGGCGATCAGGGAGGCAACGCCCGCGATGATCTCTGCGGTCAGGCCGTCGACCGTCGACGTTCCGTAGTGGATCGCGAAGAAGATGATCGCCACCATCGCGACGGCGATCGCGACGCCGAGCCACACCCATTTCAGTGCGTCCTTGCGCTGCGCCTTCACGAGGTAGGCGGCGAGAATCATCACCACGATGCCCGCTTCGAGGCCTTCGCGCAGACCGATCAGGCCACTGCCGAATAACTGGGTGGCAACTGATGGTGTGCTCGCGGCAGCGAGTACCGACACGGGCACGGGCGACTCCTGACTGAGTGAGTGCAACAGCTTCTGACGAACGCATGAGGCTAGGCCAGCCTTAACTCAGAAGAAGATACTCCATCATCGACGGCGAACCATGCTCTCACCTGTACTTTTGCTGTTCTTTACCAATGGATTCGGGAGTAGTTCACTCGCATGTGGATGATGGAGGGGTGTACCGAACTCCCGCAGCCCGCAGAAGTCCCCGGCGTCTCTCGCGAGCCGTAGCAGCAGTAGCTGCCGGAACAGCTTTGCTGGGCGCAGGCGTCGTGGCTTGCGGATCGAACGAACCGAAAGTAGCCATTCCGGAGGGCATACCCCCAGGTACCGGCTCTCCGACGCCGCCGATCGACATCAATGCTCCCGGCCGCAGTGCTGATCAACTCGCCGACTGGGCAGCGGGATTGTCGGACGACATCGGGATCGGGACGACGGCACTCGAGGCCTACGGGTACGCCGCCGCGGTGATGGCCGAGACGCTTCCCGGCTGCGGAATCGGGTGGACAACTTTGGCCGGTATCGGCAGCGTCGAGAGCCGCCACGGGACCTACGACGGCTCGTCGGTCGACGCGTTCGGCCAGGTTGCTCCGATCATTCGGGGAATCCCTCTCGACGGTGGCCCGGGAGTTGCCGAGATCCCCGACACCGACGGCGGGGCGATGGACGGCGATCCAGTGCACGACCGTGCGATGGGGCCCATGCAGTTCATCCCCGAGACGTGGCTCAAGTGGGGAGTCGACGCCAACGGCGACGGCCGGGTGGACCCCGACAACATCGACGACGCTGCCCTCACGGCCGCCCGCTACCTGTGTGCACGCGGGGGAGACCTCACTTCCGCTGCCGGATGGCAGCAGGCACTGATGGCGTACAACCTCTCGGGCGACTATCTCGCGCTCGTTCGTGATCGTGCGTCGGCGTATTCAGTCGGGGTACGGCCGGACTGACGGTGATCGATCCGCAGGTCGGACCCGTGACCGCGCGTCGATAAAGAAGCCTTCGGCCCGTGCGGTTAGGCTGTGTGCTGGCACTACAGAGGTGCTGGCACTGCAGAGGCCCAGCCGCGATCGTGGTCCTCTTTCGACCGGAGGGGTCGGAGCCCAAGTGTCAAGCACGCAGAGCGTGCCCCAATGCGAAGCCCATTCGAAGGAGAACCACACAGTGGCCAGTATTGAGCAGGTCGGAGCTCGCGAGATCCTTGATTCCCGTGGTAACCCCACGGTTGAGGTCGAGGTTCTGCTCGAAGACGGAAGTTTCGCCAGGGCTGCGGTGCCGTCCGGCGCTTCGACGGGTGAGCACGAAGCCGTCGAACTGCGCGACGGTGGCGCACGCTACGGCGGAAAGGGCGTCGAGAAGGCCGTGGAGGCTGTGCTCGGCGAGATCGCTCCTGCCATCATCGGCATCGACGCAACCGAGCAGCGCACGGTCGACCAGGCGCTGCTCGACGCGGACGGCACCCCGGACAAGTCGCGTCTCGGCGCAAACGCTCTGCTCGGTGCCTCGCTTGCCGTGGCTCGCGCCGCCGCCGAGTCCTCGGGCCTCGAGCTGTTCCGCTACGTCGGTGGCCCCAACGCTCACGTTCTCCCTGTCCCGATGATGAACATCCTCAACGGTGGCGCGCACGCAGACACCGGCGTCGACGTCCAGGAGTTCATGGTTGCTCCCATCGGCGCACCGAGCTTCAAGGAATCGCTGCGCTGGGGCGCCGAGGTCTACCACTCTCTGAAGTCGGTTCTCAAGGAGAAGGGCCTCTCCACCGGTCTCGGCGACGAAGGCGGATTCGCGCCCGACGTCGCAGGCACCAAGGAAGCACTCGACCTCATCACGATCGCCGTGAACAAGACCGGCCTCAAGCTGGGTACCGACGTCGCGCTCGCTCTCGACGTCGCTGCCACCGAGTTCTACACCGACGGCACCGGCTACAAGTTCGAGGGCAAGAACCGCACCGCGGCCGAGATGGCGGCGTTCTACGCCGAGCTCATCGACGCCTACCCGCTCGTTTCCATCGAGGATCCGCTCGACGAAGACGACTGGGACGGCTGGGTCGCACTCACCGATCAGATCGGCAACAAGATCCAGCTCGTCGGCGACGACCTCTTCGTCACCAACCCCGAGCGCCTCGAAGAAGGCATCGTCAAGGGTGCGGCCAACGCACTCCTGGTGAAGGTCAACCAGATCGGCACCCTGACCGAGACCCTCGATGCCGTCGATCTCGCTCACCGCAACGGCTACAAGACGATGATGAGCCACCGTTCCGGCGAGACCGAGGACACCACCATCGCCGACCTCGCGGTTGCCGTCGGCAGCGGCCAGATCAAGACCGGTGCTCCGGCACGCAGCGAGCGCGTTGCCAAGTACAACCAGCTGCTGCGCATCGAGGAAAACCTCGGCGACGCAGCACGTTACGCCGGCGAGGTTGCGTTCCCGCGCTTCGCTTTCGAGGCCTGACGGAAATCTAAGATTCAGTAGTGTCTGCACAGCGCGGTAAGCCACGATCCCCCGGCGGAAGTCCGGGGGGTCGTGGTTCCCGTCGTGGGGACACACCGTCGCGTGCGCGTCGGGACAGTGCCCGACGCCCACGCGTGTCGGAACCTTCGGTAGATCCGGAAGCAGTCGAGTCCGCTGTGACAGACCCCGCGCAACCGGGTGTCTCCGCCGAGAAAGCGTCGGCGCGAGGGTCGAAGTCGGCCCGGGGGAAGAGCGGAACCAACAAGTTCTGGTCTCGGCTTCCGAAGTCGGACAACACCATTTTCGGCTTGTCCACCAGTCGGGCAGTTGTGCTCGCGATGGTTGTGCTCATGCTGGCGCTGACACTGGCAGTGCCGCTCCGTACTTACATCAGCCAGCGTTCGGATGCCGCGCAGGTGGCGGCCGAACGTCAGGTACTCGAGGAAGAGCTGCGAAAGCTGCAAGGGCAGAACGCGCGCTTCGACGACCCTGCGTACATCGAAGCTCTTGCACGAGAACGCCTTCGGTACGTCAAACCGGGCGAGACCCCGTTCCAGGTTCAGCTTCCCGGTGACTACAAGGAACCCGAGAAGAAGCAAGAAAAGGAAACACCGCTCACAGGTCCGTGGTATCGCGATCTGTGGCAAACGATTTCGGAACCGCCAGTGGTTCCCGAGACGACGACACCGGCCCCGATGCCGTTGGCGCCGATAGAGCCAGAAGAACAAGGAGTACCCACCGGGTGAGCAACACGTCCGAAAATTCCCCACAGGTTTCACAAGCGGATCTCGACGCCGTTGCCGCTCAATTGGGCCGTGAGCCACGCGGAGTGATCGAGATCGCGTACCGCAGCCCGGACGGTCAGCCGGGCGTGGTCAAGACCGCCCCCAAACTTCCGGACGGAACACCGTTCCCGACGTTGTACTACCTCACGGACCCGCGACTGACTGCCGAAGCGAGCCGTCAGGAATCCGCCGGCGTCATGCGTGAAATGACCGAACGCCTGACCCAGGATCCGGAACTTGCCGCGGCCTACCGACGGGCATACGAGTCGTACCTTGCCGAGCGGGACGCGATCGAATCTCTGGGAACCGACTTTGCCGGCGGTGGGATGCCGGATCGTGTCAAGTGCCTGCACGTGCTGATGGCACATTCGCTTGCCAAGGGACCCGGCGTCAATCCGCTCGGTGACGAGTCCGTCGCGTTGGCCGGTCACGGAAAGCTGCGCGGCACTGCAATTCCCGCGGACTGGCCTGGCATCGACGATGCCGACAACACCGACCGGTGACTCGCCGTGTCGCCGCAGTCGATTGCGGTACCAACTCCATTCGACTGCTGATCGCGGACGTCGGCGCCGACGGTCGTCTGGTGGATGTCCGGCGCGAGATGCGCGTCGTGCGACTCGGTCAAGGTGTTGATGCGACAGGGACATTCGCGCCCGAGGCCATCGAACGCACCCGGGTCGCGCTGGTCGAGTACGCGTCGATGATCGCCGATGCCGGAGCAACCGCCGTTCGCATGGTCGCCACCTCGGCTACTCGCGACGCTGCGAATCGGGAAGAATTCTTCACGATGACGCGGGACGTGCTCGGCGCGGTGATTCCCGGATCCGGAGCAGAGGTCATCTCCGGCGACGAAGAGGCGCGCCTCTCGTTCAGCGGTGCTGTGGGAGAACTCGATCCGTCGGAGGGCCCCTTCGTGGTGGTCGATCTCGGCGGCGGATCCACCGAAGTTGTCCTCGGCGACACGTCGGGCGTCCAAGCTGCGTACTCCACCGACATCGGCTGTGTGCGCGTCACGGAGCGGTGCTTACCGTCGGATCCGCCTACAGCAGAGCAGGTTTCCGAGGCGACGGCTTTCGCGACCGCGAAACTTGCCGAGGCGTTCGAGGCCGTACCCGTCGAGAAGGCGCACACGTGGGTGGGTGTCGCTGGAACCATGACGACGCTGGCCGCGATCGCGCAGGAACTTCCGGAGTACGACGCCGAGAAGGTGCACCTGTCGAGGATTTCGTTCAATCAACTGTTCGACGTGTGCGAGCGTCTCATTGCTATGCCTCGGGTTGATCGTGCTGCCTTCGGCCCGATGCATCCGGGGCGGGTGGACGTCATCGGCGGCGGAGCGATCATCACCACGGTGCTGGCTCAAGCGTTCGAAGCCAAAGCCGGGATCGCCGAACTGGTTGTCAGCGAACACGACATACTCGACGGCATCGCGATGTCGGTAGCTCAGACCGACCCGATAGTCTGATCCCTGCCGCACCCGACCCGTCGGGTGCGGCAAGGCCCCCATAGCCCAATTGGCAGAGGCAACGGACTTAAAATCCGTCAAGTGTCGGTTCGAGTCCGACTGGGGGCACCACGTAGATCCTCCTGCACATTGAATCGAAAAACCCCGCTCGTCCTCTTCGGGCGGGCGGGGCTTTCCGTGGAGCAGCGACTGACCACCAAGTGGCTACTGAGCCCAGACGGTCGTCCCTGCAGGAGCATTCAGCGTGTTGACGAGATCGATGCCGGCTACGACAGCCGCGCCGCCGCCGCCGAGGATCGTTCCGGCGACACCGCCGATTCCGGCGCCTGTTGCGAGGCCACCCAGGCACAGTGCCGCGGCGACGGGGAGTCCGACGATGGTCAAGCCCAGCGGAGCGCCGACAGCGCAACCGATTCCGGCGCCGACGATGGTGCCGAGCAGGCTGCCGACCTGAGTGCCGAGTCCGAGTTGGCTCTGGAAGTGCGCAATCGCCCGATCATTCTCCTCGGGCGAGGCGACGGGCGTCCATTCCTTTGCCGCAGGCGCACTCTCGGGTCGAGGTGTTGCCTTCGCCGAATCGGTGATCGGTGTCAGCGTGAGGGTCTTACCGTCTTCACTGATCGTGCGATCGAAGGGGAACTGTAGATCCCCGAGGTTGTATGCGAGAGGCAGGGAAACAAGGTCGGCTCCCTTGCTGTCCTGCAAGACGACGGACTTGCCGTCGCCGGATACCTTGAACAGCCCGGCATCGATGGTGGTGACGATCGACTTGTCGACGACCTTCGCTTCGTAATTCACGTCGGTCGACGGATCAGCTGATGCGATCCCTGTTGATGCTCCGACTGCAGCGACCGCTAGAGCAGTCACTGCCGCCTTCTTGAAGAAACCCATAGTTCAACCCCGTGTTCGCCTGCGTGTGCTCGCAGAAACTCGACAACTTCGGACATTGGTAAACCCCCGACAAAGCCTTCGTATTAAAGCAGACCGAAGTGACGGAAGGGATAGTTGCGCTCGGGCCGACCGGAAGCGGCCGGTGCAATCGAATGTGCAGCGTGCAGTATCAAGTTGTCGAACATGTGTGCGAAAATGTGGAGATGCGGTTGACCGAGCAATCCCCGGACTGCTGCCCCAACGGACACCGGCTCACGGCGAACACATGCCTTGTCGGTTGGGAGGTCTGCGGGTGTGCCTCGACGGAGAATGGCGGACACAGGACCCATTACTGCAGGCGATGTGGTGAAACTGTCCGGACGCCGGAGTGTGTCGGCGTGGATCCGCAGAAAAGTCGGTGGAGTTGAAGTGCTGTTACGTTGTGTTTCAAAGAGATTCGCGAGAGCCTCACCCGGCGGATCGGTGCCGGGTGAGGCTTGTGGATCAGGTAGGCGGGGCGACGGGTGCGTCGCTGCTTCCTCCCGAGCTCCCGCTCGACGAGCCGGTGCCGAACAGTAGGCCGAAGAAGCCGGAGATTGCGCCGAAGAAATCGAACATGGGCGAGCCTTTCGCGAGGACGAATGCGGTCACGACAAGTGGCCGACTTGTGGTGGTGTTCAGAGAAGTTCCGTCGACATTGACGGTAAAGGCGTCGGACGAAGGCCGACTGCCGGATGAAATGTACGATTCGTCCCCGTTTGATACAAGTCTTTCCCGAGTAACAGTTACTTGAGGCTTAAATTATCGGGGGTGCCTGCCTGATCTGGGGTGCCTGCCTGATCTGGGGTGCCCTGCCTGCTTGGGTGGGGCAACCAGGCAGGGCAGTGGTTGGCCGTCCCTCTCAATACCGACCTACGGCGAACCATCGGCGTTGAAACTACCCACAGTTCGTGACGTGCGCCACTTACGTACCGGTACCTTCGTTAGCCGAGGTCGGACGTTGCGGCGAAGGCGGTCGTCGACGTCCCCGCGGGGACGTGGTTCATCGAGAAATCGCGGTCCCGATCAGGGTTGACGACGCTTGCCAACAGGAGCATGGCGGCGACAAAGAGAACTCCTGCGGCGAGGTAGGCGATTCTCACGGGCAGGCGCGGGCGTCGATCTGAATTCGTGGACATTCACGTTCTCCATCGGTGCATGTTGGACGAACGCCTAGTTTAACGATCAACTAATGAAAGGGTGTGAACAGTGACGCAAGATACGAAAAGGCCCTCGATCTCGGGGGAAATCGAGGGCCTTTCCGGTCGAACGTCGGCGCCGCCAAGCACATAGCGTCACCGACCCACTATCGGTGTCGAGCGTGACCCCTCATGTCCGACCCCACTTCTCGACACTATCCAGTAACTTGCGACATTGTGGATGATTCGGACATTGTCATTCGGATGGGGGAGATCCCGTCCGCAGCCCCTACTTTCGTCCGGCAGCCCATTTCATTCCCCAGTTGTAGGCCCGATCGAGATCTGACTGACTGCCGTTGATGTACTGAACTTCACGGGTCACCGTCACGCCCTGACCTGAACTCTGGATGAGAGCGATTGCGCACAGTCGCTCCTGGTTGCTGGCGGAGTTGAGTCGCACTTCCACTTCCGGCCCGTTGGTGGGATACAAGGTGACGACGCCGTCCACCGCCGCCCAGTTGGGAGCGCCGTCGTAGATCATCGCGAAGATCAGGATTCGCCGGAAAGCGCTTGGGTCACCAAGATTGACGTGCATGTTCTCGCCGCCGGTGTTCGCACCACTGCGGTCGTCGCCGTCGAGGGAGATGTAGGGCGGAGAAGTCAGTGAACCGAAACTGTTACCCAAGGCCTGAACTACTCCCTTGGACCCGTCGGCAAGTTCGTAGAGGCATCCGAGGTCCAGGTCGACCGCACCAGAGCCTGCGCCGGCGAGCTTGGCGAGAAAACCGGTCTTCTTCGGTGGTGCCCCCTGTGACCAGTTGAGGTTCACGCGCATATTGCCTTGTCGTTCACCCGCCTTCGCGAGGTTGACCGTCGGCGCCGATTTTGTGAGCGTGATCTTGCTCAGGCTGACCGGTGCTTGCGACGGAGTGGACTCGCCGGAACGTCGGGTGTAGTCGATTGCCATCGTGATAGTCCTTGTCTGAACTCGAATGAGTCCGATCGTGTTACCCGTCGAGGAATCTCCACCGACGTGATCGGCGATCTCCGGCCATTGTCCCTCATGTCTGATTTCAACCCATAGGCATCAAACTTGCGGCGCCAACTTGCGGCAGACCAGCAGTTTGCTGATTACTGTGTCTGTGGGCAGACGCGACTCCGAAATAGGGTGGACGCACTGGTTGACACGGCAACGTCCAATTACGGAAGAATTGCTGAGTCGGACGTCCGATTCAATTGCGTCGTGGGAGCGGGAGGTAAGTGATGCCAGTCCTGTCGCTTCTGCAACCCCGCCAGAGAGAAAGACTGACGCCCGCCCAACGTGATGACGTAACTCGTGAGCAGATAGCCGTTACCTTCGGCGTGCTGCCATGGGCCGCTGCCGTCCACCTCGTCGTCACACTCGGGCTGACGTTGTATGTGATTCCCCCGGACGGCGGACCGCTGCCGCGTGTGTGGCCATTGCTGTCCGGCGTGATCGGGTTGGTGGGGATGTGCGTGGGTCTCGCCATTCATTTCAACCTGATCACACCCACGTACCGGATGTCCTACGCGTTTCTCATCGTCGAATTTGCTGTAGTCGGGATCCTGTATTCCTCGCTCGCCCTGGTCCTGTACCCGATCCTGGACGATTCCGGCGATCTGATCCTGATAGCGGTCACCACATCGATCACCGGTGCCGGAGCCGTGGCCACCGCGATGTTGCGAGTGGTGGGGGTCACCTGGGTCCTGTCCAATCTGATAATCCTCGGGGTGGCATTCTGGCTTCAGCCGGGACCCGAGTTCGAACGAATTCTCATTGGAATGATCGCCTATGGCGCGGCTCTGATCGGCGGCACGATAGTGGTCTCGGGCAACCTGGAATCTCGCTATCGAGCTGAATTGAGCGCCGCGTCGGAACGATCGGTCGTGCAGATGCTTCTCGACGACTTCGAAGGCAACGCCGGGGACTTCGTGTGGGAGACGGACCAGAAAGGCAAGTTCAACCGAATCCCGACGCGGCTCGCGGTCGAAGCGGGGCTGGACTCCACCGAGTTGCAGGGAACGGCGTGGCAGGACCTGTTCATGGAGTTGGGCACCCTACGGATCCCCGGCGGGATCGATGCGCTCATGGAGTTGCAGCAGGCCCGCCACACGAAGACCGCATTCGTCGACGTGCTCGTTCCGGTCCGAGTTCACGGTGAAATTCGGTGGTGGCAGATCTCCGGACGCCCGCGCCCCGGCCGTACACCCGACGAGTTCGTCTGGCGAGGAGTCGGTTCCGACGTCACGGAAGTAAAACTGCAGAGTGACGAGATCGTGCGGATGGGTCGTGTGGACGCACTCACCGGTATGCCGAACCGGCACAGCTTCTGGACCGAGCTCGAGCGACTGCTGCGCGAGCCGTACACAAGCGAAAGTGGTCTCGCGTTGGCCATGCTCGACCTCGACAACTTCAAGTCGGTCAACGACACACTGGGACACACCGTTGGCGACGCGGTTCTGCGAGAGGTCGCGGATCGCCTGTCCGAAGCCGGCGGGGTGTCACAGTTGTTCGCACGTCTGGGGGGAGACGAGTTCGCGGTTCTTTTCACCGATGTGGGTGACAGCTCACAAGTTCGTACTCTGCTCGGCCGCTACATCGAAACTCTGCACGAGCCGATCACAGTGGCCGGTACGCGGTTGGAGATCGGATGCAGCATCGGGTACTACCTCCCCGACGAGCTGCCGTCCTCCGCCGACGAGATGATGGGCGCTGCGGACCTGGCCTTGTTCGCGGCAAAGGAATCCGGGCGCGGTGCCGTACGTGAATATCGAGACTCGATGAAGTCCGTGGCCGATCGGCGGGCCCGCCTGATCGAAGATCTGGGAAACACTGTCGCGGAGAAGGACCTCGAACTCGAGCTGTTGCCCAGGATCGACGTGGTTTCCCGCGAGATCGTGGCCGTGGAAGTCCGCGTGATCTGGCACAACGCCCGCCTCGGTGCCGTTACGTCCGCCGAATTCATGAGCGTCGCAGACGACACCGGTTTGGCGTACTCACTGGGGACTACCGTCTTCGAGTTGGCCTGCGAGGCGGCGTCCCGCCTTCCTGATCACCTGCGGGTAGCCGTCGCGGTATCGACGCGTCAGCTCGAATCGGATTCCTTTGTCGTCGCGATAGGGGATTCGCTTCGACGATCAGGTGTCAGTGCACATCAGCTCGAGCTCCAACTCAACGAATCATCGGCGATCACCGACGAGTCCAAGTTTGCGTTGCACGCCATCGCGGACATGGGAATCGCGCTGACCGTGGACGAGTTCGGCGCCGGATTCTCCTCGCTCGCATCACTGTCCGGCCTTCCGTTCACCCGAGTCCGGATAGAGCGCTCCATTTCGGGTGCAGTGCCTGGTGGACGGTCGATCCTCGAAGCTGTCGTGGATCTGGTCGACGCGTTGGGAATGGAGGTCGTCGTCTCGGGAGTCGACGGCGAGGAAGACTTGAAGTCCGTGGCCGCTGCAAGGGTGAGGACTGTTCAGGGATACATCGCCGGCGGAGCCATGTCGGTCGACGCGGTCGCAGCGGCGGTAGCAGGCCGACGTGGGTGACCCGGCAGTACTCCGTAGGCGTCGCGTCGGGACGTCGGTGCGCAAACTCGGTCGCAGCGGCACGGAACAACACCTCTCGGATTACGATCGCCGTCGCCTACTCGATCGACGACTGCGGTTCACCGCGCGCGTACTGCCGTGGTCGTTTCTGACCGCGGCGGTTGCCTTGTCAGCGATCGTGGTGCTTCTGCCGGTGGATGCCGGATGGTTCACCTTCGCCTGGTCGAGCGTCATGCTGTTGTCGAGCGCTGGATTCAGTGTGTATTGGCTCCGGCGCTCGCGTCTCGGCGTCTCCGAGTCCCAGACCACCGAACTGGTGGTACTCACAGTCGAAATCATTGTCTGGGGAGTGCTCCTGGCGTGCTTGGCTCTCGTTCTCTTCCCGATGCTCGATCCTCGTGACGAGTTGGTACTGAGCTCGACCTTGATCGGTGGGATCGCGGTCGGCGTGTTTCCCACCATGATGTTTCGCGGAATCACTGTGGTCTGGATCAGCCTGGTGGGAGTCGGGTTGGCCGGGGCGTTCTGGACGGAACCGGGCACATCGCGTTTCGTGCTGATCGGGGTGCTGGTCGTCTTTGTAGGTTCGCTCTACAGCGGAACTTTGCTGTTGGCCAAACTTTTCGAGAGACGGCTACGCGCCGAACTCATAGCCGAGGACGAACGAGATCTCGTCGAGTTGTTGCTCAACGATCTCGAAGACGGAGCACAGGATTGGCTCTGGGAGACCGATTCGCGCGGTATCGCCAGTACCGTGTCGTATCGATTCGCCGAGCAGGTCGGTTTGCCGGCAGCACAGATTCGGGGCCGCACAATGCACGAGATCCTGATCGGGATCGGCGCGTCCCGAACAGATGTGGGCAGGAAGTCCCTTGATCTCCTCGCCGCGAATTTTCAAGCCGGGACGGCGTTTCGGGACCTCACCATGCAGGTCGTCGTTCGGGGCGATACTCGCTGGTGGTCGATGTCAGGTCACCCGGGCAGTGGCGATGGGGCGACCTACGGGTGGCGCGGTGTCGGATCCGATATCACGCACTCGTATCACCAGCGCCAGAACATCTTGCGATTGGCAGAGATCGATTCGTTGACCGGTCTCAGAAATCGGTACAGCTTCAACGCTCAACTGTCTTCGCGGATTCGGGACGGACACAGGGTGTGGCTGGCAATTCTGGATCTGGACAACTTCAAGTCGATCAACGACCGGTTGGGACACCACATCGGAGACGACGTGCTTCGCGATGTTGCCGGCAGACTGCACAGCGTTCTGCGATCGAACGAGATCTGTGGCCGACTGGGGGGTGACGAGTTCGCCATCGCCTTCGACGACCTAGCCTTCGACGACATCGGGAGTGCAGATGAGGTGGAGAAGAGATTCCAAACGATTCTCGACTCATTCGAACGACCATTTTCACTGGTCGGCAACCAGATTCGCATTCGTGCCAGTCTGGGGTACGGCTCGATGCCCGACGACGCCGACAGCCTCGAAGACCTGGTGATTGTCGCGGACCTCGCGCTTTACCACGCAAAGGAGAGCGGTCGGAACCAGATTCGCGCCTTCGATGCGACTTTGCGGGATCGTGCGACAGGTAGGGCCAGGGCATTGTTGGATCTTCGTCGTGCGTTGATCGACGAAGAGTTCGAGTTGGTTTATCAGCCACAGGTCTCGGCCGCGACGGGAGTTGTCGTCGGGTTCGAGGCTCTGCTGCGGTGGAACCATCCGACTTCAGGTCTCGTCTCGCCGGGAGACTTCATTTCGGTCGCCGAGGAAACCGGCTTGATCGTGCCGATCGGTGCAGGTGTTCTGAGGGCTGCCTGCACGGCGGCGACAACGTGGCCGGAGGACATTCGGGTTGCCGTCAATGTTTCTCAGGTGCAACTGCGTTCGAGTCGATACGTCGACTCGGTACGCCGGACACTGATCGAGGTGAACCTCCACCCCAGCCGACTCGAGATCGAGGTGACCGAATCGTTGGTCATCGACGACGCCGACCGAGATGTGTTGGTACAGCTCTCGGCGCTCGGCATCGCCATTGCGATGGACGACTTCGGCACCGGGTTCTCCTCGGTTGCCAGCTTGGCCCGGCTGCCGCTCGATCGGTTGAAGATCGATCGGGCGTTCGTCGCACCGCTGGACGCGGATCCCTCGAATTCGAGGTTCGCTGTCTTGCGAGCCGTCATCGCGATTGCCAAGTCTCTGGGGCTGGACACCGTCGCCGAGGGCGTGGAGACGGAGAGGCAGCGCGCGATAGTGACCGAGTGCGGATGTGACGTGATCCAGGGGTACCTCGAGGGAATGCCGATACGGGCAGCCGAGATTCCGCACTATTTGAATGGGCGACTCGGCGGTTCGAGCAGGTGGGGTGTCGCGGCTACCACTGAGTGAGAACTTTGCGCCCGTTTTGCCGTTCGATGTGTGACGGTACGCCGAAGTGCTTCACATCGAACTGCAGAAGGGTGTCTTCGTGGTGGTCGGATCGGCGTACTCCCCAGGGCCGATGTTGGTGGGTAAGAAGGCAGTGGTCACAGGCGGTTCCCAGGGAATCGGCGCAGCGATTGTTCGAGCATTTGCATCGCATGGCGCGTCAGTTCTGGTTGTCGACGTGGCTCCTCTTGGCGACGTCGAATTCGACTTGGCTGCAGGTGGTTCGATCAACTATCTCGAGTACGACGTGCGGACGCGGGAAGTCCCCGTCGCGTTGACCGAGTTCGCCCCGGACGTCCTTGTGAACAATGTGGGTCATTTCCTGAACCCGCCGACAGAGTTCACCGGTACGGATCCCGGTTTCTGGTCCGAGGCCGGCAGCATCAATTTCGATCACGTCGTGCGTCTGACCCATGCCCTGCTTCCCGGCTTGATCGACCGCGGTGTGGGTGGATCGATCGTGAACCTGACGACGGTGGAGGCGCATCGAGCGATCCCGGGCCACACGATGTACTCGGCATACAAGGCCGCGCTGACACAGTTCACCAGGAGCCTTGGTGTGGAGATCGGTCGAACCGGAGTGCGCGTCAACGCCATTGCCCCGGATCTGATCGAGTCGGTACAGGTGCCGTATCGCACGATCGTTCCTGCCGACGACTGGGACAAGTGGCCGGGGTGGGCACCGTTGGGCGGACCGGGCCAGCCGGTCGACATTGCCGGCCCCGCACTGTTCCTGGCTTCCGACCTGGCGAGATACATCACCGGAACCGTGATCCACGTCGACGGCGGATCGCACGCTGCCGGAGGCTGGTTCCCCACAGAAGAGGGTGGCTGGACCAACCGGCCCCGAAAGGCTTGACACATGACAACTTTCAGTCTGAACGTTCCCAACTTCGGCACCACTCTCGCGGAGGACTCCTACGCGAAACTCGTGCAGGTCTGTCAGAGCGCGGAAGCTGCGGGCTTCGACCGGGTCCTCGTCACCGATCACGTGGTGATGGGCTCGGACAACTCGGCGTACACGTGGTCGGCGTTCCCCACCGAGCCCGACGCCAACTGGCTCGAGCCGCTGACCGTCCTGGCTTTTGTTGCCGGACAGACGAAGACAATTCGCTTGGGGACCGGAATCGTCATCGCGGCGCTGCGCGGGGGAGCGGTACTGGCCAAGACGGCCGCGACACTCGATCTGCTCTCCGGGGGCCGACTCGACCTGGGCGTCGGAACCGGTTGGCAGGAACGTGAATACGAGGCGGCAGGTATGGACTTCGGTAAAAGGGGACCACTGCTCGACGACGCTCTCGCAGTGTGCCGGGCCCTGTGGAGTTCGGCGCCAGCGAGCATCGACACCCCTCGTCTGAAGTTCGACGACGTGTACTGCGCGCCCCGTCCGGCCGCTGGAATCCCGATCTGGGTGTCCGGTTCGCTCTCCAAGGCCGTTGTACGACGCGTCGCAACCTGGGGTGACGGGTGGATTCCGATCATGGGTGCCGCGGACGAGGACCTACGTGAAGGGATCGACGTCATCGGCAAAGCGATGGCGGATCTCGGACGCGATCCAGCGGAATTGCAGGTCCGTGGGCGACTGACCGTCGTACGCGGGTCCGACGGTTCGATCGACCTCCCGGCGACGATGATCGGCGCCGAGCAGCTGCTCGAATCCGGTGCCACCGATGTGCTGGTTGCGCTGGCGGCAGTAGATCCGGATCCGGATGCGGCGATGGCAGAGTTCGGCGAGCTGGTGGCGGCCTTCGCAAAGGTGACCCGCTGACGATTGCGTCGAGGCGGTAGTTCTATCGTGCGAAGTGTTGTAGTGCAGCCTGATCGAGGAGAGAACACATGACCGAGAGCATCGTCGTGGATACGAGCCTGGAAGCGTTGCTCGACGCCCGGATCAGCTGCCGCGCCTACGAGGACCGTCAGGTGCCACGTGAGGTGATCGAGGAGATCCTTCGGTTGGCGCAGAAGACGCCGTCGTGGTGCAACACGCAACCGTGGCAGGTCGCGATCACCGAAGGGGAGGGCACCGAGCGATTCCGCGCCGGCCTCGGTGAGTACGTGATGGCCAACGCCCAGGAGTCGGACTTCGAGTTCCCGCGCGCGTACCAGGGCATCTACAAGTCGCGTCGGTTCGACTGCGCGATGGCGCTGTATTCGAGCGTCGGAATCGAGCACGGTGACCGCGCCGGATCCGCGGCACAGACGATGAAGAATTTCGAGCTCTTCGGCGCTCCCCACGTCGCGATCATCACCACCGACGAGGCATTGGGCACCTACGGCGCAGTCGACTGCGGGTTGTACGTGAACAGCTTCCTGCTCGCGGCCCAGAGTCTGGGGGTCGCCACCATTCCGCAGGCGGCGCTCGCGGGCAGCTCCAAGTTCATTCACGAGCATTTCGGTATCGACGACACTCGCAAGGTTGTCTGCGCGATCTCGTTCGGATACCCCGACGCCGACCACCCGGTGAACGGATTCCGCACCGAACGCGAAATCGTCGACAACGTCGTGCAGTGGATGTCGAACTGACAGGGATGTCGAACTGATCACCTGCTGGTCGGGGGATTGAGTGTTGCGTAGTTCCACCTGAAAGACTGGTGGCATGTCCGACACACCCGAACTGTTCGATCGTCTGCGCCGATTCCCCGATGTCGAGGCACCCAATCTCTTTGCCGTCGATGCGGCTGATCGTCTGATCCTCGACGAGGCCGCCGACGCTCTTGCCGCGGCACCGGCGGGCACCGACGTCGTGATCGGCGATCATTACGGTGCGCTGACTGCCGGTGTTGCGCTCGTGCACGGAATCGCCGCCGTGCGCGTTCACCAGGATCCGCTCACCGGAGAGCTGGCCCTCGCGAACAATGCGCGCGAACTCGGATTCAGTGACGCCTTCACCTCGCACGGACTGGACGAGGAGTTGCTCAGCGGCGCCCGCGTCGTGCTTATGCAATTGCCGCGTAGCCTCGCCGAACTTGCCGAGATCGCCCAGCTGATCGCGCTTCACGCCGACCCGGCGGTTCGTGTCTTCGCCGGTGGGCGTGACAAGCACATCACCCCGGCGATGAACAAGGTTCTCGGCGAATCGTTTTCCGACGTCAGCGCCTCGCGTGGGCGTCAGAAGTCCCGCGTACTCAAGGCTTCGGAACCGAAGCCCGATGTTGCTATCACGTTCCCGGTGACCGAACGCCTCGACGAATTCGACCTCGACGTCGTTGCTCACGGCGCAGTGTTTGCCGGTGCGAGCCTGGACATCGGCACCCGGTTGCTCCTGGAGAACCTCGGAAAGATTGCGGTCGATCCGCTGAGTGACGTGATCGATCTGGGTTGTGGCAGCGGCATTCTCGCGGCGGCGATTGCGCGGAAGTTCCCGGACGTGCACGTGATCGCAACGGATCAGTCCTCGGCAGCCGTCGCTTCGGCTCTGGCGACCGCGTCCGCAAATGGCGTCGGCGATCGAGTGAGCGGCCTGCGCGACGACGCCGTGAGTTCGTTGCCCAGTGCGAGCGCGGATCTGGTTCTGTTGAACCCGCCGTTCCACGTCGGCGCGGCGGTCCACACCGGCGGAGCACTCAAGATGTTCGAAGCTGCCGGCCGTGTCCTGCGTCCCGGTGGCGAGTTGTGGACTGTTCACAACGCGCATCTGGGGTATCGCGAACCGTTGAAAGCCGCGGTGGGTCCGAGCGAGGCGATGGCGAAGAACGCGAAGTTCATCGTGATGAAGTCGGTCAAACCGTCCTAGTATCGAAAAGGGACGAGTGTCGAAGAGTGTTGATCTTCCGGAAATGCGCCGGGAACTACAACCGAAGCTTCGACGTTGTAAATTACGAGTGCTTTACTTTTAGTCAGGTACACGGACCGTGTCGGAAACTCGGATCCGTCCGGCGAACCCGCGACGCACCCGTCGTAGGCCACCACGATGAAGGGATGATCACGGTGCGCACCACCAGCAACCCGGTGTTCCGCAATCTGCCCAAGCAAGAGGGCAACGGATACGCCTCGTTCGGATCTGCGACGGCGGGCGCCTCGCAGGCAACCCAGCAGTTCGGTCAGCCGCAGTACGCTCCGGCCGAGCCGTACCAGACCGGTCCCACCTCGCGGGCCATGACGATCGACGACGTCGTCACCAAGACGGGCATCACGCTCGGTGTGCTGACGATCTCGGCACTGGTGTCGTACTTCCTGGTCAACAACAACGCCGACCTCGCAGCCCCGCTGGTCATCGGCGGCGGTCTCGTCGGCCTCGTTCTGGTTCTGGTCGCGACGTTCGGTCGCAAAATGGACAACCCGGCAATCGTGTTGGCGTACGCCGCGGCCGAGGGTCTGTTCCTCGGTGCGCTGTCGTTCATGTTCACCTTCCAACTCCAAGGCGCTGACGCGTCGATGCTGATTGCGCAGGCGGTCCTCGGAACCTTCGGCGTGTTCTTCGGCATGTTGGTCGTCTACAAGACCGGTGCGATCCGGGTGACACCTCGTCTGACGCGAATGATCATCGGTGCGTTGATCGGTGTTGTCGTTCTGGCGCTCGGTAACCTCGTCGCGAGCTTCTTCACCGAGGGCGGACTGGGCCTGCGTGACGGTGGAACCGTCGCCATCATCTTCAGCCTCGTCTGCATCGGCATCGCAGCCTTCAGCTTCCTGCTCGACTTCGACGCCGCTGATCAGCTGATCCGCGCACAGGCGCCCGAGAAGGCAGCCTGGGGCGTCGCATTCGGCCTCACCGTCACCTTGGTCTGGCTGTACGTCGAGATCCTGCGTCTGCTGAGCTACTTCAACAACGACTAGTTCTCGAGTCGCTCCGGAACACGAAGAAGGGCCCCGCGAGGGGCCCTTCTTTTGTCGTCTGTGGACGGTTACGGTGCTTGGATAACTAGCAACTGCTTGGTTTGGAAGGAAGGGGAGCGAATGTCGACAAACACCTCTGAACCCATCCTGGTCGCGGATGCCGGAGCAGTGCGAACGCTGACCTTCAATAATCCGAGTCGCCTGAACGCATTTGATGCAGCCGGTTTTCGAGCGTTCACCAAAGCGCTCGACGACGCGGCGTCGGACGAAGCCGTGGCCGTGGTGATCGTCGAGGGCGCAGGCAAGGCATTTTCCAGTGGCGTCGACCTACGCGCACTCGCCGAACCAGGCGCAGACAACGCCGACTTCGGCCACGCATTCGCGCCGCTGATCGTCGCGCTGGTGGAGTTCCCGAAGCCATTGATCGCCGCGGTACACGGCGCTGCCGTCGGCATCGGCCTGACCATGCTGCTTTACTGCGACGTCGTCTACGTTGCCGAGGACGCACGTCTGCGTGCACCGTTCACCTCGCTGGGTACCGCTCCCGAAGCTGCCAGTAGTTGGTTGCTGCCCAAGGTGATCGGAACACAGCGCGCCGCCGAGCTGATCCTGTCGGCGCGGTGGCTCAGCGGCGTCGAAGCGGCCGACTACGGACTGGCGAACGTGGCCGTACCGGCCGAAGAGGTTCACAGCCGTGCTCGGGAGAGCGCCGAGCAGATTGCCGCCAACGTCGGACCGGCAGTCCTTGCCGCCAAACGACTGCTCCGTCACGGATGGGCGGACGAAGCTCGCGCTGCCGTGCAGCGTGAGGACGACGCTGCGCGAGAGTTGATTCGCGAGTTGGGGAGTTTTGCTCGGAAGTTCACGACTACCTGAAACCCGACCACACGAAAGCGGCCGCCCGGCAGAAGCCGGGCGGCCGCTTTCGACGTGCTCAGGGGATCAGCTGAGGCGCTCGATCACCATTGCCATGCCCTGTCCGCCGCCGACACACATGGTCTCGACGCCGAAGGTCTTGTCCTGCTCCTGCAGGTTGTTGATCAGGGTGTTGGTGATACGGGCACCGGTCATACCGAAGGGGTGACCCAGCGCGATCGCGCCACCGGAGATGTTGAGCTTGTCCTCTTCGATGCCCAGTTCGCGAGCGGATCCGAGGACCTGCACTGCGAATGCCTCGTTGATCTCGAACAGGTCGATGTCGGAGATCGACTTGCCGGCGATCTTCAGGGCGTTCTTGACGGCCTGGATCGGGCCGAGGCCCATGATCTCGGGGGACAGGCCCGAGACGCCGGTGGAGACGATGCGAGCGAGCGGGGTCAGGCCGAGTGCCTTTGCCTTGGTGTCGGACATGATCACCAGTGCGGCTGCGCCGTCGTTGAGCGGGCAGGCATTGCCGGCGGTGACGGTGCCGTCGGGGCGGAAGACGGGCTTGAGGCCGCTGATGCCCTCGTAGGTGGTGCCGGCGCGGGGGCCGTCGTCCTTGGAGACGACGGTGCCGTCGGCGAGCGTGACGGGCGTGATCTCACGCTCGAAGAAGCCGCGAGCGATGGCTTCCTCGGCGCGGTTCTGACTGCGAACTGCCCAGCGGTCCTGGTCTTCGCGGGTGATTCCGGTGGCGGAAGCGACGTTCTCCGCGGTCTGGCCCATGCCCAGGTACACGTCGGGGATCAGGCCCTCTTCGCGAGGATCGGTCCAGGCGACTCCACCTTCGGCGAGCTTGGCGCTACGGGCCTGCGCTGCGTCGAAGAGCGGATTCTTGGTGTTGGGGAGGCCGTCGGCGTTGCCGGTGATGAAGCTGGAGACGGACTCGACGCCTGCGGAGATGAAGACGTCGCCCTCGCCTGCGCGGATGGCGTGCAGCGCCATGCGGGTGGTCTGCAGCGAGGAGGAACAGTAACGGTTGACCGTGACACCGGGGAGGAAGTCGTAGCCGAGCTGAACGGCGACGACTCGGGCGATGTTGAAGCCCGACTGGCCGGCGGGCTGGCCGCAACCGAGCATGAGGTCGTCGATCTCGGTGGGGTCGAGCTCGGGGATCTTTGCCAACGCGGCGGCAACCATCTGAGTTGCGAGGTCATCCGGGCGGATGTCCTTGAGCGAACCCTTCATTGCGCGGCCGATGGGCGACCGTACTGCTGAGACGATTACTGCCTCGGGCATGAAAACTCCTTTTGTGTACTGCTCGTGGGGCGGCTTGAAACGCCGTCGAGCAGGGCAAGTTGAATGCAGCTTCGACTTACAATTTACGTTGCCGCTCCCAGATGGTGGTCACGCAGTCTCACTCAGTTGACGTCGGGGCGCTGACCTGCAGGTTTTGTGCGTCTCGCGAAGGCTTTCCACTGGGTTGCCGCCGCCGTCAGTCGGGCCGCGACGGTGCGGGCTTGCGCCGCCTCCGAAACGTGGGGGAGCTCGGGTAGCGGGCCACCCTGCCATTCACCCAGAGCCGACGCGAGAACCGGGACGATCTGCTTCGCCGCGAGTTCGTATCCGGCCGCGGACGGATGGAAACGGTCGGCCGAGAACATCGTGTCGGGCGAGGCCAGGAATTCCTTGGCCAGCAGGTCGGCCAGTGGAACGGGATGACCCCCGGCGTTTCTGGTCGCGGCCGCCTGGGCGAGTGCGAGGCGATGGCCCCATTCGCGCACCACGGAGCGCAGAGGTTGCGGGATCGCCGTGACCACCCCCAGATCCGGGCAGGTGCCGACAACAACGACGGCGCCGCTCTCGCGTAAGCGTCGAACCGCGTCGCCGAGGCGTTTAGCCGACGCGTGAATCGCGTTCTTGGCGGTGACGTCGTTGGCGCCGATCAGGATCACCGCAGCGTCCGGGGGAGGACCGGCGACGAACATGGCGTCGACCTGCCCACTCAACCCGCGGGAGGTGGCGCCCCCGATGGCCTTGGTGCTCAAACGGATTCGCTTCCCGGTTTCACTCGCAAGCAGCTTCGCGACCTGAACACCCGGTACTTCCGAGGCCGTCAGCGCGCCGACGCCGGCCGCAGACGAATCGCCGAAGATCATCAAGTGGAGATCGAAGGGCACGGCCCGCCACCAGAGTTCCGGGTTGTCGGCGCCGGGTGCGTACACCCCGTCCGCCTCGGGTGGCTTGGCGATATTGCGACCGATCACCCCGCGGGCCGCCCCCGCCTGCGACATCAGATAGTTGTAGCCCAACCAGGAGAGCGTGCCTGCACTCGATCCGGCCACCACCGTGGCCACCGACGCTTTCAGTCCGGTTCGACTCACACTTGCCAATCTAGCCGGATTGCACCACCTTCGCCCGACGTCCGCGCGCACCGTTTTCTTTCATCTGGGAACATGGACGAATGCGCATCGCGGAACACGTCGTCGACCTCATCGGCAACACCCCACTCGTCAAGCTCACGTCCGTCACGGGCGAAAACTTCGGCACGGTGGCAGCCAAGGTCGAATACCTCAACCCTGGCGGTAGCTCCAAGGACCGCATCGCCGTCAAGATGATCGACGCAGCCGAGGCTTCGGGTGAACTGAAGCCGGGCGGCACCATCGTCGAGCCGACTTCGGGCAACACCGGAATCGGCTTGGCGCTCGTGGCGCAAAAGCGTGGATACAAGTGCGTTTTCGTCTGCCCAGACAAGGTCAGCGAAGACAAGCGCAACGTCCTGCGCGCCTACGGCGCCGAGGTGGTCGTGTGCCCCACGGCCGTCGCGCCGGACAACCCGAACAGCTACTACAGCGTCTCCGACCGCCTCACCCGTGAGATCCCCGGCGCCTGGAAGCCCAACCAGTACTCCAACCCGGGCGGACCGGAGAGCCACTACGAGACCACCGGCCCCGAGATCTGGGCCGACACCGACGGCAAGATCACGCACTTCGTCGCGGGCGTCGGCACCGGCGGCACCATCACCGGCACCGGCCGCTACCTCAAGGAAGTTTCGGGCGGCAAGGTCAAGGTCATCGGCGCAGACCCCGAGGGCTCCGTCTACTCCGGCGGCACCGGTCGTCCGTATCTGGTCGAAGGCGTCGGCGAAGACTTCTGGCCGTCGGCATACGACCCGTCCATCCCGGACGAGATCATCGCCGTCTCGGATGCCGATTCCTTCGAGATGACGCGTCGCCTCGCCCGCGAGGAGGGACTGCTGGTCGGCGGTTCCTGCGGTATGGCCGTCGTCGCTGCCCTCGAAGTAGCCAAGCGTGAGGGTCCCGACGCCCTGATCGTCGTCCTCCTCCCGGACGGTGGCCGCGGCTACCTGTCCAAGATCTTCAACGATCAGTGGATGGCGTCGTACGGATTCCTGCGCACCCCACTCGACGGCAAGACCAACGTCCCCACCGTCGGCGACGTTCTGCGTGGCAAGTCGGGCGAGCTGCCGGACCTCGTTCACACCCACCCGTCGGAGACCCTGCGCGACGCGATCGAGATCCTGCGCGAGTACGGCGTGTCCCAGATGCCCGTCGTCGGTGCTGAGCCGCCGGTCATGGCAGGCGAGGTCGCCGGAAGTGTGTCCGAGCGAGATCTGCTGAGCGCGGTCTTCGAAGGCCGTGCGCACCTTGCGGATTCCGTCGAGAAGCACATGAGCAAGCCGTTCCCGCTCATCGGTTCCGGCGAGCCGGTCTCGGCTGCCACGAAGGCGCTCGGGGACACCGACGCACTCATGGTCGTCGACGACGGCAAGCCGGTCGGTGTCATCACGCGCCACGATCTCCTGGGTTTCCTGAGTTCGGATTCCTGAGTTCGGATTCCTGCGCCGGCACCGGCGCCATTAGGCTGGGGACCATGAGTGAGCAACGCAGCAAGGCCGACAACATCAGCTGGCAGGGTTTCTCCACGAAAGCGGTGCATGCGGGTTACGAACCCGATCCGCTGACCGGTGCGGTCAACGTGCCGATCTACGCGAGTTCCACCTTCGCCCAGGACGGCGTCGGTGGAATGCGCAGTGGCTTCGAGTACGCGCGAACGGGTAACCCCACCCGTCGCCCACTCGAGGCGAACCTCGCCGCGCTCGAATCCGGAACCTACGGCCGAGCGTTCAGTTCGGGAATGGCGGCCACCGACTGCCTGCTCCGTTCGGTACTTCGACCCGGCGATCACCTGGTCATCCCCGACGACGCGTACGGCGGAACCTTCCGTCTCATCGACAAGGTGTTCACGCAGTGGGGGATCGAGTACACCCCGGCTCCGGTGTCCGACGTCGATGCGGTGCGCGCGGCGATGAAGTCCAACACCAAGCTGGTCTGGGTCGAGACGCCCACGAACCCGCTGCTCAATATCGGTGACATCGAGCTCCTTGCCGAGGTCGCCCACGAGGGCAACGCAAAGATCGTGGTGGACAACACCTTCGCCTCGCCGTACCTGCAGCAGCCGCTGCAGCTCGGTGCCGACATCGCGCTGCACTCCACGACCAAGTACATCGGCGGACACTCCGACGTGGTCGGTGGCGCTCTCGTCTGCAACGACGAAGAACTGGACACCGCGTTTGCCTTCCTGCAGAACGGATCCGGCGGCGTTCCCGGCCCGTTCGACGCGTTCCTGACGTTGCGCGGAATCAAGACACTGGCGCTGCGCATGGAGCGTCACAGTGACAACGCGGAGAAGGTCGTCGAATTGCTCGACGGCCACCCCGCGGTTGCCAGCGTCATCTATCCGGGACTGGCTTCGCATCCGTCGCACAAGGTCGCGGCCAAGCAGATGCGACGCTTCGGCGGCATGATCTCCGTCCGTCTCAAGGGCGGCAAGGCGGCAGCTCTCGACCTGTGCTCGCGCACCGAGATCTTCACGCTGGCAGAATCTCTCGGCGGAGTCGAATCCCTCATCGAATTCCCCGGTGCGATGACCCACGCCTCGACGGCCGGTTCCGCTCTCGAGGTTCCCGACGATCTGGTTCGCCTGTCGGTCGGCATCGAAGACGCCTCCGATCTGGTCGGCGACATCGAGCAAGCGCTGTCCTGATCTTCGCTCTACAGTAATTCGACTTCGAATCTGCAGTGCGCCTTCACACCTCACGAGGGTGTGGAGGCGCACTTTCTGGAGGCATGCGTGAATCTCGAACAGATAAAGGCTGCACAGCAACTGCTCGCCCCGGTCATGCGACGCACCCCGGTCGTGGCCTCGCGAGTGTTGTCCGAAACCACCGGCTTCGCCGTGAGTTTGAAATGTGAAAATCTGCAGCGCACCGGCTCTTTCAAACCGCGCGGTGCGTACAACCGCATTGCCAATCTTTCCGCAGAGGAACGGGCAGCGGGCGTGGTGGCGGCCAGTGCCGGTAACCATGCGCAGGGAGTTGCCTGGTCTGCAACAGAATTGGGAATCAAGTCGACCGTCTTCATGCCGACGGGTGCGCCGCTGCCGAAGTTGGTGGCCACCAAGGCATATGGAGCTCAGGTCCACCTGCACGGTTCGACTGTCGACGAAGCGCTCGTGGCCGCTCGCGAATTCGCGGACCGAACCGGAGCAGTTCTGGTCCACCCGTTCGACCACGAGGACGTCGTGGCGGGGCAGGGGACTGTGGGGCTCGAAATCCTCGAGCAACTGCCTGAGGTCGGCACGATCCTCGTTCCCACCGGCGGCGGCGGTTTGATCGCCGGAGTGGCTGCAGCCGTCAAAGCTGTGCGCCCGCAGGTCCGAATCGTCGGAGTGCAAGCCGAGACCGCGGCTGCCTGGCCGGCGTCGTTGGCAGCCGGGAAGCCGACCGCCTTGGCGTCGATGTCCACGATGGCAGACGGTATCGCCGTTGGCTGCCCGGGCGAGGTTCCGTTCGCCGAAGTTGCCGCCCATGTCGACGCCGTGGTGACGGTCAGCGAGGAAGCGCTGTCCAAAGCGCTCCTGCTGTGCCTCGAACGCGCCAAGCTCATCGTCGAACCGGCCGGCGTCGCGGCCGTCGCGGCCTTGATGACCTGTACTCCGGAGGAGCTGGGACTGACAGGGCCGGTGTGCGCCGTGCTTTCCGGCGGCAACATCGATCCGCTACTTCTCACGCACGTCATCTCGCACGGTCTGCGAGCGGCCGGACGGTTCCTCGGAGTTCACATCACCATCGACGATCGGCCGGGCGCACTGGTCTCGTTGCTCGAAGTGGTTCGAGCGAACGGCGCCAGCGTGGTCGATGTCATCCATTCCCGTACCGGTGGCGAACTTGCACTCGACGAAGTGGAAGTCTTCCTCACCGTCGAGACGCGTGGTCCGGACAACAAGGCGGAACTTCTGACGGCCTTCGACGGCGCCGGTTACGCAGTACGACTGCAGAACTGAGGCGAGTTACTCGTCAGGCCAGCCGCCCAGAACCGTCACGCGGTACTCCTGGTCGACCAGCCTGGCGGGTACGTCGAGTTGATGTAGCCAGTCGATGGCCGAACCGCCCATGCCGACCGCAACCCGACTGAATGCGGCGGCCTGAGCGCAGGAGGATGCAATCACCGACACCGTGCGCCACATCGGCGTCGCCGTCGATTCGCGGTGCAGTGGCTTGACGGTGCTGGCCGTGGCGATCCCGCAGTCGGACGGAAGTGCTACCTGGCAGGTCGGGTCGCCGGGCAGGTCTTGCACCTGAATCTGCCAGCCGTCTTCCGGCGCCGGGCCGGCAACCGCGATGTCCCCGCCGAGGCCGACCAGCACGCCACACCCGAGAAGAGTCGCAGTGGACGCGGCACAGTGGTCCGCTGAACTGGCGCGGGCCGTCGCGGACAGATCGAGAACGACGTCGTCCGGGCTGTACACGCGGTTGTTCTCGACGCGAATCTTCCACCAGGAGTGAGGGTCTGCCGACCCGGCCGTCGGCGTGAGTTTGCCGTCGGTCAGTCGTGCGACAGCCAACGCGTCTTCGAGGAAGTGCGCGAACATCGGGGTCACGGCGACGCCGTCGACGTTGCTCGCGGCGCTGACATAGGTACGAATCTCGGAGTCGGCACGATCTCGATTGGTGGCGGCGTCGGCAGCGGTGAGGTACCCGCGAACCAGGCTGGCCGCGGAGGGAAGGACTTCAGGGTCGGTGACGACGACCCGGGCCTGAACCCCCCACGTGAGCCACTCGGAGGCCGAGCGCGGAGTACTCACGAACCGTTGGAGACGGCGTCCGGGGTTCCGAATCCGGCGACCACGACGGGCCGCTTCGCTACGGGATTCTTGGTGTGAGAAGCCGACGTGTCCGGTGCGAGTGCCGTGGCAGTGGGAGAAGAAACGAGTGAAAGTCCGCCGCTTGCGAGTGCTCCCGCCACAGCCGTGGCTGCGAGGGCGAGGCGAACGGGTCGATACACCGTAGTGCGTCCCCGGGCGGGTCGTGGCCGATCGTCGCTCATGGACTCAGCTTGCACGCCGAACCTGAGAAAAGCCTTGGCGTCTGTAGTCATTTGCGTAACGCCCGCCGAGATAAATGAGACATTGGTTACAGGAGTCGCGAGACTGAGCCGTGTCGAATGCATGTTCGAAAGAGTAGATGTTCGCACCGACAAGTTTCGGGTACGACCACGTACGTGGATTTTCAGAGGTTTATCGGAGGTTCGGATGGCAGTCGGTGTCCTGGCGATCGCTGTGTCGATCGGCACCGCACTGGGCGTGATGAGTGGAACTCTCGGAGCGCCCGCACAAGTCGAGAAGAACGAGTCTTCGAATGCTGCAGTCTCACTTGCAGCCTGGAACGGACCGGCACGAACTCAGGACACACCTGAGGGAATCGTGCCTTCCGTACCCTCCAACTTTCCGGGAGCGACATTGGCGCCCGTGGGAGCGGTGGCAGTGTTCGCGCCGTGGATCAAAAAGGCCGGTGCTCTGTGCTCGGAGATCACGCCCGCGGTGATCGCCTCGCTGTACTCGGTCGAGAACGGATTCAAGTACGGACCCGATACCGACATCTCACCGGAAGGTGGGCGCGGGCCTGGCCGCTTCACCACCGCAGCGTGGACGGCATACGGCAAGGACGGTGACGGCGACGGAAAGATGGACATCCTGGGCGTTGCCGATCCGGTGATGACAACCGGATACCGGTTGTGCGATCTCGTGAAGCAAGCGCAGTCCTGGCAGAAGTCCGGTGAGGTCGAGGGCGATACCGTCGACCTCGCGCTCGCTGCCTACGACGTCGGGCCGGACGCAGTTCGCGAAGCGGGCGGCGTTCCGGCAGACAAGTCGGGCGAGGTTCCTGCGGAGCAGGCGGTCGCCGCTCCGTTCGTCGCCCAGATCAAATCGTTGCAGGACTCGTTCGCCCTGATGCTTGCGCCCTTCGACTACAACAACCTCGCCGCAGCGGTGGGCGGCGTCGTCGAGGCCGGTCTGAAGTTTCTCGGATTGCCGTACGTGTGGGGTGGCGGAAACATCAACGGGCCGTCGATGGGCGGGTTCGACTGCTCGGGGCTGACGTCGTACGCGATCCACGCGGCCACCGGGGTGACTCTGCCCCGGACCTCGGAGACGCAGTGGGGTGTCGGCGTCGAGATCCCGCTGGATCAGGCGCAGCCCGGTGACCTGTTGTTCGGCAACTGGCAGGCAGGCGGCCCCGGCCACGTGGCGATCTACGTCGGCAACGGTCAGATGCTTCACGCACCCACGTTCGGCGACGTGGTGAAGGTCGGCCCGATCTTCGCCGGCATGAAGGCTCGCCGCGTGGTGTGAGTGGGCAGGAAACAGCGAGCGCCGACAGAGCAAGAAACGCCACCCGACCGAGTCGGGTGGCGCTTCTTTTCAGAGCTGGTACAGCCGATCAGCTGTGGTAAGGCTCCGCGCTCAGCAGCGTGACCTTCATGGTGCTGCCGTTGGGCAGGTTGTACTCACGCGTGTCGCCGACCTTGGCTTCGAGTAGCGCGCCGCCCAGCGGTGAGTTCGGCGAGTAGACCTCGAGCTTGGCGTCACGTGCGCCTTCTTCGCGGGTAGCGATCAGGAACGTCTCGGTGTCACTCTCGTCGCCGTCGTAGTAGACCTTGACTACGGATCCGGGCAGTGCGACACCGGACTGAGTGGGGGCCTCGCCGACCTTTGCGCTGTTCAGCAGCTCCTGGAGCTGGCGAATGCGGGCTTCCTGCTGACCCTGCTCTTCGCGGGCAGCGTGGTAGCCGCCGTTCTCCTTCAGGTCGCCCTCTTCGCGACGCTCGTTGATCTCGGCGGCGATGACCGGGCGATTGGCGATGAGCTGGTCGAGTTCGTTCTTGAGCCTGTCATGTGATTCCTGGGTAAGCCAGGTCACCTGGGTCTCGGTCATCTCGATCACTCCCTAGTAGTCGGAGCCGGGGGCTCCCTCGACGATCGCTGCAACAGCAGCGAACAACGACACAGAAGCACCACCAGGGATGCAACCTTGCCGTCAAACCTTGCGTCAATGCAGCAATACACGGTTCCACCCGGAACCGTGTATCGGGCAATTCTATCACGCATGACTACCCGCCCTGTCCGGCGTCAAACGTCCGGCAGGGTGGGTGCGTTCCGAGGTCAGCTCTTGGTCAGGTACTCCGGAACGTCGAAGCTGCAGCCGTAGACGTCGGCCATGCCTGGCGGCTGGGACGTCTTGACCTCGGTGTTGAACTCGAGGGTCTGATGTTCCGACGACGGGACGTAGACCTCACGTCGACCGGTTTCGGAGCCGTCCTTCGAGCGTGCGCGCACGATGCACATCGCTTCACGCGACGAGTCGTCGCGTGTGACGGTGAAACGGATCTTCACCGTGGAGTCGTTGGCGATGTCGAACGAGATGGTCTCGGTCTCGATTTCCTTGACCGCAAATTTTCCGTACGCGTAGTACGCGATTCCGCCGCCTACGACGATGACGAGAGCGGTCAGAGCCCACACCATCCACTTGCGGGGACTGCCCGTGCGAGTTGTGCTCGGGTACCGATCTTGGGGAAGCGGTTTGCTCATCACTCTGCTCTCGAAGACTCGAGTTCGCGTGTCGTGCAGCAACTGACTGTGTCCCGCCGGATTACCGAAGGGGTCACGGCTGCGCCAGGAACTCTCGGGTGGAACTATAGAGGACGTATCCCGTCGCGCCGTCGGTAGGTTTGTCGGCAGTCGGTACGTTTGACGGCAACGGCCCGGAGTAATCCGAGCGGTGCACAGCGTGTGATTCGAAGACTGCCGGTGACGGCTACAGGTGAACTGCCGGTGACGGCTACAGGTGAACTGCCGGCAACGGCTACAGGTGAAGTTGAGGTGAACGAACACGTGAGCGGATTCCGGCTCATGGCCGTCCATGCCCATCCCGACGACGAGTCGAGCAAGGGTGCGGCCACCACCGCCCGTTATGCAGCCGAAGGCCACGAAGTGATGGTCCTGACGCTCACCGGGGGTGAGCGTGGCGACATTCTCAACCCGGCCATGGACGTTCCCGGTGTCCGCGATCGAATCAGCGAAGTTCGCCAGGAGGAGATGGCCGAGGCCGCTCGCATCCTGGGCGTGAAGCAGCGCTGGCTCGGTTTCGTCGATTCCGGGCTTCCCGAGGGCGACCCTCTTCCGCCGCTGCCCGAAGGGTGCTTCGCCCTCGTTCCGCTCGAAGAGTCGACGCGCGCTCTGGTCAAGGTGATTCGCGAGTTCCGTCCCCACGTCGTCACGACGTACGACGAGAACGGCGGATACCCGCACCCGGATCACATCCGGTGCCACGAGGTGACGATGGCAGCCTACGAAGCCGCCGCCGATCCCGAGTACTTCCCCGAGGACGGTCAGCCGTGGGAAATCAAGAAGGTCTACTACTCGCACGGATTCATCCGTAAGCGCCTCGAACTCTTCCAGGAGGAGTACGAGCGTCGCGGAGAGCCGTTCCCGATGGCGGACTGGCTCAAGAAGTGGAAGACCGAACGCGGCGACATGATGGTCCGGGTGACCACTCAGGTCACGTGCGGCGACTACTTTCCCCAGCGTGACGATGCTCTGCGCGCACACGCGACGCAGATCGATCCCAACGGTTCGTTCTTCGCTGTGCCGCTCGACATTCAGCAGAAGATCTGGCCCACCGAGGAATTCGAGCTCGCCAAGACGCGGGTCACCACGTCCATTCCGGAAACCGACCTGTTCGCAGGTCTCGAAGAGGACGCTCAGAAGTGAATGCTCTGTCCGCCGAGGTAGTTCTCGGCACCACACAATTTCTTGCTCAGACCCCGAGTAACCCATCCGGCCCGGAGTTCGGAAAGTCGTCTCCAGTCGGCCTGCTGGTGATTCTTGCGCTGCTCATCGGTGTGATCCTCCTGGTTCGGTCGATGAACCGCCAGCTCAAGAAGCTGCCGGAGACGTTCGAACCGGATCATCCCGAACTCGATCAGCAGGCAGACGAAGGCACCGACCGGGGAGCTATCACTGCTCCGAGCCCGGCGGAACCCAACGTCTCTACCGAGAAGAAGCCCAAGCAAGAATCCTGAGACGAACGAGGTAGCGGCGATGGACCCACGGATGCGGAACAACCTGGGTGGGTCCTCGAGCCCTTACCTGCGTCAGCACGCCGACAATCCGGTCCACTGGCAACAGTGGGGCGAAGAAGCGATGGAGTGGGCGCGCGAGCGCAACGTGCCGATTCTCCTCTCGATCGGATACTCGGCGTGCCACTGGTGCCACGTCATGGCGCACGAGTCGTTCGAGAACGACGAGATCGCGGCCGTCATGAACGCGAACTTCGTCTGTGTGAAGGTGGACCGAGAAGAACGTCCCGACATCGACGCCGTCTACATGAATGCGACGGTTGCGATGACCGGCCAGGGCGGCTGGCCCATGACCTGTTTCCTGACTCCCGACGGTTCACCGTTCTACTGCGGCACGTACTACCCGCCGACGCCTCGCGGCGGAATGCCTTCGTTCACACAGCTTCTCGAAGCGATAGTCGACACCTTCACGAATCGGCGCGACGAGGTCGACAACGCGGCGCAGTCGATCGTCACGGAACTTCAGCGCGCGTCGGGCGGGATTCCGTACGGCGGAGCACCCATCGACGCCGAGCTGCTGAACGCGGCGGGCCGGTCGATCCTCGGCGACGAGGACGTCCCGCGCGGGGGATTCGGTGGGGCACCGAAGTTTCCACCGTCGGCACTACTGGAGGGGCTGCTCCGACAGTACGAGCGAACGGGTTCGGGCGAGATCCTCGGCGGCATCGAGCGCACCGCCGAAGCAATGGCACGTGGCGGGATCTACGACCAGTTGGGTGGCGGTTTCTCGCGGTACTCGGTCGATGCCGAGTGGGTGGTTCCGCACTTCGAGAAGATGCTCTACGACAATGCGCTGCTCCTGCGGTTCTACGCGCACTGGGCGCGGCGCACCGGATCGGACCTCGCCACTCGCGTCACCGAGGAGACCGCAAGGTTCCTGCTCTCCGATCTGCTGACCGAGAACGGTTGCTTCGCTTCGGCTCTCGATGCCGACACCGACGGCGTCGAAGGCCTCACGTACGTATGGACGCCGACGCAGCTGGTCGAGGTACTCGGCGCGGAGGACGGGCAGTGGGCGTCGGAGTTGTTCCGGGTCACCGATACCGGAACCTTCGAAGAGGGTGCGTCGGTACTGCAGTTGCTCCGTGACCCCGACGACTGGTCGCGCTGGCAGACGGTCTCCGACGCTCTACGCGCCGTCCGGGCTCAGCGTCCACAGCCCGGCCGCGACGACAAGGTGGTGACGGCCTGGAACGGGCTGACCGTCACGGCCTTGACGGAAGCCGGACTTGCCCTGGACCGACCCGACTGGATCACCGCGGCGGCCGAGTGCGCAGGCGCTCTTCTCGACCTTCACCTGGTGGACGGTCACTTGCGTCGCGCTTCCCTCGGCGGGGCTGTCGGCGCCCCGACGGGCGTGCTCGAGGATTACGCAATGTTGGCCACCGGCCTCCTGGCTCTATACCAGGCAACGGGATTGGCGCGGTGGCTCGATGCGGCGCAGCAGTTGCTCGACGTCACTGTCGACCACTTCGCTGATCCGGCCGAGCCGGGAAGCTGGTTCGACACGGCCGATTTCGCGGAGTCGCTCGTGACTCGGCCCCGAGACCCGTTGGACGGCGCGACGCCGTCCGGTGCGTCGAGCGTCGCGGAGGCTCTGTTGACCGCAGCGGCGTTGACCGATGCCGAGCGCTCTTCTCGTTACGCCCAGGCCGCGGCGGACGCGCTGGCGAGGGCCACGCTGCCGCTCGAGCGTGCGCCTCGGTCGGCGGGGCACTGGCTCGCGGTGGCGGAAGCGTCGTTGCGTGGTCCGATACAGGTGGCCGTCGTCGGGGAAGGTTCGCTGTTGGCCGATGCCCGCCGGCTTGCCCCGGGTGGTGCAGTGGTTGTCGGCGGAGCGCCGGATTCTTCACCGCTGCTTGCAGATCGACCCCTCGTCGACGGAGGTGAAGCCGCGTACATCTGTCGGGGATTCGTGTGTGATCGGCCGGTGACGACGGTGGTGGAACTGGCGAGTCAGTTGAACACGACGAGCCATACCGCGATGTAGTGGCAGATCGCTGCGACGACCGTCGCGGCGTGGAAGAACTCGTGATGCCCGAACGTCGTGGGCCACGGGTTTGGCCATTTCGTCGCGTACAGAATTGCGCCGACGCTGTAGAAGATTCCGCCGACGAGCAGCAGCACCATCGGCGCCACACCGACCTGGTGCGTCAGTTCACCGACCACGGGAACGATCGCCCAACCGAGGAGCAGGTAGAGCGGGACTCCCACCCATTTCGGGGCGGTGGGCCAGAGCATCTTGAGTGCGACGCCGGCGAGCGCGCCTGCCCACACGATCGCGAGGATGATCTTGCCGGTGTGAGTCGGGAGGCCGAGCATGGCGAACGGTGTGTAGCTGCCGGCGATGAAGAGAAAGATCATCGAATGGTCCGCACGCTTCATCCACGTACGGCCCTTGACCGTCTGCCACTGGATGCGGTGATACGTCGCGCTGATGCCGAAGAGGCCGCAGATCGTGACGCTGTAGATCGCGGTTGCCCAAGCCGCTTTGGCGCCGACCTGAGCGCCGGCTACGGAGACGAGAACGATGCCCGCGACGACGGAGACACCGAGCGCCCACAGATGGATCCAACCGCGCATGCGTGGTTTGACCGGAAGCTCGTCGAGCCCGAATGCCGTCATGTGCAACCCCTCTCGTTCCGTACTGTTGCAAACCGCGTAACCTACGGTACCGTAGGTTACGCATCAGTAGCATAACCCACCTGCGGGTTTTCGACGCGTACAAAAAGCGTGACGGCGCTCGCATGTGGCTGTCACTGCCGGGCGTAGTCTTTGACACCATGGTGATGTCACGGTGAATCTGCGCGGACTGCTGTACAGCATCTACGAGCGACGACTCCTCAGTCATCTCGACGGTCTCGCGCACCCACGGCACGTAGCCGTGATGTGTGACGGAAATCGGCGATGGGCTCGCGAGAACGGCTTCACCGATGTCAGTCACGGGCACCGCATGGGCGCGCTCAAAATTGCCGAATTGCTCGAGTGGTGCGACGCCGCCGGAATCGAGATGGCAACCATCTACCTGCTCTCGACCGAGAACCTGCGCCGCGAGCCGGAAGAGCTCGACACCCTCCTCGAAATCATCACCGACGTCGTCGAAGAGATCTCCGGGCCCGGCAAGAACTGGAGTGTGCAGATCGTCGGTGCTCTCGATCTTCTGCCTCCCGAGCAGTCCAGGCGCTTGCGGGAAGCGGCGGCGGGGACGAGCGGCCGAACCGGGACACATGTCAACGTCGCGATCGGATACGGCGGGCGTCAGGAGATCGCCGACGCCGTCCAATCGCTCCTGCGCGACAAGATCGGTGCGGGCCTGAGCGGAGACGAACTGATCCAGGCCGTCACGGTCGACGGCATCGACGGGCATCTGTACACGTCGGGACAGCCCGATCCGGATCTGGTGATCCGCACCTCCGGCGAGCAGCGGCTCTCCGGATTCCTGTTGTGGCAGAGCGCCTATTCGGAGATCTGGTTCACCGAGGCGTACTGGCCCGAGTTCCGTCGAGTCGACTTTCTTCGAGCCTTGCGCGATTACGCGGCGCGCCACCGCCGGTTCGGCGCCTGAGCCGTCTCAGAGCTTGCGCAGCCGCAGCCGGTTGATCGTGTGATCGGCGTCCTTGCGCAGCACCAGGGTTGCGCGGGGGCGGGTGGGGAGAATGTTCTCCACCAGGTTCGGGTGATTGATCGAGTTCCAGATCTCCTTCGCCGCGATGGTCGCGTCACGGTCGGAGAGGCCGGAGTAGTGGTGAAAGTGAGCGTTCGGATCGGCGAACGACGTGTTGCGTAGCGCGAGGAACCGCTGGATGTACCAGGCTTCGATGTCCTCGATGCGGGCGTCGACGTAGATCGAGAAGTCGAACAGATCGGAGACCATCAGACGCGGGCCGGTCTGCAGGACGTTGAGGCCCTCGATGATGAGGATGTCGGGCTGGCGGATCAGGTGGTACTGGCCCGGGATGATGTCGTACGACGTGTGCGAATAGACCGGTGCCGCTACCTCTTCCGCCCCGGACTTGACTTCGGTGACGAAGCGCAACAGCTTGCGGCGATCGTAGCTTTCGGGAAAACCCTTGCGGTGCATGATGCCCCGACGCTGGAGTTCCCTGGTCGGATAGAGGAATCCGTCCGTGGTGACGAGGTCGACGCGCGGATGGTGATCCCAGCGGGCCAGGAGAGCTTGCAGCACACGAGCAGTCGTGGATTTTCCGACCGCGACCGAACCGGCGACGCCGATGACGAAGGGCACCTGACGGTCGGGATGCTTCTCGCCGAGGAAGGTCGCGGTGGCCGCGAACAGTCGTTGGCGTGCCGCTACCTGTAGGTGGATCAGACGTGCGAGGGGGAGATAAACCTCGGCAACTTCTTCGAGATCGATCTGCTCGCCGAGACCACGCAGGCCGTACAACTCGTCCTCGGTCAACACCAGTGGCGTCGACTTACGCAGTGTCCGCCACTGCTTGCGGTCGAACTCGACGTAGGGACTCGATTCGTTGGTGCGCGCCATCAGCCCAGCTCACCGGCACGTAGTGAACCCGGGGCCCGGCGGACGAAACAGCTATGCGAGCAAGCCAGGCGCGTGTGCGCACGATCCGAGTGCATAGTCGGATTGTGCTCGGTGCCACGTCCGGGACTTTCGCCGGGTGGCATTCCGGAGCGAGCGACTAGGCTCGGTCGTTATGGATCCAGACACACTTGTTCGCCAATACCTGCTGCTCGGACTGGGTTTCGACCGTCTCGAAGACGGGTTCGTCGACGCGTTCACCGGTGACCCGGCGCTGCGTAAGCAGATCGAGAGCGCCCCGAAGCCCGATCCGCGTGAACTTGCCCGCACGGCACGTGAATTGCGGGGCGAGTTGGCCGGAAGTGGTCTGAATGCCGAACGCTCCCACTTTGTCGACGTACACCTTCGCGCCCTGGAATGCTCCGGGCGCAAGTTCGCGGGTGAGGACATCGGCTTCGTGGACGAGGTCGAGGCGTACTTCGACGTCCGAATCGAGAAGGGAAACGAGGACGCCTACAGCGACGCTCACCGGTTGATGGGTGAAGTTCTGCCCGGTCCGGGACCGTTGGCCGAGCGGGTGCAGGCGCATCGCAAGGCCGACGAGATCCCCGCGGCGAAACTGAACGAGTGCGTCGAGGCAATGTCGAGTGCGCTGCGCGATCTGGTCCGCGGCACGTTCGGGCTTCCCGCGTCGGAAACCGTCGAATACGAAGTGGTGGGGGACAAGCCGTGGTCCGGCTTCAACTACTACCTCGGTGACTACCGCTCCAAGGTTGCGATCAATTCGGATCTGCCGCAGTTCATGGCCAACCTGCCGCGGCTGATCGCGCACGAGTCCTACCCCGGCCATCACACCGAGCATTGCCGTAAGGAAGCCGGTCTGGTCGGTTCGGGCCAGCTCGAGCAGACACTGTTCCTGGTCAACACGCCGCAGTGCATCATGGCCGAAGGCCTCGCGGATTTGGCGCTGGAAGCGATTGTCGGCCCGGACTGGGGTTTGTGGGCGCAGGACATCTACGCCGACCTCGGCTTGTCTTTCGACGGGGAAAAGGCGCAACGGCTCTCCGCCGCGTCGGGGCAACTGCTGAGTGTCCGGCAGGATGCGGCGCTGATGTTGCACGACGAGGGGCGCAGCCTCGACGACGTGGCGCTGTTCCTCGAACGGTGGTCGCTGTCGACGCCGGAACGCGCTCGCCAATCGCTCAAGTTCCTGTCTTCGCCGCTGTGGCGGGCATACACCAGCACGTATGTCGAGGGATACCGGCTGCTCGGGGGCTGGCTGGACGAGGTGCCGGTGGGCGCGGAGCGCACCGAACGCTTCCGCAGGCTGCTCGACGAGCCGCTGGTCCCCAGCTCTCTGCGTGCTGCCTAGTGCCGGGTGGAGACGGCGGGAGCGAACTTCGTAGACTGGACGCATTCGTTTCCGCATCCAGCTTGGAGATTCCTCGATGACCGCTGTGCCCGGCTCCGACGTCAACTCTGCATCACTCGCCGAACTCGACCCCGAAGTCGCCGAGGCGATGGCTGGTGAATTGGCTCGTCAGCGCGACACGCTCGAGATGATCGCGTCGGAGAACTTTGTTCCCCGCTCGGTTCTGCAGGCTCAGGGCAGCGTCCTGACCAACAAGTACGCCGAGGGCTACCCGGGACGTCGTTACTACGGCGGTTGCGAGCACGTCGACGTCATCGAGGATCTGGCGCGCAACCGTGCGAAGGAACTCTTCGGTGCAGAGTTCGCGAACGTTCAGCCGCACTCGGGCGCACAGGCCAACGCTGCTGTTCTGATGGCACTGATGAACCCGGGTGAGAAGCTGCTCGGCCTCGACCTTGCACACGGCGGTCACCTCACGCACGGCATGAAGCTCAACTTCTCCGGCAAGTTGTACGACGTCGCGTCCTACGGCGTCAGCAAGGAAGATCACCGCATCGACATGGACGAGGTGCGCTCGATCGCCCTCGCCGAGAAGCCGAAGGTCATCGTTGCCGGTTGGTCCGCATACCCGCGTCAGCAGGACTTCGCGGCGTTCCGTGCGATCGCCGACGAGGTCGGCGCGTACCTGTGGGTGGACATGGCTCACTTCGCCGGACTGGTTGCGGCAGGACTGCACCCGTCGCCCGTCCCGTACGCAGACGTCGTCTCCTCGACCGTCCACAAGACCCTCGGTGGTCCGCGTTCGGGCCTGATCCTGGCGAAGAAAGAGTGGGCCAAGAAGCTCAACTCTGCTGTCTTCCCCGGTCAGCAGGGTGGACCGCTCATGCACGCCATCGCGGCCAAGGCAGTCACCTTCAAGATCGCTGCCGGTGAAGAGTTCAAGGATCGTCAGGCACGCACCCTTTCCGGTGCGCGCATCCTTGCCGAGCGTCTGGGCAACAAGGACGTCGCAGACCAGGGCATCAGCGTCCTGACCGGCGGCACTGACGTCCACCTCGTGCTCGTGGACCTGCGTAACTCGCAGCTCGACGGCCAGCAGGGTGAGGACCTTCTGCACGAAATCGGCATCACGGTCAACCGCAACGCTGTTCCGTTCGATCCCCGCCCGCCGATGACCACCTCCGGTCTGCGTATCGGTACCGCAGCGTTGGCCACTCGCGGATTCGGCGATGCCGAGTTCACCGAGGTCGCCGACATCATCGGTACCGCTCTGGCCGGCAACGCGGATCTGCCGGCGGTGCGTGCGCGCGTCGCCAAGCTCGCTCTCGACCTTCCGCTGTACGACGGTCTCGAGAACTGGGGCCTGCTCAGCAAGAACGTCTAGGAATTCCTTCACCGACGGCCCGGTCCCTTTTTAGGGGCCGGGCCGCTGGTTTTTTGCCAGTCGCGGATTGTGGCATCGGTCACATGACCGATGGTGGCTGAGTTCGGTGCTTCCTAGCCTGAGAGCATCACCCCTCCGGCGAAGGAAACCCCATGACCGAACAGAATCTGCATTGGCTCTCCGCTACCGAGATGGCGGCGTCGGTCGCGTCGAACAGTCTCTCGCCCAACGAGATTGCCGAAGCGATGATCCAGCGCGTCGACGCCGTCAATCCGTCGATCAACGCGATAGTGCAGTTCGATCGCGAGCAGGTGACGCGCGATGCGGCCGAACTCTCACGGCAACAGGAAGCGGGCGAGAAGCTCGGCCCGCTGCACGGCGTTCCGTTCACGATCAAAGATCTGACGGCAGTCGACGGGCTGCCGACCACGTTCGGGATGAAGCCGATGGCCGACAACATCGCGACGGGAAATGCCGTCGTCGTGGACAGGCTGCGAGGCGCCGGCGGACTGTTCCTGGGAAAGACGAACACTCCCGAAAGTGGTTACTACGGTGGCACGGACAACCACCTGTACGGGCCGACGCACAACCCGTGGAAGCTCGGCAACAGCGCGGGCGGGTCCAGTGGCGGTGCGTCGGCTGCCGTGGCTGCAGGCCTCGGGCCACTCGCCGAGGGCAGTGACGGCGCGGGATCGGTGCGTATCCCGTCGGCGCTCTGCGGGGTCGTCGGGTTGAAGCCGACCACCGGCGTCATCCCGCAGACCATCCTGGCCGGGCGCTTCTACAACTGGGCGTATCACGGTCCGATCACCCGGACTGTTGCCGACAACGCGCTGATGCTCGACATCATGGCCGGGCCGGACAATGCGGACCCGCTCTCGATCGAGCGTGCCGAGACCTCGTACGTCGAAGCCTCGAAGGGTGACGTGAAGGGCCTTCGCGTGGCGTGGTCGCCGAATCTCGGTCTCGGCCATGTTGATCCGGAGGTGCTGGCGGTGTGTCTCGACGCGTTGTCGGCATTCGAGGAATTGGGTGCCCGGATCACCGAGGCGACCCCGCAGTGGGGAAATCCGTCGGAGTCGATGTGGAACGGCATCTGGGTTCCCGGTTTCGCTTCCGAATACGACTTGCTCGACTGGGAGAACCAGCGCGGCGAGGTCGACGACAACCTGATCGAGATCATGCACGAGGCCGAGCGGCTCACCGGTGTCGACGTCGGGCGGGCCGACGCATTCCGCGGCGTCATGTGGGACACGTGGACCGCGTTCATGAACGACTACGACGTGTTGGTCTCGCCGACCCTGGCTTCGGCCACGTTCCCGCTCAGTCAGTTCGCGCCGTCGTGGCTCGAAGGTGCGTCGCTGCGTGAGCAGTTGCTCGATTGGCTCTTCACCTACCCGTACAACATGCTCAACAATCCGGCGATCACCGTGCCCGCTGGATTCACCGCCGACGGTCGACCGGTGGGGCTGCAGATCGCCGCACGTCACCGCCAGGACGCAGTGGTCCTGCGGGCTGCCGCGAACTTCGAAGCGGTGCGTCCGTGGGCGGACAAGAAGCCGGCCGATTCACTGGTCGTGGCCTAGCTCACACGATTGGCTAGATTGGTGTGATGACGTCTGTACTGCCTGATCGCGGCGCTGGACCTGACATGTTCGCGCCGCGATCGCCGGCGGCCGGGGCGTACGGCATTCTCGGCCTGTGCGCCGAAGAACTCCGCGCACGTGGACTCGCGTACTCGGCTGCGGCTGTCACGTACCGAGACCCGTCGAGCGGAAGGCATCGGGCTCTGGCGAGTTCCGGATACGACGACAGGGTGCTCGAGTTCCTGCTCGACGACTTCGTCGCCGATCGCAATCTCTTCGGCATCATTCGCGAGGCTTCGGGCGTGCCCGTGTTCTGGCAGGACGTGCCACGATTCGAGCAGGTCGAGATGGTCACCGATGTTCTGCGGCCGTCCGGGTACGCCGAGGGTGCCTCGGTCGCATTGGGGTTCTCCGGCCGTGAGGTGACCGGATTGCTGCACATGAGCTTCGCGGATTCCGGCGTCGTCGATCGCGTACGGGAGGTGGTGGCGGCGTCCAGCGCAGCCTGCTCGCGCGTCGTGGGGGACCAGGTGGCGCTCGATCGTGTCCATCTGAGCCCACGGGAGATTCAAGTACTGCAATTGGTGGCCAGGGGCGCGGGCAATGTCGAGATCGCCGAGGAGTTGTTCGTCAGCCGTCGCACCGTCGCCACCCATCTCGAGAACATCTTCGTCAAGACCGGAACCAATTCGCGGGTTCAGGCAGCGGTGCGCGCCGCCAAGTGGGGTCTGATCGAGTCCTGAGTGACGCCGAATCACACGAGTGGCATTTTGTTACCTGGCGTTCACCAGATGTGCGGCTCGTTCCGTGGCGCGAGTGTCCGATCCGCAGTACCGTCGGCAGTAACGAGTAACCAGAAGTTACTTGTGCGGGAGGTTCTGATCGTGACTGAAACACTCAGTACGAGAGGGCCGGCGCCCGGCCCTTGTTTCAGCTGACACAGCGTCACCTGACACCAGAGCCGTCCGGCCCAGCGAGCTGAGTTTGCGCGGGTGCCGCGCAGACCTAGGAGCCCAACGTGACTGCATCACGCTCCGTCTCTGCCCACTCGGCCCGGGCTGATCAATCAGCCGGGAATCATTCGGGAGATGCACTTCGCACGTACGTCTTGGATACCTCGGTACTACTGTCCGATCCATGGGCTGTCACTCGATTCGCCGAACACCACGTGGTACTGCCACTCGTCGTGATCAGCGAACTCGAAGGCAAGCGGCACCACCACGAACTGGGATGGTTCGCCCGAGAATCGCTCCGCATGCTCGACGATCTCCGGATCGAATACAGCCGCCTCGACCGTCCGGTACCGATCGGCACCGAGAACGGGACACTGCAGGTCGAACTCAATCACACCGACCCTGCGGTCTTACCCGTCGGATTCCGCACGGACAGTAACGATTCGAGGATTCTGGCGTGCGCGCTGAACCTTGCGGCGGAGGGCAAGGACGTAGTCCTCGTCAGTAAGGACATTCCGCTTCGTGTGAAGGCAGGCGCGGTGGGACTACCTGCCGACGAGTACCACGCTCACGACGTCGTGCCATCCGGATGGACGGGCATGACCGAGCTGGACGTCGCCTCGACGGACATCGACGAGCTGTTCAACGAGGGTTACCTGGACCTCGACGAAGCGCGAGATCTGCCGTGTCACACGGGTCTTCGCCTGCTCGGTGGTTCGTCGAGCGCCCTCGGTCGGGTGACTCCCGACAAGCGCATCCAGTTGGTGCGCGGTGAGCGCGAGGCGTTCGGGTTGCATGGCCGCTCCGCCGAGCAGCGCATTGCGCTCGATCTCCTCATGGACGAGAGCATCGGCATCATCTCTCTCGGTGGTAAGGCGGGCACCGGTAAGTCGGCCTTGGCTCTGACAGCAGGTTTGGAAGCCGTTCTCGAGCGCCGCACTCAGCGCAAGGTTGTCGTCTTCCGTCCGTTGTATGCCGTTGGCGGACAAGAACTCGGCTACCTTCCCGGTAGTGAGAGCGAGAAGATGGGCCCGTGGGCTCAGGCCGTTTTCGACACTCTCGACGGGTTGGCCTCGCCAGAGGTTCTCGAAGAGGTTCTCGCCCGCGGAATGCTGGAAGTGTTGCCGCTGACGCACATTCGCGGTCGGTCGCTGCACGATTCGTTCGTGATCGTCGACGAAGCGCAGTCGCTCGAACGAAATGTTCTGCTGACAGTGCTTTCTCGTCTGGGAACCGGCTCGCGAGTGGTCCTCACGCACGACGTCGCGCAGCGTGACAACCTGCGAGTGGGCAGGCACGACGGAGTTGCGGCCGTCATCGAAAAGCTCAAGGGGCACCCGCTTTTTGCGCACATCACACTCACGCGCAGTGAGCGTTCGCCGATCGCCGAGTTGGTGACCGACATGCTCGAGGAGTTCGGCCCCACTTCCTGAGAAGTGATCTCCCCGTGCGGACTTCGGTCTGCACGGGGAGATGCCTGGGTTTGAAGTTGTTCAGTTTTGCAGCGGTCCCAGTTCGTTGTCGAGAACTTCCTGCACGACACGCATCGCCGCCAGCCCCGCCGGAGCGCCGCAATACGCGCTCGCGTGGATCACGGTTTCGACGATCTCGGTGCGCGTCAAGCCGTTTCGCAATGCCCCACGTACGTGGCCTTTGAGTTCGTTCTCGGCGCGCAGCGCGATCAGCATCCCCAGATTGATCAGACTGCGACTGCGGCGATCGAGGCCGGGACGCGTCCATACCGAACCCCAGACGTTGGCCGTCACGAAGTTCTGCAGTTCTTCGCTGTCCGTTCCCCGGGTGCGCTCGAAGGCGGCGTCGACGAAATCGGCCCCCATGACTTCGGTGCGCACAGCCAATCCGGCGTCGAAGGAGTCAGGCGTGGTGTTTTCGGACATGGCAGGTTCGCTCGCTTTCGGCAGGTGATTTCAGGCCGGAGCAAGCCTACTTCGTGTCCCGGTCCCGACGACTGCGCGGCCGACCGCGGTCACCACGCCCCACGCGACGTCTCGCAGACTGAAGTAGTCCCGCCAGACGCAGACCTTGCCGTCGCGCAGTTCGAAAGTTCCGCATACCCAGAACTCGATGCGCAGCGGTCCGACGGTGAGGATGTCGGTGCGTTCGGTGAGCACCGTGGACTCGTCGCCGACGATGTGGTGCATCTCCGCCTCGAATTTCAGTGAAGGCTTGGTGACCAGACGTAGCGCTCGCACGACGGTCTTCTTGCCTCGCAGGGTGGGGAGCGAGACGTTCTGCCAGACGATGTCGTCTGTCATCAATTCGGCTGCGGCGTCCACGTCGAAATCGGTGAGGGCCGCGAACATTGCGTTCACCGTGGCTGTCGAACTACTCATGGGGTGTCCTTGGCTGATTATTCGGCCGGTGTTGCCCGGATGAAGGTACCGAGATGATCGTGATCGAAGTACTCCAAGGTTAGCGAGTTTCCGTCGAAGGTGGCCTTCGAGACCGTCCCGGCCGGTGCGTTCTCGCCGCTGAGCGGGAACGTGAAGGTGTTTCCGTCCCAGTGGGTCAGAGGGTACGTCGCGGCCGCGGGACCCATCGTCAAGGTCAGCGCACCGTTCTGCTGCGTCACGAGCGCGGGACCCCAGTACGGATTGCCGTAGTCGCCGGTCAATTGGTCTGTCGGTGGCGCGGGAGCGGGGGAGGCCGGCGGCGTCTTCCCGGCAAGTTCGCCCTCAGGGTCGGCTTGTGAGGCAAAGGACGCTTCGTACAGCGGGCGCCACTCGCGGGTGATCTTCCCGAACTGCACCAAATCGGCGAATTCGGCGGTCAAGGTCTCTGCGACGCCGGTGGGCGTGCCGTTGGTCAGAACGACTATGCCGACATCAGCGGAGGGAATCGTCACGAAATTGGTCCCGGCACCGAGCAGGAAGGCGCCGGAGTGGCTGGCGGTCACACGGCCTGCCGCGCTGTCGGAAACGTTGAACCCGTAGCCGTAGAAGCCGGAGCGTTCCCCGATTTCCTGCGCATGGCGCGAGACGATTTCCGGGTTGACTGCGGGCACGAGCGCCTCCGTCTGAACGACCTGCTGCCCCTGATACCGACCGCCCGACAGCACCATGTCCAACCACTTGGCCATGTCGTTCACCGAGGAGCTGACTCCACCGGCGGGGGATTGGGCGTCGGCGTCCCGAACCGGCCCTACCTTGTACTTTCCGTCTTCGAGGATGTGGCCGACTGTTCGATTTTCTCGGGCTTGGTAATCGGCGAACCGCGAAGACGTCGATGTCATACCGAGCGGACCGTAGATCGTGTTCTGCGACAGCGTTTCCCAATCGGTGCCCGCCGCGGCTGCAACGGCCTCCGCACCGGCAGTGACGCCGAAGTTCGTGTACTCGTATGTGATTCGGAAGGGATTGAGCGGTAGTTGGCGAAGTTTTTCGAGCACCTGGGCCCGGTTGTAGCCCAGGTCCTCCAGCCCGTCGCCGGCGTGGTCCGGTAACCCCGACCGATGCGTGTAGAGATCGGAGATCGTGAGGTGGTCGGTCACCCACGGATCGGCAAGCGCAAACCCCGGCAGTTTCGAGATCACCGGAGTGTCCCAGTCGACGGTCCCGATTCCGACTTCGTGGGCGACCACCGTGGCCCCGACCGATTTCGACACCGATGCCAGTTGGAACACGGTGTCGGCATCGACGGTGGCGCTCTTACCCGACTCGCGAACCCCGAATCCCTTTGCGTACACAGTCTTACCTCCGTGCACCACGGCCACCGCCATGCCGGGAACACCGGAACTTGCCATGAGGTCGTTCGCGAGGTCGTCGAGCTTCCCGACCGCGTCGTCGATTTGCCCGTCCGGGATCGGCACCCCGGCGTCGAGACCCGGGCTGGCGTCGCTGACGACCGGCCCGGGCGCCGAGGTGGTGTCTGAATCGGACGAGCATCCGGCGAGCAGGGCGACCGTCAGTACTACCGGAACCGCCGCTGCCGACAGTCGCGAGCTGTTTCTACTGGTGATGGACACGAGATTCTCCCTAGCAGGGTTGTCGTCGGTACCACTCGGTCAACCCAGTATCGGGGAACGGCGGGCTGATATTGGGACAAATCGGGAAACCTTGTAGCTACTTCGGGGTCTTGGTTGTCAGACTGCCGAGAATGGAGCCTTCCGTGACCGGCTTCCAAGGGAGCAACAACGCGACCAGCAGAGCGGTGATCAATGCTGCTCCGACTGTGAAGTACGACGCGATGGCGAAACCTTCCAGGCATGCGGTCTTCATCGTGTAGATCAGACTGTCCTTCTGCTGCTCGAAGAGCGGACTGATGTCGCGGGAGCGGATCTCGATGACGCTGAGCACGGACTCACGAGCGAAGCCTTTCTCCTGCGCCGACATCACGGCGTCGGGAATGGCGTCGACGATCGGAGCCACCTTGGACGTGTAGTACGAGGCGACGATCGAACCGATGACGGCGACGCCCAGGGTCCCGCCGAGCTCACGCGTCGTGTCGTTGACTGCCGAACCTGCGCCCGCTTCGTCGAGGGGCACCGAGGACATGATGGAGTCGGTCGCCGGTCCCTGGACAATTGCGAGGCCCAGACCCATGAGGACCATCGAGATCACGACGGGTCCGAGGTAGGGCGTCTCGACGGTCGTCCGACCCGCCAGGAACATCCCGCCGCTGAGTACCAGGAGGCCGAACACCATCACTGCAGTCGTGCCGAGTTTCTGTGCCGCCAAGGTGGCGACTGGGGCGCCCACGGCGACAGCTGCAGCGAAAGGCAAAGAGTGGATGCCGAATTCGAGCGGCGAGTACTCCCGAACGCCCTGGAAGTACTGCGTGATCAGGAACAAGAATCCGAACATGCTGAAGTAGCTGACAGCAATAGCCAAGGCGGGGAAAGAAAACCGCCGGATTCGGAAGAGATTCATGTTCAGGATCGGCGCGTCGGTGCGCAGTTCCCACGCTACGAATGCGGCCAACAACACTGTCGCAGAGAGGTATCCCGTGATGCTGAATGTCGAGACCCATCCGCGATGTGGTGCGTCGATGATGGTCCACACCAGAATGACGATGCCCAGTAGCGACAAGATTGTTCCGACGAAATCGAATCGGCCGACGTGGTGCGCCTTCGATTCCGGAACAACCAGCAGCACACCCACGATGACCAACAATGCTGCCGGAACGTTCATCCAGAACACCGAGTGCCAGGAGAAGTGCTCGAGAAGCCAGCCGCCCGCAGTCGGGCCGATGGCAATCGCGAAGCCGGCCATTGCGGTCCAGGCCGCGATGGCGATGGCTCGTTCTCTGGCGTCGGTGAAGATGTTGGTGATCATGGCCAACGTAGCCGGAAAGACAGCTGCGGCAAAGACACCCATGGCGGCTCGCGCCATGATCACCTGTTCGAGGTTGGAAGCCAAGGCGCCGACAAGCGACATCGCACCGACGCCGATCAAGCCGATGATCATCACTCGGCGGCGTCCGAAGCGGTCACCCAGGTGGCCGAAAGTGAGTAGGAACCCGGCGAAGGTCAACGTGTACGCGTCGACGATCCATTGCAGGTCGCTGACGCTGGCGAACAAGTCGACGCTCATCGTCGGCAATGCGACGTTGACCACTGTGTTGTCCAGCACGACAAGGAGTTCGGCGAGGCAGATGAAGATCAGCGCAGTGAATCGACGGGACTTGGTCATCATGGGCGCCGAGGGCGCCGGTGCAAGTGTGTGAGACATGTTTGTACGCCATCTCTGCTCCTGCGCGGACGGCAGCAGCGGTTGGAAGAAAGAGGGTTGGTCAGCTCGGGGCCGAGACCAGAGCCTTGAGGTGAGCGCCGATGCGATCGAGAGGCGCCGTGGTGTGCTGAGCTTTTGCCATCAGCGTCGCGCCTTCGATTGACGCGATCACGACGGTTGCCCACTGTGCTGCAGTCTCGGACGGCTGTCCCTGCTGCCAGAAGAACGATGTGAGAAGCGATTCCCACGAGGTGAAGGATTCGCCCGCAGCAGTTAATGCCGCCGGCGTCGACGCGCCCTCCACTGCCGCGGCTGCGACCGGACAGGAGGAGGTGAAATCGCTCTCTACCAAGCTGTTTCGAAATATCGTGACAACCGCGTCGATGATCTCCGGTGGGGAAGACTGAGCGATCATCGAACTGATGGCGGCACTGACGCCCCGGCCGAAGTAGGCAACTGCTTCGCCGGCCAGCTGTCCTTTGCCCTCGGGAAAGTAGTGGTACACCGACCCGCGGGGAGCTCCCGAGCGTTCGACGATCTCGGTGAGCGAGGTCGTCGCGATCCCGTGTTCCCGGAAGGCATTGATGGCGCCGACCAGCATCAGAGTGCGGGAATCGGAGTCGGCCATCCCGCCATCGTATGCAATCGCAGTGCTGTTCGAATCATCTGGTGCCGCTGATTCTCTTGGTGCTCCCCACTTGCGACGCGCTGCGGCGATCGGACAACGCGCCTGCGGGCCGGTCATGGCAACGAGGCGTCTCGAGGTGTGTTCATCACTGCCTCCCAGTATGTCGATCGGTATAGGAACGAATCTGAGACTAGATGTAACCGACAGACACAGTCAAGTGTTGTGTGCAGGTGGTGGGTATTGATGGAGATTCTTAGTGGCAAAACTGCCCGAACAGTGGTTATATCGTGCGGTATAGAGCTGTTGCTTCGAGCACCAGCTTCGGAGGAGAGGAAACGGCATGCCGGTACCGACGTCAGTTGCACGAAAACGAAGAATCGAAGTCGCAGTCGGGAAGTATTTCGCCAATCCGCTGGTCACCGGATTGAATCGGATCGGTTTGATGCCGTCGTTGATGAGCGAGATCGAGACGGTTGGACGCCGAACCGGTCTGACCCGCCGAGTGCCCGTTGCGATCACCTACGACGGTGACGAGGCGTGGGTCATTGCGCAGCATGGCACCGGCACGGGGTGGGGTGCCAATATCTCTGCGACGCCGAAGGTTCGGATCCGTCGCCGCGGCGAGTGGGTGGACGGACAGGCCCAGATCATGCCGGACGACGACGTGCCGGCGCGGGTGAAGACATTTGCGTCGGGGAAGATCAGATCGGCGCTGACGGCCTCTGCCTTTCGCGGATTGCAGACCGACCCGGTCAGTGTTCGCATCAAACTCGCACTCGATTCGTCAACCGATTGAATCAACGGGAGTTGAAATGGCCGGTGCGGAATGACCCGGTGCGTTCTCGTCGTTGACGAATGCAGCGGTGGCGCGATCGCCACCGCACACGACGAAGGAGCAGGGTCATGCGCATCGGAATCATCGGAGCCGGTCAGATCGGTGGCACGCTCACACGTAGGCTCGCTGCGCTCGGTCACGACGTGCGCGTCTCGAACTCGCGGACACCGGACACGCTTGCAGAACTGGAAGCCGAGACGGGTGCGAAGGCAGTCCGCAGCACCGAGGCCGCCGAGGGTGCCGAGCTGGTCATCGTGAGCATTCCGCAGAAGAACGTGGTTGATCTACCGGCGGGGATTCTCAGCGGTGCGGTCGCCGGTGCCCCGGTCATCGAGACCAACAACTACTACCCGCAACAGCGTGACGGTCTGATCGCCGCCATCGAGGACGGACAGACCGAAAGCGGATGGGTGCAGGAACACCTGGGTGTACCGGTGTTCAAGGCGTTCAACGGAATCTGGTGGAAGCATCTCCTCGAGAAGGGGCTTCCCGAAGGTGCAGAGGGGCGCATTGCGCTACCCATCGCCGGCGACGACGACGCGAACAAGCAGGTCGTCTTCGATCTGATCAATCAGTTGGGCTTCGATCCCGTCGATGCGGGAACGATCGACGATTCCTGGCGTCAGCAGCCGGGAACTCCCGTGTACGGCAAGGACTTCGATCGAGAAGCGACGTTGAAGGCATTGGCCGAGGCGAGCCCCGATCGCACCGACGAGTGGCGGGCAACCGCTGCGGTGTGAGTGCAAGGGTGGCGGTTTCCGAAGTGGAAACCGCCACTCTGTTGTTTGTTCAGTCCTTGACCTTCGCCATCGCCAGAACGTCGAGACGCTTGTCGAGTTCTTCCTCGCTCAGCTTGTCCGGGACGAGTCCGCGCTCGATGACGACCTGACGGATCGTCTTCTTCTCTTTGAGCGCCTGCTTCGCGACGGCTGCGGCTTCCTCGTAACCGATTGCCGAGTTGAGGGGCGTCACGATCGACGGCGAAGATTCGGCGAGTGTCTTGAGGTGCTCCTCGTGCGCGACCAGTCCGCTGACGCACTTGTCGGCGAACAGTCGAGAGACGTTGGCCAGCAAGGTGAACGACTCCAGCAGGTTGCGGGCCATGACCGGGATGTAGACGTTGAGTTCGAAAGCTCCGGCGGCGCCACCCCACGCGATGGCGGCGTCGTTTCCGATCACCTGAGCCGCAACCTGAGTGGTTGCCTCGGGCAGGACCGGGTTCACCTTTCCGGGCATGATCGAGCTTCCCGGCTGCAGATCGGGGAGTGCGATCTCGCCGAGTCCGGTCAGCGGACCCGATCCCATCCACCGAATGTCGTTGGCAATCTTCGTCAGTGAGACGGCGATGGTCCGCAGCGCGCCCGATGCCTCGACCAGTCCGTCACGCGCGGCCTGCGCTTCGAAGCTGTTCTTCGCCGGAGTCAGCGCGTCGACACCGGTCGACTTGACCAGTTCGGCAACAACTTTGGGGCCGAATCCATCCGGAGCATTGAGACCGGTGCCGACTGCTGTTCCGCCGATCGGCAGCTCGCCGAGGCGGGGGAGTGTTGCGTTGACGCGCTCGATGCCGGCCTCGATCTGACGTGCGTAGCCGCCGAACTCCTGACCGAGCGTGACCGGCACAGCGTCCATCAGATGGGTGCGTCCGGATTTGACGACGGTCTTCCACTCGGTCGCCTTCGTGGCAAGCGCAGCATGCAGATGTTCCAGTGCCGGAACAAGATCGGTGACCGCTGCTTCGGTAGCTGCGACATGCGTGGCGGTGGGGAAGGTGTCGTTGGAGGACTGCGACATGTTGACGTGATCATTGGGATGTACGTCCACACCGGCGGCCTTCGCGATGGATGCGATGACCTCGTTGGCGTTCATGTTCGAACTGGTTCCCGAGCCGGTCTGGAAGACGTCGATGGGGAACTGATCGTCGTGCTTGCCTTCGGCGATCTCGTTCGCGGCGGCGATGATTGCGTCGGCCTTGCCCGCGTCGAGGAGTCCGAGGTCCTTGTTGACCTGCGCACACGCTGCTTTCAGCAGGCCCATTGCGCGGATCTGGGTGCGCTCGAGCGGGCGCCCGCTGATCGGGAAGTTCTCGACTGCACGCTGGGTCTGTGCTCGCCACAGTGCGTCGATGGGCACCCGAACTTCGCCCATGGTGTCGTGTTCGATTCGGAACTGTTGATCGTTGCTCTCCGTCATGGCTCCACATTGCCACTTTTCGAGAGCGGGTAGGGGACTACGTCCCCCGTGAGCGGTTGAGGAGTGCAGGGACTCCCTAACCACTCACGGGGCGGAGCCCATCAGAACGTCGGGGGAACCGCGCCCTCTTCGCCGTCGAAGTCGACGGAGCTGTACTCGCGCAGCTTCTCGAGACGGTGGTACGCGTCGATCATGCGAACGGTGCCGGACTTGCTACGCATCACGATGGACTGCGTGCTGGCGCCGCCGCCGTAGTAGCGGACGCCGCGCAGGAGGTCACCGTCGGTGACGCCGGTGGCGCAGAAGAAGACGTTCTCGCCCGAGACGAGATCTTCGGTGGACAGGATCCGATCGAGATCGTGACCGGCGTCGATGGCCTTCTGACGCTCTTCGTCGTCGGTGGGGGCCAGCTTGCCCTGCAACGATCCACCCATGCAGCGCATGGCTGCTGCGGCGATGATGCCCTCTGGCGTTCCGCCGATGCCCACGAGCATGTCGGTGCCGGACTCCGGACGCGCTGCGGCGATCGCGCCGGCAACGTCACCGTCGGAGATCAGACGGATACGAGCGCCGGTGTCGCGAACGTCCTGGATCAGCTGGTTGTGACGCGGGCGGTCCAGGATGCAGATCGTGATGTCGGAGACCGACGCCTTCTTGACCTTGGCCACGCGCTTGATGTTCTCGGCGATCGGTGCGCTGATGTCGATGACATCTGCGGCATCCGGCCCGACAGCGATCTTCTCCATGTAGAACACGGCCGACGGATCGAACATCGCGCCGCGCTCGGCAACAGCCAGAACAGAGATCGCGTTGGGCATGCCCTTGGACATCAAGGTGGTGCCGTCGACCGGGTCGACGGCGAAGTCACAGTCGGGGCCGTCGCCGTTTCCGACCTCTTCGCCGTTGAACAGCATCGGCGCTTCGTCCTTCTCGCCTTCACCGATGACGACGATGCCGCGCATCGAGACTGAGGAGACGAGCTGACGCATGGCGTCGACGGCTGCTCCGTCGCCGCCTTCCTTGTCGCCGCGGCCTACCCAGCGGCCGGCAGCCATAGCACCGGCTTCGGTGACTCGGACCAATTCGAGTGCGAGGTTACGGTCCGGGGTCTCACGATGAGTGCTGCTGGCCGTCATGTGCGGTGCCTCCTGGCGCGGTCGCGGTCGACGGGGTGTGTCGACGCAGTGGTTTCTTCAGGCGTCATTGTCCCAGATGGGAGCGGCTACGTGCGCTGTCGGGTCGCCGCAGAGACGTTTTGTCTCGCTCGAGGGGGACCGGGAATCGTATCTACTGCGGAGTACCTGGATACTGGGGGTGTGGCATCGAAGAAACCCCGCATTCTCGAAGACAACAAAGACATGGTCTGGTCTCTCGTACCGTTGGTGCTGTTCTGCATCATCATTGCGGGCATCGCCAGCCAGTGCACGTTCAGTCCTGGCGGCCCGACACAGGGGCCTATCCCGAGCGTCGACGTGGACGCAGCTCTGAACTACGACGCGAAGGAACTCGGATTTCCCATCCGTAATCCCGGTGTTCCGGACGGGTGGACTCCGAACTCCGGCAGTCGCAAGATCATCTCCGGCGACGGCGGCGGAGATTCGAGCACTGTGGGATTCATCACGACCAGTGGTCGCTACATCCAGCTGACACAGAGCAACGCCGAGGAATTCCCGTTGGTGTCACATGTTGCCGGTGGACAGCGATTCGCGACCGGAGTCGAGACCGTCGGTGCCGATACGTGGAACGTCTTCGGCGGCGAAGGTGTCGAGTCGATCTGGGTCACCGACGTCGGGGATGTTCGCCTGTTGCTCACGGGCGCGGCGACGCCGGAAGAGTTCCGGATTCTTGCCGAGAAGGTCGGCGCAGCGCAGCCGATCACGCCCTAGGATTTGCGGTCGAAGCGGACGCTACTCGTCCGCTTCGGCCAGAGCCTTTTCGACGCGGGCCCTCGCGCCGGCCAAGTGCTCTTCACAGCGCTTGGCCAACGCTTCGCCTCGCTCCCACAGTGAGAGTGACGCGTCGAGGTCCAGACCCCCCTGTTCGAGAATCTTCACGACGCTCACCAGTTCGTCCCGGGCTGCTTCGTAGCCGAGTTCGTTGATGTCGGTGTCGGTGGCGTTGCTCATTTTTCTCTTCCCATCACTGCGGCGCGAACGGCGCCGTCTGCAAGTCGAACTCGAATCTGGGTACCGGGTGGCGCGTCCTCGACCGAGCGCAGAACCTCCGGATCGCCATCGGCGACAACACGTTGCACGACTGCGTACCCGCGGGCCAGCGTCGCGGCGGGGCCCAGCGTGGTGAGTCGGGCGCGCAGATGCTCGATCGTTCGGGACTCGGTGTCGATCAACCGAGTCACATCGCGTCGCCCGTCGGCTTGGAGCCTTTCGACCTCCTCGGCGCGACGGTCCACCGCGAGCAGCGGCGATGCCATGACCGGTCGAGTGCGCAACTGTTCGATCAGATGAGACTCACGCTTGACCCAGCTGCGCAGTGCCGCAGCGCTGCGGTCACGCAGATCCGCAACCAGGGCAGCTTCCGCAACCGCGTCGGGTACGACGCGCTTGGCCGCGTCCGTGGGTGTGGCTGCGCGCAGGTCGGCGACGTGGTCACTGAGCGGGCTGTCCGGCTCGTGTCCGATGGCACTGACGATCGGCGTCGTGCAGGCCACGATGGCGCGGCACAGCGCTTCGTCGGAGAACGGCAGGAGATCCTCGACGCTACCGCCGCCGCGAGCGAGGATGATGACGTCGACTACCGGGTTGGCGTCGAGTTCCTTCAGCGCTTCGATGATCTGGGGAACAGCAGTCGGGCCCTGAACCGCGGTGTTACGCACCGCGATGGCAACTGCTGGCCAACGACGATGGGCGACTGAGACGACATCCTTCTCGGCCGCACTGGCTCGGCCCGTGATCAGGCCGATCGTGCCGGGCAGAAACGGAAGCGGCCGTTTGAGCCGCGGATCGAACAAGCCCTCGGCGGCGAGCAAGGCGCGCAGTCTCTCGATGCGGGCAAGCAGCTCACCGATACCCACGGCGCGAATCTCGGTAACACGCAACGACACCGTTCCGCGTCCGGTGTAGAACGAGAGCTTGCCGAACATCACGACACGCGAGCCCTCGGTCAACGGCACCGGGGAGTTGTGCAACAACTGCGGTGAGCACGTGATCGACAGCGACATGTCTGCCGACGGATCACGCAGGACGAGAAAGGCCGTTCGGGTGCCGGGGCGTGCATTGATCTGGGTGATCTGACCTTCGACCCAGATACTGCCGAGCCGATCGATCCAGCCGGCGACCTTGGCGGAAACCGTGCGGACCGGCCACGGCTGCTCAGCGCTACTGGCGCCGGACGATCGCTGCGATGAAGCGGGGGGCGTTGCGGAAGTCACTTTGCCTTGGCTGTGGTGATGCGGTTAGTGAGCATGGTCTGGAACGGTGCGCGAGCGAGCGTCGCATTCTCGTAGTCCAGGACTGCGGTCAGCTCGTCGATGCTGAGCGTCCGGATGCGCGCACGGAGCTGTGCGAGTGTGAGGTTGGGGTAGTCGAGTTCGGTGACGATCTCGGGCTCTTCGGCAGGTCCGTCCGGCGTAGCTGCCGTGGATTCGGACTCGGCGACGGGTGCGGGTTCCTCGATGGGGGCAGTCGGCTCGAGCGAGTAGAGCGCGAAGCGACCGGCGTTGGTCGGGGTGTCAGCGGTGGTCGATCCGGTGGAAGGCGTCGGGTCAGCAGGCGCATCGACGTCTTCGTCGAAGACCGCCCACTCGGGCTGTTCGTCCTCGGAAGACCAGTTGATCAGTGCAAATGCCTGATCGCCCTTGATGGCCAGCGAGGTGATCGACTGCTGCACGCGCATGCTTGTCTGCAGCATCTGGCTCACGGCGGTCATCGGCAGGGCGACGGCGGTGGTGGGCAACTTCTTTGCCTCTTCCATCGCGGTGACGGCGAGTCCCGCGGCAACGCGCGCCACGAACGGTGGTCGGATCATTCCCACAGCTTGCCGCAAAGCTCCGACAATCGGTAGCCGACTTGCCTGTGACGGCTGTACTCGTTTACTTCGGAACCTTCGATCGGAGCCCGAAACCGAGGTGTTCACGTTTGCCGGAGTGTCTCACGTTCGAGGTGCCAGTAGGCTGGTCACATGTCTTCGGCTGTTCCTCTCAATCTCGGTATCGCGCACTCGGCTGATTCGCCGTCCACCCGCAAGGGCAGCGCCAAGCGCGTGCTCCTCGCCGAGCCTCGCGGCTACTGCGCCGGCGTCGACCGCGCGGTCGAGACCGTCGAGAAGGCCCTCGAGAAGCACGGCGCACCCATCTACGTGCGTAAGGAGATCGTCCACAATCGCCACGTCGTCGAGACGCTCGAAGATCAGGGCGTGATCTTCGTCGACGAAACCGACGAGGTTCCCGAGGGATCGTTGCTCGTGTTCTCGGCGCACGGTGTGTCGCCGGCCGTCCACGACTCGGCTGCCGAGCGGAACCTGCGCACGATCGACGCGACGTGCCCCCTGGTCACGAAGGTGCACCAGGAAGCGAAGCGATTCGCCCGCGACGATTACGACATTCTGCTCATCGGCCACGAAGGCCACGAGGAGGTCGAGGGCACCGCAGGTGAGGCTCCCGATCACGTCACCATCGTCGACGGCCCGGATTCGGTCGACGCGGTCACGGTTCGTGACGAGTCGAAGGTCATCTGGCTTTCCCAGACCACGCTGAGCGTCGACGAGACGATGCAGACCGTCGCGCGCCTGCGTGAGCGCTTCCCCAATCTGCAGGACCCGCCGTCCGACGACATCTGCTACGCCACGCAGAACCGTCAGGTCGCGGTCAAGGCGATGGCTCCCGAGTGCGATCTCGTGATCGTGGTGGGTTCGCGGAACTCGTCCAACTCGGTTCGCCTGGTCGAGGTCGCGCTCGGGGCGGGCGCTGCCGCGTCGTACCTGGTCGACTACGCCCGTGAGGTCGATCTCGCGTGGCTCGAGGGTGTCCAGACAGTCGGCATCACGTCAGGCGCATCGGTACCCGAGGTGCTCGTGCGCGGCGTGATCGAACTTCTTGCCGAGCACGGATACAACGACGTTCAACCCGTCACCACTGCCAACGAGACTCTGGTGTTCGCCCTTCCCCGTGAATTGCGAGCAGCGCGCACGTCCTGAAACAAGAAAATGCGGGGCACCTTCCATCTGGAAGGTGCCCCGCATTTTTGTGCTACCGGGCGCGTCTGTTCAGGGCTCTTCGCGATCGCGGTACCGAACTCGCGGCGGCGGATACGCGGGAAGATCGACTCCGGGTGGGCGGCGGCGAGGGGGCAGCGGCGGCGATACGTCGTCACCCGAAGCGAAGAAGGGCTCCATCCGCTCCTCACGTCTGGGCGACGGAGTGGGCTCGGGCGCCCGGCGGCGACCGTACGACGGGTAGTCGTCGTCTGCCACGGGCCGACTGTCGGGCTGGGGGCGACGCGTAGGCGGTTGGTGCGTGCGATCGACCCTGGGTGGCTGAGGGCTTCTCCGAGGCGGCAGCGGACGCTCGTCCTGGATCGGCTCGCGCCTGGGGGTGCTTCGGTAGGCGGGCTGCTCGTCCACCTCGGGGGCGCGGCGACGCGGGGGCCCGGGGACGGGCGCGTCCGAGACTCTGCGTCGACGCCCGGTCTCGGGTGCGGGTTGTTCTCGCGTGGCAGCTGCAGAGGAGTCACGAGTGGTGGCCGTCGAGCGGCGGGAGCGGGTCGAGCGCGCGGGCCCGGTGGGGCGCTGATTGAGCAGGAAGTACCGGAAGCCACCGATGATCAGCACGACCACGGTTGCGGCCAACATGATCGGAAAGCGGTTGACCAACGGGTACGCGATGTTGATCGCGATATCGCGCAGCGCGGTGCTGTTGTCCTTGCCGATGAGCGTGTGCCCGATCGGCACCGCAGCGAAGAGCAGCAACGGCGGTTGGGCCATCGCGGTGAAGAGGGCCTTGTTCGAAGCGGCAACCACAGCGAAGAGACAGCCCAGGAAGTAGAACGTCGAGAACACCGCGGTGAGCTCTCCGCCGCCTCCGGTGGCATCGATCAGTACGCCGACGGCGGTCACACCGGCAGCAAGCAGGATCACTCCCCACCAGGGCAGGCCGGGGACGGTCACGATGAGCGATCGCTTGTCCAGCGGTACCCCGGAGCGAGCACGTTGGGTTGCAGACACATAACGACATTAGCGGTTCTTGCGTTGTCGGCCGTGTTTGTGCGGGTCGTGGCTGGCGCATTTATCGACGCGATGGCGCGATGGTTTCGGGTTCTTCGCCAAACGAACCGGACGGATTGTGTGCAGGGTCACCGGACGCTCGTGGGTTGGGGCACACCGACGAAGCCGTCAGCGTGGGAGATCGGCGGTGTCGGTGGGCTGCTCTACCGTCGGATTCATGAAGATTCTGCACACCTCCGATTGGCATATAGGTCGCACCTTTCACGGCGTCGATCTGTTGGCCGATCAGGCGAGTGTGCTCGGTTCCATCGCAGATTCCGTCCGCGAACACGGAGTCGACGTCGTGGTCGTGCCGGGCGACATCTACGACCGCTCGATTCCCAGTTCCGACGCGGTCGCCGTGTGCAATCGAGGCTTCGAGGCAATCCGGGCGGCGGGGGCGGTCATCGTCGCGACGTCCGGCAATCACGATTCCGCGGTGCGGCTCGGAGCCGGGGCATCCTTTTCCGCTGCCGGCGGCTTGCACTTGATCACCCGAGTCGGCCAGATCGGTACTCCGGTGATGCTGAGCGATCAGTTCGGGCCCGTCGCCTTTTACGGGATTCCGTATCTCGAGCCGGAGATCACGCGCGTCGAGTTGGACGTGCCCCGGGCTCGTACTCATTCCGACATCCTCGGAGCGGCCATGTCGCGTGTTCGGCGAGATCTCGCCGAACGAACGGCTGCCGACCCCGCGACTCGATCGGTATTGCTCGCCCATGCCTTCGTCGTGGGCGGTGAGGCCTCTGAATCGGAACGCTCCATCTCGGTCGGCGGAGTGGAGACCGTCGCAGTGGGCGAGTTCGACGGCGTCGACTATGTCGCCCTCGGACACCTGCATTCTCCGCAGATGCTCTCGGAGAGTGTGCGGTACTCAGGTTCACCGTTGCCGTATTCGTTCGGTGAACGCAGCCACCGCAAGGCTGCGCTTTTGATCGAACTCGACGCAGCCGGTCTGTCGTCGGTGCAGCGCCTCGATCTTCCGGTGATTCGAGGGCTGAGCCAGGTGACGGGAACTCTCGAGGAACTTCTCACCGAGTCGAAGTACGCCGATTCCGAGCAGTGCTACGTCTCCGCTTTGCTCACCGACCCGGTTCGTCCCGTCGATGCCATGAGGCAGCTCCAGGCACGTTTCCCCTTTGCCGTTCACCTCGAATGGCAAAGGCCGGAAGGACAATCGGATCTCAAGTATCGCGACGCGGTACGGGGTCGAACCGACATGGAGATCGCCCGTGGCTTTGTCTCGGCCGTGCGTAGTGACCCGTCCGAGCGGGAGGTCACGTTGATGGCCGAAGCGCTCAGCGCTGCCGCGCGCGCCGAGGAGTCCACGGTAGAACTGAGTGAAACCGCGTGAGGCTGCACAAACTCGAAGTCAGCTCTTTCGGGCCCTTCGCCGACACGGTCGAAGTCGACTTCGACCGTTTGGGTGCAGACGGGCTGTTCCTTCTGCACGGTGACACCGGGGCAGGCAAGACCACGATCCTCGACGCGGTTGCGTTTGCCCTGTACGGGCGGGTGCCGGGTGCGCGCAACGAGGGCAAACGGCTACTGTCCGATCACGCGCCCGCCGGTTCGGTGCCGCGCGTGGAACTCGAAGCGACCATCAGTGGTCGCAGAATCAAACTTGTTCGCAGTCCAGAGTATTCGCGCCCGAAGAAGCGTGGCACCGGTTCGATCACAGAGAACGCAAAGGCCACACTGACGTGGTTGGACGGCCGCGGCGAAAACCTTTCGCGCATCCCTGACATCGGTGACGAGATCAACCGCCTCATGGGCATGAGCGCTGATCAGTTCTTCCAGGTGGTGCTCTTGCCGCAGGGTGAGTTCGCCAAATTCCTGCGTGCCGAGAGCGACGAGCGAGGCAAACTGCTCGAGCGTCTGTTCGACACCAAGCGTTTTGTCTCCGTCGAGGCATGGTTCGACGCCAAGCGAAAGGCAAGTGCGACCGCGCTCGCGGCCAGGGAGCAATCCGTGCGGCTGCTGCTCGCGAAGGTCGAGACAGCTGCGGGACTCGAGGTAGGCGCCGAGGCACACCCACTGGAATGGTCGCGCAAACTCCTCGCCGAGGCTCAGGACACCCGCGATACAAGTCTTGCGGAGCTGGTGACCGCGAAAGATGCAGCAGCCGAGGCTAATCGGGTTCTATCGGCGGCGCAGCGAACCGCAGATCTGGTCGCTCGCCGTAATCGTGCGACCGCTGAACTCGCAGCATTCAATACGGGCGCCGCCCAAAGAGCTGTGATCGGCGCTGAACTCGAGACCGCCAAGCGCGCACTGCCGGTGGCCGCTGTCGCCGGCGATGTGGACGCTGCCGGCTTGCACCTCGCTGCCGCACTCGAATCGATGACCGCAGCGATGTCGACCTACTCCGCAACGGGCGGTCCGGAGATTTTTGTGCCGGAGGTGTGGCCACCCACCGACGACGAGCGTCAACGCGTCGTAGCTCGGATCCGGACCTGGCGTGACGAGATCGTTCGCCTGGACGCAATGGCGGAGGATGCTCGCAGAGCCGATGCGGCAGAAGCCGAGATCGAGAAACTCGGAGTTCGGCGAGACGCTCTGTCCGAGCGCATCGATGCCATCGCGGTTGAACGCACTCAACTGCCAGAAATGGTGCGCTCGGCCGGCCAACGACTGGAGGATGCGCAACGCGCGCACGCGGCTCTGCCCGGCCTCGAAGCTGCACTGGCCAAAGCATCGGATGCTGCGGCAGCGGCTCATGAATTCGTCTCTCTGCGTGCGCAAGCCGAGAAGATTCGTGTGCAGGTGTTGGATGCGCGCGACGCCCATCAGAGTGCTCGCGGGCGCTGGCTCGACCTCGTGCAGAAGCGTATCGAGGGCATGGCTGCGGAGTTGGCGAGTTCACTCGCGCCCGGTGACCCATGCCAGGTGTGTGGTTCGCGTGAACACCCTGCGCCGGCGCAGTCTGATGTCGTCACGGTCACCGAGCCCGATCTGGAAGCCGCGTCCGCAGCCGAGCGTGCGGCCGAGAAAGCCCTGAGCAAGGTAGTCGACCACCAGGTAGCCGTCGACCGTGACATCGACCGGGTGATCGCCCGCGGCGGGGACGGCGACGTCGCAGAACTCGACAGGCTCCGCGCCGCGGATCGGAACGCCGTTGACGAGGCGACCCACTCTGCCGGTCAGGTTGGAGGGTTGGCCGACAAGCTCGGGCATCTCAACGAGCGTGACGGCGAGCTGCAACAGGAATCCGCTTCTCTGACGGCCGAATTGGCGGCACTGACCGAGCGTACGACGACTCTGTCGGCCACGGTCGAGCAGATTCGAGCGGCGATCGTCGCTGCGGTGGGAGAAGATTCGACCATCGCTGCTCGGCGCTCGTGGTTCGAAAGGATTGCCTCCGCTGCCTCGGCGGCGTCTGAGATGCGTGACGACGCCGTTCGTGCGCAGGCGCGATCGGCGGAACTGTCGACCAAACTGGCCGCTGCGGCGGCCGCTGCTGGATTCGATTCGGTCGAGGCTGCGATCGAAGGGGTGAGATCGCCGGCCCGAATCGCGGCGATCGAAACGGAACTCGCCAAAGCACGCGACCTCGAGGTGGCCGCTCGGACGGTCCTCGACGACCCCGAGGTCGTTGCGGTGAGCGAAGTCGAGACAGTCGACGTCGACGGTCCTCGCGAGCGTGCTCTTCGGTGCGCCGAGGTGGTGAACTCGGCTGTTGCAGCTGCTTCCCTGGCCGAGAACCGTGTGTCGGATCTCGAACGGTTCAGCGGACAACTCGAGAAGGCATACGAAGCGGTTGCACCTGAGCGTGAACTGCACGACGAACTCGCGGCGCTTGCCGACGTGATCGCCGGCAAAGGTCAGAACAGTCGCAAGATGTCGCTGCGAGCGTATGTGCTCGCGTCGCGGTTGGAAGAGATCGCCGTGTCGGCATCGGTTCGGCTGCAGCGGATGTCCGGGGGCAGATACGAGTTCGTGCACAGTGACGAGGCAGGTTCTCGGGGTCGCCGCGGCGGTCTGGGACTCGACATCCGGGACGACTTCACGGGTGTGGTTCGCTCGGCGAAGACGCTCTCGGGCGGTGAATCATTCTTGGCGTCATTGTCTTTGGCCCTCGGACTTGCCGATGTGGTTGCGGCGGAGTCCGGCGGAATCGTTCTCGACACGATGTTCATCGACGAAGGATTCGGCACTCTCGACGCCGACACCCTCGACTCGGTGATGGCTGTGTTGGACGAGCTTCGCGACGGTGGACGAGTGGTGGGCATCGTCAGTCACGTGGACGAGATGAGGCAGCGAATCCCGAGTCGCCTGCACGTCATTCGCGGACGTGCAGGCTCCTCGGTGAAGGTGATCGCGGGCTGATCAGGCCTTTTTGTTCTCTACCTCTGACTCGGCGTCGTCGTCTTGATCCTCGAGGATGTCCGACGCATCGCCGGCGGGCATCGGCTCGTTGTCGCTTGCGCGTTCGTCGATCTGCTCGCCGATGTACCGGATGACAACTGCTGCCACAGCGGCGACGGGCACTGCGAGGAACGCGCCGACGATGCCGTACAGCGAGCTACCGGCGGCCACGGCAAGCAGCACGATGACGGCGTGGAGTTTCATCGACTTGCTCTGCAGCACAGGCTGAAGGACGTTTCCTTCGATCTGCTGAACGGCCAGGATGATGATCAACACGATGATGGCGGTGGTGAGACCGTTGGCCACCAGCGCAACCAACACGGCCAGGGCGCCGGCGACAAAGGCACCGACGATCGGGATGAAGCCACCGATGAACGTGAGAATTGCCAGCACCGGTGCCAGCGGGACCCCGAGTATCAGCAGTCCGGCGCCGATGAAGACCGCGTCGATCAGACTCACCAGTGCTTGTGTCCTGATGAATCCGCCGAGCGTGTCCCACATGCGGGTGAGGACCTCTTCGAGATGCCGACCGGCACGGCCGCCGCCGACAGCGTGGAGCCAGGGGATGAACCTCGGTCCGTCCTTGATGAAGAAGAAAGCGAGAATCAGGACCAAACCGAGCGTGACCAACAACGAGCTCGCTGTGCTCACGCCGCTGAAAACGCCTGAAGCGATGGCGGTTCCACTTTCCTGCACCTTGGTGATGACGGCATGGACGGCGTTGTCGATCTGGTCGTCCTTCAGGTTCAGCGGCGGACCCTGGAGCCAGTCCTGAACCTGGTTGATGCCCTCGGTGGTCTTGTTCGCGAGCTCGGGGGCCTGGCTGACCACTGACGGAACGATGCCGGCGATCACACCGGCCAGGATTCCGATCGAGAGCACCAGGGTGATGCCGGCTGCCGCGGCCGGTGGCATACCGCGCTTGATCATGCCGCGGGTCGGCGGCCACATGACTGTCGCAACAACGATAGCCAGAGCCACCGGCAGGATGATGACCCAGAGCTTTTCGATCAGCCAGCCGAAAATCCAGGCGCCCAGCGAAATCGACGCCAACACCAACGACCATTTTGCGAGCCACATACCCCCTTGCCCGATGATCTCGCCGCGGTCGCGCTTGCGCACCCCTGCGGACGTCCCCTTGTCTTGCTCGCTCACTGATCGTCCTTTCCGTCGGCGCAGGGATCTCCTCGCCGATGTGCGAATCCGGTGATCTAGCTGAGCTGATCGTAACGACTGCATGCGATAACTCGTGTGTTGCGCTGCAATACTGTGTTTTGAAGCATGCTGATCGGACTAACATTTCCGTCATGAGAATCGCAGCAGCAGTCGGGGCAGCAGCAATCGTCGTTCTCGGGCTCACCGCGTGTAGCACCGAGGATCAGGACAACGCGCAGAACAAGATCAGCGAGGCAGTCACGAGCGGGCAACAGGCGCTCGAGACGGCGAAACAGTCAGCGGGCAACGCCATCGATCAGGGCAAGACGGCGCTGTTCGTCGCCACGTTCCGTGGGGCTTACGCACCGTTGGCGGAGAACCGCGACGACGCAGACATCGAGGAGATCTTGACGACCACGTGTACCGAGGTCGCCAACGGCACGGACGAGGCGGAGGTCAAGACCAAGATCACCGACCTGGCCGAGAACAACGGCAACAAGCCCACCGACGAGCAGGCCGGCCACATTTACGAACTCGCGAAGGCCACCTGCCCCTGACCGGATTCAGCAGCAGCGGGCGCCTGGGTTGGCGTCGGCTGCTGCGTGACGGCGGCGCCAGAACTCTCGTTCGCTGATCACCGGTGAGTCGGCGTGGTGGCGTCGGGTGTGCTCGACGTAGCGCTGATAGTCGAGATCACCCATCACCGAGCGAACCCACCACAGCGTTCCGCGGAACGCTGTGGTGAGTTTTGCCGTCATGGTCGCCGTCGTCATGGTCAGTGCCCACCTCCGTGTGCGGCGCCGGGCGCCCGGACTTTCCCGGCTTTGATCAGCTCGTCCCATTCTTTCTGGATTTCCTTCTCCGCGGGCGTCGGAATGAAGCTGGCGGGTCCGAAGATTTTCGACGGTTCTTCCGGGGACTCGGTGGTCGGCAGCCCGCCCGCTCGGATTGCCTTGGCACATACGATGATCCCGGCGATGACCACGACGATCACCAGTGACGCGAAGATGATCGACAACGTGCCCTGGATGAAGGTGTTGCGAATGACGGCATCGATAGCCTCCGGAGTCTTCGCGGAACCGTGCGCCGTCTCGCCGGCAGCCTTCGCGTCCTTGAACACGTTGTGCTGAGCCCAGTACCCGATCGCGGGGTTGTCGGAGAAGATCTTCTGGTACGACGCGGTCATGGTTACGACCAGGTCCCACACCAGCGGCACGCCGGGAATCCAGGCCCATTTGAACAGGCCCTTCTTCATGACGATCGTCATGACCACCGTCAGTGCGATCGCGGCGAGTAGCTGGTTGGCGATGCCGAAGAGCGGGAAGAGTGTGTTGATTCCGCCCAGCGGATCGGTGACACCCATGAGCAGAATCGCGCCCCAGGCAGCGACGACGATCAGCGAGCACAGCCACGCGCCGATGCGCCACGACGGGTCCTTGAACTTCTTCGCCGGACCGCCGAAGTTGCCGAGCGAGTCGGAGAGCATGAATCGAGCGACGCGGGTGCCGGCATCGATCGTGGTGAGGATGAAGAGCGCCTCGAACATGATCGCGAAGTGGTACCAGAACGATTTCAGCGAGTCGCCGCCGAAGACGTCGCTGAGCACTTCGGACATTCCGAACGCGAGCGTCGGGGCGCCGCCGGTTCGCGAGATGATCGATTCTTCGCCGACGGCCTCGGCTGCCTGAGTCAGCACGTCCGGTGTGATGGGGGCAGTGCCGAGGGGCAGATTGTTGACGTATTCGGCTGCGGTTTCCGGTGTTCCACCGGTCAGTGCCGCGGGAGCGTTGAGTGCGAAGTACAGGTGCTGATCGAGGATGCAGGCGGTGACCAGAGCCATGATCGCGACAAACGATTCGGTCAGCATGCCGCCGTACCCGATCATCTTGGTCTGGCTTTCCTTCTCGAGCAGCTTTGGCGTCGTACCGGACGCGATCAGTGCGTGGAAGCCCGAGAGTGCGCCACAGGCAATGGTGATGAACAGGAACGGGAACAGTGAACCGGCAAAGGCCGGGCCTTCGCCGTTGGAGGCGAATGGCGTCACTGCCGGCATGTTCAGAGCGGGTCGTGCGACCAGAATTCCGATGGCCAGCAGCGCGATGGTGCCGACCTTCATGAACGTCGACAGGTAGTCGCGCGGTGCCAGGAGCAGCCAGACTGGCAGCACCGATGCGGCGAATCCGTACGCGATCATCAGCCACGCGATGGTGACCTTCGAGAGTGTGAACCAGTCTGCGCCCCAACCGGTATCGGCAACCCATCCGCCGGAGACGATGGCAAGGAGAAGCAGGACGACGCCGATCAGGGAGACCTCGGAAACCTTGCCCGGCCGCAGATACCGCAGGTACACGCCCATGAACAGCGCGATGGGGATGGTCATCGCGATCGAGAACACTCCCCACGGGGACTCGGCGAGCGCATTGACGACCACAAGTCCGAGCACCGCGATGAGGATGATCATGATGACGAACACGCCGATCAGTGCGGCGACGCCGCCGACGAGGCCGAGTTCTTCGCGGGCCATCTGACCGAGGCTGCGCCCGCGGCGCTTCGACGAGATCCACAGCACCATGAAGTCCTGCACCGCCCCGGCGAACACGACGCCGACGATGATCCAGATCGTTCCCGGAAGATATCCCATCTGCGCGGCCAACACGGGTCCGACCAGGGGACCGGCACCGGCGATTGCCGCGAAGTGGTGACCGAACAGCACCCGACGGTCGGTCGGCATGTAGTCGGCGCCGTTCTCCATGATTTCGGCGGGAGTTGCGACGTCGTCGCGAGGCTTGACGATTTTGCGTTCGATCAACCGCGCATAGAAGCGGTAGGCGATCAGATAGGTACAGATTGCGGCCAACACGAACCAGACGGCACTGATGTGTTCACCGCGGACGATCGCAATCATGTACCAGGCGCCCGCGCCGACCAGTCCGAGAACAAGGAAGACGACGCGCGCAGTCGTGGAGATGGGTGTTTTGTCGATGACGCCGACAGGTGGCAGGTCAGGATCGGTTTTCAGGTACTCGACATTTGGTTCCGGCGCAGTCGTCAAGCTCATCGTCGAACTCCGTCCACTAGTGCACGTGTGGCCGCCGTCACAGCGGGCCATCTGTCACTGTAGGACCAGAAGGGTGAATCCGCGCGATCTGAAACGCGGGAGTCGACCGACGTCAGAATCGGTGAGCGTCGGCGTCGATCCAATCGGTGAGCCAGCCCTGCGGCGGGGAGTCGAGCAGTTCGCCCGGCATCAGCCAGTCGAACAGGTCGGCATAGGTGCGAGTGGTGAGACCGTCGACGCGGCGGTTGAGCATTCCCGGTTGCAGTTGGTCGAAGGAATCGATGCCCATCGACGCGATCATCTGTTGTGCGCTGGCGACGGTTGCCTTCTGGAATCGGTAGACGCGCTCGCTCTTGTCGGGGATGTCGAGTGCGCGGGTGCGTGCCGGATCCTGAGTGGCAACGCCGACCGGGCAGCGGTTGGTGTGGCACATCTGGGCCTGAATACAGCCCACTGCGAACATCATTGCGCGGGCCGCCATCGTGAAGTCTGCGCCCTGGATGATGCGTTTGACGATGTCGGAACCGCTCGCCACCTTTCCGGAAGCGCCGACTTTCACGAGAGGGCGCAAACCAGTTCCCACCAGAGCGTTGTGCACCAGCATCAGGCCCTCGGTCAACGGCATGCCCATGTGGTCCTCGAACTCCACCGGACCTGCGCCGGTGCCGCCTTCGGAACCGTCCACGATGATGAAGTCGGGCGTGATACCGCGTTCGATCATCGCCTTGCAGATTCCGAGGAATTCACGACGCGAGCCGACACACAGTTTCATCCCGACCGGCTTGCCTCCCGACAGTTTTCGCAGGGTCGCGATGAAATCGACCAGTTCGACCGGGGTGCTGAACGCGGTGTGCGCGGGTGGCGAAATCACGGTCTGGCCGACGGGTACCCCGCGGGTTTCGGCGATTTCGGGGGAGACCTTGACTCCGGGAAGCACGCCACCCAACCCGGGTTTCGCACCTTGCGAGAGCTTGATCGAAATGGCCTTCACCTGATCGAGTCCGGCACGCTCGGCAAAACGGTCAGGATCGAATCGGCCGTCCTCGGTTCGGCATCCGAAGTATCCCGAGGCGATTTCCCAGATCAGATCGCCGCCGTGTTTGCGGTGATACGGACTGATCGCGCCTTCGCCGGTGTCGTGGGCGAAGCCGCCTTTGGCGGCGCCGGCGTTGAGGGCTTCGATTGCGTTGGCGGACAACGACCCGAAGCTCATCGCGGAGACGTTCAGGAGAGCGATGTCGTACGGCTTCGTGCAATCGCGTCCGCCGAGGCGAACTCGGGGAACGGTGTCGGGGGCGGTCCGTGCGCGAATCGAATGCGTCATGAACTCGTAGCCGATCGCATTGACGTCGCGCTCGGTCCCGAAGGGCTCTTCCGCCAGTGTTCCCTTTGCCCGCTCGTAAACCAGATCTCGCGTTTCGCGATCGAATGGCATTCCATCGGTGGATGATTCGACGAAGTACTGCTGGATCTCCGGTCGAATCTTCTCGAGGAGGAATCGCGCGTGCCCCAGGACCGGATAGTTACGGAGGATGCTGTGGGACTTCTGAGTGAGGTCGTAGGTGCCCATGGCCGCCAGCGCGAGTGTGACGACAGCGATCACCCACCATCCGGGCGAGGCGACAATTGCGAGCGCGGCGGTGCCGAGACCCACTATCCATATCAAGAGCACGATCAGCATCCGAGTCACCTCGAGAGCGTAGGCGCTCACTGTGACACGGCAGCGGTAAGTCTCCACTAGGTTCTGCGATAGAGAACCGAATCCGACTCTTTGGGGGAATGATGACCGAACCGCAATATCCGACCGACCCGCAGGATCCGAAGGAGCAACAGTATCCGAAGGAGCAGCAGTATCCGGCAGGCCAGCAGTATTCAGCCGGTCAGCAATATTCAGCAGGCCAGGAATATCCGACGGGCCAGCAGTACCCGACCGACCCGCAGTACTCAGCCGGACAGCAGTATCCGACCGGTCAGCAGTACAGCGCAGCCCAGCAGTACAGCGCTGCTCCCACGTACGCGGCGCCTCAGTACGGTCCGCCGAAGTCCAACGCGGGATGGGCCGTCGCGTCGATCATCTTCTTCTGGCCTATCGCGTTCGCCGCGTTCAACCATCTCCACGACATCTACCCGAAGTGGGCGATGGGCGATCACCAGGGCGCGCAGTACGCATCCGAGCGGGTGAAGAAACTCGGGCAGATCTCGCTCCTCATAGCCGTGATCTGCTGGGTGCTGTTCATCGCGTTCTACGTCATCTTCCTGGTTGCGATCGTGTCGTCCGTCGATTCGTATACCTACAACTGATCACCTGCCGCGACGTGACGGTGGGGCGAGTACCCGTCACGTCGCCGCGAGGCCGTAGAATCCACAGACCGTGAGCCTTACCCTCGGAATCGTCGGACTGCCCAACGTCGGCAAGTCCACCCTTTTCAATGCACTGACCAACAACGACGTGTTGGCAGCGAACTACCCGTTCGCGACCATCGAACCCAACGTCGGTCTGGTCGAGCTGCCCGATCCGCGGCTGCAGAAGCTCGCCGAGATCTTCGGCTCCGAGCGCATCCTCCCCGCGACCGTGTCGTTCGTCGACATTGCCGGCATCGTCAAGGGAGCGTCCGAGGGCGCAGGTCTGGGCAACAAGTTCCTGGCCAACATTCGTGAAGCGGACGCCATCTGCCAGGTAGTTCGCGTCTTCGCCGACGACGACGTCATCCACGTCGACGGCAAGGTCGACCCGGCCTCGGACATCGAGGTCATCGAGACCGAGCTCGTGATCGCCGACATGCAGACCTTGGAGAAGGCTCTCCCGCGTCTGGACAAGGAAGCTCGCAAGAACAAGGAGCTCAAGCCGGCCCACGACGAGGCGCTCAAGGCTCAGGCCTTCCTCAACGAGGGCACGACGCTCTTCAGCGTCAAGGACAAGCTCGATTTCTCGTTGCTGCGTGAGCTGAGCCTGCTCACCACCAAGCCCTTCCTGTACGTCTTCAACGCCGACGAGTCGGTGCTCACCGACGAAGCGAAGGTCGCGGAACTGCGCGCTTCCGTCGCCCCGGCCGACGCCGTGTTCCTCGACGCGAAGGTCGAGCAGGAACTGCTCGAGCTGGACGAGGAAGACCGCCAGGAAATGCTCGACTCGATCGGTCAGACAGAGCCGGGCCTGCATGCCCTCGCGCGCACCGGCTTCCACACTCTCGGGCTGCAGACCTACCTGACGGCTGGTCCGAAGGAAGCTCGCGCCTGGACGATCCACAAGGGTGACACCGCGCCCCAGGCTGCCGGCGTCATTCACACCGACTTCGAGCGCGGCTTCATCAAGGCTGAAATCGTGTCCTTCGACGACCTCGTCGAGGCCGGTTCCATGGCCGCGGCCAAGGCTGCCGGCAAGGTCCGCATGGAGGGCAAGGAATACGTCATGGCCGACGGCGATGTGGTGGAGTTCCGCTTCAACGTCTAAATCCGCGGCTTCTGGTCGTCACCCCACGGGCATCTCGCTGAGCGTCCGACGTGTCACAAACCGCCGCGCTCTCCCAGTCAACGGGTCGGTGAATTCGAGTTCCCTCGCGAGCAATTGGAGTGGGAGGGAATGATCGTCCGGCGCGTCGGGAAGCAGGTCGGGGTATCGCCGGTCGCCCAGGATCCCGGCGCCGAGAGCTGCCAGATGCACCCGCAACTGGTGCATCCGTCCGGAGCGCGGACGTAGAACCGTGTGCAGCACAGCACGTCCGGAGGCGCTCACGCCCGTCCCTCGTGCCTCGATCATGGTCTCGGAGTTGGGTTCACGGCTGTCGTCGACGACGACTCGCAACTCGCCGCGTCGAGCTTCGATGTGGTTGCGGTAAACGAGAGGGACGTCGAGCGCTGGTGAATCCTGGCCCCGCCGGGTGGGTCGCGCCGACACCGCCTCGTAGACCTTCGTGACCTGACGCTTCTCGAACAGTGACTGATACGCGCCGCGCGTCGCGGGGCGGGCCGAGAACATCACCACGCCTGCGGTGCCGCGGTCGAGTCTATGGATCGGAGTCAGATCTGGGTTGTCGAGGCGGACGCGCAGTCGGACTAGTGCCGACTCGCGCAGGTAGCGCCCGCTGGGGGTGGTCGGGAGAAAATGTGGCTTGTCGATGACGACGAGATCGTCGTCGATGTGCAGGATCTCTTCGTGGAACGGCACCGGGTCCTCCGCCGGCAACTCGCGGTAGTACCAGACGAACCGGTGCGCACTGAGTTCTGTGCTCCGGCAGAGCGACTGGCCGTCGATACCCACGAACTCGCCGTCGTCGAACCGCCGATACAGGTTCTCGGCGTCCAGATGGTCGAACTTGGCCACGACGTACTCGGCGATCGTCGCCCACGGCCCAGAGAGCGGGATGCGTAGGCGCGTCGGGCCAACCCCGTTCTTGACGGGCAGCGGTGGGGACATGGACACGCAGGTCATCATCCCATCGACTACTGGTCAGCGGTGATTCGGTGTGGCCTCGACGGGGACGTCCCCGCGGGGACGCGGAAACCGAACTCACAGCGGTGGTCGGTGTAGATCGTCTACTCGAAAATCAGTAGCGCGCACGAGATGCGGGCCCGTATGGTTCGGCAGAGAAAGATCGCAGTCGAAAAGCACTGCGGGCCATACCTTCTGTAGCTCAATTGGTGAGAGCACCCGACTGTGACTCGGGCGACGGCGGATCGTAACCGCCCAGAGGGACCAGCTCAGATACGGTTGAGGTCGGGCCTCTAGGCGCAGAGGCCGGCGGCCCTTTGCCTGCACAGTTGTCGAACGAGCCTGAGCCGGTATTCCCTGAATCGCCGGACAGCATTCCAGTCGCCGGCCATTTCCGCGTCGGCAAGTAGGTATTCGCAGTTGTCCAGTTGATCCTTCAAAGACATCATCAGAATTCACCTCCGATCACCCGAGCAAGTACCTGTCCAGGATGCGGCCGACGGGACCCCGGGGACATCGGCCGTAGTACCTGTTCAGGTACCTGCTTCGGTGCGCGGTGGAGGCTACTTCTTGACCGCAGGTGCAGGTAGTGGCATGCCTCGCTCGGCCAGAACGGCTCGGAGACGATCGGGGTAGTCGGTGATGATCCCGTCGACACCGAGGTCGATCAGGGCGTGCATGGTGGCGGGATCATCGACGGTCCACGGGATGACCTTCATGCCACGCGCATGTGCGCTCGCGATCATGTCGGCTGTCGGATAGAGGGTGAAACCGGGATCCCCGACCTTTCCGCCCTGCGGAGTTCCTTGGACGGGGGAGTAGGCGGAGGCACCAAAGGTTGCTACCGCCGCGATGCCGTCGCCACCGAAATCATCGATGTCCAGACCGCCGAGCCACGGTGACGCTCCGTCCTTGCCTACCTGGAGAAAGTCGCCGTTTGTGAGCGCAACGACGGGGACACTCGGCGCGAGTTGACGGGTGAGCATGAGCGAGCCCCAGTCGAAGCTCTGAATGGTGACGCTGTCCAACAATCCGGCTGCCCGGATCGTATCGAGGACTACAGAGACGAACTGCTCACGCGGGGCGGTCTCGTGAGGCGCTCCCGCTTCCACCTTGGTCTCGATGTTGAGCTTGATTCCGGGTGCGTTGTACGACTTCACCAGGGCAAGCACTTCTTCGAGCGTCTGCATTTTCGCTCCCGGAACATTCTGCTGTTCAGGGTATCCGGCAAGGGGGAGAGTGCCGCAGTCCATGGTCTTGATCTGCTGCAGGCTCAGCGTGTTGACGAATTTGCCGACGTACGGGAACTCCGGGTCACCCGCAGTTGCGGGCTCGGTGTCGAGGCATTTCTTGTTCGAGATCTTACGATCGTGCGTGACGACAGCGATCCCGTCCTCGGTGATCTGGGTATCGAGTTCCAGTGTGCTGACGCCCATTTCGAGGGCATTCGCGAACGCGGCCAGGCTGCTTTCCGTGTACAGGCCGAGCCCGCCGCGGTGGGCTTGGACGTCGAACGTCGAAACCGGCTGGGGTGCTGAACTACCGAACGAACCGGACCAGTCGAGACTGCCGGTTGGCGATGCGCCGGCCGGGGCCGCCAGGGCGGTGAGGGGGAGTGCGACGGTCACGGCGGCACACGACAATATTCTGCTCAGTTGCATGAAAGGAACGTAGAGGCGTCGAATGGCTCCCCGGGGTTCGTTAGGTAAACTAACGGTAAAGGTCAGGCCGCGTGAATGCGCTGCCCGACGCCGCTCGCGTGGACCTTCATCCACGACGCCAGAAGCTCACACCCGGTCAGTCCGCTCTCGTCGAGAGGTTCGATCGCGTAGCTGATGTGTCTACCGCCGCGAGGGTTCTTGAGCTGAAATCGGTTCAGGTTCAACTTCGTCGGCAGGTAACCAAGTACTTCGAGGAACGCGGTGCGAATACGTCGTAGATCGGTACGCCACTGTTTCGGACTGAAACGAGTCTTCTGCGCATTTTGGAAAGCATTGCTACGAAGTAGTTCCCAAACCTTTCCTGCCCACACGCGTGCCTGCGAGAAGGACATCCAGCGCGTCAAGTCTGCGATGTCGCGAATGTAGCTGTCGTCGCTGGCATTACAGATCATGTCCTGCGGGTGCCCGATCCACTTGACCGGAATCCACGGCTGGATCTCGGGTCCGTCGCCGGCAACTCCGTGTCCCTCACAACCTTCGATCACGCCTGCCGGTTGTTGAGGATCGGAGATCAGTCCGACTCCGATGACGTTGGCGCGGTTCAGCGTCGGAAGAGCCGAGCGGATCACGGTGCATCCCTGTGAGTATCCGATCAGCATGACCGGGCCGTCTGTCTGTGCGATTTCGGCGGTGAGGGCCTTCACACCCATCGCGGTGCTGTGCCGAAAGCTCAGGCCACCGTCGGCGACCGGACCGTACGATGCGGGATAAGCGACCCAGCGAGAATCGAATCGACTGTCGAGTTCGTCGGTGACGGCACTGAGGAGTCCGCGCACACGGGCGCCGTGGTCGCCGACGTGGGATTCGCCGGTGCCGCCAACTGCAAGAACGGTTACCTCAGCCATGTCAGCGATCATCCACGTCGATTCTGAGAGGTCTGCATCCAAACCCTGAGAAGAGACTGGCAATCCGTTGTACTGCGAAATCGTTATCGAGCGAGCACCATTTACCCATGACGACGCCGAATCGTTCATCCAGACGAAAAGTGTCCGTTGTCGGTGCGGGAAGCGTCGGCACCGCAATTGCGTATGCGTGCCTGATACGCGGATCGGCCGACGCGCTCGCCCTCTACGACACCAACAGCGCAAAGGTCCGGGCCGAAGTTCTCGATCTCAACCACGGCACCCAGTTCACACCGCCGTGCACTGTCGACGGAGGCGATGACATCTCGGTCACCGCGGGATCCGACTTGGTCGTCGTCACCGCGGGCGCCAAACAGCATCCCGGTCAGTCGCGGCTCGAACTTGCCGCGGTGAACGTCAAGATCGCGCAGACACTGACCGAACAACTGTTGGCGGTGTCACCGGACGCGGTCCTTCTCTTCGTCACCAACCCGGTCGACGTGGCGACCTACGCAGCGATCCAGGCCGCGGGACCGTCGTACCGCGGCCGAATTTTCGGATCTGGGACCGTGCTGGACACGGCCCGATTGCGATTCCTGCTGGCTACCGAACTCGGAGTCGCGGTGGAGAACGTTCATGCCTTCATCGTGGGCGAGCACGGGGATTCCGAGATTCCGCTCTGGTCGAGCGCAACCATCGGCGGAGTGCCGGCAACCTCGTTCGTGGGACCGTCGGGTGGCGTCCTCGGCCCCGACCTACGCGCGAAAGTAGCGAAGTCTGTAGTCGAGAGTGCTTACGAGATCATCGAGGGTAAGGGCGCGACCAACCTCGCCATCGGATTGTCGAGCGCATTCATCGCGGAAGTCGTGTTGCGGGACGAACAACGGGTTCTGCCGGTATCGACTTTGCAGAGCGGCGTCCACGGACTCGAGCACGTTTGCCTGTCCCTTCCCACGATGGTTGGTCGCGCTGGTGCCGGCCGAGTCCTCGAAGTACCGCTATCGGAAAAGGAGGCTTCGGGGCTCCGATCTTCTGCCCGGACATTGCGAGAGGTGCAGGAATCTCTGGGATTGTGAATATCTGTTCTCCTCGATATCCGACATATAGGATCAACAAATGATCAGCTTCCTGATTCGCGCCGCGATCTTCCTGGGTTCTGCCGCTGTCGGGCTTCTTGTTGCGTCGTTGATTCTTTCGGGCTTCTCGGCGCCCACATCCGGATTCATCGTTGCGGTCGTGATCTTTGCGATTGCGCAGTCGGTCCTGGCGCCGTTCATCGCCACGGTGGCAAAGCGCCATGCACCGGCATTTCTCGGCGGAATCGGATTGGTGTCGACATTTGTCGCGCTGTTGGTGGCGTCGCTCTTCTCCAATCTGTCGATCTCCGGTGTCTCGACGTGGATTCTGGGAACCGTCGTCGTGTGGCTGGTAACCGCCGTTGCGACGCTGGTTCTTCCGTTGTTGTTCGTGCGTAAGAAAGTTCAGGAGAAGAAGGCACAGTGACGCGCCCGAACATCGGTATGGACTACGCAGTCCTGGACTGCCCGGATCCGGCTGCATTGGCCAACTTCTACGTCCAGGTCCTCGAGTGGAAAAGTGTTCGCGACGAGGATGATTGGCACGTGATCGAAGGACCCGGCGGGGAGCGGCTCGCGTTTCAGCTCGCTCCGGATTTTGTTCCGGTGGACTGGCCGACCTCCGGTGTCGGGATCCATCTGGATCTGTTCGTGGATTCTCTCGACCCCGCCGAGGCTTGGGTGACGAACCTTGGAGCGCAGCGGGTGACCGACATTCCGGAGCATCAGACTTTCCGCGTGTACCGCGACCCGGTCGGTCACTATTTCTGCCTGTGCCTGCGGGACTGAGTGTCGACTCGCTCCGATCTCGTCGACCGTGGATAATTCCGAACACTTGTCACGCCCGAGAATTGGAGATCGACGATGGCTTCGCAGAATTCCAACGAATTCCTGGTAGAACGTACGAAGATCGTCAAGGCAGAAGCACCGGTCGTCTTCGCGTTGATCAACGATTTCCATCAGTGGACTCAGTGGTCGCCGTGGGAAGGTCTCGACCCGGCGATGCAGCGGACGTACGCGGGGCCTGACGCGGGCGTCGGGGCTTCGTACGCCTGGGCGGGAAACAAGAAGGCGGGCTCCGGTTCGATGGTGATCACCGAATCCGTCCCGAATGAACGAGTAGTTTTGGACCTGGCCTTCCTCAAGCCGTTCAAGGCGCAGAACGTCACCACGTTTCTCATCTCTCCGAATGCCGGTGAAGTTCAGGTGACGTGGAAGATGACCGGAAAGAAGAATCTGTTCTTCAAGATCTTCGGTTTCATCTTCAGCATGGACAAGCTTGTCGGAAAGGATTTCGAGAAGGGCCTGTCCCAGCTGAAAGCTGCTGCAGAAAAGAGCTGACGAGCCGGTGGTACCGTCTCCCGGTGTTACGGATGACGCCCACCGACGCCCAAACCTTCTGGATTTCGGAGAAGATCCCCAACGATCAGCTGCTGCTTTACTGCTTCGACGGGCAGAGCCAGTCCATGGACGAGCTACGACGCTCGGTGGTGGAAAGAGCGTCGCTCATCCCGGATCTCAATGTTCGGATACGCGAATCACCGTGGCACCTCGACTATCCGCTCTGGGAGCCTATGCCGGTCGATGCCTCGTTGGTGAGAGTGCATGAGCTGCCCGAAAACTCGTGGCTCTCGTGCATTCACGGCATCGAGAAGCTACTCGAAAACCACGTCGACCCACGCGAGTCCCCGTGGACGCTGCACCTGTTTCACGGCGTCACCGGCGTGCCGCGCTGCAGTGGCCCGGCGCTGATCGCAGTTCTGCAGGTCGCTCATTCTCTGGCGGACGGCAAACGCGCGTCGGCGATTGCTCGCCAGCTGTTCTCGCCGCAACCGCCCGCGAAGCAGAAGACGGACGTGCGGCGTAGCGGATCAGCCGAGATTTTGGGCCGCGCCGCCCTGCGCCTTCCGGGTCAACTTGTTTCGCTGTTCCGCGACGGCCGGGCGGGGCACCGAGCGCAGTTACAGCTGCAGGCGGACACCGAATCGGGAGTTGTTGCGCCGCAGGCGGCGAGCCGTCCCAAGGTGCGCTCGAACATCCCTCCCGGACCGCACCGACTGGTGCGCATGGTCGTGCGGGACAGCGCAGATTTCCGTGGCGACGGCGTATCCGTCACAGTCGGAGCGATGACAGCCATCTCGGTAGCGATGGCGAACTACCTCACCGAGCGAGACGGCTCGGTACCGCCCGAATTGGGAGCTGAGGTGACCATCGCCAAGGCAGGTACACCCACGGCGCGCAATCACTTCCGCAATGCAGGTGTCGGACTGTTCCCGGAAGTCGATGATCTTCGTGAGCGAGCCCAACTGATCAAGGAGTCGATGGACGAGCGTCGCGCACGTGCGTCCCATCCATCCAGCGCAGCGTCGGATCTCGCGCTGAACGCGGTTCCCGGCCCGCTGGTCCGTTGGGGCGTGCAGCAATACGATTTCACGGCAGTACCCGACGAGGTCACTGGAAACACCGTGGTGTCGAGTGTCGCGCGCGGTGACGCGGATCTGGTGCTCGGAGGCGGCGTCGTTCGGTTCACAGCGGGCTTCCCGAGTTTGTCGCCGGTCATGTCGTTGACCCACGGCGTACACGGGATCGGGGACACTGTGACGATCAGCATCACCAGCAGTCCGGCCTCGATCCCGGACATCGATGTGTACGAGCAGATGATGCATGACGCGATCGACGAGGTGCGCGAAGCACTGTCGTGACGGCCTGATGTACTGGCAGCATGGGATTCACGCGTGCCGAACTGGAATCGTTCCGAGACGCCGAGATCGACGATCTGATCGGGCCGAATTGTCGTCTGTTGTTCGTCGGTATCAATCCGGGACTGTGGACGGCGGCGACCGGCGCGCATTTCGCCAGACCGGGTAATCGGTTCTATCCGGCACTGCTGCGGGCAGGCATAATCGAGCATGCGATCGATCCTTCCGCGGGTATGTCGGACGCTGACACACAGCATCTGATCGATCGGGGAGTGGGCATCACCAATTTGGCGGTGCGGGCAACTGCGCGCGCCGATGAATTGACGTCGGAGGAACTCGCAACTGGCGGAGTTCGGGTCCGAAACATCGTGCGCGCAACCAATCCAGTAGTCGTTGCCTTCGCCGGGATCACCGCCTATCGAACAGCTTTCGGTGACAAGAAGGCGAAGGCCGGGCGTCAGGACCGTGATTTCGAGGGGGCAAAACTGTGGATCGTGCCCAATCCCAGTGGTCTCAACGCACACGAGACGGTGGACACCTTGGCAGCGAAATATCGTTCCGCCGCATCCGAAGCCGGAATTCTCTGAGAGAAGTCGCAGTTCCGTTCGGCCAGAACAAGGTACAAGTTAAAGTGCTTGTATGTCTGTTCTATACAACGTCTTTGTAGTGATTCACCTACTCGGCATGGCTGCCCTGGTCGGTAGCTACTTCACCGTCCTCAAGGCTCCTTCGATCACCGAGGTCATGGTGTGGGGTGCCAGGATGCAGTTCGTGTCCGGCCTGATCATCGTCGGGTTGGGCGAAGGCGCCCTGGACAAGAACTACATTCACGCGAAGATCGCTGTGAAGCTGGTGCTTTCGCTGGTCATCGTGGCGCTTGCCGAGATCACCCGGGCGAAGCAGAAGAAGGGCCAGCCCAATCCGAATCTGGTACACGTCGTCGGCGGGTTGTCGATCGTGACCGTATTCGTGGCCGCGCTCTGGACCTGACAAAGACACAAAAGAGCCCCGGCGATCGAAACTCGCCGGGGCTCTTTGCTGTTGACGTGTCTACAGACCCGGGCGCTTGCCGATCGTCAGGGTCACTTCACCGGTGTGCGCAAAGAAGTCGTTGCCCTTGTCGTCGACGACGATGAAGGCGGGGAAGTCCTCGACGTCGATCTTCCAGACGGCTTCCATTCCCAGTTCGGCGTACTCGAGGATGTCGACCTTCTTGATGCAGTCGAGCGCCAGGCGAGCGGCCGGTCCACCGATCGACCCGAGGTAGAAACCGCCGTGCGAGTTGCAGGCGTCGGTGACCTGCTTGGAGCGGTTTCCCTTGGCCAGCATGATCATCGAGCCACCGGCGGCCTGGAACTGCTCGACGTACGAGTCCATACGGCCGGCCGTGGTCGGGCCGAACGAACCGGACGCCATGCCGTCGGGCGTCTTGGCGGGGCCGGCGTAGTACACCGGGTGATCCTTGAGGTACTGCGGCATCTCTTCGCCTGCGTCGAGGCGTTCCTTGATCTTGGCGTGCGCGATGTCGCGTGCCACGACGAGCGGACCGGTCAAGGAGAGACGAGTCTTCACCGGGTGCTTGGAGAGCTCGGCGAGGATCTCCGACATCGGCTTGGTCAGATCGATCTTGACCGCAGCGCCCTTGCCGGTACCCGAAATGCCATCCGTCTCTTCGTCGAGCTGAGCGTCCGTGACCTCGGGCAGGAAACGGCCCGGGTTGAATTCGAGCTGTTCCAGGAACACGCCCTCCGGGGTGATCTTGGCCTTCGCCTGTCGATCTGCCGAGCAGGACACCGCAATGGCGACGGGCAACGAAGCGCCGTGGCGGGGGAGTCGGACGACGCGGACGTCGTGGCAGAAGTACTTGCCGCCGAACTGTGCTCCGATACCGATCTTCTGCGTCAGCTCGAAAACCTTCTTCTCGAGCTCGTGATCGCGGAAGCCGCGACCCGTGATGGCGCCTTCGGTGGGCAATTCGTCGAGATAGTGCGCCGACGCGTACTTCGCCGTCTTCATCGCGAACTCGGCCGAAGTACCGCCGACGACGATTGCAAGGTGGTAGGGCGGGCAGGCTGCGGTGCCGAGTGAGCGGATCTTCGCCTCGAGGAACTGCATCATCGAGTCGGGATTGAGGATCGCTTTGGTTTCCTGGTACAGGTAGGACTTGTTGGCGCTTCCGCCGCCCTTGGCCATGAAGAGGAACTTGTACGAGTTCTCATGTCCGGCAGCAGTATCGGCGTACAGCTCGATCTGCGCGGGCAAGTTGTTGCCGGTGTTCTTCTCGTCCCACATCGTGATGGGGGCGTTCTGCGAGTAGCGCAGGTTCAGACGCGTGTAGGCGTCGTAGACACCGCGGGCAATGGACTTCTCGTCGTCGCCGGGGGTGAGCACATGCTGTCCACGCTTGCCCATGACGATGGCGGTTCCGGTGTCCTGGCACATCGGCAGAACGCCGGCAGCGGCGATATTGGCGTTCTTGAGCAGATCGAGCGCGACGAACTTGTCGTTGTTCGACGCTTCGGGATCGTCGAGGATGCTCGCGAGCTGCGTCAGGTGATCCGTGCGCAGGTAATGAGAGATGTCGTGCAGCGCCGTTTCGGTCAGCAAGCGCATCGCTTCTGGCTCGACCTGCAGGAAGGTGCGGCCGTCCGGTCCCTCGACTGTCGACACCCCTTCGGTGGTGAGCAATCGGTACTCGGTGGTGTCATCACCGATCGGCAACAGGTCCTCATAGAGGAAGTCGGCCATCATCTCTCCTGAACAAGGGTGCGTGCGAAGGTCGCATTCAGGTTATCGTTGGGGGTTTCCTTCTCCGAATCGGGGCGGGTGTGAGCTGGAATTATCCGGATGCCACTGGCTCGATCAAGATACTTCGACCAGTTCGGAGAGCTCGACGCCGCGAAATTCGGCAAGTATTTCGGCCTGCTCGGCCACTGCTGCGCGGGCCGATCGTGACCACGTTCCCCACGGGGTGATCGCGACCTTCAGCGTCTTTCCGGATGCTCGTGGTCGCCACAATCCGGTGATCGTGCCACCGACTACCACCGTGCCCGGTCGCCCGAGGGTCGGCCACACCGTCTTCTGGGCGGTCGGATCGGGAACCAGGGTCTCCCGATCCTTGAGCTGTACATACGGATCGAAAGGCCCGAGCAAGCGCGTATTTGAATCGGTGGGGGAGCCGAACAAGTCTTCGCGGTCCTGTTCGAGAATCCACCGCTTCTCGCCGTTCACCTCGATCTCCTCGGCATCGATTGGCCAGTGGGCTTTGACGTCCCTGACCGGAGCATCGAGAAACGACGCGACGTGAGCAGGTGTCGCGGGGCCGTAGAACCGCAGATAACCCCGGATCACGTCGAAGCGGGAATCTGCGTCTGCGCCCGTGGCGCTGAATGGGCGTCGGCGCCAACCCGGAATGCGTTCGAGCACTGGGGGAGATGTGTCCGGCTGTAGCTCGAGGCCTGCCTGGAGTGCCGCGAGCCGGAACGGCATCTCGTACAGATGAGTGGCGTTGCACGGGCGGCAGAATCTCAGATAGGGCTCGGTCACTCGGTTGGTCAACTGCGCGGACATCTCGCCCTTGACGGTTGGTTTCGAGACGATGTCCCGCATCGCAGCAGCAACTGTTTGCAGGGCAGTCAGCGTCGGGATGCCGGCGGCCTTCAGGGGCCGATTCGCGTCGTAAATGCGCTTGGCTGCATCGGCTTCGCTGAACGGCGACGTGGCGGCGGCGACGGCAGGCAGGTCGCCCCGACGGTAATAGTGGGGGGCTCCGCGCAACGTCCAGGCAAGAGCGAGCTCAGTGGCGTCGACGCGGACGCCGCGGATCCGCAGGGCCCAGGCGGCTCCGTCAGGTCCGGTGTTCTGAATCCCGAGATCGAGAATGCTGCAATCGCTGTGATCGGCGTCACCGACAACCGCTCGGTCGAGTTGATGGCGGTGCCACCGGAAATTAGCTACCTGCGTGAGTGAGGTTGCGCTAGACATGATTTCAGTTTACTGGTGGGTAACCGCAGGATTTGGGGCGGTTGATCAATGCGGCGACAGAATTGGTCAAATTCGACCGATTGGCCGGAATTTTTTCAGTAGCAGACCTTATTAGTCGAAATAATGACCCCATTGTCGGAATCCTTTGCCAACTGGTCGTTCGTATGATTACTGTTACCCACGTCACGGATACATTACAGATGTGACGCAGCTGTCACAGCACTGTCGGGTGCTTTTGGCAGCTGACCTCTGACCTCTCAAGGAGATTCACATGGGTTCAATGGAAGGAATTCTCGGCGCTGTTGTTCAGGGCCTGGGATCACTGTTCAGCGCTGACGGTCTGCTCAAGACCTTCATGGGATCGGTAGAGACCATCTCCAAGGACCCCACCCCCTAATTCAGCGCGACATTGCCACGCCCGCTCCGGGTGTAGTTACTTCAATTTCGACAAACTGCAGGAGGAAACTCATGGGATCTCTCGGTGAAGCCATCGGAAGCGTCAACAACCTCGGTCAGCGTCTCGTCGACGCACTGACCACGCTCAGCGGCGGCACGGTTACGCCCAAGTAAGCGTCGTCTGACGAGAAAGGCTCACGCACTCGGTGCGTGAGCCTTTCCGTGTCGACCGGATCGAGTATTTCCGATCACGTCGGGTTTGCCTGTTTCAGGCGGTACCGTTCGAAAGGTTCCGCTGCCGAAGAGAGTGACCCGGATGATCGAGACTCGTGCGTTACGAACGGTTTTCCGTGTCTTCGTGGCGTTGGCCACGGCAGTGTGTGGGCTCCAGCTCCTCACCGCACCGGGTCACGCTCAGTCGGCGGACAGCAGGCTGGTCGACATCTCGGTGTACTCACAGTCGATGGGGCGCGACATTCCGTTGCAGGTCTTGCGGCCGGCTGATACTTCGACGCCTGCTCCGACGCTCTACCTACTCAACGGAGTAGACGGAGGAAAAGACGACGCGACGTGGTCGGTGCGGACCGACGCACCGAAGTTCTTCGCGGACAAGCACGTCAACGTGGTCACGCCTCTCGGTGGAGCATTCAGCTATTACACCGATTGGGAGCGGCCGGACCCCGGCCTCGCGAAATCCGGCAACAACAACGGGGTCAACATGTGGACCACGTTCCTGACGGAAGAACTACCGCCAGTCATTGATTCGATGTTCGCGACGACCGGCGAGAACGCACTGGCAGGCCTGTCGATGGCAGGCACGTCGGTACTGGATCTGGCTATGGCGGCGCCCGCGCTGTACAACAGTGTCGGGTCCTTCAGCGGGTGCGCGATGACGAGTCCGGGCATCGGGCAGAACTTCGTGAAACTCGTGGTTGCCGTGGGTGGGGGTGACGCGGAAAACATGTGGGGTCCGTACGATGGTCCGGGTTGGCCGGCTCACGATCCGGTTGTCAACGCGGACAAGCTACCTCGAGTCCCTATGTACATCACAACAGCAACCGGAATTCCGGGTCCGTACGACACACTTGCCGATCCGCGGATCGACAACGACGTCACAGATTTGGCGTTGCAACTTGTTCTCGGTGGCGGAATCGAGGCGGCAACTCACTACTGCACCACCCAGCTTGCGGACAGGACGAACGCATTGGGTATGAACAACATTCGCTACAACTTCAAGCCGGCAGGAACGCATTCATGGGGATACTGGGAAGACGACTTACACGACTCGTGGCCGATGATCGCCGCGTCGCTCGGCGTGTGAGGCCCCATCGAGCAAGCCTTCGAAGCGTCGTTCTCGTCGGCGCGCTCGCCTTGATTTCACTACTTGCGTTGCCCTCGACCGCGCTCGCCGACGAGACCCCGAAGATAACGAGTGTCACCGAACTGTCTTCGCGCTTGGTTCTTCTCGACGTCGCGAGTCCCGCCATGGGGCGCACCATGCAGGTGAAAGTGCTGCTTCCTGCCGACCGCTCGGAACCGCGCGGGACGCTGTATCTCCTGGACGGCAATTCCGGGCAGATCGAAGAGAACAACTGGCTGGCTCCGGCTAACGGCGATATCGTCCCGTTCTTTGCCGACAAAAACGTGAACGTCGTACTCCCCATCGGTGGAACCGGCACCATGTACACCGATTGGCAGGAAGACCACCCGAAATTCGGTCGTCTGAAGTGGGAGACGTTCCTGGCGAAAGAGCTTCCCCCACTGATCGACACGAGGTTCGCCACCAACGGGCACAACGCAATCGGCGGGATTTCGATGGGCGCAGAAGCCGCGCTGATTCTGGCCCAGCGCTCAGCCGGGTTGTACGACGCGGTCGCCGGCTACAGCGGCTGCTACACAACTGTCGGGGGATTCGGCAAGGCGTTGACCGATCTTGTGGTGATCAACGGAAATGCCCGTTCGGAGCAGATGTGGGGTCCGGCCGGCAGTGAGGCTTGGCAAGAGCACGACATCTTCGCCAATGCCGACAAGCTGCGCGGCACCAAGGTGTATCTCGCCTCGGGATCGGGACTACCAGGTCCGCACGAAACTCTCGATACTCCTGCCCTGGGCCGGGTATTGGTCGTTGGCGGGGTCATGGAACTGGGATCGAACCTGTGCACCGACCAGATCACTCAGGTGTTGCGTGATCGCGGAGTCGATGTCACCCGCAGCGCTCAGCCGGTGGGGACGCACGGTTGGCCGTACTGGCGCGACGAACTCGTTCGTTCCTGGCCGATGCTCGAATCTGCGTTGTCCGCTTGAGCAGTTCCTGGCGATGAGTTTTCGTTTCGGGTCGGGTCTATAACCCTGTACACCTGTTTCGTAACCTCTCCGACAAGGACAGAACATGCCTTCCATCACTCCCTGTTTGTGGTTCGACAACCAAGCAGAAGAAGCAGCCAACTTCTACATCTCGGTGTTCGGTTCCGGGCAGATACTCGGAATCGAAAGGTACGTCGAGGGATCGCCCTCCGGAATGCCGGCAGGCTCGGTGATGACCGTCAGCTTCGAACTCGGCGGTCAGCGATTCACCGGATTGAACGGCGGGCCGATGTTCACGTTCTCGGAAGCAGTGTCTTTCGAAATTCCGTGCGTCGATCAGGCTGAGGTCGATCACTACTGGTCCAGGCTGACCGAGGATGGGGAAGAGGGCCCGTGCGGATGGGCCAAGGACAAGTTCGGATTGTCCTGGCAGGTAGTCCCGAATCGCCTTCTCGAACTGATGAAGGATCCGGATCGGGCCAAGGCGCAACGCGCCACGGACGCGATGATGAAGATGAAGAAGATCGACATCGCGGAGCTCGAACGGGCCGCAGACGCGTCCTGAACACGATCTGGCCGATGGGCGATAGCCTTCGTTAGCTGATGCTAGCCTTCCCTAATTCTCGCTGAGCGTTGGAGGAGTGCTGGTAACCATGCGAATCAAAGTCTCTCGAATGAAGATTGCAGTCACCGCCTTGGCGGCCTCGCTCGCCGTCGCCGGACTTGCCGGCTGCAGCAGCGACAGCGCTGACGCACCCGCGGAGGCGGGAGCAACCGTCTCGACCATGTTCGGTGACGTCGAGGTCCCGGCCAACCCGGAGCGCGTCGTCGCGCTCGGTTGGTCGGACGCCGAGACGGCACTCGCTCTGGGCACTCAACCAGTGGGCGTCGCGGACTGGATGGCGTTCGGTGGCAAGGGCGTCGGACCCTGGATTGCGGACGAGTTCACCACGGACCCGAAGATCCTCGGAACGATGGACTTGAGCGTCGAAGACGTCATCGCGCTCGAACCGGACCTCATTCTGTGGACGCGAAGCGACAACACGCAGGCCACCTACGACAAGCTCAGTGCCATCGCGCCGACGGTCGGGCCGCCTCCAGGTCTCGCCACGGCCTACGGGACGACGGTCGAGCAGCAGACCGAACTCGTCGCGAAGGCTCTCGGCAAGGAAGCAGAAGGAAAGGCGCTACTGTCCGGCCTCAACGCCAAGTTCGACGCTGCAATTGCCGCCAATCCGAGCTTTGCGGGTAAGACAGCGGCCGTCGGCGCCTACAGTTCCGACGGCTACGGCGCCTACGTACCCGGCGACGCACGCGCAGACTTCATGACCCGCCTCGGCTTCACGATCCCGACGGCGATCACCGAAAAAGCCACCGGAAACTTCTACATCCCGGTCGCCAACGAGAACCTGAACCTGTTCGACGCGGATCTCACGGTGCTGTTTCCGATCTTCCTCGACAGCAGTGCGTTTGCGAACGATCCGCTACTGCGCGCAATCCCGTCGGCTCAGGAGGGACATCTGTTGATCCTCGATGACCCGGCACTCGTCAATGCGTTCTCGAGTGGCTCGGTACCGGGGTTGACCTACGCAATCGACAACGCCGTTCCGAAGTTTGCGAGCACGCTCGGCGCCTGATCAGAGCTGTTTCGGGACCTGCCCGTCACTGTGAGCGTGTTCGCAAACAGTGGCGGGCAGTTCTCGTGCGCCGGTACACTGGACAAAGTGAACTTTCAGCTAACGAGCGGCGGCCCAGTGGAGATCGAAGCGACCGCTCCTCGTTTTCCGCGGATGCATGCATACGTGGATATCGCTGTTGTGATCGTGGTGCTGGTGGGAACCAATCTGATCGCGCATTTCACCACCGCCTGGGCAAGCATCGCGACGGTACCCATCTCTGCTCTCGTCCTGTTGGCGCTCACCAAGCGCCGGGGAATGGGTTGGGCGGAATTGGGGCTGTCCCCTCGTGACCTGCGGCGAGGTTCGAAGTACGCGCTTGCTGCCGTCGGCCTGGTCCTGACCGTTGTCGCCGTCGGCGCTCTGCTTCCGCTCACACGTCCTTTCTTCATGGCGGATCGCTACGCCACTATTTCCGGCGCGATCATCGCGTCGATGATCGTGATCCCGCTGCAGACCGTCATTCCCGAAGAGTTGGCTTTCCGTGGCGTCCTGCACGGCACGTTGAACCGGGTCAGTGGATTCCGCGGCGTCGCCGCTGCCGGTTCTCTGATGTTCGGACTGTGGCACATCGCGTCGTCGATGGGTTTGACCAGCGGTAACGAAGGGCTGTCCGGCTTTCTCGGTACCGGAGTCGTCGGCCAGGTCGCCGGCATCCTCGGAGCTGTTCTCGCCACCGCTGCGGCCGGTCTCGTGTTCACCTGGCTTCGTCATCGCAGCGGCAGCCTGATTGCGCCGATTGCTCTGCATTGGTCGTTGAATGGTGCAGGTGCACTGGCTGCGGCTCTTGTTTGGCATGCAACTCTTGCTTGATCCCAATATCTGACAAAAAGGACAGCATTCGCCGCGCGGAGCCGGGTAGTTTTGTGCTTTGCTCAGTAAGTGACGCACCTTCATCGAGGCCATGTCTTCCACATCTCCGGTCGTCCGACGGTAGAGGATGCGGCGCAGTCGCTCGTCTCGATCCCCGACGGCGTCTTGGCGATCGACGATGCCGGAACGATCGTCTACTGCGGAGAATTCGGATCACTCCCGAGCGGTCTCGAAGGCGCTGAAACCCACGACCACCGACCGGGTTTCCTGCTGCCCGGATTCGTCGATGCACACATTCATTTCCCGCAGACCTACGCCGGCGACGCCTACGGCGGCGGCCAACTCCTCGAGTGGCTCGACCTGTGCGTCTTTCCCTCCGAATCGAGATTCGCTGATCCGGAATTCGCCCAGCACGCTGCCGAGGCCTTCTGCGCTCGCCGAATCGCCACGGGAACCACGGCCGCGATGGTGTTCGGATCGGCCTTCCCGCACGCGCAGGACGCCCTGTTCTCGGAAACTCTGGAACGCGGCCTTCGAGTGGTCAGCGGACGCGGGATTCAGACCACCGGCCCGGCCTCCGCCGCTGCACTGATCACCTCGGAAGAGGACGCGATCAGACTCACCCGCGAGGAGATCGACAAGTGGCACGCGGCCGACACCGGCGACGTGAACACTGCGCTCGTTCACGTCGCAGTGGTTCCCCGCTTCTCTCTCGCGGTGACAACACGGACGCTGAAGGACTTGGGGGAGTTGTACGACTCCGTCCGTGACCGGGGCGTCTACTTCCACAGTCATCTCAACGAGAACAATCGGCCCGGAACCGGCGAGGTGGCAACCACACTCGCCGAGTACGAGGTCGAGACCTATCTCGACACGTACGACGGCAAGTTCCTCCCCGGCTCACAGGTCGGCGGAAAGAGCTTCCTGGGTCCACGCGCGATACTCGCGCACTCGGTGCACTGCCAGGACTCCGAACTCGCACGAATGGCCGAGACCGGAACCTCGATCGCACATTGCCCTACTTCCCAGCAGTTTCTCGGCTCCGGCACCATGCCGTGGAAACGAACCGTTGCGTCAGGGGTCAACATCGCGATCGGATCGGACTTCGGTGGCGGCGACGAGTGCCTGCTCACCCGAGTCCTCGGCGACGCCTTCAAGGTTCACATCTCCGAAGCCGGCGACGACGGAGTGTCGATGCACCCTGCCGAACTGCTGTTCACCGGAACACTCGCCGGTGCTCGCGCGCTGGACATGGAGAACCGGATCGGCAACTTCGACGAGGGCAAAGAGGCCGACTTCCTGGTGATCGATCCGTCCGGGTGGCCGCCGCTCGCCGGGCTCGTCAACTACGGAACGCGTTCGGATGATCCGATACTCGCCCGCGACCAGACGCTCTTCGGGCTCCTGATGGCGATGCGCGAGCCCGCGATTGCGCACGTGTACGTGCAAGGGCGCCGGATATCGGGCTGACGTGTCCGCAACTGCCATCACCGGGTACCACCGAACGAGTTCGGGATTCCGGGCGTGGGTCGAGCGTGCGGCTGAGACCGCCGGTCGATTCGACGGCTACCTGAGCTGTGGCATCAGTGATCAACCGGAACCGGTGTCGCACGGCGTGTCCGTCACTTTCGACAGTGCCGACGATCTTCATCGTTGGCTGGAGTCGACTGATCGCCGCGATCTCGAAAGATCAGCTGCTGCAACGGGAATTCTTGCGCAGACGAGTGATCTCGTTCTGATCGACGGCGTGCTGCCGCCGCCCGGTATCGGTGTGTACGACCACGCCGTCGTCGTGGGTAAGGAGAACGAGTTTCTGCGAACGCAACGACACCTCATCGATCTCAGTTCGCGATTCTCCGGCTACGAGTCGGTGATGTTGTTGCGGTCGGTCACCGACTCCACCCAGTGGAAGTCCGTCCTTCGGTTTCGGACAGAGCAGCAGTTGGCGGTGTGGATGGCGTCGCCCGAGAGGGCCGCAGCACTACCGAAACTGCGGGCCGAGTTGGCCGAGGACTTCACCGAGACCACGCGGTCGACACCGTTCGGCACCATTCTGCGCACGGAGAACGGGCAGACTCGCGCGACGCCGAATTGGAAGACGGCGATGATCATCCTGCTCGTCCTCTATCCGACGGTGATGACGCTGTCGAGGTTTCTCGGGCCGCTGCTCGACGGGATCGGAGCGCCGCCGTGGCTGTCGATGTGGTTGAGCCAGATAGTCAGCGTCGGCGCCATGACGTGGTTCCTGATGCCGACGGTCACCAGGTGGTTCCGCCACTGGCTCGACCCGGTCGACGGCGCCGTTCCCCGCACCAACTGGCGCGGTGGCGCAGCGGTAATTGCGGTGTACGCAGTGACTCTGACGCTCTTTGCGTCGGTGAAGTGGCTGCAGTTCTGGGACTACTTCGACTGAATCCGGCCTCGGCGGAAGTAGGTGAGTGGCCCGAAGAAGTTGACGAAGATGATCGCCGCCCACTTCTTCTTGCTGCCGTTGACCGTATTGGCAGGGCGTCGCGCCAGGTCTGTCCACGCGGCGATCGCCAACAGGGACTGAATCGTTGCGAGCACGGCGACGACGCGGCGTTGCGCGGGTGACAGCTCACTCCAGGACTTCTTCTTTATGAGGTTCATGAACTCCACTGTGCCCTCGAACGTCCAATCGGTGTCGAGATCCGGTTGTTATCGGTGCCGGGAGTTCCTCAAATCAGTGTGAATAGCGTCACCATGATGACCGATAGGGACGGTCCCGCCGGCCGTCGGGCCGGTCGTTTTCGGCGTAAAGATCTCGCTAACTCGAACTGTGGCTGAATGTTTGCGCCCGCACTAAGCTCGCGTGGCTACATTGCCGCGGGGGATTTGGCCAATCTGCTGGTACGCCCTCTATCGGGAGCAACACCCATCCTGTTAAGTAAGGCTTGCCAATCTTGTGGTCGGCCTACAGGTTTGATGCTGCTCGGTAGCTGCTATCGGGAATGATGTTCGGAATACGTCAACAAATCGTCCTTAGGTGACAGTTTGATCACTGCCGGTGGGTGTTACCTGTGTGTATGTCCGCGCCCCGAAGGGGTCGAAATGTAACGTCCCGGACACATTTGGTGTCGCGGAAGTAACGGAAGACCTCTACTCTTATCGCCAGCAGCCACTCACGTGGCGGCAATCCTCTGGACCGTATCTTCGACAGGAGCACATCGCATGAGCAGCGCAGAATTCTCGGATGCCTTCACCTTCCTCAACGACTTCTTCAGCAACGCGTCTGATCTCTTCAGCGCTCTGAGCTTCTTCACCTCGCTCAGCTGATAGCTTCCGGCCGCTAGGCCGACTCAGTGGCCCCCGAAGACGATGTCTTCGGGGGCCACTGTTGTCTGTCTGACTATCTGTCTAGCCTCCAATTTGGTGACAATGTGAGCATTGTTGGCCAAGTGCATGGCGGGGTTGATGTGACTGTGGTGGAATGCGAGCGAAAGAAGATAGCTTGCCTGCCCGCCACTTCGAGCGGGACACGCCGATGATCGGAGCTTTGTGCACGTCTCGCGAAGAAACCTCTTCAAGTACGCAGCGGCTGGATCGGCGGCTGCCGGACTCGCTGCATTGAGCGGTACGACGTCGGTGGCCAATGCCGGTTCGCTCGGGACCCTGCTCGATTACGCCGCCGGTGTGCCGTCCGCTCAGGCAATCAAGGCCGCCGGGTATGCGGGCGCCATTCGATACGTCTCGGACAGGCGCCCGGGCGCCGATTGGATGGTCGGCAAGCCCGTACTGGCGCGGGAAACCGACGCGTTGACCGCGGCCGGACTTCAAGTCGTTTCTTGCTATCAATTCGGCAAGGGCGGAACGGCGGACTGGCGCGGGGCCCGCGAAGCGGGCAAGCGTCATGCTGCCCGTGGCCTCGAACTACATGCGGCGGCTGGTGGGCCGTCCGGTCGCCCGATCTACGCGTCGATCGACGACAACCCGACCAGTACCGAAATCACTACGCTGATCGCGCCGTACCTCGAGGGGTGGGCCTCGGTTGTCGGCAACGGAGCGCTCGGCGTCTACGGAAACACTCGCGTGATCGACGCAATGATCAGTGCCGGCGTCGGAACCTGGTTCTGGCAGCACAACTGGGGCTCGCCCGCAGGGTATGTGCACCCGCGGGCAAACCTGCATCAGTTCGAGATCGACAAGCGCAAGGTCGACGGCGTCGGCGTGGATCTGAACTCGATCCTCACTCGGGACTACGGGCAGTGGTCGTTGGCCGGTGCGGTCGGTCCGGCCCAGCCGGTCGGATCCTCGTTGCCGACAGGATCTATCGCACCATAGCGCCGAATTTGGCGAGCCAGGCCTTGGCGTCGTCGGGGAGGGTGCCCGCCGCTTCCGCGGCGAGGCACCATGCTTTTGCCATCGACAGGAAGTTCATCGGGTTGTAGGCGTCTTCTTCGCGAGACCACAGTCCGTTGCCGGCGTAGTGCAGGATCGTGATGTTGGCGGCTCCGTGCTTGGATCCGTCACCCGGATCCTCCATCGGGTTGTCGATCTCGCACACGATCCATCCGCGCTGCTCGTCGACCACGAACCAGTTGGCCGGGAATTCGGTCATGCGGTGCCCCGGGAACTCCGTCATCGTGCGAGTAACCCACTTGCGTACGGCCTCTCGGCCATTGAGGGTGCCGAAAGCGTGTTCCACGTAGACGACGTCCTCGGTGAACATGTCCGCGAAGGCGTTCCAATCGCCGGAACGAGTGCACTCGACAACGGTGTTCTGGTAACCCGCGAAGGCGTCTTCGAGTTCGGTGCGTGTCCAGGTCATGAAAGGCTCCTCGGGTAGTCGTCGCCTCAAATTAGAACACGTTGCAGAATTGATTGTCGGCGATTCGATGGAGAAGAGTTCTGCGGTACCGTCGTTGTCGGGTCGGGGACCCGTTATGTGAGAGGGCACCACGTGGATATCATCATCAATTTCATCTACACACTTCTGTCGAAGTTGCAGACGGGCAGCATCGAAGGCTCTTCGGAGAAGTGAGTCCTCCGCCGGGTTGATTCCCTTACGAGACTTTCTGTTTGGGAATCAACCCGGCGAACACCATCGTCACGACGGCGGCGGCGATGGAGATCAGGAACGTGGCACGAAACGCCTCGAACGAGGGGATCACTGCGGTGCCGACGGTGATGGTCATTCCGGCCAGGACGACGCTCACGATCGCGGCAGACGTCGACGTGCCGATCGATCGCATCAGTGAGTTCAGTCCGTTCGCGGCTGCAGATTCCGTGATGGGGACTGCGCCCATGATCAAGGCCGGCATGGCCGAGTACGAGAGCCCGACGCCCGCTCCGATGAACATTCCGGCCACGGCGACCTGCCAGACGCTCGACACCGTGAAATATGCGAAGGCGTAACCCAATCCGATGACGAGGGCGCCGAGCATCAACGTGATTCGCGGGCCGCGCCAAGCCGAAATTCGAGCGGAGACGGGCGAGAGCGCCATCATGACGAGTCCGCCGGGGGCCAGTGCGAGCCCCGCTGCAACCATGGACAGTCCGAGTCCGTAACCGGTGGACGTCGGTGCCATGAGCAGTTGGGGGAGCGTCAGGGAATTGCCGTACATGGCAAAACCGACGGCGATCGACGCGAAGTTGGTGAAGAGAACTTGCGGCCGGGCCGATACGCGGAGGTCCACCAGCGGTGCGTTGCGTCGAAGTTCCCACCATCCCCACACCAGGAAGCTGAGCGCGGAAACCGCAAGGAGCCCCAGGGTTTTCGCGTCGCCCCATCCCCAGGTTCCGCCCTTGGTGATGGGGAGTAACAGGGTGATCAGACCAACGGTGAGGCCGAGCGCACCGACGAAGTCGAAACGTCCCGGGCGTCGTACGGTCGATTCGGGAATGACGAACGCAACCAGTGCGATGCAGATCAGCCCGAACGCTGCCGATGTGACGAAGAGGAAGTGCCAGTTGGCATTCTGGGCGATCACCGCGGCGATCGGCAGTCCGATCGCACCGCCGACGCCGAGGGTGGCGCTCATGACCGCCATCGCGCCGGCCACTTTCTTCGGTGGAAGAACGTCACGAATGATGGCTATGCCCAATGGAATTGCCCCGACCGATGCTCCTTGAAGTGCACGGCCGACAACGAGCACGATCAGTGAAGGTGCGATCGCGCAGATGGCCGAGCCCAGAACGACCATCGCGAGACTGACCAGCAGCATTCGTTTCTTGCCGAACATGTCGCCGAGGCGCCCGCTGATCGGCGTGATCACCGCGGCGGCGAGGAGTGTTGCGGTGACCGCCCACGAGGTGTCGGCGGGAGTGGAGTTCAACAGGTGCGGCAATTGCGGAATGATGGGGACTACCAGCGTCTGCATCAAGGCGACGACGATTCCGCACAGTCCTAGAACGGTGAGCACTGGACCCGAGGATGCGTAGTTCGTGTCGGGGATTTTCTCGTCGACATTGGACGACCCTGCGTGAACGGACATGCGGCTCCCGCCATGGCGTGTTCTGATTGGTGCGTTCGCCCCAGTGTGCACGCTACACATCGTGTGTAGTCTGCACAATATGAGGATGGACCGGGACCCTGATCTGGTGAATATCGAGTACGAGTTGACTCTGCTCTCGCGTTACCACGCGCTCGCACAACGGGCCGAACTTCATCTGGACCGGTCGGCGTATCTACTGCTCGGTCGACTGGAATTGCAACATCCCATGAGCCTCAAGGAACTCTCCTGCGCTTTCTCGCTCGACATCTCCACCATCAACCGGCAGATCGGCGCGCTGAGGCGTCAGGGCTTGGTGGAGCGAGTGGAGGATCCGGACGGAGGGCTCGCGCGAAAGGTCCGGCCGACGGCGCAGGGGCTGTCGAAACTTCGTGCTGATCGCGAACATTCGACAGCCGGTGTCGAAAAGGTCCTCCGCGAGTGGACGCCGGAGCAGCGTCTCGCGCTCGGTGACCTACTGCGGCAATTCAATACCTCGGTCGAAGCGCTGGAAGGCCGCGAATGGCCGCGACCGAATCAGGTCTGAGAGTGCGAGACGGATCGTAGTGAGCGGTCCGGATCGCTCGAATCCGATTCCGGCGCAATGACAACAAGTTTCGGGTGCTCTTCGGGGGCTGCATGATTTCCACGCCAGGAGAGCAGTGACCAACGTGAGAGACCGGACAGCGCGGACCCGAGACTGGCGAACGAGCCCGAACTCAGGACCGACGCCGTAGACCCGATGCTTCCGATCGAAAGAAAAGAGCCGACGCTACCGATCGACAGGATCGAGTACGCCGATCCGATCGAGAGAATGGACCCCTCGGATCGGATGGACAGTATCGATCGCGTCGACTTGTGTGACCGTATCGACTGGTCTGGGCCGGATTTCTTCTCTGGACGACCGTGCGTGATGTCCACTCGTAGATGTCCCATCTATCGGGTCTATCACGGTGATCGGAGATGCAAAAGGGACCCACCGAAATTCGGTGGGTCCCTTTCACAAGACTTCGATCAAGCTACCGCGAACATGCCCACGGTCGGAAGGAAGCTGCAGGTGATGCGATCTGCGCCTTCCGGCTGGGTGGTCAGCGAACCGCTGATCACCGAGAGAACGCGTCCGGGGCCGGTATCGGCGATAGCCGACAGAGTGGCTGGGCCGTCCGGGTTGATGCGTGCGGCGTTGGTCAAGTTCTGGGTGGCGCTGCGCTGGTTGTCGATGTTGACCCAGGTGACGGTCATCGGCACCGGCTGGTCGTCGACGGCGGGAGCCGTACCGAGAGCGGTGAAGACGAATCCGGCCTGACCGGCAGCGGGACCGGGAGGAGGCAGGTGAGCCGGGCCGGGAACGGCAAGTGCAGTTCCGACCGAATCGGCGGTGGCCGAGATGCAGCCCTTGCCAAGCGTCGGGTAGAGGAACTGCGCGATGACGGGGGCGTTCTCGTCCGGGATCGCCGGTCCGCCGCCGCCGCTGCCGTCGAGGAAGGTGATGACCTTCTCGAGGGTGGCCTTGATCTCGGGCGGAATGCCGGGGGAGTTCAGGATCGCGCGAGCCTGGTCGAGCAACGCTTGCTGCGGTCCGCCTGCAACATCGGCCGGACCTGCGGCGGCGCCGATGATGGCGGGCGCAAACGATGCGAGGAACTCGATCGGCACACTTTCGGGTGCGGGCGGTGCTGCCGGATCGGCCATTGCCTGTGCCGGCAATGCCAGTCCTGCTACTGCGGCAATAGCGACGGCGGTGAACGCTTTTCGCATACCTCGGGTTCGAAGCACTGTTTCCCCATCCTTAGTCATACCGCGCGGGCGCCTAGGCGAGCTCCGCGTTTGACGGCTCGAGGGGTCACTCTATGTACAGAGCCCCCGGGTTGTACAGCTGTTCAGTTGCTGAGCAGCTACGCACCGGGGGGAGTCTATGGCATGACCGGCCTCGATCGTGATTTACGGCGACCATACCTGTGACTGAAGTGATCTATGTGAAAGTTGATGCAACTGTTACGTCAGATTGCGAGGTTTGTTCACTCGAAGATCAGTCGAAACGGACCGAATCGTCGACGAGTACGTCAATTCGACGGGCAAGGTCGAAGTCCAGTTCCGTGAGACCGCCCGCCGAGTGTGTCGAAAGCGTGTACGTGACCTTTCGCCAGCGAACGTCGATGTCGGGATGATGATCCGCGGCCTCGGCGACTGCCGCGATGCGTTGAAGAAGCGCGATGGCGTCCGGGAATGTCGCGGAGTCGACCGTGCGAGTGATCGACCCTGGCGACAGTTGCCAGGCGGGCAGTTCGTCGAGAGCGTTTTGGATCGCGGAGTCGGACAACAAAGTGGCCATACTCCATCATGGTGCGATGAGTGATGCACCTGCAAGGGATCGGGAAGTTGTCGCCGGTGCGATCTTCCGCGAGGGAAGGCTGCTCCTCGCGCAGCGGACGAGTCCGCCGGCTTTGGCCGGTCGTTGGGAGCTGCCGGGCGGGAAGGTCGAAGAATTCGAATCGCCACAGAACGCGTTGGCGCGGGAGCTGCTCGAGGAACTGGCGGTCGAGGTGAGATGCGGCGCCAGAATCGGTGTCGACGTGCCACTGTCGCCGGGGTTGGTCCTGCGGGCCTACCGGGCGGAGTTGGTGTCGGGAGAACCGGTCGCGCTCGACCATGCTCAATTGACATGGGTCGACGCCGAAGAACTGTTGTCGATGGATCTGGTGGACAACGATCGAGCCTGGATCCCCGAGTTACTCGCGGAATTGAGCGCGCTTACGCCGCACGAGCCTTCTTGAGACCCGCTTTCAGTTCCTTCTTGGATGCGCCCTCGTTCTCGAGCTTCTTCATCCGCATGATGACGACGGGACACTTGATGCACCGCGTCTTCTTGCGGCAGCACTTCTTCTTCGGCTTGAGCTGCGAGACCTTGCTTGCCTTGACTTTTCCCATGTGACGCTGCGGCTTTCCTGTTTCACTACGGCGGAGAGCCCGCTCTTGGAACGAGGTTAGCGTACCCTTAAATGACCTGTTTCTCCAGGTCGTAATCCTACGCGCATCGGCGTGGTGCAGATCACTATTCGCTGGTGGGGGCGGTGATAGAGGCCGCACAATGCAGGAGTATCAGCCCGGAGCGAGTAGTATTTACTAGGCCGCGGTGCCTTCTCAGGCGATTCGTGCCCTGATTCGGATCACACACTCGTGCAGCGGCCACCAGAAGAGCCGTGCGACTTGACTTTCGCGTGGCCGAATCAACTCAGCCAGGAGAGCCATCGCGTGACCATCACCAGCTTCCGTAACGTTGCCATCGTCGCACACGTCGACCACGGCAAGACCACCCTCGTCGACGCCATGCTTCGTCAGTCCGGCGCGTTCGAGGAGCGCGCCGAGCTGGTCGATCGCGTTATGGACTCCGGCGACCTCGAACGCGAGAAGGGCATCACCATTCTCGCGAAGAACACCGCAGTACATAAGGTCAACGAAGACGGTTCCATCACCGTCATCAACGTCATCGACACCCCCGGCCACGCCGACTTCGGTGGCGAGGTCGAGCGCGGCCTGTCCATGGTCGACGGCGTCGTCCTGCTCGTCGATGCTTCCGAGGGACCCCTGCCGCAGACGCGTTTCGTGCTGCGCAAGGCACTCGCCGCTTCGCTGCCCGTCATCCTGGTCGTCAACAAGACGGACCGCCCCGACGCCCGCATCGAAGAGGTTGTCACCGAGGCTCAGGACCTGCTCCTCGACCTCGCATCGGACCTGTCCGACGAGGCCGCCGAAGCCGCTGAGCTCGCACTCGAACTTCCCGTCCTCTACGCGTCCGGTCGCGAAGGCAAGGCATCGACCGTGCAGCCCGAGAACGGCAAGGCTCCCGACGCCGAGGACCTCACCGCACTCTTCCAGGTGCTGATGGAGTACGTCCCCGCGCCGAAGGGCTCGGTCGACGCACCGCTGCAGGCTCACGTCACCAACCTCGACGCATCCGCATTCCTCGGTCGCCTCGCACTCGTTCGCATCCACAACGGCGAGCTGCGCAAGGGCCAGACCGTGTCCTGGTGCCGCGAGGTCGACGGCGAGCCCGTCGTCACGAAGACCAAGATCACCGAACTCCTCACGACCATCGGTGTCGAGCGCGTTCCCGGTGAGGTCGCCGTCGCCGGTGACATCTGCGCCGTCGCAGGATTCCCGGACATCATGATCGGCGACACCCTCGCCGATCTGGAGAACCCGGTCGCACTGCCCCGCATCACCGTCGACCAGCCGGCAATCTCGGTCACTATCGGCACCAACACGTCACCGCTCGTCGGTCGCGTCAAGGGTCACAAGCTGACTGCACGCATGGTCAAGTCCCGCCTGGACCAGGAGCTCGTCGGTAACGTCTCGCTCAAGGTCCTCGACATCGGTCGCCCCGATGCGTGGGAGGTCCAGGGTCGTGGAGAGCTCGCGCTCGCCATCCTCGTCGAACAGATGCGTCGTGAGGGCTTCGAACTCACCGTCGGTAAGCCGCAGGTTGTCACGCAGCTCGTCGACGGCAAGGTTCACGAGCCTTTCGAAGAGCTGACCATCGACAGCCCCGAGGAGTACCTCGGCGCCATCACGCAGCTCCTGGCCAACCGCAAGGGCAAGATGGTCCAGATGTCGAACCACGGCGCAGGCTGGGTTCGCATGGAGTTCATCGTTCCTTCGCGTGGCCTCATCGGCTTCCGCACGGACTTCCTCACGGAAACCCGCGGAACCGGTATCGCCAACGCCGTGTTCGACGGATACGGCCCGTGGGCCGGCGAGATCCGTGCGCGCCACACCGGCTCGCTCGTCTCGGACCGCTCCGGCACGGTGACGCCGTTCGCCATGATCCAGTTGGCCGACCGTGGAACCTTCTTCGTCGAGCCCGGCGCAGACACCTACGAGGGACACGTCGTCGGTATCAACCCGCGTCAGGAAGACCTCGACATCAACGTCACTCGCGAGAAGAAGCTGACCAACATGCGTCAGTCGTCCGCAGACGTGATGGAGACCCTCGCAAAGCCGATCAAGCTCGAACTCGAAGCAGCGATGGAGTTCTGCTCCAGCGACGAGTGCGTCGAGGTCACCCCGGAGGACGTCCGCGTCCGCAAGGTGCACCTCAACGCAACCGAGCGCGCTCGCGAGCGTTCACGTAGCAAGGCACGCGACAAGGCTGCTCTGTAGTCTTTCGTCGGTTACAACCTGACAGGCGGATGTGCCTTTCAGCCGAGTTTTCGGCGGAAAGGTACATTCGCCTTCATGGTTTCCAGGCGAAAGATCTGCCAGGGAATCGAGTGCAAAGGGGCGACGCGGCCCCGTACGGAAGGAATTGTCTGTGGCCTCAGGACGTCGCTACCTGGCGTTGGCAGTGGCAGTGACGGCGTTGTCACTGACTGCATGTACAGCCGATCCGCCGCCTCCGGTCGAGAGCACCGAAACCGTCAAGCCCACACCGACTCCGGTCGTTCCGGCGATGAAGCAGGTCACTGTGGCAATCGACGAGGTGGGAGGCGGATTCAACCCGCACCTGCTCGCGGATCAGTCGCCGGTCAACTCCGCAGTCGGCAACCTCGTACTGCCCAGTGCGTTTCGCCCGATCAATTCGCCCACACAACCTGGCGCGACGGAGTGGGCGATCGACGATTCTTTCCTCGTTTCCGCTGAAGTGACGTCGGAGGCCCCGTTCACGATTCGCTACCAACTGCGCAACGAAGCCCAATGGTCGGACGGCGCTCCCATTGCGGCAGAAGACTTTCGCTACCTGTGGCAGCAGATGATCTCGGTTCCCGGTGTGGTCAATCCCGCGGGCTATCAGATGATCGACGACGTGAACTCGTCCGGCGGCGGCAAAACGGTCAACGTCGTGATGCGTGCGCCGTATCCGGCATGGCGAGAGTTGTTCACCGATATTCTTCCGTCCCACCTGATCAAGGACACTCCCGGCGGTTTCAGCACCGGCCTGAGTGAGGGGATTCCGGTGTCGGGAGCCCACTTTCACGTGCGCTCGGTCGACCGCGGCCGGGACGAAATCGTGCTCGAACGCAACGACCGATTCTGGGGCAAGCCTTCAGACCCGGATCAGATAGTTCTGCGACGCGGAGGAACGGCTGCGCAGTTGGCGGATGCGCTGCGTACCGACGATGCCCAAGTGGCGCAGGTTCATTCGGGTAGTGCCACGGATATTCAGCTGTCTGCAATCCCGGGTGTCAGGACGGCGTTCTCCTACGTTCCGCGCACTCTCGACATCAACGTGAACGGGCGAAGCAAGAACTTCGCGGATGTTCGGGTGCGTAAAGGTGTTCTGGGACTGCTCGATCCGGACCTGCTCGCCGTGGTGGCGGCAGGGAGTGAATCGGCGTCGGCCCCGGTGAAAGCTCAGATCCTCGCTCCGTCGGATCCGGGATATGCGCCCACCGCGCCGCCGAAACCGACCAGGGAGCAGGCGCTGGGCGAGCTGACTGCAGCCGGCTACCTGACGGCACCGCCCACCGGAATCGTCACGGGCACTGGAACGGTCGGATCGATCGTCCGTGACGGCGCCCAGTTGACACTGCTGATCGGCGCTCCCGAAAACGACGACATCGCGATCGCCGTGGCAAACACCGCTGCCGACGAATTGCGTGACGTGGGAATCCTGGCGACCGTCGAATCGGTGGCGCCGGAGGAACTCTACGGCGAGGACCTGACGACAGGACGCGTCGACATGATCGTCGGTTGGAGCCGGGCAGGCGCCGACACGGCCACTTCGCTGGCCTCGCGGTTCAGTTGCCCGAGCGCACCTTCCACTCCGGCAACAAGTTCGGCAGTGCCCGCACCGACGCCGTCGCAGACACCGGAGCCCATCCGAACGACAAGCGTCGAAGCTCCGAGCAACCTGTCCGGGCTGTGTGATCCGGCGTTGCAAGGTCGGATCGACGAAGCGCTCAGTGGCATCGGGGATCTGGGGTCGTTGATCGCCGATGCGGAACCCAAGCTGTGGGATCTTGCGGCGGTTTTGCCGATCGTGCAGAGCCGAGCGCTGGTCGCGGTCGGGACCGGAGTCGAGGGCGTGGTCCTCGACGGGCCGGTGCAGGTGGGGATATTCGGAAACGCTACGGACTGGGTGAGGGTGGAAAAGTGACCGCGTCGGCGAAGCGACTTCTGTTGGTGCACGCACATCCGGACGACGAAACGATCACCACCGGTGGCACCATCGCGCGATACGCGTCCGAAGGCGTCGAGGTCACAGTCCTCACCTGCACGTTGGGGGAGGAAGGCGAAGTGATCGGTGATGCGTGGGCCGGGCTCGTGGCTTCCGAGGCCGATCAACTCGGTGGCTACCGGATCGCGGAACTGAGCGCTGCTTTGTCGGCTTTGGGCAGTGCCGCTCCTCGCTTCCTCGCCGATGCCGGTCGGTATCGCGACTCCGGAATGATCGGCACACCTTCGGCCGCCAATCCCCGTGCTTTTGTCAATGCTCGACTCGACGAAGCAGTCGGCGCGGTGGTCGCCGTCATTCGTGAGATTCGGCCGCACGTCGTGATCACGTACGACCCCAACGGCGGCTACGGGCACCCGGACCACATCCAGGCGCACGCGATCACGACAGCGGCCGTCGAAGCTGCAGGAACGACCGCGTATCCCGAGACCGGCGAGCCGTGGTCGACTCCGAAGTTCTACTGGACCGTGACCGAGCGCAGCGGACTCGAACGCGGCATCGCGGCGATTTCCGAGTTCCCGGAGAACTGGCGTCTGCCCGAGCCCGGGGAATTGCCGAGCGTCGAGGACACAGACGTGACGACGGCAATCGACGTTCGAGGCGTCATCGATGCGAAGGCGAGGGCATTGAGCGCCCACGCCACTCAGGTGACGGTAGCCCCGAGCCGAGCCGAGTTCGCATTGTCGAACAACGTGGTCCAACCGATCCTGACGGTCGAGCATTTCGTATTGGCCGCCGGCGCGCTCGGTCCGGTGGGTGAGGACGGCCGCGAGCGCGATCTGTTCGGCGGGCTGCACAGCTGACCTGGGCGTCGGCTCACAGGCATTGCGATCGACGCCGTAGTGGTGTGTGATGCGTGTCACCGGATGGGTGGTCCTTTCGGTAACAGCAAAGCCTGGGGGCTGAAGAAATGTACAACTGGGACCTGCAAAACCAGATCGTCGCCTTCGTCGATTCGTTGCGTCCGATGGCTGGTTATTACCACGACTTGTATTACGGGTCGCTCTACGCATTCGCAGATCAGCAGAGTCATTTGCTGACTCTGCTCGGGTTCCCGCCGGTTCCCTGATCAGCTTCGTGCTTTTCGGGCGCGAGCCGGGGTGCTTGTCGGGAGGGACCCCGCGCTCGCGCGATGACGACCGATAGACCACTATCAAAACCATGACGACCGTCGAGAACAACACGGACGCCTCGACAGGAACGTCGCTGTCGTGGCTCGACCCTGTCATCCTCGGCGTCCTGATTTTCGACGGATTCTTGTGCGCGGTGTTGTCCGTCCTGTTCTTGCCGACTCATCTCGGTACGACGGCATTTCCCATCAGCATTCTCGTAGCCGCGACCGCGAACCTCGTATTGGTGATCGCCGCCCGCACGGTTACGACGCCGGGTAGGGCCGCATTGCCGCTCGCCGGTTGGATCGTCGGGTTCTTGGTGTGCATGGTGGGCGGCCCCGGCGGCGACGTACTCGTGCTTTCGTCCCCTCTGACCTTCCTGCTGCTGGTCGGTGCGATCGCTCCGGCCGCCGTTTTCCTCTTCAAAGTGGCGATCAACAGACTTGCCACCCTCAGCTCGCAATAGTTCTCGGCGCGCGCGTAGGAAACTGACCCGTGCATAAGGGACACTCAGCCTGTGGCTGAACATGATTTGGCGGGTGCGACTATCGCCTTGACCGCAGAACGGCGTGTCGAAGAATTTGCGACGCTCCTCGAACGTCGAGGCGCGGAGATCGTGCGGACACCGGTGATCCATGTGCTGCCGTTGGTGGACGATCGAGACCTGAGGACTCAGACGTCCGCTTTGATTGCCGATCCTCCGGAATTGGTCGTGATCAGTACCGGGATCGGCTTCAGGGGTTGGCTCGACGCCGTCGCCTCGTGGGGTTTGACCGAGGAGTTCCTCGGGGCTCTCGCCCACACGCGCATCATCGCCCGCGGCCCCAAGGCGACGGGTGCCATCCGAGGCGCCGGACTGCGCGAGGAATGGTCGCCTTCGGGTGAGTCGTCCGAGGAAGTTCTGGCACATCTCGGAAGCGAGGGAGCGGCAGGCTTGCGCATCGCAGTCCAGTTGCACGGCACCATCACCGAATGGGAGCCGTTGACGGACCTGAGCGCCTCCCTCGCCGACATCGGCGCGGTTGTCACTCCGGTATCGGTCTATCGGTGGATCCGGCCGCCGGATCAGTCGCCGGTCCGCGCGTTGGTCGCTGCAGTTCGTTCCGGTGCGATCGACGCGCTGACCTTCACCAGTGCCCCCGCGGTCTCCTCGATGCTCAGCACGGCAAAAGAAATGGGCGAGCTGGAGCGGTTCGTCGCAGCGATGCGCGGACCGGTACCGACCTACTGCGTCGGACCGGTGACGGCCGCCCCGCTGGAACTCCTCGGTGTTCCGACCATCCAGCCGGAGCGATCGCGTCTCGGTTCGCTGGCGCGGCTCATCATCGACGACCTGCCCACACGTCGCCACCGCCCGGAGTGACGGCTTCGATCAATGCCCACGCGTTCTCGGCGGGGAGATCGATCACCTCGTAGCTTCCGGTGCCGGCGGGCGTCGCGGCGACGACGGTTGCCACTCCCGCGCGTCGTTGGAAGAACGTCTCGCGCACCGTCCATCCGATGACACCTTCGGATTCGAGACTGTGACGCTGGCGATCGAGCGAGCCGTTTCGGGTGATCAACCATCCGGGTAGTACTGCGTGGCCGAGGCCGTTGTATCGGTCGAAGGCGAGGGCGGTGCCACCGATGGCGAGTACGGCGACCCCGAACCACGCGTAGATCGGTACATCGAGTCCAGAAGCCGCGCACGCCACACAGACCAGGAACGCCACCGCGGCGAGGAACAGTGCTCGGGTGTACCGGCGACGCCGCGCGGCCGGGCCGTGCGGGATCAGCGGGGCGGACGCCTGGCGTGAGTCACCGATCACGGTGGCCATCACTCGCTCGGCTTCCCTGCGCGGTCCCTGCGGGAGCAGTAGCGAAGATTCCTTCTTCTCGGCGCTGACCCCGGTCATGATGGCGTCGAGCCGCGCGCCGCGGGCCAATCGCAGCAGGAGCGGTTCCTTGAGCGTCGTGCCGCGGAGGCGGGCGCGGTCGAGTGTGGTTTGCCGAGTCTTCAACAGGCCGTGACTGACATGCAGGATGCGGCCGTTGTCGGTGAGTTTCATGTTGCCGAACGCGATCAGGTACTGGACGCAGGCGAGTGCACTCGACAGCACCAGCAGCACGACGAGTGCGATGACGACCATCAGTGCGATGCCGAGGCTCTCGAGTGAGTCGAAGCTGTCGCTCACTGCCGAGGATTTCGCGACGGCAGTGCCGATGCCGTATTGGAACGAGATGCCGATGATGGCTGCGATGATGGCGATTCCGGTGAACGAAAAGGGGGCGTAGCGAACCCAACTCGGTTCCCAGTGACCGATTTCGGTGTCGACCGGTTCGGTGATGCTTTCGACCGGCGTGCCCGGGGTTTCCAGTCGCCGTGCTTGCTGGGCGCCGGCCAACAGTGCGGCGCGTAGGTCCGGAACCAGGGCGGTCGACAGGGCGTTGAGCTCGAACTTGTTCGAATCGTGGCCGCTCCCGGCGCGCTGGCCGGTACCGATGCGCACGATCGACAGTCCGAGCAACCGGTGCATGACCCCGGCCTCGACGTCGACGGATCGGATGCGGCTACGCGGGACGGAGAGCAGCTTTTTCTGGAAGACCCCGGTGCGCAGTTGAACGTGGACGGGTCCGATTCGGTACGTGGTGGTGAAATACCGCAACAAACCGAAGATGACGAGCAGAGTGACGACGCCGAGTCCCCACCAGTGGTTTCCGGATTGGCTGCCGAGAACTACGGAGACGAGTAGGACCGGGAGCAGTTTGACGACTTCGTTGACGGGGTGGACCAGAAGCATGCGTCGGTCGAGGCGGAGCCAGGGCTGTTCCTCTTCCGCGGCCTCGGCAGCTGCCGTTTCCGCCTCTACCGGGATCTCGATCGCGGTCGGGTCGCCCAACTGTTTCTCGTTCACGTCGCGTCTCCCACGTTGGTACCCGCGATCTCCGTCAGTTGAGCCACCGTGCGGTCGGCGACTTCCTGGTCGAGTGCGGAGATCTTCACGGCCCCGGCCGACGACGCTGTCGTGACCGTGACGGTTGCCAGACCCAACATGCGGTCGATCGGTCCGCGCTCGGTGTCCACGGTCTGCACGCGCGAGATCGGTGCGATGCGTCGCTCCTGGGTGAACCAGCCGGTGCGGGTGTATACCGCGGTGTCACTGATCTCCCATCGGTGGACCCGATACCGCCACGCCGGGACCATCAGAATGTAGGTGGCAGCGAAGAGTACGGTGACTGCGAATACGGTGCCGACCACCCAGGACGGGATTCCGGGCACCAAGACGGCACAGACGATTTCGGCGACGATGACGGGTACCCAGAACAGTGAGGCAGTGATTGCCCACAGCCTCGGGGCTTTGGTGCTGGGTCGCCATAACGGGTCGGCCATGGTCAGCGGTTGCGGCGCAGTCATGGGCACTACTTTGGTCGAGTGAGGGGCGATCTGTCGACATCGGCCCTATCGTGGAGTGTGGCGACCGCGAAGGGAGCACGTGATGACCGAACAAGATGCGACATTCGACCCGGAGGCTCCGGAATCAGATGCGCTCGAACAATCGACACCCGTAGATCCGAACGCCCCTGAAGAACCCGATCTGACCGACATTCCGCTCGACGCGCCAGTGGCTGACGTCGTGGATCAACGAGTCGAGGTTGCGGTCGACGACGACTACCGGCCGTCGTGATCGAGGCGGTGTCGGGGCGGTGAGGCCTCCTACTTCTGGCACCGGGTGGCACTAGTCGTCCCACATGGCGCATGATCGCTAGGTGAACCGAACTGGTGATGACTCCGGCAAACCCACCATGCTTCCGATGCCAGGTATTTCCGCGTCCGCCTCGTCCAGTCCGTCGCCCGGCCCGTCAGCGTCGGCGATGCGGCGAGTTCTCCGTCGTGCACGCGACGGAGCGACCCTGAACGTCGACGAGGCGGCAACGCTGCTGCAGGCACGGGGAACCGATCTGACCGATCTGTGTTCTTCGGCGGCCAAGGTTCGCGATGCCGGTCTGCTGGCAGCGGGTCGGCCGAACACCGTGACGTATTCGCGGAAAGTTTTCATTCCGCTGACCCGTCTGTGCCAGGACAAGTGCCACTACTGCACATTCGTCACGGTGCCAGGGAAGCTGCGTGCCGCTGGGCACGGCATGTTCCTGGAACCGGACGAGGTTTTGGACATTGCCAGGGCAGGCGCCGAATTGGGCTGCAAGGAAGCGTTGTTCACGCTGGGGGATCGCCCCGAGGCTCGCTGGCCGGAAGCCAAGCAATGGCTGGACGAACGCGGCTACGACTCCACCCTCGACTACGTGCGAGCGATGTCGATCCGGGTACTCGAGGAGACAGGCCTGCTCCCACACCTCAATCCCGGTGTGATGAGCTGGCAGGAACTCTCGCGGCTCAAGCCCGTTGCGCCGTCGATGGGCATGATGCTCGAGACGACCGCTACCCGGCTGTTCACCGACAAGGGTGAGTGCCACTACGGCAGCCCGGACAAGGACCCGGCGGTTCGGCTACGCACCCTGACCGACGCAGGCCGACTGAACATCCCCTTCACCACGGGAATTCTTGTGGGCATCGGGGAGAACTTCCTCGAACGTGCCGAGTCGATCATGGCGATACGCAAGTCGCAGAAGGCGTTCGGCCACATCCAGGAAGTGATCATTCAGAACTTCCTGGCCAAGCCCGATACCGCGATGCGCAATACGCCTGATGCTGGACTCGACGAGTTTCTCGCGGCCATCGCCGTCGCACGCCTGCTGCTCGGGCCGACGATGCGGATCCAGAGTCCGCCGAATCTCGTCTCGAACAGCGAGTGCCTCGCGCTGCTCGGCGCAGGCGTGGACGACTGGGGCGGGGTATCACCGTTGACCCCCGATCACGTCAACCCCGAGCGTCCCTGGCCGAATCTCGAGACCTTGGCCGAGATCAGCGCCGAGGGCGGCTTCACGCTGACCGAACGCACTGCGGCTCAGCCGGCATATGTCCTGGCCGGGGCTCCGTGGATCGATCCGCGTATTGCGGGTCACGTGCAGGCGCTGGCGGATCCCAAGACCGGTCTCGCCTTGCCCGACACCAAGCCGGTGGGTCGGCCGTGGCAGGAACCGGACGAGTCGTGGGAATCGAGCGGACGCGTCGATCTCAATACCGAGATCGACACGGACGGGCGCAACACCGAGACCCGCAGTGACCTGGGCAGTGCGTTCGGCGACTGGGAGACCGTGCGCGAACAGGTTCTCGAGCTCAGTGCTCCGATTCGCGTCGACACCGATCTGCTGGCTGCGCTCCGCAGTGCCGAACGCGACCCGGCCGGATGTTCCGACGACGAGTACCTGGCCCTCGCCACGGCGGAGGGCCCGGGCCTGGAAGCCGTTGTGGCACTGGCGGATGCGCTGCGCAAGGATGCCGTCGGCGAGGACGTCACCTACGTGGTGAACCGGAACATCAACTTCACCAACATCTGCTACACGGGCTGCCGATTCTGTGCGTTCGCGCAGCGCAAGGGTGACGCCGACGCGTTCACGCTGTCGGCAGAGCAGGTCGCCGACCGTGCGTGGGAAGCGCACGTCGCCGGCGCAACCGAGGTGTGCATGCAGGGCGGTATCGATCCGGAACTTCCCGTCACCGGTTACGCCGACCTGGTCCGGGCCGTCAAGAAGCGCGTGCCGTCGATGCACGTCCACGCGTTCTCTCCGATGGAGATCGTGAACGGTGCATCGCGCAGTGGTGAGAGCATCAGGGATTGGCTGACGGCCCTTCGTGAGGCGGGCCTGGACACCATTCCCGGTACGGCAGCGGAGATCCTCGACGACGAGGTGCGCTGGATCCTCACCAAGGGCAAACTGCCGACGGCGGAATGGATCGAAGTGGTCACCACGGCCCACGAGGTGGGGCTGCGGTCGAGTTCGACGATGATGTACGGGCATGTCGATCAGCCGCACCATTGGGTCGGGCACCTGAACGTTCTTCGCGGAATCCAGGACCGTACAGGCGGATTCACGGAGTTCGTGCTGCTGCCGTTCGTTCACCAGAGCGCGCCCCTGTACCTGGCGGGCGCTTCACGGCCAGGGCCGACCAATCGGGACAACCGCGCTGCGCACGCGTTGGCACGCATCATGCTGCACGGCCGCATACCCAATATCCAGACCAGCTGGGTCAAACTTGGCATCACCGGAACGCAGATGATGCTCAACGGCGGCGCCAACGACCTCGGCGGAACGCTGATGGAAGAGACGATCTCGCGGATGGCCGGCTCCGAACACGGTTCCGAGAAGACCGTCGCAGAACTGCGCGCCATCGCCGAGGGAATCGGACGTCCGGCACGCGAACGAACCACCACACATGCACGACGCGAAGGAGCGATTGCCTGATGGCTGACGTACTGGGGGACCGCAAGGTCGTCGAGGTTCTCGATCGAGCGGTGTGGGGGATCAACCCGGTTCTCGACCTCGCCTACAGCGATCCGCTCGGTATCAAACGTCGGACGTTCGAGCCGACCGATCCCGAGCGAAACGCTGCTGCGATGGTGTTGGACGCGGCCGCTTGGGTCCTCGACGTCGTCAAGTTCCCCGGGACGGCGGCGTGGTCGGTGATGACCGACGAGCAGCGCTCGAAGTGGTGGACGACCCGGTTGGGTGCACTCAACACCGTCGCCGTCGCGTTTCCCGGCATCTTCGGCGTCCTCCTCAATCGGTTGCCGATCCAGGACCTGCTGGCCTTCGCGAATCAGGCCGTTGTGCTCGTTGCGGTTGCCCGTGAACACGGAGTGACCGAACGGGATCAGCAGGTGGACCTCCTGGCGTCGGTGCTGTGCCGGCGTGAGACGAAGTCTCGAGAGCTTCTCACCGGAGAAGACTTCGCCGAGAAATCAGCCGGCGGCGCCGACGAGACCTGGCGCCCGTTCGCGCTCATCGGAATGTTGTGGCGCACGTCCAAGACTTTTCGTGCCATCACGGACGAGTTGCACAAGCGGCCGTCGCGGACAAAACCGTACGAGATCATCGGCAAGATTCCGGTGGTCGGCGTCGTGGCGGATTACCTCGGTGAGCGGGGCGCACTGGTACGCGCGGCCGCTCTGGGGGAGAAGTGGATCGCGATTCGGTCGAGGAACTTCACCGCAGTAGGCTGAAATGTGTTACCCCCGCCTGCTCAGAGTCGGTCGGCAGGGGGATAATAGGCTGTTCCCGCGGTACGTGAGAGTCGTATCGGATTTTCGGCCCCTTGCAACTGCGTGTTGCGGCGGCGATGCACGACAGGAAGGCAGGGAGATCGGCAGTGACCTACACGATTGCTGAACCGTGTGTAGATGTGATGGACAAGGCGTGCATCGAAGAATGCCCTGTCGACTGCATCTACGAGGGTGGACGCATGCTTTACATCCACCCCGACGAGTGTGTCGACTGCGGCGCGTGTGAGCCTGTCTGTCCCGTCGAAGCCATCTTCTACGAAGACGACGTCCCGGACCAGTGGAACGCGTACATCAGCACCAACGTCGATTTCTTCGACGATCTCGGCTCACCGGGTGGAGCGGCCAAGCTCGGCAAGGTCGACTACGACACGCCGTTCATCAAGGCGCTGCCTCCCATGGGTGAGGAATAGAGATCTTGTCTCGTACTCCGGTGGCCGCTGGGCTTCCTGATTTTCCGTGGGATTCGCTCGCCGATGTCACGGCGAAGGCGCACTCTCATCCCGACGGCATCGTGAACCTGTCCGTGGGGACGCCGGTGGATCCGGTGGACCCGGTGATTCAGGAGGCTCTGGCCTCTGTTGCCGAGGTGCCCGGATACCCGACGACTCATGGCACGCTCGCGCTTCGCGAGGCCGTGGCGGAGTCACTGGATCGCCGCTACAACATTCCCGACGTCGATCCGGCAGCGGTGCTGCCGGCCATCGGTACCAAGGAAATGATCGCGTGGCTGCCGAAATTGCTCGGTCTCGGAGCCGGCGATCTGGTGGTCATTCCGGAGTTGGCGTACCCGACGTACGAGGTCGCAGCGAAACTGGCAGGTGCTCGTGTCCTGCGCGCCGACGGCTTGAACAAGCTCGGTCCCGAGTCGGCGGCGATGATCTTCGTGAACTCGCCCTCGAATCCCACCGGCAAGGTGCTCGGCCTCGAGCACTTGCAGAAGGTCGTGGCCTGGGCGCGCGAGCGCGGCGCCATCGTCGTCTCCGACGAGTGCTACCTCGGATTGACGTGGGAAGCCGATGCGCTCTCCATTCTCGATCCTCGTGTCAACGACGGTGATCTGACCGGTTTGCTTGCGGTCCACTCACTTTCGAAGACGTCCAATCTCGCGAGCTATCGCGCCGGGTTCGTCACCGGTGATCCGGCTCTCGTGTCGGAACTGCTCGAGGTGCGCAAGCATGCGGGCATGATCCTGCCGCTACCGATCCAGGCGGCGATGACCGCAGCCTTGGGCGACGACCAACACGAGAACATCCAGCGCGAGCGGTACCGCGAGCGTCGTAGTGTGTTGATCGAAGCTGTTCGAGGCGCCGGATTCACCGTCGACAATTCCGAGGCAGGTCTGTACCTCTGGGCGACGCGCGGCGAGGAATGTCGAGCGACGGTCAGTTGGTTCGCCGATCGTGGGATCCTCGTTGCCCCCGGTGAGTTCTACGGACCGAGCGGGAGAAAGCACGTTCGGATCGCTCTCACCGCTACAGACGAACGAATCGCCGCGGCAGCAAAGCGCCTCTCCGCCTGAACCGTGTGCTTTCGCGGGTGTCAGGTTCCCTGATGTCGGTATCGGTCCGATGTAAGGTCGCGCTGTGACCACCTCAGGGACCGGCGGCTTGGACGCGGTACTGATTGTCGCCGTCGTTGTTGCCTCGATCGCGCTGATGCTCGCGTGGCTGAAGGATCGTCGAATACTCGGAGACCTACCTCTTTCGGCCGTTGTGCTTTGGCTCGTGGTGGCAGTGCCGTCAATTTTGCAGGCGCTGATGCCGGGACTGTTGGACATGTTTCGCCGTGATCCCACGTTGATCCGCGACGGTCAGTGGTGGCGGATCCTGACGTCGGTGTTCGTCCAGGACGGCGGCCTTGCCGGGACGGTTGCCAACCTTCTCACGTTGGCAGTGGTGGCGCCGCCTGCTTTTCGGCTCTGGGGCGCCGCACGCGGTTGGGCACTCTTCCTGCTCGGTCAACTGTTGTTCGGTTTGCTCACCACCGCAGTCTTCCCGTCGACCGGCGCAGGCAACTCCGGTGCCACGCTTGCTCTGGCAGCGGCGGCCGCGGGCATCGGCGTTCTGGTGCGCCCGCGAATGCCTGAGATTGTTCTGACGGTCGTGATTGTCGTCGGCGGCGCAACATTGGTGACGGTCGACGACGCACACGGATTCGCGGTGCTTTCCGGGGCGCTCTTGGGGGCTGCGCTGGTGACGCTGTTCCCTCCGCACTCGATGGACGCGCGTCGGGCAGGAGAAAGTTTGCGACCATCCGCGCTGTGAGATGCTGTCGTGGTGCTGCTGAGATCCTTGAACCCCCTTGCTGTTGCCCGCGGTGACGACCTCGACGACGCCGTGACGATCGGTGACACGGTTCTCTCGCGGAGTGCCATTCTCGGTGCCGCGACCTCGGTCGCGGAGCGAGTGGCGCAGGCCGATCGGGTTGCCGTATTGGCAACTCCCACAGCAAAAACGATTCTCGCCGTCGTCGGGGCGTTGATTGCCGGCGTCACCGTTGTGCCGGTCCCGCCGGACTCGGGGAAGGCTGAGCGAGAGCACATTCTGCGTGACTCCGGTGCCCAGGCGTGGCTCGGCGAAACGGACGACCACTGCGAAGGTCTGCCCGTGGTTCCCGTCCGATTGCACGCTCGCTCGTGGCACAGCTATCCCGAACCGGCACCGCAGTCCACAGCATTCGTCCTGTACACGTCCGGAACTACCGGCCCACCGAAGGGCGTTCTGCTCAGTCGCTCGGCTATCGCAGCCGGGCTCGACGCGCTCGCCGAGGCCTGGGACTGGACGTGGCGAGACACCCTCGTACACGGGCTTCCGCTCTTCCACGTGCACGGACTGATTCTCGGAATCCTCGGCCCCCTCCGGATCGGCAGCCGGGTGATCCACACCGTCAAGCCGACGCCGGAAAACTACGCAAGGGCCAAAGGCTCCCTCTACTTCGGTGTCCCCACCGTCTGGTCGCGTATCGCCGAAGACGAAGAAGCTGCCCGCGCGTTGTCCGGTGCCCGACTTCTGGTCTCCGGTAGTGCGCCGCTTCCCGTGCCTGTCTTCGAAAAGCTGCGGGAGCGAACAGGATTGACGCCCATCGAGCGTTACGGCATGAGTGAGACGATGCTGACCCTGAGCACGCGTTTCGACGGCGAGCGACGCCCGGGGTGGGTCGGCGTGCCGCTGCGCGGAGTCGAGACTCGTCTTCGTGACGAGAAGGGCAACGATGTGCCGCACGACGGCGAGAGTATCGGCGGCCTACAGGTACGTGGGCCGATGCTTTTCGACGGCTACTTGAACCGTCCGGACGCAACCGCCGAGTCCTGGACGGAGGACGGCTACTTCAAGACCGGTGACGTCGCCGTCATCGACGAGGGTGGGTTCCACCGAATCGTCGGCCGCGAATCCATCGACTTGATCAAATCCGGTGGATTCAGAGTCGGCGCCGGCGAGATCGAGACCGCCATCCTCGGGCACCCTTCGGTGTCCGAAGTTGCGGTGATCGGTGTCCCCGACGCCGATCTGGGGCAACGGATCATCGCCGTCGTAGTCCGTAAGCCCGGGACTCCCGAGGTCACCGAAGCCGAATTGGTCGAGTTGGTGGGGGCGGAGTTGTCGGCGCACAAGCGTCCCCGTGAGGTTCGATTTGCCGAGACTCTGCCACGTAACGCGATGGGCAAGGTTCAGAAGCGTGAGCTGCTCTAGCAGGTCAGTTTGCTGAAAAGTCGCTGCGACGCTTGAAGGTTCGTGAATTCGGCCGGCCTGTCCCGAAATGTGGGCTCGCCGGTTCTCCGACGATTCAGCGCTAGTTGGAATTTCTGTGTTCTTGGCTACACTACCGCCCGGTAGGGACAGTTCCAGTCGCGCGCATACCGTCGGTATGCCTGAGTGCGAGTGGCCTCGGAAGGGCAGATTTCATGGCGGGCGGACGGCATTCGAGTCCTGACAGCGGGCGGTCGATCGGGTTCTACGCAGTGGGTGGGTTGGTTGCCGTCGCGGTAGTCGCCACCGGGGTGGTGGTCTTCAAGGCAACACAGTCCGATTCCTGCGAGAGCGTCGACGAGTACTCGCTGGCAGCGGATCCTGCGATCGCGCCGGCAGTCACGGAGATCCTCGCAGAATCGTCGCCGGAGCAGACAGGCTGTTCACGGATCACGGTCACCTCTGCGCTGCCCGGGGACGTTGCGGGAACTTTGGGTAAGGGCGTGGACGCTCCGGACATGTGGATACCGGATTCGACAGCGTGGGTGGGCAAAGCTGCATTGACGGCCAAAGGGCCGGTCGCTGCCGCCGGCGGTTCGATCGCCACCTCGCCTGTCGTACTTGCCTCCGGCGGTGGCGAACAGTTTGCCAGTTGGCTCACGGCGCTACAGGTTCCCGATCTGGCGTTGGGCAATCCGTTGTTCACAGGGGTTGCGTCGGCGCCCATTCTCGGAGCTCTCGCGGAAACCGGGGCCACCTCCGAATCCGTTCGAGCGGCACTCGTACCCCATGCGCAAGCGGAGAGTGTTCGTACCGAAGATCAGCCGGTAGGACAGAAGATGCTCACCGAATTGGTCAGCTCCGGAAAGGTCGGTGTTTCGACCGAGCAACAGGTCGTCGAGTTCACGAAGGCCGAGTCGAAGATTTCCGCGACAGTACCGGCGACGGGAACCATGATCATGGATTACCCCCTGGTGGTCAGTGCTTCGGCACCGGACCGGCACTACGCCGCAGCCAAGAAGAGTGACGCCATCGCCGAGCTGTTGCACAGTGAATCTGCTCAGGAAGTGCTGACGCGCAGCGGGTTCCGTACTTCCGGCGGTGGAGCCGTCGAAGGTGGAGTCGGTGACGTCACGGCACTGACCGTGTCCGAACAGTCGGTGGCCGATCAGACACTGGGCGCTTGGGCTCTGATGGCCAAGCCGATCCGGACACTCGTTGCGATCGACGTGTCTGCGTCGATGGACTACCCGGCGGCAGGCGGCAAGACGCGCATGCAGTTGACCACTGCTGCTGCTCTGGCCGGCAATCAGGTCTTCCCAGACAGCGTCGCTGCCGGTCTCTGGGCGTTTTCCCAAGGTATGAACGGAACCCAGGACTTCCAGGAATTGGTGCCGATCAGGCGCTACGACACGATCGTCGACGGTGTGACTCAACGAAAGTTGATGGCAGATCAGGCGAACCGGCTCACCGAACTCAAACGTGGCGCCACAGGTTTGTACGACACGACGCTGGCCGCATTCCGTAAGGTTCAGGAATCGTACGATCCGCGAGCAGTCAACAGCGTCATCATCTTGACCGACGGCGCAAACGAAGATCCTGACAGCATCAGCCGTGAACAGTTGCTCGATGTACTTGCACGCGAGCAGGATCCGGCGCGTCCGGTCATCATCGTCACCATCGGCATCACCGATGACGCAGACGCGGCGGCGCTCGCCGATATCTCCCGCGTGACGGGCGGTTCGACGTACATCGCTCGTGACCCCTCGGAGATTTCCGAGGTGTTCGTGAACGCATTGGCTCACCGAGGAACTTAGGCCGCATCCGGACTGGTCCAGGGTGCCGGAAGTGGCGGAGCCTCAGACGAATACCGGTGCCCGGTAGGTGTCGTTGTGGTGAAGGTGTGCCGGTTACCTGGTACAGGTTCGGCAGTCCAGTCCGAGCCCTGTTTCGCGTAATTGCATGCCGCACACAACCCGGCACCGTTGGCTGCGCTGGTGAGGCCACCCCTCGAGTGATCGCGAATGTGGTCGCGGTGGCGAACCGGCGCGTCGCACCACGGAGTACGGCAGCTTCGATCACGGAGTTCGATCAATCGCGCCAACCCCTTCGGGAAGGTTCTCGCCGTGGATTCCATTGCGGTCAGTGCGCCCGTATCGGGGCGTGCGTAGAGCTTTCGGAGCGTTGCCACCGTTTCGGAGTCTTCGCTGGCCTTGGTGATCCATTCGCGTGCAATAGCGGCTGGTACAGGTCCGTACCCGTGGACGTACGCCGGGTCGGAATTTTCGCCCAACAATGACTGGTCGGAGACAACCAGATTCACGGTGACGGGTGTCGGTGTGGCGCGGCCGATTCCGGTAACTCGCTCGACCAGGAGATCAGCCATGATTTGCGCTCGGGTGCGCTTGTCCCCGCCGGCAAGTACGGAATCTGCGTCGCGCCTGAGCGTGGCGTGCACGGCGATACCTTCGGCCACGGGAAGAAATACATTGAGCCAGCACATCGTGTCGGGCGCAGGCCGTGACGTCACTCGTCTGTCTCCCACGGCTTTGCGTGCTCGTCTGGCAACACTGTCGGAGTCTATTTCGGCAGTGCGTGCGCGGATTCTTTGTGTCAGTTGGTGGTTGCCGCATCCGTCCAAGATTGCAGCGTCGCAGCAGAACTCGCGATCCAATGTAGCGCGATCCTGGGCGGTGAGACATGAAGTCTCGCGCATGAGGATCGTCGCTTGATGCTCACTGATGGAGCCGTCGACGAGTAGTCGAAGTGTGTGAGGCATCTCGTCGTTCAGTGCGCGGGCCAGGTTCAGATGCTGAGTTCCGAACCAAGCCGACTCTCGCCGTGCGAGGGCAATCTGCGCGTTGATTCCACGGCCTTGGTATGCGCGCGGCACTCCCCGTTCGCCGCGGTCGTTGCGGGTGAACGCGTCGAGATCGGCAGCCAGCAATGCCTGGGCACCAGCGCAACTGGCCTTCAACTCTTCCAAAGCGCGCAGAAGATCCACGCGTGCTGCGTTGTCGATGGATCGATCCATGCTGACGAGTGATGCTCGGAATTGTCCGATGGTCTCTTCGGATATCGCCTGTTTGGATATGGCCTGTTCAGATACTTGCGTCGTCACTTTTACCCCCCGGTAGTGTCGAACATACATTCGATACTAGCCTCGACAGCGAACGGACGCAACGCCTTTCTCCGTTGGCGTCTGAAAGTTCCGACAGTTCGGTTTTCATGGTTGACTGGTCCTCATGATCGAG